>JBFWXO010000050.1:0-51419 GCA_050187355.1 Vicinamibacterales bacterium
CCAGCGTCAGCGTCCCGCCGCCGCCGAGCGTCGCCCCGGCGTTCAGCGTCATCGAGTGCAGCGACACCGTCGCCCCCGCCGACACCATCAGCGCCCCGGTCGACGCCAGTCCCGCGCCCGCCACCGCCATCGCCCCCGTCTGGACCTCCACCGTCCCCGCGTTGGTCACCGCCACGCAGCTCGAGATCGAGAAGGTCCCCGCGCCCGCGCTCCGCCGCAGCGTGCCGGCGTTCGTGAACGTCGGACTCCCGCAGTTCGACGAGGTCAGCTGCAGGTCTCCCTGCACGTCCCACAGCGCCCCGGCCGCGTTCGTCACCGCCGCGTTGCTCTGCACATACAGCGGCCCGCCGCTCCACGTCACCGTCCCCTCGTTCAGCCACGGCGCGTTGTCCAGGACCTTCTGAACCCCGCTCGACAGCGTCAGGGACCGTCCCGCCGGCACCTGCACCCCGCCGGTCGCCGACGTCACCCCCGCCGTCCAGGTGAACGGCGCCCCCACCACCACCGCGCCACTGCCGATCACGGTCCCGGTCTGCGTCGTCGCCGCCCCGAACGTGATGGCCGCGTTCACCGCCGTCGTCCCATCCAGCGTCAGCGTCCCCCCGCCGCCGAGCGTCGCCCCGGCGTTCAGCGTCATCGAGTGCAGCGACACCGTCGCCCCCGCCGACACCGTCAGCGCCCCGGTCGACGTCAGTCCCGCCCCCGCGACCGCCAACGCTCCCGTCTGGACCTCCACCGTCCCCGCGTTGGTCACCGCCACGCAGCTCGAGATCGAAAAGGTCCCCGCGCCCGCGCTCCGCCGCAGCGTGCCGGCGTTCGTGAACGTCGGACTCCCGCAGTTCGACGAGGTCAGCTGCAGGTCTCCCTGCACGTCCCACAGCGCCCCGGCCGCATTCGTCACCGCCGCGTTGCTCTGCACATACAGCGGCCCGCCGCTCCACGTCACCGTCCCCTCGTTCAGCCACGGCGCGTTGTCCAGGACCTTCTGATTCCCGCTCGACAGGGTCAGCGCCTGGCCCGCCGGCACCTGCACGCCCCCGGCCGCCGACGTCACCCCCGCCGTCCACGTGAACGGCGCCCCCACCACCACGGTGCCACTGCCGATCACGGTCCCGGTCTGCGTCGTCGCCGCCCCGAACGTGATGGCCGCGTTCACCGCCGTCGTCCCATCCAGCGTCAGCGTCCCCCCGCCGCCGAGCGTCGCCCCGGCGTTCAGCGTCATCGAGTGCAGCGACACCGTCGCCCCCGCCGACACCGTCAGCGCCCCGGTCGACGTCAGTCCCGCGCCCGCCACCGCCATCGCCCCCGTCTGGACCTCCACCGTCCCCGCGTTGGTCACCGCCACGCAGCTCGAGATCGAGAAGATCCCCGTGCCCGCGCTCCGCCGCAGCGTGCCCGCGTTCGTGAACGTCGGACTCCCGCAGTTCGACGAGGTCAGCTGCAGGTCCCCCTGCACGTCCCACAGCGCCCCGGCCGCGTTCGTCACCGCCGCGTTGCTCTGCACATACAGCGGCCCGCCGCTCCACGTCACCGTCCCCTCGTTCAGCCACGGCGCGTTGTCCAGCAGCTTCTGGCTCGCGCTTACGAGCGCCAGCGATTGGCCCGGAAGGACATGCACGGCAGTACCTGCAATGACGCCCGCCGTCCATGTCGAGGCGCCGGCGAGGCTGGCCGCGCCGCCGCTGAGCGTGCCGGCCAGGGCGAGCCCTCCGCCGAACGTCGCGTGCCCGGTGAAGGTGAACGCGCTGTTCACGGCGACCGCCTCGGTGGCGAGCATCGTCACGATCGCGTTGGTCGCCTGGTTCACCGTCACCGTGTAGTGGCCGGCCGGGCGATCGATGAGGACCACCGATCCCGCCGGGGGCACGACACCGCCGCTCCAGTTCGCGGGCGTGTCCCACGTGCCGCTGGCATCGACGACCCACTCGACGACCGTCGTGCCCACGCCCACGAGGGCCCGGCCGGGCCCGAACGCCCCGCCGCTGGCCGTGATGACGGCGCCTCCGATGCCGCCGCCCGTCACGGGAATCGCCGCGCTCGTCTGCCCGGGCGGAATCTGAATCGTGGCCGGCACCGACGCCACGGACGGGTCCGAGCTCGTGAGCGTGATCGTGGGGTACACCCCCGTCCCCGCGTACGCCGCGGGCAACGACACGGTCAGCGTGCCGCCGCCGCCGGGCGCCAGGGCGAGCGGACTCGGCGACAGGATCAGGCTCGGCGGATCGGTGCTGATCACCACGGTGTCCGGCGCGCTCGAGAGCACGCCGTCGCCCACGACGAGCTGGACCACGTAGTCGCCGGCCACGTCCGCCGTGAAGGTGGGCGCGGGGCTGGCCGTGTTCGAGAGGACCGCGGCGCTCCCGGCCGGTGTCGACACGAACGCCCAGGTGAACGTCGTGGTTCCGACGCTGCCGCTGCCCGTCAGCTGCACGAGCGCGCCGGGGCCCGACAGCACCTGGTCCGGTCCCGCGTTGGCGACGAGCAGCGGCGGCGTCAGTGGGACGCTCACCGTCACCGGCGCGCTGCTGGTCGTGCCGTCGTTCACGATGAGCTGCGCCACGTACGGCCCGTTGCGGTCGATGACGAACGACGGCGTCGCGGAGGCGGGATTCGACAGGGCCGCCGCGCTGCCCGCCGGCGTCGCGATGAGCGCCCAGGCATAGGTGAGCGGATCGCCGTCCGGGTCGAACGACCCGGTGCCGTCGAGCGTGACGGTCGTCCCCGCGGTGCTGCCGATCGCGGCCACGGCCACCGGGGGCGCCAGCGGGTTGAAGATGGCCATGGTCACGGGCGCACTCTCGGCGGTCCCGTCGTTCACGACGAGCTGCGCCACGTACACGCCCGGCTGGTCCACGAGCAGGTTGGGCATCACGGCCCGCGGATCCGAGAGGGCCGCGGCGCTGCCCGCCGGCCGCGACACGAGGGCCCAGCGGTACGAGAGGGGATCTCCGTCGGGATCGCTCGACGGGCTTCCGTCCAGCACGGCCACCTGGCCCACGGGCACGCTGTACCCGGGACGCGTGCGCGCCACGGGCGCGGCGTTGCCGGACACGATCGCGACGGTGGCCGGCGCGGCCTCCGCCAGCCCGTCGGCCACGATCAGCTGCGCGACGTAGAGGCCGGGGCGATCCACCTGGAAGTCCGGCGCCACGGCCCCGGGATCCGAGAGCGCCGCCACGCTGCCGTCGGGCACGGTCGTCAGCGCCCATCGATACGCCAGCGTGTCTCCGTCCACGTCGGTGGAGGCGCTGCCATCGAGGGTGACCGTCGTCCCCACGGCCGCCTGCGGAGGGCCGTTCGGCCGGCTCACGGGCGCGGTGTTCGCGGTGTCGATCACGACCTCCGCCGGGCGGCTCGCCGCCACGCCGTCCGAGACCACCAGCCGGACCACGTAGCGCCCGCCGCGATCCGGTACGAACGCCGTCTCCAGGCCCCGGCGAGCCGACAGGCCGGCCCGCGATCCGGGCGGCGCGGCCTGGATCGCCCAGGCGTAGTCCAGGGCATCCCCGTCCGCATCGGTCGACCCGAGTCCCGATAGCCGCACCGCATCGCCCACCCGCGCCGTCTGGTCGGGCCCGGCCTCGGCGTGCGGCGCGGAGTTGGTCGTGTCGATCGTCACCGTGTCGGCGACGCTGGCGGCCACGCCGTCGTGCACCACGAGGCCGACGATGTACGTGCCGGCCACGTCGACGGTCAGCCCGGGTGCCGGCGACGCCGGGTCGGACACCGCCGCCTGGCTGATGCCCGGCCGCCGCACGAGGACCCAGCGGAACGCCAGGCGATCACCGTCCGCGTCGGTGGAGTGCGTGCCATCCAGCCGCACGGTCGTCCCGACCGCAGCCGTCCGATCGGCGCCGGCATCAGCCACCGGTCGGCGGTTGGCGCCCGGATGACGCCCGGGCTGGGGGCGCGCGATGGCGCCGCGCTGGGGGCCATCGAGCACCTGGCCGGCGAGAGACGTGCCGGCAACAACCACCATCAGGGCGGACTGCAGACTCCGACGAAGCGACATGTGCGACTCCCACGTGGGAACACACACCTCTCCCTCGCGGCGCCGGGGGGAGCGGCGGCGTTCGGCCTGAAGCGGAGCAGAAAAGGGCCCTAGTGTCGAGGCAGCCCCGTCGTCTGTCAACGGGAAATCACGGCATTTGCGATGTCTGGACACAGCCAGACTCCCGGCCGCCGGACCGACGTCCTCCGGGCGATGAGACGGCCTCGGGCGCGCGATTCCCGGAACCGTGTTGGGCCGGACGGGCTGCGTGACCGGCTGCTACACTCTGGCGATTCCACGCCACCGGGAGGACTCGCGATGATTCGCACGCCGTCGCTCCACACGCTCGGCCTGGCCGTTCTGGCCGGCCACCTCGCCGCCGCCGGCGCCGCCGCCCAGAGTCCCGCGCTCGACATGGGCGTGTTCGCGTCCAAGGTGCAGCCGATCTTCACGGCGAAGCGAGACGGCCTCATGACGTGCGCCACGTGCCACACCGGCAAGGTGGGCACGGCCTTCCGGCTGCAGCCCCTCGCCGACGGCGCCGCGACGTGGACCGCGGACGAGGCGAAAAAGAACTTCGAGATGGTGCGCCGGCTGGTGAAGCCCGGCGCCCCCATGGAGAGCCGCCTGCTGATGCACCCGCTCGACCGCACCGCGGGCGGCGATGCCTTCCACGGCGGCGGCAAGCACTGGCTCACGCAGGCCAATCCCGAGTGGCAGACGCTGGCCGCGTGGGTCCGCGGATCGGCCACGTTCCCGACGGTCCCGCCGGCCACCCTGCCGGCCGGGACCGCCGTCCGCATCGTGCAGACCAACGCGGCGGGCGACGGCGCCCACCTCATCGACCCGGCGACGAACCGCGTCACGCAGGTGCTCAAGGGCGTCGAGATTCCCCACGGCGTGACGAGCGCGCCGGATGGTTCGCGGCTCTACATCTCGAACGAGGTGCGCGAGACGCTGGACGTCATCGACATGCCCTCGCTGGCCATCGCAGCGCGGATCCCGCTCAGCGGACGCCCGAACAACGTCGCCGTCTCCAGGGACGGCCGCAAGGTGTACGTCGCCATCGCGCAGGCACCGGGCGCGGTCGACGTCATCGACACCGTCGGCCTGAAGAACGCCAAGACCGTCCCCACGAAGGGCGGCATCCACAACGTGTACGTCACGCCCGACGGGAAGTGGGCCGTCGCCGGATCCATCCCGGAGAAGACGATCAGCATCATCGACACGGCCACCGACACGCTGGCCCGCACGATCCCGATGTCGGCCGGCATCCGGCCCATGGCGTTCACCACGAAGCCGGACGGATCCACCGACCGGATCATCGTGCAGCTCTCGGACTTCCACGGCTTCGTGGCCGTGGACTTCGCCAGCGGCAAGGAGACGGCCCGCGTCGAGCACCCCGCCATCGAGGGCGAGCACCCGCACACCGACGGCCTCCAGGGCGCGCCCGCGCACGGCCTCGCCGTCTCGCCAGACGGCACGCGCCTGTGGTCGACGAGCAAGGTCTACGGCTACGCCTACGTGCACAGCCTGCCGGACCTCAAGGAAGTCGGCCGCGTGTTCGTCGGCCAGCACCCCGAGTGGGTCACCTTCACGCCCGACGGGAAGTACATCTACGTGGCGGCCGCCGGCGACAACATGGTCTTCGTCGTCGACGCGGTGGCGCTCAAGGAAGTGGCGCGGATCCCGGTCGGCAACGTGCCGAAGCGGAACACCACGGCCGTCCTGCGCGTGCCGGCGTCGTAGCCGCCGAGGCCGCTCCGGGATTCCGGGCGACGGTCCGCCGGCGGGCCGTCAGGGCGTCACGCGCTCGAATGACACGGCCTGGAGCGTCGGCGGCGTGGTGGGCGCGAGCAGCACGGAACCGCGCACCCGGCCGGTCTCGCAGGTCCACGTGAAGTCGCCCGACAGCGCGCCGGTGGGCACCACGGGCGCGCTGGTGTCGCACGCGCCGGCCGCGGACTTCACCGCCGCCAGGTGCCGCGCCCAGTGGCTGGCATCGCGATCCATCAGGAGGTTCACGGCCAGGACGTCGCCGGCCGCGCCGATAGCCCCGGCGCGGTAGATGGCGGCGGCCCAGCGATACGCGGTCGCGAGCGGCCCGCTCACGGCGGGCGCGGCCGCGGCCAGGTCGCCGGCGTGCAGGAGCTCGACGGCGGCATCCCAGACGGGTGCCCGCGGCCCCGAGTACGTGCGATTGGCGAACGCGAAGATGCCGACGCCGAAGTCGGGCAGGAGCAGCACGTGCGACCCGTAGCCGGGGTACCCGCCGCCGTGGCTCAGCGTGAGGCCGAGCTCGCAGTCGGCGGCCGCGTAGAACCCCATGGCGTAGGTGGAGGCCTCGCGGCAGGCGTCGCGTCCGGACGACCCGGGACGCAGCCGCACCGCCGGGTAGTTCGCGCCCTGGGCGAGTTCGCGGACGCTGGAGCGGCGGACGGGTCCCGCCTCGGCGCCGTTCCTGGCGGGCCAGGCCTGGAGCAGGAAGGCGATCCACTTCGCGTAGTCGTTCGCGCTCGTCTGGATGCCGCCCATCGCGCCGAAGGCGCCGTGCGCCATCGTGGGCTCGAGCGTCCAGCGGTCGTCCTCCCAGCGATAGCCGAGGGCGCGGCGCTCAGCAGGGGCGGAGGTGACGTGATGACTCGTGGACGTCATGCCCAGCGGCCGGAGGAGCGTCTGCTGCACGAATTCGTCGTACGGCTGGCGCGACACGTTCGCGATGACGCGGCCGAGAAGGGCGTAGCCCAGGTTCGAGTACTCCATCGCCGTCGCGGGGGGCCGCGTGAACGGCACGCCGCCAGCCAGGAACGTCGTGAAGTCGGCCTCGGGCAGCGGCGTCTGCCGGTCGCCCCACGGGTCGTCCGTCACGAATCCGGCGGTGTGCGTGAGCAGCTCGCGCACCCGGATCGTCGGTGAATCGTCCGTCGGGTACTTCAGCGCCTTCAGCTCGGGCACATAGGTCTCGGCCGGGGCATCGAGCGCGAGCTTGCCCTCGTCTCGCAGCTTCAGGATCGACAGCGCGGTGAACGCCTTGGTCATCGACGCGATGCGGAAGAGCGTGTCGGGCGTGACGGGCCGCTTCGACTCGAGATCCTGGATGCCGGCGCCTTTCACGTGCACGAGCCGCCCGTCCTTCACGATGCCCCAGACCATGCCGGGGATGTGGGCGTCGAGGCGGTAGGCGTCCATCGCGCGGTCCACGGCGGCCAGCGTGGCCGCCGACTGGGCCGTGGCCGCCGCCGGTGCCAGGAGCAGGAGCGCGGCGACGGCGGCCATGGCCGGGCGGCAAACGAACGGGACGACGGTCATCGGAACCTCCAGGCGCGCGTCCATCGGATGTGGGCGGCGATGCTCATGCGCGGGATCCTCGGGGCGGCGCCGGGAACGAGAAGAACGTGGCGGCCGTGGCTGTTCCCCCGAGCGCCCGATAGAAGGCCAGGGCGTGCGTGTCCTCGTCCTCCGCCGGGACGAAGACGTCGTCGATCCCGTGAGCCGCGGCCATCGCGCGCGCCTCGTCGACGAGGCGCCGGCCGATGCCCTGCCGCTGGTGGGCGGGCACGACCGCCAGGTCGTAAATGAAGAGCGCGTCGGTCTCCGACGTCGTCATGGGCAGCACGTGGGCCGTCAGGCCGCCGACCACGGCGTGGCCGTCCACGGCCGCCAGCGCCCAGAAATCCTGACGTGAGAGCAGTCGCGCCAGATACTCGTCGCCGAGCGGCTCGGCCTCCGTCTCGAACACGCCGGCCATCGTGAGGAACGTCTGGCGCGCCAAGACGAGATCCGCGCGGGTCAGCCGGAGGATGCGCGCGGTCATGATTCCGGCACGGCGCCCGCATCCCCGTCCTCGATGGCTCGCAGCCACGCGTCGGCCTCGGCCCACTCGTGCTCGCTGAACACCCTGACGCCATGCTGGCGCAGGAGCGCGGTCGTGACGCCGGGCCGGGCGACGCGCGCGCCGGAGAAGGTGCCGTCGTAGGAGTACGACGAGCCGCACGACGGGCTGCCCTCCTTGAGCACGGCGACGCGGATGTCCTCGTCGCGCGCGCGGTCGAGGGCCTGCCGGGCCCCGTGGACGAAGGCCGTGGTGACGTCGTCGCCGTTCACGGCGAGGACGCGGGCCGACGCCGCGAGGACGGCCTCGCCGCCGGCCCCGCTCTCGACTTCAGCGGGCGGCCGGGGCACGGCGAGCCCGCCGGCCACCTCCGGGCACACGGCCACCACCCGCCCCTCGGCCATCCACCGGGCCAGCGTGCCGTCATCGGCCTTCTTGTCACGGCCGTCGTAGCGGACGGCATGGCCGAGGAGACACGCGCTGACGAGCACCCGCCGCACCGTCAGGCCGCTCCCGGGCCGCGGTCCAGAATCGGCAGGTACTGGCGCCATGGGCCGACGGCCCGGCGGTAGCGCTTGGCCATCACCCGCGCGATCTGCGCCAGATGCCCCAGGTCGTGCGCCACCCACGTGGCGAGCAGCTGCCGGAGCGTGACGGCCCCCAGCGCCGGATGCTCGCCCTGGAGGTCGAGTTCGGCGCCGGTCAGCGCCCACCCGCGAAGCGTGGCCAGGTTCGCCGTCCGACGCGCCTCGAACTCGTCGAGGAGCTGCGCCAGCGTCTTCCCGGCGCTCTCACGCTGCTGGGCAAAGCGATCGTAGGGCTCGAAGCGGCGGTTGGGACCCTGGTCGAGGATGATCCGGGCCCGCGGGATCCAGTCGGTCCGCTCGCCATGGATCAGGTGGCCGACGTTGTCGAACGCGCTGAAGGTGTCCGGGCCTTCGTCAGCGCGTGTCCAGGCCTCCGGCAGGCCGGCCAGCAGCGCCCGGAGCGCGCCGGGCGTCCGCTCGAGCACGGCCAGTCCCTCGTCCAGATCGAAGCTCGTCGTCTCGTCCGTCATCGCACTCCCGCGCGCTCCTCCGGCCGACCGTCCCGGCGGCAACGACCGGGGTCAACGTGGGGGTCCATCGTAGCGCCTTCTCCCGCCGTGGGAGGGGGCCGGCGCGGACCTTCGCAGCGAGCCCCGGCCCTGATACCGTAGCCGGGGCGCCGTCCCGACAGGATTCACCGGCCGGCGCCGATCGGAGCATCGCCATGTCATCTCGCACGTCGTTCGCCCTCGTCCTTGCCGTCCTCGCCGCCGCATGCGGCGGAAACCAGCCGCCAGCGCCCGCCGATGCCGCCGACCTCGTGATCCTGAACGGCCGCGTCCACGTGGCCGACGAGGCGAACACCGTGGCGCAGGCCGTCGCGGTGAAGGGCCACACGATTCTGCGCGTCGGATCGACGGATGACATCAAGGCGCTGGCCGGCCCGGCCACCCGCGTCATCGACGCGCAGGGCGCCACCGTGTCGCCCGGGTTCAACGACTCCCACGTGCACTTCATCGAGGGGGGATTCGCCCTGCAGCAGGTGGACCTCGCGGGGCTGACGACGCTGGACGAGGTCCAGGACGCCATCCGCGCGTTCGCGGCCAGGCAGCCGGCGGATGCCTGGATTCGCGGGCGGGGCTGGCTGTACACGCCGTTTCCGGGCGCCAGTCCGACCGCGGCGCAGCTCGACGCCGTCGTCCCGGATCGACCGGCGGTGATGTCGTGCTACGACGGGCACAGCATCTGGGTGAACTCGGCCGTCCTGAAGCTGGCCGGCATCACCAAGGCCACCCGGGATCCCGTGAACGGCGTAATCGTCCGCGACCCGAAGACGGGAGAGCCCACCGGCCACCTGAAGGAGTCCGCGCAGCGCCTCGTCGACGACGTCATGCCGAAGGCGACGCGCGACGATCGCCGGGCCGCGCTCCAGGCGGCCGTCGCGGAGGCGAACCGGCTCGGCGTGACGAGCATCCAGAACGCCGGCACGAGCCTGGACGACATGGCCCTCTACGACGAGGTGCGGCGCGCGGGCCAGCTCACCGTGCGGGCGTACCTGGCCACGCGGGGCGTCCCGGGCGTCAGCGAGGCGGACGCGGACGCGATGGATGCCGCCTGGAAGCAGTACGGCGACGACCCCACCGTGCGCACGGGCATCGTGAAGATGTTCGCCGACGGCGTGATCGAGGCGAAGACGGCCGCGATGCTCGCACCCTACGTGGGCACGAAGAGCGCGGGCGCGCCGAACATGTCCGCCGAGGAGATGAACCGCATCGTCGCCATGTTCGACAGGCGCGGCTGGCAGATCCAGATCCACGCCATCGGCGACCGCGCCATCCGGATGTCGCTGGACGCGTTCGAAGCCGCCGCCAAGGCCAACCCGGCGCCCGCGCGCGGCCGGCGCCACCGGCTGGAGCACATCGAGGCCATCGCGGCCGAGGACATCCCGCGCTTCGGCCAGCTCGGCGTCATCGCCTCGCAGCAGCCGATGCACGTGGCGCTGGGCGACGTCAACCAGGCGGTGCCACAAGGCCCGTGGCCCGACGCGATTGGCCCCGAGCGCACCACCCGGGCCTGGGCGTGGGGCAGCATCAAGCGGGCCGGGGGGCGGCTGACCTTCGGCAGCGACTGGCCGGTGGCGCCGCTCGAGGCGGGCCAGGGGATCTGGCTGGCGTCCACGCGCGTCAAGGCCGAGGGCGCCGAGGACCAGCGCCTGTCCATCGACGACGTCATCGCCGGCTACACGCGGTGGGCCGCTTATGCGACGTTCGACGACGCGCGCAAGGGCACGCTCGAGCCGGGCAAGCTGGCCGACATCGTCGTGCTCACCACCGACATCACCGCGGCGCCGCTCCCGTCCAAGTCCGACGTGGTCGTGGCCTACACCATCTTCGACGGCAAGGTCGTCTTCGAGCGGAAGTAGCGCCACGGGATCGACGGCCGCGAGGACGCGCCCCCGCCGTCGGATCCGGTCCTGCGTCGCGGCGCCGGCGATCGTGGCAACCTTGTCACGTCCGAGGACCGTCCCTCCTCGGCGGAGCGTCCAAACGCTGTGCGGATTCTGGTCACGGGCGCCAACGGCTACGTCGGCGGCCGGCTCGTGCCCCAGCTGCTGGCGCGCGGTCATGCGGTGCGTTGCATGGTCCGCGATCCGGCGCGCGTGCAGGGGCGCCCGTGGGCCGCCGAGGTAGAGGTCGTGCGAGGCGACGTGCTCGAGCCGGCCTCGCTCGCGCCGGCGCTGACCGGCGTCGAGGTCGCGTATTACCTCGTGCACAGCCTGGGGGCCGGTCCCGACTTCCACGATCGCGACATCCGCGCCGCCAGGGCGTTCGGCGAGGCTGCCGCGGCGGCCGGCGTCGCGCGCCTCATCTATCTCGGCGGCCTGGGTGATGCCACCAGCGAGCTCTCCGAACACCTGCGCTCACGCCAGGACACCGGCAGCGCGCTCGCCGGGGCGGGGGTGCCCGTGACGGAGTTCCGGGCCGCCGTGATCGTCGGGTCGGGCTCGGTGTCGTTCGAGATGATTCGCTACCTCACCGAGCGCGTGCCGGTGATGGTCTGCCCGAGCTGGGTGTACACGAAGATCCAGCCGATCGCGATTCGTGACGTCCTGTCGTATCTGATCGAGGCCGTCAGCACGCCGGCCTCGACGGGGCAGGTCGTCGAAATCGGCGGTCGCGACGTGCTCACCTACGGCCAGATGATGACGGGCTACGCCAGGGAGCGCGGCCTGAGGCGGTGGCTGCTGCCCGTGCCGTTCCTGACGCCGCGGCTGTCGTCCTACTGGGTGCATCTCGTCACGCCCGTGCCCGCGGCCATCGCGCGGCCTCTCATCGAGGGCCTGCGCAACGAGGTCATCGTGCGCGACGCGAACGCCCGCACGTTGTTCCCCGGGATCGTGCCGGTCGGCTACGTCGAGGCCGTGCGGCTGGCGCTCGCGAGGTTCGACGCCGAGAACGTCGAGACCGCGTGGTCGGACGCCCTCACCTCGAGCCACCTCGCCTCCGAGCCCGTCGTGCTCACGACGCAGGACGGCATGATGATGGAGCGTCGCCAGATCACGGTGAACGCGCCGCCGGAATGCGCCTTCGAGGTGTTCAGCGGTCTCGGCGGCGCCACCGGATGGCTGAGCCTGAACTGGGCCTGGCAGCTGCGCGGGTTCCTCGACCGCCTGGTGGGCGGTGTGGGCATGCGGCGGGGCCGCCGGCATCCCCACCATGTGCGGGTCGGCGATGCGGTGGACTTCTGGCGGGTCGAAGCCGTGGAGCCCGGCCGGCTGGTGCGGCTGCGCGCGGAGATGAAGGTGCCCGGCCGGGCCTGGCTGGAATTCCAGGCGCGCGCGCAGGACGACGGCACGACGCTCATCACCCAGACGGCGTTCTTCGCGCCGCGCGGGCTGTCCGGCCTCGTCTATTGGTACGGCATCTACCCGATACACGGACTGGTGTTCGGCGGCATGATTCGCGAGATCGCGCGGCGCGCGGAGGCGCGTGCGGTGTTCAACACCCGGGCGGACGGACAGGCCGGGTAATCGCGCCCGCGGTTCTCGGCCCGGTCGTCGGCCACGATCCGGCCTGCGGGGCAGGTCAGAACGGCACGCCACCTCGGGCGTCTCGCGAGCACGTGCGTGGCGATGATCGGCTGCTATACTGCGCCGCATCATGCTCAAGACCGTCTCGCTGGCTGCGTGGCTCGCCCTTCTGGCCGTCCCGCACGTCGTCCACGCCCAGGCGGGTTCGCTGTTCATCGAGGACCTGACCTGGGAAGAGGTGGCCGCGGCGTTGAAGGCCGGCAAGACGACAGCCCTCGTCTATACCGGCGGCGGCGAGCAGAACGGCCCCCATCTGGCGTTCGGCAAACATAACGCCGTGGCGCGCCATGTCGTCGAACGCATCGCGAGGGAACTCGGCAACGCCCTGATCTATCCGGTGCTGCCGTATTCGCCCAGTGGCGACCCGTCGAAGCGAGAGGGGATGATGGCGTTCCCCGGCTCCAGCAGCCTCACCGACGAAACCTACGGCATGGTGGTTCGCGATATCGCCTTGGGCGCCGCGACCGCCGGCTTCCGGGACGTCATCCTGATCGGGGACCATGGCGGAGGGCAGGATGTCCTGAAGCAGACGGCGGCGACGCTCGATGCCAGGCTGAGGCCGTCCGGCACCCGGGTGTTCTACTGCGACGATCTGTACTTCAAGTCCCGTGACGAGTTTTCCCGGTATCTGCACGACCACAACGTGACCGGGGAGGGCCATGCGGGCGTGGAGGACACCTCGGCGATCCTGTACGTGAAGCCCGAATGGGTCCGCAAGGACAAGATCGCGGCGAAGGATCCGGCCAAGGGGGTGGAAGGCGACCCGCGATCCGGCAGGGCCGAGCTGGGCAAGGTGCAGCTCGATCTGAAGGTCAAGGTGTCCGTGGCCCAGATCCGGGCGCACGTCGCCAGCCACGACGGGAAGTAGCAGGACGCCCGGCGCGTTCCCAGACTGCCTGGGACGTGCGCCTACTTCGTGCCGAGCGGCCGCAGCGCCTTCCAGCGCTCGATGAAGGCCACCGCGGCGTTCACCGACGCGTCGGTCTCGTCGCGGCCGCGTTCGGCGGTGGCCGCCTTCACGTCGAGCGCGCTCCACACGCCCGTCTCGGTCATCTCGCGCGTCGACGTGCCCTTGCCCGTCTTCTCGGACTTGAGCGCCTCGGCCAGGAAGACGCGGGTGGCCGTCGGATCGCCAGCCACGACGTCCGGCAGCATCTTCTGGAGGTGCGGCGGCAGGGTGAGCGGCGCCGTGCGCCCGGCTCCGAGGTTCACGAGGGAGGGTGTGAGGTAGAGCGACCGCGACGTCTCGCTGACGCCGGCATGCCGATCGAACGCGCGTGGTTCCTGACGTGGTGCCCGGGTCAGGAAGGGCTGGGCGGCGCCGTCGAGCTCCACGGCGATGCCTGGCGTCTCCTGGTTGATGCGGTCCACGACGTACTGGGCGATGGCGGCGTTTCCCGCGTGGCTGTTCAGAATCAGGAACCGCTTGAAGCCCTGAGCGATGAGACTCTGGGCGGCCTGGAAGAACACGAGCTGGATGGTCTCGGCGGGCAGGGAGATGGTGCCCGGAAAGGCCGAGTGATAGGGCGAGTTGCCCGGGAACAGGATGGGCGCCACCAGCACGTCGGTCTTCTGCGCGATGAGCTTGGCCCGTTCGAGGCCGCTCAGGAAATCGGTGCCGATGGGCCCCTGCAGCCCGTGCTGCTCGAGCGATGCCATCGGCAGGATCACCATGTCGGTGCGCGTCAGCAGATCGCGCACTTCGGGCGAGGTCATGTGGGGCAGGTAGTTCTTGACCTTCTGCTCGTGCCACAGCGGGTTGGCCGGCGCGGGCGGCTGCGCGAACAACGGCCGGGCCGACGCGACCGACAGGGCCACCACCACGGCGAAACGGATTCGAGTCATGGATCGCTCCTCACCCGACGGCGACGTGCCGCCGGCTACCTGCTCCGCACGGCCGTCATCGTGATCTCGAGGCGAGCTCCGCGCGCCAGCTCCTTCACGGCCACGGTGGACCTGGTCGGGTACGCGCCATTCGGGAAGTACGACCGGTAGAGCTCGTTGAATCTGGTGTAGTCGCTCATGTCGGCCAGGTAGGTCGTGACGGCCACGACGTCGCTCAGCGACATGTCGGCCGCGGCGAGCACCGTCTGCACGTTGGTCATGATCTGCTTCATCTCGGGCTCGAGCCCGCCGGCCACGAGCTGGCCCGACACGGGATCGCCCCCGGTGCTGCCGGACAGGTAGAGCGTGTCCCCAACCAGGATGCCCGGTACGAGCGGCGACGGTGTGGGCTTGAAGTTGCCGGGCTGAATCACGCGGCGCGGCGGCGCGGGACCCCTGCCCTGCTGGCCGGCCGCGTAGCCGGCGCCTGCGATCACGAGGGCCGCGGCAATCGTCAGCAGTGACCCACGCGAGGCTGTCGATCGAGTGAACGGGTTCATCGTGTCTCCCCTGGAACGCTGGTGGCCGGAGTCGTCAGCGGCCGCGCGCCGCCGCGCCGCCGAAGTAGAGAACGTTCGGGGCCTCGGACCGCGCCAGCGCGATGTCGAGGCGGCCGTCTTCGTCGACGTCCGCCACCGCGATGCCGTAGGCCGTGCCCTTGTCGTCGCCGAACGGCACGGGCGTGAACCGGCGGCCGGAGCCGTCGTTGAAGAACACGGCGGGACGTGCCTCGATGTAGCCCACGACCAGGTCGGTCGTGCCATTGCCGTCGAGGTCGGCGAGCGCCAGCGCGTACGGCGACGTGTCCCCGAGCCCGATCGGCACGGCCGCCGACACGCGCCGGTCGGTCTCACCGAAGTAGACGGCCACGCCCGTCTGCTCGTCGATCGTCACGAGATCCTGCCGGCCGTCCCCGTTCAGGTCCGCCGCGGCCGACATGCGGATATGGGCGGTGGCAGGCCCGAACGCCAGCCGCGCCGACACCGGGAAGGTGCCGTCCCCGCCGTTGACGTAGACGTGGCTCTGGCCGCCGTCGCGGTGCGGCACGACCAGGTCCACCAGGCCGTCTCCGGTGATGTCGGCGGCCGCGATCGTCGTCGCCGACTCGCCGGAGAACTGCACGCAGTTCCCGTCGAATCGCCCGCCGCCCCGGTTGAGGCAGATGTAGTTGGCCCCCGGTGTCCTGCCGGTGCGGTTGGCCACGACGATGTCGGGCAGGCCGTCGGCGTTCACGTCGGCGATGGTGGCGTTGCGCGTCGACCACTCCGGCCGGCCGTACTGCGATCCCGGCCGGAAGTGTCCGGTGCCGTCGTTGAGGTACACCAGCTTCGGGTCCGGGTTGTCGTTGCTGATGACGACATCCAGATCGCCGTCGCGGTCGAGGTCCACGAGATGGCCCGAGTAGGATCGGTCGGACGCGCGGCCCAGGTCGAAGGCCGCGGGAAACCCGCCGCGACCGTCGCCGAGCAGCACACGGTCCACGAGGGGCCAGTGGCGCCCCTTGGCCAGCACGATGTCGGCGTGTCCGTCGCCGTTGAGGTCGCCGATGCTGACGTTGGCCGAGGTCTCGGCCGTGGGCTCGAGCAGTACCGCGCGGTCGAAGACGGGCAGAGGCCGCGGCGCCTGGGGCGCCGCAGGAGCCCCGTCGAAGTAGTCGACGATCTGCCGGGCGACGTGACCGATCCGGTCCTCGGTTTCGCCGTACGGGCCGGTGATGCCGTTGACGAAGAACGAGATGACGATCGTGCCCGAACGCGCCGCCACGAGTCCCACGTCGTTGGCGATCACCCCGCTGTCGCCCGTCTTGTGCGCCACGGGCACGGTCAGGAAGTGCGGCAGGCGCCGGCTGCCGGCCTGCTGCCGGCCCAGGATCGCCTTCATGGTGGAGGCACTCGCGTTCGAGGTGAGCGTGGCGCGCTCGATGGCTTCCAGCAGCCGGGCGGTTTCGTGCGGCGTCATGTCGCCCAGCCAGTAGGCGGGGTCTTCCACGGTGAGGCGGTTGCGGAGCCCGGCCAGCCGCCGGCGGTTCGCCGGATCGCGCACCGTGGCGACCCATGCCGCGCGGGGCCCCGTGAAGAGGTCGGTGTAGAGGTCGAACAGGGGATTGTCCTGCGACGCGTACTGCAGCCCCGTGGTCTCCTCCGGCGTCAGCGCCGCGAAGGCCGGGTCGAGGAGCGCGAGCAGCTTCTGGCGGTACTCATGCCCGCGGTTCATCATCCGCGTGCGGGTGAAACCGCTCTTCGCGAGCCACGCGTTCAGGGCCGCGACGCCGCCGATGCGCTGCACCATCAGATCGGTGGCCGTGTTGTCGCTGGTGATCACCATCTCGGTGAGCAGGTCGCGCAAGGTCGGCGTGCCGCCGGGATCGTGGAACTGAAAGATGCCGCTGCCGTCGCGAAGGTCGGCGCGGCGGATCGGCACCCGCTCACCGAGGTCGAGCGCCTTCTCGTCGGCGAGCTGGAAGGCGCGAATCAGGATGGGAATCTTGATGACACTGGCGCTGCTGAACGACTCGTCGCCGCGGACCGACGCCTCCTCGCCGGTCCCCAGGTGCTTGACGTAGACGCCGGTCCTGGCCGGAAACCGCGCCAGCTCGGCCTCGAGCAGCCGCGTCAGGCCGCTCGGCGGCGCCTGCGCCGACAGTCCGACGGCCAGCAGCAGAGACAGGAGGGCGGCAATCCTTCGCGGGTGCATCATCTGCGGGCTCGTGGTGAATGCGCGTCTGGCCGTGGATCGCGCTGACGATGGTAACGACTCGCGCGCGTGGACGGAACCCCTCGATCGCCGCGCCTAGCGCGCCGCCAGCACGGCATCGAGCTCGGGCAGGAGCACGATGCCGTCCTGGTCGCTGCCGGAGGAGTGCACGACGAGCCACCGGCACGGCGCGCCGCTCTCGTTGCAGGGCGCGTGTGGAACGTCGGCGGGCACGAAGATCTGCTCGCCCTGCCGCACCACGACGGCGTGCTCCACCGTGTCGCCATAGCGCACCACGCACTCGCCCTCGAGCAGGTAGGCGATAGTCTCGATCCGGTCGTGATAGTGCACGCGGGCCCGCGCGCCGGGCGGCATCGGCAGGACGTTCATGCAGATCGCCGTGGCCCCCACCGTCTCGGCCGAGGCGCCGGCGCCGTACGTGAATCCCTGCTTCCCGACGTAGGTCTGGCCCGTGCGAACCACCTGCACCCGGCCGGCTTCGGATGGTGCCACGATCGCCTCCGCAGGGAGCGTACCACGCGGCTCGCCGTCCGGGGCGTCCGCGGCTACCCGATGAAGGGATCCGCCAGCCAGTCGAGGCCCATGTGGGCGATCCACGCGGACCAGAGACTTCCGGTCCGCCTCACGAGCCAGCACCACACCAGGCCGAAGAACGCAATGAACGCCTGGAACGCCAGCGGATACTGCACGTGCGTGGCACCGAACGCCACGCTGGACAGGACCGCCGCGGGCCAGACGCCGAAGACCGCCGTCAACGCCGCCAGCAGGAATCCCCGGTAGATGAACTCCTCGTAGAAGTTCGAGAACAGGTTGGCCGCCGCGAGCCAGAGGTTCACGTGCGGCGGATGGATGGCTCCAGGCTGGGTGGCCGCGAAGACCGCGAACGTCGCGCCGGCCGTGGCGGCGCCGCCCGCCAGCCCCCACACGACGGCGGCCCTCGTGACGGCCAGGGGCATCGCCTCGAGCCATGCCATGCGAATCAACGCGCGCCACAGGAGCAGGCAGATCAACGCGCTGAGCGTGGAGTAGAGCAAGGCGTGCGGGATGAGAATCCACACGCCCCGGTAGGGGGGATTCCCGAACGACGCGAGCACCGCATCGCGAAGCCACGCCGACGGCTGGAACCCGACGGCGTAGGCGATCGCGGCGCACAGCAGGAGCCCGGCTTTCCTGGTCACATCGTGCTCCTGACGATGGCGCGCTCAGGCCCCGGGCACGGTCACTTGATGCCGATGACCATCGAGTCCGGGCCGACGAGCGGCTCGACCCGCGTGCTCGTGAAGCCGGCCTCGCGCATCCAGCCCATGCAGTCGGCGCCGGTGTAGTCGAAGCCTCCGGGCGTCTCGATGAGCATGTTCAAGCTCATCATCAGGCCAAAGGCGTTCTTCGAGCGGTCGTCGTCGATGATCGCCTCGTACACGATGAAGGCGCCGCCGGCGGGCACGGCCTCGTAGGCCTTGGCGATCAGCATGCGCTTGGTCGGCAGGTCCCAGTCGTGCAGGATGTGGCCCATCATCACCACGTCGGCCCTCGGCAGGGGCATGTCGAAGAAGCTGCCCGGCGCGAACGTCACGCGGTCGCTCACGCCCACCTGCGCCACGTACTCCTCGAAGATCGGCGCGACTTCCGGCAGGTCGAAGCCCTGCCCCGTCAGGTGCGGGTTGGCCCGCGCCACCTGGGCGGCCAGGTCGCCCTGCGCCGTGCCGACGTCCACGAACGTGCGGTAGTCCTTCCAGGGGAAGGCCTTCGCGATCGTCAGGTTGGCGCCGTGGCTGATCCCGGTCATGGCGGCCAGGAACTCCTTGAGCCGGGCCGGATCCGCGTACAACGTCTCGAACATGCCGGGGCCGCCGCCCTTCAACTCGTTCTGCGGCAGTCCCGTGCGCAGGGCCTCCGTGAGATGGCCCCAGAACGGATAGAGCCGGTGGTTCGCCATCTCGAGGATGCCGCCCACGTACGAGGGCTTCCGCCGATCGAGGAACAGGTGCGACTCGGGCGTGTTCGCGTAGCGGTCGCCCTCGCGCGTGAGAAAACCGAGCGCGACCAGGGTGTCGAGGAAGTCGCGGGCAGAGCGCGCATGAAGGCCGAGCCGGCCGCGCAGCGCCTCGAACGATTCGGCGCCGGCGGCCAGTTCGGTGAACACGCCCATTTCGATGGCGCTGAGGAGGGCCTTGGAGGCCCAGAAGGCCAGGCCGGTCTGCAGAATCCGATCGGGCGAGAGGTGGGTGCTCATGGGGGATGGCGGCGCATCCTAGCACGGCGGTCGGACCTTTGGTTGGCGCATGTGCTATAAGCGTCCAGACTTTCCGGTCTTCTCACCTATGTGGACGCACAACTACGAACCTCTCGGCGGCAGCCTCGCGCTCTCGGCGCCGGTCGCCGCGCTGCCCATCGTCGTGCTCTTCCTGATGCTGGGAGTCTGGCGGGCGCCGACGTGGAAAGCCGCCCTCAGCGGGCTCGCCACGGCCTTCGTCGTGGCGGTAGGCGTCTACGGCATGCCGCTGGGGCTGGCGGTCGTCTCGACGTTCTACGGCGCCGCCTACGGGCTCTTCCCCATTGCCTGGATCGTGTTTGCGTCGATCATGCTCTACCGGCTCGCGGTGGACACGGGCAAGTTCGAGATCATCAAGGACTCGGTCGGCAGCCTCACCGACGATCGCCGCCTGCAGGCGATGTTCATCGCCTTCTCGTTCGGGGCCTTCATCGAGGGCGCCGCCGGCTTCGGCGCGCCCGTGGCCGTCTCGGGCGCGATGCTCGCGGGTCTCGGGTTCAACCCGTTCTACGCGGCCGGCATCTGCCTCCTGGCCAACACGGCGCCCGTGGCCTTCGGCTCGATCGGCATCCCCGTGGTCACCTTGGCGGCCGTCACGGGCCTGCCGGCCCTGGAGCTCTCGGCCATGGTCGGGCGGATGTGCGCCCTCATCTCGGTCATCATCCCCGGCTACCTGATCGTGGTCATGGCCGGATGGGCGAAGGCGGCCGAAGTGCTGCCGGCGATCATCGCGTGCGGCGTCTCCTTCGCGGGCATGCAGCTCTTCGTGTCGAACGTCATGGGCCCGGAGCTCACCGACATCCTGAGCTCGCTCACGTGCATCGTCGTGATGGTGGCGGTGCTGAAGCTCTGGAAGCCGAAGAACATCATGCGGCTCGAGGGCGACAAGCCCGCGTCGGTGACGATGCTGAAGCACTCGGGCGGCGAGCTGGTCTCCGCCTGGATGCCCTACCTGCTCCTCGTGCTCTTCGTGCTGGCCTGGGGTGAGCCGTCGATCAAGGCGCAGATCGACAGGTTCACCGACGGGCTGATGCCTTCGTTCTTTCCCAAGGCCGCCGCGGGCCTGAACGGCATCGAGGTGTGGGGCCTGCACAACGCCATCACGCGCGTGCCGCCGGTCACGGCGGCGCCGGCGCCCTACGGCGCGGTGTTCACCCTGAACTGGCTCAGCGCGTCGGGCACGGCGTGCTTCCTGGCCACGATCGTGGCCGCGCTGTTCCTCAAGGTGTCGCCGCGTCGGTTCGTCGGGATCTACACGGCCACGTTCGGGCAGCTGAGGTTCGCGATGCTGACCATCGCCTCGATGCTCGGCCTGGCGTACCTCATGAACTACTCCGGGATGACCTCCACGCTCGGCCTGGCGCTCGCCGCCACCGGCGTGGTCTTCCCGTTCTTCAGCGCCGTGGTGGGCTGGCTCGGCGTGTTCCTCACCGGCAGCGACACCTCGGCCAACGCGCTCTTCGGCAACCTGCAGGTGGTCACCGCGAACGCGCTCGGCCTGAATCCCGTGCTCACGGCGTCGGTGAACTCGGCCGCGGGCGTCATGGGCAAGATGATCTCGGTGCAGTCGATCGCGGTGGCCGTCGCGGCCACGGGCATGGCGCCCGATGACGAGAGCCGGCTGTTCCGCTTCACCATCAAGCACAGCGTGATGCTGATGATGGTGATGGGCGTGGTGGCGATGCTGTACGCCTACGTCTTCCCCGGCTGGGTGCCGGTGGCGCCGCCGAAGTGAACGACGGGCTCAGGGCAGCACGCTGAAGTCGACCACGCCCAGGCCCAGTTCGTCGTCAGCCAGGAACTCCTCGTAGTCGATGGCGACGCTCGTCGGATAGCCGAGGAGTGGGTGATACGACGCGCTGAACCGGAACGGGCCGTGGTCGAGGATCGCCGACAGCTCTTCGAAGATCGCGTCGATCGTCTCGAACCGTGAGAACCACGCGCGGAGCGCCGGGTCGACGTCTTGCGTCTCGCTGACGCCCTGCCGCACGTGGAATCGCACGATCGTCGTGAAGCGTGGCGGACAGAAGCAGAACACGCTGACGGTGAAGTCGTAGCTCTCGGCGCGCTGCGCCCGCCAGCGCTGCCAGGCCGCATTCAAGGCGGAGCGCGCGTCGCCCTCGAACGGAGCCGCCACCGTGGCGGCGTCGTCTGGCGCCGTTGGCGACGTCGCGCAGCCCGTGATCGCCAGCCAGAGGGCCACTCCCGCGACGACCCTCGCGTCGAGCCTCATCGCCCACCTCGTCTCCGTGCCGCGCCCTGCCTGGGCGCGCACCTGGAGGGAGTTTCGACCGCCAGCCCCCGCGACTTCAGCGCCTCACCGGCAAAACGGCGGGACAAGCGGACTACTTCTCCCGCGGGCTGTGCAGCCCGGCGCTGGGCGAGACGTACGTCCCGGCGCGCAGCTGCCGCGTCATCTCGGCCAGGCTGAGGGCCGCGTGCTCCACCTGGGTGAAGAGGTCGGTGTCGGCGTCGAGGTCCGCATGGCTGGTCGCGTAGGGCCGATACCAGCCGATCCACGTGTCGAGCGCGGCCGCGGGGCCCGCCTGCACCATCCCGATGTCGGTCAGCCAGTCCACGAGCATCCGGCGCAGGTTCTCGGGTCCCGCCGCGTCGCCATGCGCGAGGACCGCGAACGCGCGTCCGGCCAGGTGCTTCGGATAGCCCCAGCCCGCCAGTTCCACGTCCTTGGCGAGCGCCGGATCCTTGCCGTGGGTGGTGGTCGGGTCGGGATTCCCGCCATCGGCGCAGACCAGGCGGTCGATCATGAGCTTCAGGCTCGCCGGCGCCTGGTACCAGTGCACGGGACACAGCAGGAAGACGCCGTGCGCCGCGGTCCAGCGCGGGTAGATCTCGGCCATCCAGTCGCCGGCCTGGCCGAGCGCGTGGTTGGGATAGCAGGAGCACGGCCAGTGGCACAGGGGCTGTGCCGTGGAGACACAGGCCTTGCACGGGTAGATCACCTTCAGCGGCTCGTCGGCGAGGTCCGACACGTTCAGGACGTCCACCTCGTGCCCGGGCAGGCGTTCCAGCGTCTGGCGCGCGTGCTCCGCGAGGCGGTGCGTCTTGGAGATCTCCCCGGGACAGGTGTGCTGGCTCCGCGTCGAGCCGTTGACCAGCAGGATGCGCGTCGGCGACGCCGCGTCCTTCTGACGGGCGTCGGCGGCCTGGATGGCGGCGCGGGTGGCCAGCCACTCGTCGGCGAGCGCGTAGCCGGGATCCGCGAACCCGGGGCCGGCCGGCGAGGTCCGGGGCGACTTGCGGTACACGGTGTACCCGTCCCAGGCCTTCTCGAACACCTGCTCGAGCGCCGGCGCGACGTCCTCGAACGCGGGATCGTAGAAGCGCGCCATGAAGCGCGCCCGGAACTCGTCCTTCGTCAGGGGCACGTACTCGGCATCGCGTCGCACGTCGCTCATCGCCGGCCCTCGTGTGGCACGTTCATCACGGCATTGAAGATGATCCGGAACGTCCCGAACGGCTGGCCCCGCCACTGCGGACGGAAGCCCAGGAGCACCACGCGGCCCTCCCCGACGGGAAGCGCGACGGCGGCAGCCTTCCCCTGCAGGTACTTCTCGCCCACGAGGTAGCCGGACAGCAGGGGCGACCCCGCTGCCTCGTAGCGGGCCAGGACCTCGCCGGCGAAGCCCTCCTGCGGATCGAAGACCGGGCTGCCGTCCACGAAGACGGCCGCGCGATCCGGCATGCCCGCCATCACCGGGTGGGCCGTGTCCACGTCCACCTGCACGATGGACCCGCCGGTGAAGAATTCCTGGCGCTTGACGCCGGCGACGGCGTTCTTGAGCGGCAGGTGCAGCTGATCGATGGCGAAGAGCGCGCTCCTGTTGAAGCAGACGAGGGTGCCGCCCCGGCGCACGAACGCATCCAGCGCCCGCACGCCCTCGGTGCCCAGGCCGCCCACGTACTGCGGCGGCACCGCCCCCTGCGCGTAGCCGTCCATCAGGCCCCGCGCCTCGTCGGCGATGAGGACCACGTCCACGCGATCCGAGAGCGGCGTGGCGGCGTGGAAGTCGGCGGGCGTGAGGTTCACGAACGCGAACCCGTACTGCTCGAGCACCCAGCGCGTCCAGCCCTCGTCCATGCTGGGCATCCACGGGCGGTACAGGCCGATCCGCGGCGCCTTCACGTCGGGGCCCGCGGCGCTCGCCGCGCGCTCCGCCTGGAGGGCCAGCGACGACACGATGTCGGCGAGTTCCGGCTCGCGCAGGCCCGACAGGGCGTAACGGGCGCCCTTGCCCGCCGCGCCTGCCACGTACCGGACCGTCCCGCCGGACTTCCACGCGCGGTTCACGGCGCGGAAGCTGTTGTTCTGGGCGGGGTCGACGAGCAGCACCGGCCCGGTGCCCGTGGCCTCCCCCGCCGGCGGCACGATGGCCGCGGCAACCGGGTTCGCGTCGAACCCCAGGCCGGGCAGGCTGTCGAAGGGCGAGCGGTCCACGGTGCCCGACACGTAGGGCGACGGCGCGGGCGTGGCGGACGGCGCGCCGCCGAGGGGCGTGAGGACGGCCCGCGCCTCAGGCGGGAGCGGCGTCGTGGAAGCCGACACGCGCACGCCCATCTGGTAGGGCAGCGTCCAGCCCGCGGCGTCGTAGGGCTGCTCCAGCGGGCCGTCCGGCGACTCGCGCAGCTCCGGATACGTCTGGGCCTCGAGCACCTGGCGGGCGGTCTCGGCGAATTCCTGGTCCATCGGGATCACCCAGGTGCCGGCCTCGTAGGGCACGCCGTCGATGGCGGCCGCCGCCGTCAACTGCGACACGCGCACGCCCTGGAACGCGAGCCGGCGCAGCAGCTCCACGGCCGCGACGGGATCGCGCTGCTGCTGCGGCACCACGAACGCGTAGGGCGGCCCGTTCCTGAACTGCTCGATCTGCCGCCGGCCCGCCCGGTAGCGGTTCAGCAGCAGCGATTCCTTGTACCGCGCGGCCCAGTCGAGCACCGAGAGCGATGCCGTTTCCATGTACTCCACCGCGTCGCGCAGCCGCCACCATCCGCCCGTCCACGGGCTGCTGTAGAGGCTCTGCGGCCGCAGGTCGCGCATGTCGGCCGGGAAGTCGTTCAGCGTGTAGAAGCGCGGCGTGGCGTACTGGTAGAGGGCCGTCTCGGTCCAGAACGACGCGATGTTCTGCAGCATGGGCTTGTAGTCGATGTAGCCCGGGTACCAGGCGTCGAACCCCGTGCCCATGTGCGTGGCGCCCACCTGGCCGCGCTCCTCGAGGCCCTTGGCGATGGCCATGCCGATCATGTTGACCTCGCGCGACAGCAGGTACGGCACCCGCGACGCGATCGGCTCGGCGAAGGGCGGCAGCCAGATGCGCGTCGGGAACGGCGACGACTGGTGGTGCACGTGGATCACCTGCGGTTCCCAGTCGCGCCACGCGTGCTCCATCACGCGCGACTCGATCATGTTCAGCATGTAGCCGTCGCGGTTGTTGTCGTGGCCGACGTATTCCTGGTACAGCTTCGGGAGCGGCGCCACCTCGAACAGCGTGCCGACGTTCGACCGGTACCACTCGGCCACCATCGTCTGGCCATCCGGGTTGATGGTGGGCCACAGGAGCAGCACCACGTTGTCGAGCACGAGCTTCGTGTCGGGCTCGTCAGCGCGGCTCAGCAGGTCGTAGGCGAGCTGCGGCGTGTGCTGGGGGCCGGCCACCTCGGTGGCGTGCAGGCCGCCGTCGATGTGCACGAAGGCCTTGCCCTCGCGCGCCAGCGCCCGCGCCTCGGTCTCGCTGAGACCGTCCGGGTGCGCCAGCCGCTGCGCGATCTCCCGGAGGCGATTGATGTTCTTCAGGTTCTGAGGCGACGAGATGAGCGCGAGGTGGTAGGTGCGCCCCTGCGTGGACGTGCCTGCCGTCAGCATCGTCATGCGGTCCGACGCCGCGTCCAGCTTCTGGAGGTATCCGACCACGTCCTCGTAGGTGGCCAGCTTGTAGTCCGCGCCGGGGCGGAACCCGAGCACCGACTCGGGCGTCGGCAGCGCCGCCCCTTGCGTCCGGACCACCGGCGCCCCGCCGCCGAGCACCACCGCGGCCAGCACGGCCAGCCAGATCACGCGTTTCAGGAGCATCCGAGCGTTATAGCATGCGGATACAGAGGAGATTCCCCGATGACGTGCGGTGTCCGGTATATCCGGGCCAGCGCCTGGCTGGCCGTGTGCGCGACCGTTCTCGCCTCGCCCCACCTTGCCGCCGCGCAGGGGACCGCCACGGCGGCCCGGCCGGCGCTCACCGCCGACGACTACGCCCGCGCCGAGGGCTTCCTCGCCGCCACGGCGAACCCGCTCGTCGTGGGCGGCACCGTGAACGCCCGGTGGCTGGACGACGACCGGTTCACCTACCGGAGTTCGACCGGCGAGGGCGGCGAGTTCTACGTGGTGGACCCGGTCAGGAAGACCCGCACGCTGGCCTTCGATCACCAGCGGCTGGCCGCGGCGCTCGCCACCGCCTCCGGGGACAAGGTGGACCCGGCGAAGCTGCCGTTCCAGTCGATCGACCTCTCGGCCGACGGCGCGTCGGTGAGCTTCGACGTGGGCCGCAAGCACTACACCTGCGACGTCAAGGGCGCGGCGTGCACGGGCACCGACTCCACGCGCGACCCGAACGCGGTCCTCTCGCCCGACGGCACGCGGGCCGTGTTCATCAAGGACTGGAACCTGTGGATCCGCGATATCGCGTCGAAAGTGGAGCGGCCGCTCACGACCGACGGCGTCGAGCACTTTGGCTACGCCACCGACAACGCCGGCTGGACGCACAGCGATCGCGCGATCGTCCTGTGGTCGCCGGACTCGAAGAAGGTGGCCACTTACCAGCAGGACGACCGCCAGGTGGGCGACATGTTCCTCGTGGAGACCACCGTCGGTCATCCCGTGCTGCACGCGTGGAAGTACCCGCTGCCCGGCGACGAGCACGTGTCGATGCTGCACCGCGTGGTCATCGACACCGACAGCGGCGCGGTGGTCCGCTTCAAGATGGCGCCCGACTTCCACCGGGCGATGCTGGGCGACGATTTCGACACCGACGACATGAAGTGGAGCCCGGACGCGGCTCGGCTGGCGTTCGTGTCCACGAACCGCGACCACAAGACGGCCACGGTGCGCGTGGCCGACGCGGCGACGGGCGAGGTGCGCACGGTGTTCGAGGAGTCGGAACGGACGCACTTCGAGGCGCCGGCGGGCTGGCGCGTGCTCTGGACGACGAACGAGATCCTGTGGAACTCGCAGCGCGACGACTGGAGCCACCTGTATCTCTACGACCTGAACTCGGGCCGCCTGAAGCACCAGGTCACGTCGGGGCCCGGTCCGGTGACGCGCATCGCGCACCTGGACGAGAAGGCCCGCGTCCTGTACTTCGCCGCGAACGGCCGCGAGCCCGGGCAGGATCCGTACTTCAGCCACCTGTACCGGATCGGCCTCGACGGCAAGGGCTACCAGCTCCTCACGCCGGCCGAGGGGCATCACGGCGTGCAGATGGCGCCGTCCGGCAAGTTCGTCATCGACAGCACGTCGGCGCCGGACCAGGCGCCCGAGGTGGTACTGCGCGACGCGGCCGGGGCGCTCGTGATGCCGATCGAGAAGGCCGACATCACGAAGCTCGTGGCGGCGGGCTGGAAGCCGCCGATGCGCTTCACCGTGAAGGCGCGCGACGGCAAGACGGACCTGTACGGACTCCTCTTCCGGCCCACGACCTTCGACGCCTCGAAGAAGTACCCCATCATCAACTACGCCTACCCGGGCCCGCAGACCGGCTCGGTCGGCAGCCGGGCCTTCATGGCGGCGAGGAACGACCACCAGGCGCTGGCGGAGCTGGGCTTCGTGGTGATCGCCTTGGACGGCATGGGCACGCCCGGCCGCTCCAAGTCGTTCCACGACACCTGGTACGGCGCCATGGGCCGCGACAACACGCTGCCCGATCAGGTGGAGGGCATGAAGCAGCTGGCCGCGCGGTTCCCATGGATCGACCTCGACCGGGCCGCGATGTGGGGGCATTCCGGCGGCGGGTTCATCACGGCCGACGCGATGTTCCGCTACCCCGACTTCTTCAAGGTGGGCATCTCTGAGTCCGGCAACCACGACCAGCGCCTGTACGAGGACGACTGGGGCGAGCGGTACCAGGGGCTGCTCCACCGGCTGGGCGGCGAGCACAAGGGCACGGGCGACGAGCCGCGCGACACCTATGAAGCGGAAGCCAACCAGACGATCGCCAAGAACCTGAAGGGCAAGCTCCTGCTGATGCACGGCATGATGGACGACAACGTCCCCCCGCAGAACACCTACCTGGTGATGGACGCCCTCATCAAGGCCAACAAGGACTTCGATCTCATCCTGCTGCCCAACCAGCGGCACGGCTACGGCCCGGACGCGCCGTACGTGATGCGCCGGCGCTGGGACTACTTCGTGCGCAACCTGCTGGGCGCCGAGCCGCCGAAGGAATACGAGATGAAGGGCGCGCGCCCCGCCGCGCGCGCGGGCACGCAGTAGGCGGCGCGGCCGGGACCGGCCGCGGGCCTGTGCGAGAATCCGGGGGACGCAGTGAGTTCCCCGTTTCGCGCGCTCCGGTCCCGCAACTACCGGCTGTTCTTCATCGGCCAGGGCATCTCGCTCATCGGCTCGTGGATGACGCGGCTGGCCACGTCGTGGCTGGTCTACCGCCTGACCGACTCCGCGTTCCTGCTCGGCCTGGTGGCCTTCGCGGGCCAGGCGCCGTCGCTCGTGCTCCCGCCCCTGGCCGGCGTCTGGGTGGACCGCTGGGACCGCCACAAGGTGCTCATCGCGCTGCAGGTCCTGGCCATGCTGCAGTCGCTCGCGATGGCCGGTCTCACGCTGAGCGGGCTCATCACGGTGCCGTGGATCCTCGGGCTCGCGTTCTTCCAGGGCCTCATCAGCGCCGTCGAGATCCCCACGCGGCAGTCGTTCGTGGTCCGCATGATCGACGACCGCGCCGACCTCAGCAACGCCATCGCCCTCAACTCGTCCAACTTCAACAGCGCGCGCCTGGTCGGGCCGGCCATCGCCGGCGCGCTCGTGGCCGCCGTGGGCGAGGGCTACTGCTTCCTCATCGACGGGCTGAGCTACCTGGCCGTCATCTGGGGCCTGCTGGCCATGCGGCTGACGCCGGACGACCGGCCTCGCATGACGCGGCACGTCTGGCACGAGCTGACCGAGGGATGGCAGTACCTGGTCCAGGCCACGCCGATTCGGGTCCTGTTCCTCTTCCTGGGCATCGTGGGCATCATGAGCGCGCCCTACACGGCACTCACCCCGCTCGTGGCCGGGCGGACGCTGGGCGGCGGCGCGCACACCCTCGGGTTCCTCATGACGGCGTCAGGGGTGGGAGCGCTGCTGTGCGCCGTGCGCCTGGTGATGCGGACCACGGTGGTGGGCCTGGGCCGGATGATGACGGTGGCCGTCGCCGCCTTCGGCGTCGGCTGCATCGGCCTTGGCGTCTCGGAGCGGCTGTGGCTGTCCATGGCGCTCATGGCCGTCACGGGCTACGGCCTGATGTACCAGGTGGTGGCCACCAACACGATCGTCCAGACCATCGTGGAGGACGACAAGCGCGGGCGCGTGATGTCGTACTACACCATCGCCCTCGCCGGGTCCGGCCCCGTGGGCAGCCTGCTGGGCGGGTCGCTCGCCTCCCGGATCGGCGTCGAGGCCACGTATGCCACCTGCGGCGGCGCCTGCCTGCTGATGGCCCTGTGGTTCTGGCGCCAGCTGCCGGCCCTGCGCGCGGCGGTCCGCCCGCGCTACGTCGAGCTCGGCATCATCCCCGGGGCATGAGCGCCCGGAATTGCCAGTACATCCCCGCGCGCCACCGGACGATCATCCCGAACGCCAGCAGGTAGAAGACCGACGCCGTCTGCAGCGGCGAGATCAGGTGGCCGATGTAGTCGTGCAGGGCGAGCCGGACGGCGAGAAGCCCCAGCAGGATCGCCAGGAACCACGGGGACCGGCGCATGTAGACGCGCCCGTCGCGGGGCTCGAGGCGCGAGGACCGCACCAGCGGCCACGACAGCACCAGGGCGCCCGCGGCCAGCGACGAGACGGCCCACGACCAGGGCACCCGGGTCAGCGGCGAGAGGAACATGAAGAACCCGGTGCTCATGGCCAGCGGCGGGATCAGGATGGAGGCGGCGCTCACGGGCACCCGGGTCTCGCGCATGCGCCAGGTGAGCAGCGCGAGCCCGCCGAAGACGGGCGCCACGCGCAGCACCGGCCGCAGCGTCGATTCGTACCGGATGTAGAGATCCTGCAGCGTCATCGTGCGCTCAGCTCGACGCTACCACAGCGGTCGCCGGCCGGCGCCGGGCGGGCGAAAACGGGAGTAGGCTGATGCGCATGGCCTACCCGGTGACCATCGCCGTCCAGCCGCCCGCCGGGCCCAGGAACCGGCTCACGACGGCCTTCCGCGCGATCCTGGCGATTCCGCACGTGATCCTGGTGGGAGGCGTGGGCATCGGGCTGGCCAGCAGCACCGACGGACGGACGTCGGCGTCGGCCGAGGGCGGCCTGATCGGCGCCGTGGCCGTGGCGCTCGCCATCGTGAGCTGGTTCACGATCGTCTTCGCCGGGACCCACATCGCGGGCATTCGGCAGCTCACGGGGTTCTACCTCCGCTGGCGCGGACGCGCGCTGGCCTACCTGATGCTGCTCGAGGACGCCTATCCGCCGTTCGGGGACATGCCGTATCCGGTCGCGGTGGAGATCGCGGAGCCGTCGGCCCCGCGAAACCGGCTCACCGTGGCGTTCCGGCTCATCCTGCTGATTCCCCAGCTCTTCGTCCTGGCGTTCGTGATGCTGGCGTGGGGCCTGCTGACCATCGTGGCGTGGTTCGCGATCCTCTTCACGGGCCGCTACCCCGAGAGCCTCTACGCGTTCGCGGTGGGGGCCCTGCGGTGGCGGGTGCGCGTGGACGCCTACGCGCTGCTCATGACGGACGAGTATCCGCCGTTCTCGCTCAGCTGAGTCCGCCAGGCGCGGGCGCCAGGGCGGATCCTCGTCCGGCGGAGATGATCGTGCAGCGTCAGCAGGCGGCTGGTGTCCTCGGCAAGTCCGAGACACCAGCTGGGAAGCCGGAGGCAGGGATCCGCCCGGTGCTCGATCCCCGCTCCAGCCGTCGCCGGGTGGCGGCGCAGCGCCGTCCGCCAGCCGCCGTCCGCTAGCCGCTGTGCATTCTCAGGGCTCGATCGTGGCCTTCTTGATGAAGTCCATCTTCGGGAACGACTTGGTGAGGTAGGCGTTGCCCTCGGCCTGCACGCGGCCCTGCGCCGGACCGCTGCCGCGGGGCGCGCCCTCGCCGTAGCCCGTGTAGATCTTGTCCACCACGTCCATGCCCGTCACGACCTCGCCAAAGGGCGCGAAGCCCATCTTGTCGAGGTTGCCGTTGTTCCGGAAGTTGATGAACACCTGGGTGGTGCGGGTGTCGGGCGTGGCGCCCATGGCGAAGGTGATGAAGCCGCGCTTGTTGCTCTGCGCGACCGGGTCGGGCGGGATCCGCGCCGACTGCCACACCTTCGAGACGGCCGGGTTGCCGTTGATACCGAACTGGACCATGAAGTTCGGAATGGCCCGGAAGAACCTCGCGTTGTCGTAGAACCCGTTCTTCACCAGGTTGAAGAACCGGTCGGCGCCGTTCGGGGCCCAGGCCCGCGTGACCTTGATCACGAACTCGCCGACGCTCGTGTCGAACTTCACGTTGTACGTGTCCGGGGCCGTCTCCTTCATCCCGGCCGGGTTCAACAACGACCGTCGGGCGGTGGCCTGGCCCGCCGCCGGGCTGGCCATCGCGCCCATCACGGCCACTACCGCCACCACCGTCATCACTCCACGTCGCATGTGCAATTCCTCCGCCTCTAGACACTACAACGCGAGCGGCCCGGATACCACCGTGAGCCGACCCGCCGCGGTTCCTGGCGGACCCCCGCCGGACGCTACGCCGTCGGGCGGGTGGGCTCCGGCGCGGGCGCCACGTCCACCAGCGCATCGTAGAACGTCGCCGCGTTGCCCATGTCGGCCAGGCGCTGCGACGTCACCATGTTCGCGTTGGTGCCGTCCGGCGTGAGCTTGCGCCACCAGAGCGACACGGCGACGACGCACCCCGGACGGGCCTTGTCGCTCACGCGGGCCCTGGCGCCGAACGCCCCGCGGTCGTTGAAGATGCGCACCCAGGCGCCGTCGGCGATGCCGCGGGGTCCCGCGTCGTCGGGATGGATGTCGAGGTGCGGCTCCTTCTCGCTCTCGAGGAAGAGCGGCAGGTTCGCGAACGACGAGTTGAGCAGGTGCCGCTGCGGCGGCGAGATGATGGCGAGCGGGTAGGTCCTGGCGCGATCCGGCGCGCTGCCCACCGACTCGATGGGCGGGGTGAAGGTGGGCAGCGGGTCCAGTCCCATGGCGGCGGCCGTCTCGCTGTAGAACTCGCACTTGCCCGATGGCGTCGGGAAGCCGCCCTCGGCAAACGGCGCGAACGACTCCGGCACGTTGAGCCGCTGCCAGCCGGTGGCCCGCAGTCCCTCGAACGTGATCCCGGCCATCCGCGCGTGCGACGTGTCGAGGGCCTGGCGGATCATCGTCTCGTCCGATTCGAACAGCGCGGGTTCGGTGAGGCCCATCGCCCTGGCGAGCCGGCGGAACACCTCGGTGTTCGGCACCGCCTCGCCCAGCGGCTCGATGGCCGGCTGGTTGAGCATGACGTACAGCTGGCCGTACGGCTTGTGGACGTCGAGGCACTCGAGTTGCGTCGTGGCCGGCAGGAAGATGTCCGCGTAGTCGGCCGTGTCGGTGAAGAACACGTCGTGGACGACCGTGAACAGGTCCTCGCGCAGGAACCCGCGGACGACCTCCGCCGAGTCAGGGGCCACGCAGACGGGATTCGAGTTGTAGACGTAGAGCGCCCGGATGGGCGGATCGGCGGCCAGCAGCGCGTCGCCGATCGAGCTCGTGTTGATCGTGCGCGGCCGCCGGCCGGCGAGGAGGTCCGGCCGTTCGAGCGCCGCGTGGTTGAAGCCAAAGAAGTCGCCCGTGCTCAGCAGCACGCCGCCGGCGGCGTCGCGCCAGGCCCCGACCAGCGCCGGCAGGCACGTGATGGCCCGCACCGCCGCGCCTCCGCCGTAGTGCCGCTGCAGCCCGTAGTTCACGCGGATGGCCGACGGCCGGGTGGTGGCGTAGTCGCGGGCGAGCGCGACGATGGTGTCCTCCGGCAGACCGCAGATGCCGGCGGCGCGCGCGGGCGGGTACGCGGCGGCCCGCGCGGCGAGCCGCTCGAAGCCGATCGTGTGGCGGGCGACGTAGTCCGCGTCGTGGAGGCCTTCGGTGATGATGACGTGCATCATCGCCAGCGCCAGCGCGGCGTCGGTGCCGGGCACGATCGGCAGGTGGTCGCTGCCCTTCTCCGCGGTGAGGCTGCGGTACGGATCGATGACGACCACGCGCGCGCCGCGCCGCTTCGCCTCCTGCACGCGGGCCCAGTAGTGCAGGTTGGACGTGATCGGGTTCGACCCCCAGATCAGGATCAGGCGGGCGTCGACCACCCGTTCGGGATCCATGCCGACCCCGCCGCCCAGCGTCAGCTTGACGCCCACCTTGCCCGCCGACGAGCAGAGCGTGCGGTCGAGGAGCGACGCGCCGAGGTGGTAGAAGAACCGCCGGTCCATGCCGGCGAAGTTCAGGAGGCCCATCGTGCCCGCGTAGCTGTAGGGACAGATGGCTTCCGGCCCGTCGGGGGAGTGCGCGATGGCCGTGAAACGCGACGCGATGGTCTCGAGCGCTTCGTCCCACGAGATGCGCATCCAGGTGCCCTGTCCCGGGCCCTTGGCGCCGACGCGCCGGTGGGGATACAGCACGCGCGTTGGCGCGTAGGTCCGCTCGAGGTAGCGGGACACCTTCGTGCACAGCGCGCCGTCAGTCCAGGGGTGGTCCTTGGCGCCGGCGATCTTGATCGCCACGCCGGCCTGCACGGTGGTCTCCAGCGCGCAGGTGTCGGGACAGTCGTGGGGGCACGCGCCCCTCACGACGACGGGCTCGGCGTACGGGCTCATCCAGTGAGGATAGCCCGTCGTCACTGTCAGTAAAACACCCAGGTGAGCGTTGCCCGGTAGGCGCTGTGGGTGATGTCGCCCAGCTTGAGGAACATGGCGCTGCCGCCGAGCAGCCAGTGGCGGGCGAACTCGACACCACCCCCGGCCACGTAGGCGAGGCCCTTGTCATTGGACCCGACGGTGCCGCGACCGAGGTCGACTTCGGCGCCAACTGCCGCTCCGACGGCGCCCGTGACGTACCAACTGCGCGCGCGAGGCCCGAAGAAGTACGTGACCCCGCCACCGGTCATGCCGAGCAGGTCGTAGGCCTCGTCACCCGTGAGCTGGAGGCTGTTCTGGTAGTGAATCATCAGCCGGTCGGTGGGCGCATAGCCCAGGAGGAACTCGGTGGCGAGACCCGAGCTCGACACGCTTTCTCCTCCGAAGGAAAGGCTGCCGAACCGGACGGTGGGCGTGGTGTAACGATGGGCGCCGAAACCCGCGCCGAGGCCGATGATGAAGCCCTTGCGGGCGCCAGGTTCGGTCGGCTGGAATGCCGGGGGCGCCGTGGTGCCGGCCGGCACGCCGGCGCCGATTCGCTCGGTGCTCGCCGCGTTGACCCATCCGGTTCTCCACGCCTGCGGCGATCCGGCCGGTGGTCGCACGAGCAGCCATCCGTCCCGCTCGTCCAGTTGCTCGAGCACATCGCCCGGGTTCGCCGTCGCCACGACGGCGGCGTCACCCGACGGCTGATCGCTCACGGCCGTGGCACGCGTGACCCGCACGCGCTGCTCATCCTGCGCGGACGCGGCGACGGGCAGGCACGCGCACAGGCAGACCACGGCGCACCACTCGAATGCGGTCTTCATGGCGCGGGACTGTACGCCGCCGTCCGCGCCACTTGAAATCAGGGCTGCCCCCGATTCGCTGGCCATACTTCACCCATCGTCCCTAGGTGCGGTCAGACGGGACGACACGGCTCAGGTGGCGCGCGCGACGCGAACGCCTCCCCGGGCGGTAGAATCCGCCGATCGGAGGGCTGATGAGCCAGGCACGCGAGTTCCGGGACCTCGGCATGCACCGCCCAATCGCGCGGCGCGACTTCCTCAACGGCATGGCGCTGGCCGTCGGGTCGGCCGCGATCGGCGCGTCAGCCGCTCCTGGTCTCGCCCGCGCGCAGGCCCGCGCGGCGGAACCGGCCTACCCGCCGCGGCGGCTGGGACTGCGCGGTCAGCACGCGTCGGCCCTCGCGTCGTTCGACCGCGTGAACGGCGGCGAGTTCGCGACCTATCCGCCAATCGACGCCGATACGGGCGAGCGCTACGACCTCGTGATCGTCGGCGGCGGACTGTCCGGCCTGGCGGCCGCCTATTTCTGGCACGCGGCGCTGCCGAGCCAGCGGGTGCTCGTGCTGGACAACCACGACGACTTCGGCGGGCACGCCAAGCGCAACGAGTTCGAGTACCAGGGGCGCACCTACCTGGGCTACGGCGGCACGATGAGCGTCGCCACGCCCTACCCGTACAGCTACATGGCGAAGCGGCTCCTGATCGACCTCGGCGTGGAGGTGGCCCGCGCCCCCGAGTTCCTGGATCGGGACCTGTTCGTGAAGTACAAGCTCGGTCCGTCGACGTTCTTCGACAAGGAGCACTTCGGCGAGGACCGCCTGGTCGTCGGCAACGGACGGCTGCCATGGGACCAGTTCTTCGCCAAGGCGCCCCTCAGCGATGCCGCGCGCCGCGACCTGACCCGCCTCTTCGGCACGAACCCGGACTACCTCGCCGGCAAGACCCCGGCGCAGAAGGAGGCGCTGCTCGCGCGGATCAGCTACCAGGAGTTCCTGCTCACCCACGCCCGGATGAGCCCCGACGCCCTGCCGTACTTCCTGGGCCAGGGTGGCCGGAACAACAAGCGCGTGGACACGATGCCGGCCCTGGAGGCGGCGCGGGCCGGGCGGGTCGGCTTCGACGGACTCGGCCTCGAGCTCGAGGAAGGCTTCCGGGAGGGCAGCTTCACCATCCACTTCCCGGACGGCAACGCGACGATCGCGCGGCTGCTCGTATCGCGCCTCGTGCCGGGCGCGATTCCGGGCACGCACGACATGCAGTCGATCCTGAAGGCGCCCGTGGCCTACGACCGCCTGGACGCCGCCGGCACGTCGACCCGGGTGCGCTTGAACAGCACGGTCGTCCGTGTAGGGGTGGACGGCGAGGTCGCGCACCCGACCGGCGCCCGGTTGGCCTACCTTCGGGACGGCAAGATGCACCAGGTGCGCGCCAAGAGCGTCATCCTGGCCTGCTACAACTCGCTCGTCCCCAGGCTGCTGCCGGAGATCCCGGACGCGCAGAAGGAGGCGCTCGCCTACCCGGTGAAGGTGCCGATGCTCTATACGAACGTGCTGATCCGGCGATGGACGCCGTTCAAGGACCTCGGGGTGACGAGCATCAGCGCTCCCGGCATGTACTACCCGAACACCAGCCTGGACGCGGCGTCGAGAATCGGCGGCTACAAGGCGGTCACGACGCCCGACGAGCCCATCGTCGTCCACATGGTGCGCAACCCGAACAAGCCGGGCCTCCCCCGCAAGGAGCAGCACCGCGCCGGCCGGCACGAGCTCCTGACGATGACCTTCCAGGAGCACGAGTTGACGATCCGCCGGCAGATGGCCCGCATGCTGGCGGGCACGGACTTCGATCCCGCCGCGGACATCGTCGGCATCGCCGTGAACCGGTGGCCCGACGGCTACGCCTACACCTACGACACACTCGCCGACCCCGACGTCCCGCCCGAACAGCGGCCGCACGTCATCGGCCGCGCGCGGTTCGGCCCCGTCGCGATCGCCAACTCCGACGCCGGCGCCGCGGCCTTCACCAACCAGGCGTTCGACGAGGCCCACCGGGCCGTGCAGGAACTGCTCGTGAGCCGGGGGCTGGCATGACGGCCGACGGGCTCGCACCCGGTGACTGGCGCACGGCAGCTCGTCCCGCCGGAGCGAGCGTCCGTCGCTGGCTTCGCCCCCTGACCATCGCGGCGATCCTGGTCGGCGCGGCCGCGCCGTCCTCGTCCGCGGACTTGCGATTCGACACGTGGACCACCGAGAACGGCCTGCCCCAGAACTCCGTCAACGACATCGTCCAGACACGCGACGGGTACATGTGGCTCGCGACCTTCGGCGGCCTCGTCAGATTCGACGGGCTGCGGTTCACCGTCTTCGATCGCGGCACGGACGGCATCGACAGCCAGCGCGTCCAGACATTGCTCGAGGACAGCCAGGGCACGCTGTGGGCGGGCACGGAAGACGGCATGCTGATTCGCTGCCGCGACGGCGTGTTTTCGACACTCGGCTCCGGGCAGGGCGTACCGGACGCCGCGGCGCTGCGCCTCGACGAGGCGGCCGATGGCAGCCTGTGGGCCACGTGGACGCATCACTCGACGCGGGAGATCTTCCTGACGCGCTATGACGGGTCGGCCATCAAGACGTTCCACGCCGGTGATCTGCCGATGGGCGTGGGACCGCCCTCGACGGAGGGCGTGAACGACCTCTGGTGGAGCCGCGATGCGCAGGTATGGTGGAGTCGCGACGAACAGGGGCTCCATTGCCTGGTCGGCGGTGAGGTGTCGACATGCGTCCCGAGTGATTCGCTGCCCGACCGGGACGTCGTCCGCGTCTGTTCGGACGATCACGGACATCTGTGGGTCGTGTTCGATGGCGGCGGTGTGCTCCAAGCCACGCCGTCGACTCAGCGGGTCGCCACATTCGACGACAGCAACGGCCCGCCGGCGGACGCGGTGACCTTCCTTGACGATCGCGCGGGCACCGTGTGGTTCGGCCGCATTGGCGGCGGCGTCTTCACCCACCGCGCCGGCATCACCTCGATGGCGTCCACAGTTGCGGCGTTGGCGCTGTTCGAGGACCGGGAGGGCGCGGTGTGGGTCGGCTCTCAGACAGGCCTGCATAGGCTGCGTCCGCAGCCGATCACCATGCTGGATGAAGGCGACGGGCTCACGTCGAACCTCGTGTACTCCGTCTTCCAGGATCGGGCCGGCGGCATCTGGCTCGGCACGTGGGGGGGCGGGCTGCAGCACTACTCGGGCGCGACTGGCGAGACCTACTCTTATCTACGCGGGTCGGATTCGGACCGCGTGACATGCATCTACCAGGATCGCTCCGGCCGGATCTGGGTCGGAAGCCAGGCGGGGTTGTCGTATCTGTCCGACGGACAGCTCGTTCGAGACTCCGGCCCCCACGCCGATCGGATCCGTGCCGTCTGGGCCATGCACGAGGACGATGGCGGAACGTTCTGGCTCGCGACCGACACGGGGCTGGTCGCCCGCGCCGAGGGCACCCTGCGCCGCTATACGACGGCGGACGGACTGCCCAGCGACCGCATCACCGCGCTCTCCCCTGCGCGTGCGGGCGGCTTCTGGATCGGGACCTACCAGGGTTTGGCGCGCTTCGACGAAGGCCGCTTCACGACCTACGCCGAGGCCGACGGCTTCGTCGGGAACTGGGTGCGGGCCTTGCACGAAGACGGGGACGGCGTGCTGTGGGCCGGCACCTACGATGGCGGACTCTATCGGCTGCGCGACGGCGTCTTGACCCGGTACACGACCCGAGAGGGCCTGCACGACAACGGGGTGTTCCAGATCCTGGAGGACGACTTCGGCTTCTTCTGGATGGGCAGCAACCGCGGCATCTCCAGGGTGAGCCGCCAGGAGCTGAACGACTTCGCCGACGGACGGGTCCGGTCGATTCGATCGCGGGCGTTTGGCATCCGCGACGGAATGACGACGTTGGAGTGCAATGGCGGCCGGCAGCCGGCGGGACTCCGGCGCGGGGATGGGACGCTCTGGTTTCCGACGATGGGCGGCGTCGCGGTCGTCGATCCTACGGACATCACGCGGTACACGGACCCGCCCCCGGTCATCCTCGAAGACCGTTTCGTAGCCGGCGCCCCGGCGCCGCGGGGGACCGCACTCACGGTGCCCAGCGACGCCACGGGCTTCGAGGTCCGCTACACGGCGGCCAGCTTCGGCGCACCAGAACAGGTGCGCTACCGCTACATGTTGTCGGGGCTCGACACGGACTGGGTCGCGGCCGGCGACCGTCGTAGCGTCACCTACGGCAAGATCCCACCGGGCCGGTACGAGTTCCGGGTCACGGCCGCGAACGAGGAAAGCGACTGGAATCCGAATCCCCAGACGCTCCAGATCGTGGTGCTGGCGCCGTTCTGGCGGCAGCCGTGGTTCACCGGTGTCAGTCTCGCCGGGATGGTCGCCTTGATCGTGGGCGTGGAGCGGCGCCGGGCCGCCCAGCACCGGGACGAGCAGGCGCGCCAGGCCGCGTTCGCCCAGCGTCTGATCCAGACCCAGGAGCACGAGCGCCAGCGGCTGTCGACCGAGCTGCACGATGCGCTCGGCCAGGAGCTCTTCGCCATCCGCGCGCACGTGCGCGTCGCCAGGACCCAGGCGGCCGGCGAGGCGGGGCAGGGCACGGCGCTCGATCGCATCGACGAGGTCGCCAGGAAAGCCAGTACAGATCTCAAGACCATCGCGCACGCGCTGCGTCCGTATCACCTGGACAAGATCGGGCTCGCCCGCAGCATCGCGGGCATGACCCAGACCCTGGGCGACGCGTGCGGCATCGAGTTCGTCACCGAGGTCGAGCACCTCGACGACCTGCTGGACGCGAACCAGCGGATCCAGGCGTACCGCATCGTCCAGGAATGTGTCAGCAACGTGGTGAAGCACTCCGGCGCGACGTCCGCGCGAGTGGTGATGTCCCGCCGCGGGGACACGTGTGAGATTCGCGTGACGGACGACGGTCACGGGCTCCCCAGCGGCGGGACCGGTTCCACCGACACGCCGGGACTCGGCTTGATGATGATTCGCGAGCGTGCGCGGGGCCTCGGCGGCCGCGTGGTGCTGGAAACCAGTGATGGACAGGGCACGAGCGTGGTGACAACCTTCCCGCTCGTTCGCACGCCATGAACGCCGCCATCCGGATTGTCATCGCCGAGGACCACCCGTTCTTCCTGAGCGGCCTGCGGCAGGCCCTGGACCGCGAACCGGGGTTCCAGGTGGTCGCGGAGACTGGTGACGGGCGCGCAGCCTTGGAGGCCATCCGGACGCTGGCGCCCGACGTGGCGATTCTCGACATCGGGTTGCCCGTGATGGACGGCTGCGCCGTGGTGAAGGCGGTACGGCAGGCGCGGCTGCCGGTGGAGATCGCGTTCCTGACGATCGCGGACGACGGGGCCCTGTTCGAACAGGCCCTCGAGTGGGACGTCAAGGGCTACCTGCTCAAGGACTGCACGGACGTGGACATCGTGCGGTGCGTCAGGGCCATCGCCCAGGGCCAGCACTTCGCCTGCCCGACGATGACCACCTACCTCGTCAACAAGACCCGCCGCATCGAGCGCTTCACGGGCGAGGCGCCCGGTTTGAAGCGGTTGACACGGCAGGAGCAGGCGATCCTGTCGCTCATCGCGCGCGACATGACGAGCAAGGACATCGCGCGGGAACTCGGCATCGCGCAGAAGACGGTTGAGGCCCACCGGTCCAACATCTGCCGCAAGCTGGAGCTTCACGGCAATCACGCGCTCAGCCGGTTCGCGATCCGGCACCGGGACGAGATCTGATACCCGGACCACCTAGGGACGCACCCCTAGGGTCGTAGGGGCATCTCGACGCAAAGCACCGAAGTCGGCCCGATTCCTTCCCCTCGTTCCGCGGCCTATAAGGGCACCGTGTGCCCGCGGCGGATGGCGCAGGCCGCAGCACCAAGGACGAACGGAGGCGAAGAATGACCGGACCAGCGATACGCCTCGTCATCGCCGCGATACTCCTCGCGGGTCTCGGCGTCGCGTGCGACAAGAAGCCCCGCGGTCAGTGCATCGTTGGCAGCGGAATCAGCGCCTCGTGCATCGATGCCCACTCGGGCGAGTGTGAGGTCGCGAACGGCCGATTCCGCGCGGGCATCACCTGTTCGGGCCAACCCATCGGGAGCACGCTCCTCGAGCCATCGTGGTAGCCCGGCCACGGGCCCCGTCGACGACGTCAGCGACGCCGGTGTGCCCTCGAGGAACTGCCAGGAATCGTCTGCGCGTCGGGGGCCGACGTATGACGAGGGCGGGCGCGATCTGCCTCGTGCTTCTCACGTCGCCGATCGCCGCAGCCGCTCAGAATCTCCTCGTCAACGGGGGCTTCGAACAGGGGCCGCCCATTCCGTCCGGGTCGAGCTACACGACGGTCGGCGCCGGGTCGGCCGCCATCCCGGGGTGGACGGTCACAGGCTCGACCATCGACTACATCGGCCCGTCCTGGACGATGGCCGACGGCACCAGGGGCATCGATCTCGACGGCGCCTTCTCGACCGGCGGGATCCAGCAGACCGTCACGACCGTCCCCGGACAGACCTATGCCGCTTCGTTCTCGCTGGCCGGCAACAGCGACGGCGCACCGGTGGTGAAGCAGGTTCGGGTGACCGTGGGCCCGCTCGTGTACGACCTCACGTTCGACACGCTGGGGAAGAGCCGTGTGGATCCCGGCTGGGTCCGCCAGTCGTACTCGTTCGTCGCCTCCGGAACCTCGGCGACCATCGGGTTTGCAAGCCTCTCACCCGCAGGCAACAGCTGGGGAGCCCTGATCGACGACGTTCGCCTCGAACTCCAGCCGCCGGGACCGCAGCCGCCCACGGCGCTTCACGTGGAGAGCGTGGACGGCAATCTCGTCACCCTGCACTGGGCCGGGCCGGCGACCGGCCCCGCGCCGGCGGGCTACGTCGTGAAGGGCGGCCTCGTGCCGGGGCAGGTGCTGGCCGCCGTGGACACGGGGTCAGCGGCGCCGGTCTTCGCGTTTCTCGCGCCGCCCGGCTCCTACTTCCTCCGCGTGCACACGTCCACCGGCTCAGGCGAGAGCGGCCCGTCGAATGAAGTCCCGTTGCACGTGCGTGTGGCCATCCCGCCCTCGGCGCCCGCGAACCTGCTGGGCCTGGTGGACGGATCGACGGTGAGCCTGGCCTGGACCAACACGTTCGCCGGTGGGGAGCCCGCAGGCGTCACGCTTCTGGTGAGCGGCGCCGTGAACGCCGCCGTCCCGCTGGCGCGCACCGACACCTTCAGCGTCGCCGGCGTGCCCCCGGGCACTTACACGTTCGCCGTCGCCGCCACCAACGCCACCGGCAGCAGTCCGCTGTCCACTCCGGTCACGCTGACGTTCCCGGCCGGCTGTTCCGGTACGCCGCAGCCCGTGACGAACTTCGCCGCGTATGCCGTCGGCAACGTCCTGTCGCTCCGGTGGGACCTCCCCGCCACCGGAGCGGCGCCCAGCGGCTATCTGCTCACCGTGACCGGGGCGTTCGTGGGGAGTGTTCCGGTGTCTGCCCGGCACGTGAGCGCGCCCGTGCCCCCGGGTGCCTACACGTTCACCGTGAGGGCGACGAATGCGTGCGGCGACGGCGCGGCGACGGCGCCACAGACCGTCGTGGTGCCATGATGCGCGCGCCTGCAGGAGGTCCCCCGTGATGTCCCGCCCGAGCTCCGCGGCTTCTGCCCGCTCGATCTGGTTCGCCGCCACTGCTGTCGCCACGGTCCTGACGATGTTCCCGCCGCCTGCCGAGCCGCAGACGCTGCTGTGGAGCCAGCAGACCGCAAAGGACGTGCAGTACCTGCACGTGACCGGGCGCGGCCTCGTGCTGGTGGGCACGAACGCCGAGACCCGGGTCATGGAGGGCGAGACGGGACGGATCCTCTGGAGCCGGACGGATCTCCGCGACTGCGAGCCCGTCGATGCGCCGTCCAACCTGGACTACGAGTTCAAGTGCGACACCGACGGCGGCGGCCTCAACTTCGTGCTGCTGCCCTCGGAGCCACCCCGGCTGGTTGGCCATCACGCTCCCGACGGCCGGATGGTAATCGTCGACGTGGAGAGCGGGAAGACGCTGTTCGACTCCGCCACGCAGTCGCTCGGGAAGTTCCGTCGCTACATCCTGTCGGGACGCGGGGACCAGGTCGTCGTCGCGGTGGAGCGCAAGGGGAACACGCTCCTCGTGGTCGGCATCACGCTGGCCGACGGCGCGCTGGGCTGGCGGTTCGAGTCGACGATTGCCGAGGATCCCATCTGGGTCGACGCCGCCGGCGACGCTCTGGTCGTGCTCGCGGGCAAGTCGAAGCGAGGCGAGCGAGTGCTCGCCGCATTCGACACATCCGCCGGAACGAACGTCTTCGAGCGCACGGACGTCCTGCGGAAGGAGGTCCGGGAAGCTGGTCCACGGATGGTGGGAGCGCAGGAATGGCGCTCGAAGGCGTATCGGATCGCGCCACTCATCGCCGATGGCGACTCCATCGTGGCGTTCATCTCGAAGGACGGCCCGTTCAGACTCGACCCGCAGGGACGGGTCGTGTGGCGCGCCGAGGATCTCGCTGATGCCGAGCCCTCCCGGATGGAACTCCAAGGCGGCGTGCTGTACGCGCGGAGTGACGAGACCGTGTTCGCAATCGATGCGGCCACGGGTCGGACCCTCTGGCGGCAGAAGGCGCGGGTCGAGCCTCGCGCGCTGGCGCCACTGGCCGGTGTCGGCGTGCTGCTGCTGACCCCCTCGCGCGTCGATCTGCTGTCGCTCGATTCGGGCGCCCCGGTGTGGCCCCGACCGGCGGACATCCCCAAGGTCGAGGACGCGCGGGACTGGAACCCGTTCAGCCCGGGGTTGTCCCTCGGCGGCGTGTCGCCACTTCTAATCCGCGACGGAGCCCTCCTCGTGGCTGGCGGCCGGACGCTCGCGCGCGTCGAACTCGCGACGGGCGCGCGGGCCGACCTGGCGAGCTACGAGTTCAAGGGGGGCGAAGCGCCGACGCTGCTCGAGGCGCGGCCGGAGGGGTTGCTCCTCGTGGCGCACCAGAACCTGCTGAGCGTGGCGCCGGACGGCACCCAACGGTTCTCGCGCTTCTATCCGGCGCCGGGGGAGAACGGCTGGATCAAGCTCGGCCTCGGCCTGCTCTCGGTCGGGGCCGGAGATCCCTCGCTGCTCTACGAGACCTTCCGGATACGCTTCCGCCGCAGCGCCGTCGTCGAGTCGTCCGTCTACATGCACGTCGAGAACAAGGAGGGCGCCGCGGGTCAGCAGTTCGGTCTCGTCCGACTCGACAAGCGGTCGGGAGAGGAGACCGGGATGCTCTGGCACAACGAACGGCGGCCGGTCGTCGTGGTGGATCCCGAGGTGGACCGCGTCTACGTCCGGCGCCACGGCTCGACCCTCGAGGCCTATCAGTTCCCTCGATGAGCGACCGGCGCGCCGCTACCGCCGGTAGACGACCTTGCCGTCGAAGATCGTCACGGCCACCCGGACGTCGTCGGCCGACGCGGGCGGCTTCGCGAAGATGTCGCGCGTGAGCACCACGATGTCGGCCAGCTGCCCCTGGGCCAGCCGTCCCTTCCGATCCTCGTCGAACGACGCGTAGGCCGCGCCGCTCGTGTAGCCGTCGATCATCTGGCCGACGGTGAGGCGCTGGTTCGGAACGTCGAGGAACCCAATCCGGCCGAGTCCGGTCCAGATGCCGGCCAGCGGATCGATGGAGACCACGGGCCAGTCGCTGCCGAACGCCAGGTGTCCGCCCGCCTCGGCGATGCTCTTCCAGGGCCAGCCGCGTGCCTGGCGTTCCGGTCCGACGTTGGTCACCCAGTGATCGACCGGGTGCGGCTCGTTCATGAGCGACGTGTGCGGCGGCTGCATCGAGGCGATGACGCCAAGCGCGCCGAAGCGCGGGACGTCGGCCCAGTCGATGGTCTCGATGTGCTCGATGCGGTGCCGGCGGCCCCGGGCGGGCGCGGGATTCGCCCCGGCGGCCTTCTCGTACGCGTCGAGCACCATCCGGACGCCCCGGTCGCCGATGGCGTGGATGAAGAGCTGCCACCCGCGGCGATCCAGCGTGGCCACGATGCGGTCGAGCTCCTCCGCGGAGTAGTTGGCGCGGCCCGTGGACGACGGATCGTTCACGTACGGCGCCAGCATGGCGGCGGTGTTCGTCTCGATGACGCCGTCGACGAGAAGCTTCGCGGCGCCGAGCTTGAAGCGATCGTCGGGCTGGACGCGGGCGCGGATGGCATCGAAGCGGTCGGCGTCGGCGTCGGTGAAGCCCGGCGACACCGAGAGCGCGAGGTAGACGCGCAGCGGAAGCGGACCGGCCTTCCGCGCTTCCTCCCAGACGGCGAGTTCGTCCTCGTTGCCGTTCGCGTTCTGCACGCTCGTCACACCCAGTGCGTGGGCGTGCTCGATGCCCTGCTTGAGCGCCGCGAGGCGTTCGCCCATCGTGGGCCGCGGCATGACGCGCCGCACCAGCTCCTGGGCCGACTCCTTCAGCAGGCCGGCCGGCGCGCCGGAGGGCTCGCGGGTGATGGCGCCATTGGGCGGGTCGGCCGTGGCGCCGGTCACCCCGGCGGCCTCGAGGGCCTTGGAGTTGACCCACGTGCTGTGGCCGTCGAAGCAGACGAGCGCCGCCGGTCGGTCCGGCAGCGCGGCGTCCAGGAGCTGCCGCGTGGGCAGCCCGCCCGGAAACGGCGTGTACTCCCAGCCCCGGCCGCGAATCCACGACGCCGTCGGGTGCGCCTCGGCGAACTCGCGAATCCTGCGCTGGATGTCGTCGAGCGTGCGGGCGTCGCTGAGATCGAGCTCGGCCAGGCCCTGCGATCCACTGAGGAAGTGGACGTGGCTGTCGTCGAAGCCCGGCAGCACGGAGGCGCCGCCCGCGTCCACGACGGTCGTCTCCGGCCCCTGCAGGTCCCCCATCGCTTCGGCCGACCCGACGGCGACGATCTCGCCGCCGCGCACGGCGACGGCTTCCTGCATCGGCGACCCGGCGCCCGTGTATACGCGCCCGTTCGTGACGACGAGATCGGCGGGCGCCTGGCGGGGGCCGCAGGCGGCAAGCGCGAGGCAGGCAACGGCGGGGAGAACCGCCCGCCGGATGCACGAGGCCGCGAACACGGGACGCTTCGTCATACGGCGGCGAGGATACCAGACGAGTCACGCACGGGCCGGCGCCGGCGCGCTGCACACGAGGCGGATCGGACGGGAGGAAGCGAGGGGCCGGCGAGCGGGCGGTCAGGCGCCGTCGGCACCGGGGGGCGGCGCCTGCGGAAGATCGATCGAGAACGTGGCGCCATGCCCGGGGTCCGACGCGACATCGATCGACCCGCCGAGCTGTTCGAGGACCGCGCGAACGACCGCGAGGCCCAGCCCCGAGCCGGCGCCGGCCTTGGTGGTGACGTAAGGTTCGAACATCCGGTCCCGGACCCTGGGATCGACCCCGCCTCCGGTGTCCGACACGGTCAGCCTGATGTTGCGCGGCGCGGCGCGGCTGCCCTCGGCGTCGGCGGTGTCCACGCCGGCGGGGCGGCCCGGTCCGGCCGTGATCGTGAGGACGCCGCCGGAGGGCATCGCGTCGCGGGCGTTGAGCGTGAGGTTGACCACGATCTGTTCGAGCTGGCTGGTCTCGGCGAGCACCCACAAGGGCGCCTCTTCCACCAGGAGACGGACCGCGACCTCGTCGCCGGCGAGCCGGGCGAGGAGCGTGGCCGCCGATCGAAGCAGCGCGGCCAGGTCCACGACGGGCGTCGACGTCTCCGCCCGCCCGACCGACAGGCGCTGCTGCATCAGCGACCGGGCGCGCCCGCCCGCGTCGACGATGGCGTTCATGAGCTCCCGCGTCTGCGGGCGCAGCGACTCGTCGTCCAGCACCAGCTCGGCGCACCCGTTCACCAGCAGGAGCAGGTTGTTGAGGTCGTGCGCCGTGCCAGCCACCAGCTGGCGATAGGACTCGAGCTCGCGGTTTGAGTTCTCAGGGCTCGACATGACCATCGTCTTGGGGGATTCGGAGACGACGACGCGCACGGGGCGTCCCGGCAGGGGACCGCTCCGTACGCGGTTTCGCGAGTCGGACGCGGCCGGGGCCGCGTCCGGCGGTCGGGCCTGGGCCGTCTATTCCTTCGGATCCCACGTGCACCAGTACCCGGCGATCATCCCGGTGGCGGCGTCGGTCGCGGGCACCCGGCCGCGGGCGCCGCTGCGCACGGCGTGGAGCTGGCAGTACCGCTCGATGTCGGCCGCGGCCTTGCGGACTTCCTCGAGGCCGATGGTTGCTTTCCCGGCGGCATGCCGGACCGCGCGCTCGCCGAACATGCTGCTGACGGCGGTGACGCGGACACGGTCCTCCTCCCAGCGGTTGCCGAACTGCTGCATGGCCCGCAGGAACTTGGCGCCGAAGTGACTGCGCACCCAGACGACGGCGTCGTACTCGAACGAGGCGCGGAGACCGACGCCCTGACCGATGCTGAGGAACATGTCGTCGAGGATGACCTGGAGGGCCTCACGCAGGTCGGCCGTGGCGTCGGGCGTGCCGGCGCCGGGCAGCTGGGCGGGCGTGGGCTGATAGGTCGAGCGCGTCTCGGTGTTCATCGATACCTCCATGTGTGCCGACTCAGGCGATGACTTGTGATGTGGCCACGCCGACGCCCTCGCGCTCGGCGTTCATCTGGCATCCGGTTTCCACGTCGTGCGACGCCAGGGCCGCGGCGCGCAGGTCCACGGACGGGGACCCGGCGGCATGGAAGAGGGCGCGCTGACCCAGGTAACGGCCCACCGCGGTCACGCGATGGCGGTCGGCGGCCCAGGAGTTCCCCCGGACGGTGATGGCGTGCAGGAAGAAGCGGCGGTAGCGGCTGCGCCACCACGCCACGACATCGAAATCCACGGATTTCTCCGTGCCGATGCCCTGGCCGGCGGCGAGCAGGCAATCGCTCAGAATGCTGTCGATCTGGTCAACCGGCATGGGTGTCCCTCGGGAAGCGGCGCCCGTCGGAGGTAAGAACGCCGGAGCGCCCGATTCCGTACAGGACGGAAGCCGGGGGTTACTGGGTGAGTTCGAGGCGGGCGCGGAGGCCGCGCAGTCCGGTGCGGAGGTCGGCCGCCGTCTGCGGGCGGCGGGCCGTCACACGGGACAGCGCGTCGTTCAGGAAGGCCGCGACGGGCGCGGGACACGACGGCCGGACATCGCGGATGTCGGGGATGGCCGTGTGCTGGATCGCCTGCACCACGTCGGAGACGGCCAGGCCGTCAAAGGGGTGACGCCCGGCAATGGCCTCGTAGAGCACCATGTTCAGGCTCCAGAGGTCGAAGGACTCCTGCGGCGTCGCGCCCGCGAACGCCTCGGGTGACAGGTAGAGCGGCGTGCCCACCACCTGCTGCGTCACCGTCAGGGTGGAGGAGGCGTCGAGCGACGCCAGGCGCCGCTCCAGTTCCTCCGGGTCCACCGGAACGACGGCGGCGGCGGCGTCGGGGCCCTTCGAGCGATCCAGCATCGCGGCCAGGCCGAAATCGAGCAGCTTCGGCACGCCGTCGGCCGTGTAGCCGATGTTGCTGGGCTTGATGTCGCGGTGGAGCACGCCGGAGTCGTGGATGCGGTCGAGGACGTCGGCCAGCATGATGCCGAGGTCGAGGACCTCGTCGACCGGTGCCGGCCCGCGCTGGAGCCACTCGAGTAGCGTGCCGCCTTCCAGGTACTCCACGATGAGGAGCGGCGTGTCGTGCCACTCCTCGGCGCCGTAGATGGTGGCCAGGTTCGGGTGCAGGACCGCCGCCATGGCCCGCGCCTCACGGCGGAGCCGGGCCGCGTATTCCCGCCGCATCGGCGGGAGCGTCTTGATGGCGACCCGCCGGTCGAGCGCCAGGTCCGTGGCCAGGTAGACCACGCCCGTCCCGCCAGTGCCGAGAAGACGCTCCAGGCGGAACTTGGCGTTGACGAAGAGCGGCAGCACCGCCGGCCGCGTCGCGGCCCCGCAGCGGCACCGGCGCCGCTCGGGACTCCAGGTTTCTGAGCAGGCCGGGCACCAGGCCGCCGGCTCGTCGTGCCAGCCGACGCCCGTCGGATCGGCGGCCGGGGCCGGTCCCGCGTCGGTACGCGCCTGCCGCAGCCAGCGGTTCTCGAGCTGCAGCGCGGCGTGCCCGCACATCGTGGTCACGAGCGAAAGGTGGGCGGGCGTGTACGGCAACTGGCTGGTGGCCTCCCCGATGGCCACGATGCCCAGCAGGGTGCCGGAGGCGCCGATGAGGGGCGCCAGCAGCTGCGCGCCGCTGTCGAGCAGCCAGTCGCGCTCGGGCTCGGGGAGCAGGCGCGCGATGGCCGACCGCGCCTCGAGCTGGAGCTCGGTTCGGGAGGTCCGGAGCAGCTCCGCCAGGACCGAGTGGCGCGGCAGCGTCGGGAAGGCGGCGTCGGCGGCCACGAGCGCCGTGCCGTCCTCGGACAGCAGCAGCACCCGCGCGTGTTCGGCGTGCAGCGCCCGGGTCAGCTCCTCGGTGAGCGCGCTGCTGAGGGCGCGCAGGCTGTCGCCGGCCCGGAACCGGTGTTCGAGCCGCGCCATGGCCTCGGAAGGGTCGAGCGGCTCACGCAGGAACCACCGATCCACGGCCCGCGCCAGCTGCGGGCGGAACGTGAGCGCCACCAGGCCCACCCCGGAAAGACCGATCAGGCCGGCCGGCGGACGGGCGTCCACGTACTGGAGGAACGTGAGGCCGCGGTGCAGGAACACGTCGAGCGCGAGATAGGTGAGGGGCGCGAGGATGGCGGCCCAGACGGCGTAGCGGGCCAGGGCGTACCGCAGCGTGGCGCGGACGATGAACTCGAGCGTCATCACGCGGCTGACGGTCACGGCATAGGCCGTCAACGGCACGATCGAGCCGAGCGCGACGTAGATCACGGCGCCGACGGAGCGGCGCATCTCGGGCGCTCGCAGCAGGGGGACGAACGGGGTGGCGACCGAGGCCAGCAGGAGGGGCGCCAGCCCTACGGTCAGCGCGCCCAGGAACCACCGGACCTGCTGGCGCCGTTCGGCCGACGCCAGGCGCCCTCGCGCCACCAGGAACGGCAGGGCCAACAGCGCCTGGCCGAACACCAGCGGCCAGAACATGGAGGCGGGCGCCTGGCGGTCCAGCGCGTCGACGAGGGCGCGCGCCGCGCTGTCCGGAAGCGGCCCGCCGGCCCGGGCGGCGATGAAGTTGGAGGCCACCAGGATGGCGGCCGTGACCGACGCCAGCACGACCATGCCGGCGGCGACGCCGCGCGTACGCGGCGCGACGGGCTCGTGCGGGAAGGCCCACGCGAAGAGCCACACCGCCACGGCGAAGAACGCCTCGGTCTTGCAGGCGCCGAGCAGGTCGGTGACGACCCCCGCGGGCCCGCCGAGCGGCAGGACGAAGGGCCCCACGAACGCGGACGCGATCGTCAGGTAGAGGCCGCCCAGGAGCCGCAGGCGGCGATCGGCCCCGCCGCCGGCGATGAGGAGCAGGCCGCCCAGTCCGAAGATCGCCAGGTTGAGCGCGAACGGTCCGGCCGGCTGGAGCGAAATCCGACCGAAGACGAACGGCGCCGCCGCCAGCGCTATGGCCACCTTCACACCGGCCAGCGTCACGGCAGCCGCGTACAGGGACGTGATGGCCAGCCGCAGCCACGACCGGCGCTCCACGAGGGCCGAGCCATGGCGCGCGCGCATCGCGGCGACCACGCGCAGCTGGCGGACGAGGTCGCCGTGGGCGCTGCCGGCCGCGCCTTCCATCGCGCCCCAGTCGATCGAGGAGCCGTCGGCGAGGGCGGCGGCGAGCGAATCGGGAAACGCGTCGCGGCTACGATTCACGAGACATTTCCTCGCCGAGCCTCACGAGGGCGCGGCGCACGGCGATGCGGGCGGCTTCGGCCGTCGGCTTGCCGAGCACGAGCGCGATCTGCTCGTAGGTGTAGCCCATTTCGATGCTGGCGACGATGGCCTTGCGGTCGCGCGGCCTGAGACGCTGCAGCGCCGCGCCATAGCGCCGCCGGTCCTGCTCGTGGATGGCCTGGTCGAGCGGCGACTGCCCGCCGTCGACGAGGCGGTCGTGCAGGGCATCGGGTGCGGGGTGCCGGGACGCATGGCGAAACTGGTCGTGCATGCGGTTGACGAGCGCGCGCCGCAGGTAGCCCAGCAGCGCGCCCTGCCGCTGCGGCTGGAACGTCCCGATGTGGCGCAGGCTGTGGAGCACCGTCTCCTGCACGTAGTCGGCGGTGTCGGCCGCGCTGCGGGCCCACGTCGGCACCCGCCGGTGCGCCCAGCGGTGCAGGCGCGGCAGGTAACGGCTGAGCAGGCGGTCGAGGGCTCGGTCGTCGCCTCCCCGCGCGCGGGATAGCAATTCCTCGGAGGGCGGGCTCGAGAGCGGGCCGCTCGGCGGGGCGCTGGGGTGCCGTTCCATGCTGGCTCGCGTTCTCGTCGCGCTCGGCTCCCCGGGATTCTGCCCCCACGGTGAGGCGCACGCAAGCCCCCGCTGGAGCGGTCCGCGTACGAATCCGGGGGTCCCGGCGTTCTCTCTCACAAGGGTGCCCCCTCCCGAGTCGACGCCCGGCGCGGCGTGGTGGACCGCGGGCGGGCAGGAGCGAACCCATGGAAATGACGCTGGAGACATGGATGCTCGCCGCAAGCCTGGGTGGTGCAGGCGGAGCGGTGGGGGCGTGGCTCGCCCCGCGGGGCACGGCCGGCTGGGCCGCTCCACGGCCAGGGCCGGCCGGACGGACGGTGGAAATGGCCCGCCTGGGAGTCATCGCCCTGGCGGCCGCCACCACGGCGGCGGTGGCGTGGATGATTTCGGGGTCGGCGTCGCCCGTCCTCTGGATTGGCGTGCGCCCGTTCCCGGCCGCGTTCGCATGTTTCTGGGTGGGATTCGTCACGGCCGGCTGGGTGGGGGCGGAACGGGACAAACGGGTGCTGCGCCAGGCCGTCTGCAGTGCGGCGACGGCCCCCGCCGCGCATCCAGACACCGTGCAGGCACTCGCCCACGCGTCACCGGATGCGGTGTACGAGGCCGTCAAGGCGCTGGTACCACGCCGGGCGCTGCGGTGAGACGGCCGTCGCCGGCCCCGGGGCGGCGACGGAACGGGGGTGGCGCGCGGATGATCCCATCGCGCGGCATGGGGGGGCGCGCCGCATCGGCGGGCGAAGCCCGGGGAAGGGGTCATCCGCGCGCCCCCACGCCAGGCGGGCGGGGCTAACATATCGGCCGGCAA
>JBFWXO010000051.1:0-48215 GCA_050187355.1 Vicinamibacterales bacterium
GACACGGGCGCCTCGCCTTCAACCGCGATCGTGTCCTTGATGACCCGCATTGGCTCCCACGCGCCGCGATAGCGGTACTGCTCAGGATTGGCCGGGTTGGTGTCGTAGACGTACAGGTCTTCGCCGTCCGTGCCGAAGATCGTCAAGCCCCACGCCCCGTACTCGTTGTGGCCAATCGACACACCCGGCAGCATGGGTTCGCCGCCACCGATGACGTTCCATCCGGGCGCGACCAGGTGTGACCAGTACCGCAGGGAGGGCGCGGCTTGTGTGCGGTGTGGATCGTTCATCAGCAGCGGCTTGCCCGTTTGCGTCAGCCGGCCGCTGACCACCCAGTTGTTGCTGCCGATGTCCTCCTGCCGCTGGCTGAGATCCTCGGCCGTCGGGGCGTGAACGGCATCGTCCAGGCGCGCCGCCGCCCCGGGCTTGCGGTATTGCGGCAACAGATCGTCGGCCGTGAAGTCGATGGGTTCGCGGAAGGCGCTGTACAGCTCGATCACGTCACGAGTGAGCAACCCGGCGTCGATTGCCGGGTCGAGCTCCAGCTGCGGATCTCCACCGTAGAACACGGAGAGGCCCTTGACCGCGTCCACGCCCATGGCATGGACGGCGCGGGCCATGTTCAGCTCCTGGGGAAGGTTGCCGAGCAGGCCGTTGTGACGCGAGATGACGGCCGCGGTGGTCCAATGCTCGGGCAGGATGCCAAGCATCTTGAACTCGAGGGGCAGCTCCTCCGGTCGACGTCGCGCGTCGTCGATGTAGGCGTTGATGCCGTCCACGAACGCCGTGACGATGGCCTTGCCGCGCGGATGGTACCAATTCAGTTCCGCGTCGAGGTCGCCCCGGAACTGGTGCAGGCGCGTGCCGATGTCCCGCTTGAGCGCTTTGCGGCCAAGAATCTCGGAAACCGTGCCGGTCGCCTGGCGGCGCCAGATCTCGAACTGGAACAAGCGGTCGCGCACGGCCGCATAGCCCTGCGCGAAGAACAGATCGTGCTCGTTCTTCGCATAGATGTGGTTGATGCCCCAGCGGTCGCGCAGGATCTCGACGGCGTCGTCGAGGCCCGGAGCCCGCAGGGTCGCCCGGGCGGCACCTTGAGGCGCCGGCGCCGCCGTCTGGCTGTGAAGGGGCTGCGTCAGCCCTACGATCAGGAGGACTGCCGCCCCCTGCAACCAACGAGTGAGCACGGTTCACCTCCTGTCAATACAGCCAGCGCCGGATTTTCACGCGGACTATACAGCAGCACGGTGCGCGGAAGATGTCTCACCCTGTCTTCGTGCGTTGTCGGGTGTCACGCCCGCCGCCTCCGCAGTGCTGGTGTATGGTGTGCGCCATGCCCACCGTGACCCGCCGTGCGTTCACCACGTCGCTCGTCGCGGGCGCCGCGCTCACGGCCCGGCCGCCCCGCCTCCTCGCCCAGCGTCCCGCCGCGCCCGGCGACCTGGCGTGGCTGACGCTGACCGAGGCCGCCGATCTCGTGCGGGCCCGCAAGGTCTCGCCGGTGGAGCTCACCTCGGCGTGCCTGGAGCGGATCGCCACCTACAACCCGAAGCTGAACGCCTTCATCACGGTGGTGGGCGACGCCGCGCTCGACCAGGCCCGTCGGCTCGAGGCGGAGGCCCGGTCCGGGAACGTCCGCGGGCCGCTGCACGGCGTCCCCATCGCGCTCAAGGACAACATCGACACGGCCGGCATCCGCACGACGGCGGCGAGCAGCGTGTACGACGACCGCGTGCCGGCCCAGGACGCGGAAGTGGCGCGCAGGCTCCTGGCCGCGGGCGCGGTTCTGCTCGGCAAGCTCAACCTCCACGAGTTCGCCAACGGCGGTACGTCGGCCACGAGCTACTTCGGCCCGGTCAGGAACCCCTGGGCGCTCGACCGGAACCCGGGCGGGTCGTCCGGAGGCTCCGCCGCCGCCGTCGCGACGGCCCTCTGCTACGGCGCGCTCGGCACCGACACGGGCGGATCGATCCGCACGCCCTCGTCCTACTGCGGCATCGTCGGCCTCAAGCCCACCTACGGGCTCGTGTCGATCCGCGGCATCATCCCGCTGGTGGTGTCGCTGGACCACTGCGGGCCGATGGTGCGCTCGGTGAGCGACGCCGCCGTCATGCTGCAGGTGCTGGCCGGCTACGATCGCCTCGACGTCGCCAGCGTGGAGCATCCCGTCGAGAACTACGTGGCCGCGCTGTCGGCGCCGGTGAAGGGCCTGCGGGTGGGCATCGCGCGCGTCCCGTTCTTCGATCACCTGGACGACGACGTTGCCCGCGCCACCGAGCAGGCGATCGGCACCATCCGGTCGCTGACCGGCAGCATGCGCGACGTGGTGCTGCCGTCCACGAGCGAGATCGGCCTGGGCGCGGAGATGTACGCGTACCACGAGGCGCTCTACTCGCGCATGGCCGGCCGCTACCAGATCCCGACGCGCCGGAATCTCAAGAACGGCGCCGAGGCCAAGGCGTCGGAATACATCCGGAGCCGCTGGGCGCTGGACCTGCTGCGCCGCACCATCGACGACAGCTTCAAGGACGTGGACGTCGTGGTCCTGCCCACGCGGCGGCACACGCCGCGCACCGTGGATGCGTCGATCGAGCGCGAGGAGACCGACGTCCCGCGCAATCCCGAGCTGGAGAACACCGGCGCCTTCAACACCTACGGCATCCCCGCGATCTCGGTGCCGTGCGGGTTCACGGCCGCCGGCCTGCCGGTGGGCCTCATGATCGCCGGCCCCCGCTTCTCGGAAGGGCGCGTGCTGGCGCTGGCCCGGGCGTACGAACAGGCGACCGACTGGCACACCAGGCGGCCGCCGCTCACGCCGGACACGCCGGTGCCGCCGCTGAAGCGCACCGAGGGCGACGGCTAGCGCGCGCGTCGCCCCGGCGCTCGTGACGCGCCCGTGCGCAGTACCGCTCGCGAAGGGACGCGCGCCGCCGGGAGGGCCCGCGGGGCTGTGGTGTAATTGACCGAATGCCCTCACGCGCGTGGGCCGTGATCGCAGCGCTTCTCGCCTGTTCGTGCGCCAGGCCCGAACCGCTCGCCATCGATCGCCTGCACGAGTGCACGATCGACGAAGGGCCCGCCGGCGCCTACTGCGGCTCGCTCACGGTCTACGAGAACCGCGCGTCCGGACAGGGCCGCCAGATCCCGCTGAAGATCGTCGTCGCGCCCGCGCTGCGCCGCGACGCCGCGCCCGACCCGCTGTTCGTGCTCGCCGGCGGTCCCGGGCAGCCGGCCGCGTCGATGGCCTCGGGCCTGCTGCCGGCCTTCCGCCGCTTCCGGACCGATCGCGACATCGTCTTCGTGGATCAGCGGGGCACCGGCGACTCCAACCGCCTCGGCTGCGACCCGTCCCCCGAGGAACTGGATGACATCTCCATCGACGACGACCGCGTGGAGGCGCGCTTCCGCGCGTGCCTCGCGGCCCTCGACGCCGACCCGCGCCTGTACACGACGCCGATTGCGGTGGACGATCTCGACGACGTCCGCGCGTACCTGGGCTACGACCGCATCAACCTGTGGGGCGGCTCCTACGGCACGCGCGCTGCCCTCGTCTACCTCCGGCAGCACGAAGCGCACGTCCGGAGCATGGTCATCGACGGCGTGGCGCCGCCCGACATGTTCCTGCCGCTCCACGTGGCCCGCGACGCGCAGCGCGCGCTCGACCGGCTCTTCGCCGGCTGCCAGGCCGAGCCGTCCTGCGCGTCCGCGTTCCCCACCCTGGCGGCCGACACCGCCGCGCTCTTCGCGCGCCTGGAGCGCGAGCGGCCCGTCGTGCAGGCGGTCCACCCGCGGACGGGCCTGCCCATCACGCTGCCGCTGTCGCGGAAGGACGCCGCCCTGGTGGTGTTCCGCGTGCTCTACGTGCCGGAGATGGCGTCGCTCCTGCCGCGGCTCCTGACCGACGCGGCCGCCGGCAACTACCAGGGGCTCCTGGCCGCGGCGTTCCAGGGCGCCCCCGAGGGCGACAAGCGCGACATGGCGCTCGGCATGCACCTGTCGGTCACCTGCGCCGAGGACATCCCCCGGATCACCCCCGAGGCGCGCGCCGCGGCCGACGCGGCGGGCTTTCTCGGCGCGGCGATGTTCGATGCGCAGTACGGGGCCTGCCGCTTCTGGCCGGCGGGCGAGATCCCCGACAGCTACTACGCCCCGGTGGCGTCCGACCGCCCCGTGCTCATCCTGTCGGGCGCGGACGACCCGGTGACGCCTCCCATCTGGGGCGATCGCGTCGCGCGTCACCTGCCCCACGCGAAGCACCTGGTGGTGCCGGGCGCCGGACACGGCACGACGGGGCGCGGCTGCGTGCCCGTGCTGATGCAGCGGTTCCTGGAAGCCGCCAGCGCCGACGGACTCGAGGCGTCCTGCCTGGAGGCCCTGGGCCGCCCGCCCTTCTTCATCACGCCCACCGGTCCCGGGCCGGCCGCTGCCACGCCGGTGCCCGGCACGCCGCCATGATCGCGATCCGCGGCCTCGAGAAGCGGTTCGGCGACGTGCACGCCGTCCGCGGCGTCCACCTGACGGCCGCCGACGGCACGGTGACCGGGCTGCTGGGACCCAACGGCGCCGGCAAGACCACCACCCTCCGCATGCTGTCGGGCCTGATGCGGCCCGACGCCGGATCCATCGAGGTGGACGGCGTGGACGTGGTGGCCGACCCGGTCGGCGCGCAGCGCGTCATGGGCCAGCTGCCGGACTCGCGCGGGCTGTACCCGCGCCTCACCGCCCGCGAGCACGTGGAGTACTTCGCCGCCCTGCACGGGCTGGAACGCGCCGAGGTGCAGGCGCGCGCCGACGCGCTGCTGGCGCGCCTGGGCCTCACGGCGCTGGCCGACCGGCGCGTGGCCGGCTTCTCCCAGGGCGAGCGGACGAAGGTGGCGCTGGCGCGCGCCCTGGTGCACCGCCCGAGGAACGTGATCCTCGACGAGCCGACCAACGGCCTCGACGTGATGAGCACGCGCGCCATGCGGGCCATCATCCGCGGCCTGCGCGAGGAGGGCTGCGCGGTGGTCTTCTCGAGCCACATCATGCAGGAAGTGTCGGCGCTCTGCGATCGTGTGGTCGTGATCGCGGACGGCGTGGTGGTGGCCGACGGCACGCTCGACGACCTGCGGCAGGCCAGCGGACGCGAGAACCTGGAGGACGCGTTCGTGACCCTGGCCGGATTGGATCCCGAGGAGGCGCGATGAGGTGGGCCCGGATCGTCGCGGTCGTGGCGCGCAAGGAGCTCATCGACGGCGTGCGGGACCGGCGGTCGCTCGGCGCGGTGGTGTTCTCGGCCGTCTTCTCGCCCGTGCTGCTCGGCGTGCTCCTGACCTTCACGGCCGGCAGCGCCCGGGGCGCCGTGGACCTCACCCTGCCCGTGGTCGGCGCCGAGCACGCGCCCGCGTTCGTGCGGTGGCTGGGCCAGCAGACGGGCGTGACGGTGGTGCCGGGGCCGCCCGACGCCGAGAAGGCCGTCCGCGACCGCGACGAAGACGTCGTGCTCATCATCGAGCCCGACTTCACCGAGCGGATGAGCCGCGCCCAGACCGCCGGGCTGAAGCTGGTCAGCGAGAGTTCGCGCGACAGCGCGCGGCCCAAGGTCGCGCGCGTGCACGCGCTGCTGGGCGCCTACGCGGGCCAGCTCGCCTCGCTCCGGCTCGTGGCCCGCGGCGTGTTTCCGGGCATCGCCTCGCCCATTCGCGTCGAGGACGTGGAGGTATCGAGCAGCCAGGTGCGCGTCGCCCAGATCCTGTCCATCCTGCCGCTGCTGCTGGTGATCGCGGGCCTCGTCGGCGCCATGCAGATCGCCGTGGACTCGACCGCCGGGGAGCGCGAGCGGGGATCGCTCGAACCGCTGCTGCTGAACCCGGTCGCGCGCTGGACCCTCGCCGCCGGCAAGTGGGCGGCGGCGTCCACGCTCGGGTGCCTGTCGGTCGTCTTCTCGATGGTCATCACCGTGAACGTGCTCAGCCGGATTCCGTGGCACGACCTCGGCGTCCGGTTCCGGGTGAGCGACGGCGAGCTCTTCAGCCTGCTGCTGCTCATCCTGCCGCTCACGCTCTTCCTGGCGGCGCTGGTCCTCTACGCCGCCACCTTCGCGCGCAGCTTCAAGGAGGCGCAGGGGTACCTGGGCATGCTGATGATGGCGCCGATGCTGCCGGGCCTCCTGACCACCATGTACCCGTTGTCGCGGCGGCCGTGGCTGGCGCCGGTGCCCGTCGTGGGCCAGTACGCGCTGGCCGCCGATCTCCTGGGCGGAGAGCCTCCGCCGGCGATCCTGATCGTGGTGGCGGGCGCGGCCACGCTGGCCTGCGCGGCGGCGCTCGTGGCGCTCACCGCGCGCGCCCTGTCCCGCGAGGCAATCGTCTTCGGGCGCTAGCCTCCCGGCCAAAAGGAAAGGGCCGGCGGATGACCCGCCGGCCCTCGAACTGCCAACGTCGCGCGGCCTGGACTAGCGCTGCGCGGCCGTGCTGTTGACGGCGGCCTTCTTCGGGAAGATCTCCTTGAAGGCGGCCAGGAACTTGTCCATGTCCTCTTCGCGCCCGACGGACACGCGGAGGTGGTTCAGCATCGGCGGGAACGGACGCCCGACCAGGATGCCCTTCTTGCGGAACGCCTCGATGGTCGGCTGCACGGTCTGGTCGTGCAGGCTCACCATGAAGAAGTTCGTCTGCGACGGGATCACCGGGTAGCCCCAGGCCTCGAGCTCGCGGGTGGTCTTCGTGCGGTTGGCGATCGTCATCCGCTTGACTTCCGCCTGGCCGGCCGAATCCTTCAGCGAGGCGGCGGCGCCGAACTTCGCCAGCACGTTGACGCTGTTCATGGCCCAGGGCCGCATGCGCTGGATGACCTCGGCCGGCGCGATGGCGTAGCCGATGCGCATCGCGGCCAGCGCCGCGATCTTCGAGAACGTGCGGGCCACGATCACGGGGCGGCCTTCGAGCACGTACGGCACGGAGGTGCCGTAGGCCGGGTCGTCCACGTAGTGATGGTAGGCCTCGTCGATCAGGATGGGCATGTCCTTCGGAATGCCCTCCACCACGGCCTTGACGTCCTTGGCGCTGATGACGACGCCGGTCGGGTTGTTCGGGTTGCAGAGGTAGAAGAAGCCGATGTCGCGCGCGTGGCGGTTGGCGGCCTCGATCATCGCGGGGATGTCCTGCTGGTAGTTCTTCAGCAGCGGCACCTTGATGGCGTCGGACTTGATCGTGGTGGCGTGCTGGTACACCGAGCCGTAGGACGGGTCCGCGCCGAGGACGAACTTGCCGCCCTGCAGGAACGTGGTGCCGACGACGTCGAGGATCTCGCCCGAGCCGGCGCTGATGAGGACGTTCTCACGCTTCACGCCGTGGTGGTCGGCGATCGCCTGCATGATGTTGCCGTCCGGGTTGCCGTAACGGTTCGCGTACTTGAACGCGTGGGTCATCGCGTCCATCACGGCCTGCGGCGGGCCCCAGTTGTTCTCGTTGCTGGCGATCTTCACGAAGGCGTCGTACTGCTCTTCGCCGCCCGTGAACTGCGCGGTGCGCACCTGCCCGAACGACAGGCTCGGCTTGAGACCGAGGGCGCCGACGGTGGCCGCTACGCCTCCGAAGAACCGACGACGAGAAAACGGATGCCTGACGTCCATGCGATGCCCTCCCCGGGGAACGATAGTCGAACCCATGAAGGGTACCCGATCTACTTGTTAAATTGCTGAAAAAGCACGAGCTGGCCGATTCGTGCAGCCCGCGGGCTCCCGGCGGCCCTCCTGACCCTGGCCCACCCCATCTCCCGCCCGGTCCCGCCCCCCGACCCGCAGCGGGTTGCCAGGGACCCCGCAGTAGAATCGCCGCGCGGCCGGCGGGCGGGTCCGCGGGGGGAGTCAGCATGGAACGCAGGGACTTCTTGAAGTCGTCGGTGGCCGGAACGGTGGGCGCGGGCCTGGCCGGCGCGCCCCTGGGAGCGGCCGCCAGGGAGGCCGGGACGGCCCAGACGGGCGGTCCGCGCCGGATCCTCATCGCGGGCGGCGGGTTCGGGACGGCCTTCATCCGGTACATGGCGCTGCTCACGGGCAAGCCCCGGCCGAAGCTGCTCTACCTGCCCACGGCCAGCGCCGACTCCCCCCAGGGCATCATCAGCTGGTACAAGGCCTGCGCCCCGCTGAACGTCGAGCCGTCGCACCAGATCAGCTTCATCGCCAGCACCCAGCAGCCCCGCGGCTGGGACGAGGTGCTCCTGTCGGTGGACGGCATCGTGTGCTCGGGCGGCAACACCCTGAACCAGCAGGTCATCTGGAAGGCCCACGGCATCGACGCCATCCTGCGCCAGGCCTGGGACAAGGGCATCGTCCTGGGCGGCGCCAGTGCCGGCTCGCTCTGCTGGTTCGAGGAGGGCACCACCGACTCCCGGCCCAAGGAGCTCTCCACCGTCGAGTGCCTGGGCTTCCTGAAGGGCAGCCACTGCCCGCACTACGACGCCGAGCCCGGCCGCCGGCCGCTGTACCACAAGCTCATTGGCTCCGGGCAGATGAAGCCCGGCTACGCGTGCTGCAACGACGCCGGCATCTACTTCGAGGACAACACGGTGAAGCGCGTCGTCCACACGCGCGCCGAGGCCGACGTGTTCTACGTCAGCGTCGAGGCCGGGAAGGTCGTCGAGAAGAAGCTGCCCGCCGAGCGCATCGACTAGGGGCCAGGTCCGGCCGGCGGGCCGTCGTCAGAGGTCCAGGTCCTTCGTCTCCCGGCTGGCCGCCAGTCCGGCGAGCGACACGATCGCCGTCGCGGCCAGGTAGTACCCGACCGCCTGCAGTCCGTAGCGGGCCGCCAGCCACTGCGCGGCGTAGGGCGCCAGCGACGCGCCGAAGATGCCGGCGAAATTGTAGGTGAGCGAGGCGCCCGTGTATCTCACGGACGTCGGGAAGAGCTCGGCGAGCACCGTGCCGATGGGACCGTAGGCGAAGCCGACCAGCAGGAAGCCGGCGGCCATGGCCACCGTCGTGCCGGCGGTGCCCGCCTCGAACAGCCGCGCCATCACGAGCGCGTAGGCGACGATGGCCACGTTGACCCACGCCAGCAGGCGGCGCCGCCCGCTCTCGGCCAGCCGCGCCGACCACGGCACGCCGATCGCGAAGAAGACCACGCCGAAGAGCTGGATGATCAGGAACTGCTCGCGCGTGTAGCCGAGGGCGGTCGTGCCCCACGACAGCGCGAACACGGTCGTCAGGTAGAAGGACGCGTACACCGAGAGCCCGATCACGGTGCCCACGACGAGCGCGCCCGGATGCGAGACGAGCACGGTGACCATCGGCACGCGCACCCGTTCCTTGCGCTCGAGCGCCCGCCGGAAGACGGGCGTCTCGGTGATGGCCAGGCGCACGTACAGGCCCACCGCGACGAGCACCGCGCTCGACAGGAACGGGATGCGCCAGCCCCACGCGAAGAACTGCGCGTCGGTCAGGACGCGCGAGATCACCAGGAAGATGCCGCCGGAGAAGAAGAAGCCGAGCGGCGCGCCGAGCTGCGGAAACATGCCGTACCACGCGCGCTTGCCGGGCGGGGCGTTCTCGGTCGCGAGGAGCACCGCGCCGCCCCACTCGCCGCCGAGGCCCAGGCCCTGCCCGAAGCGGCAGAGCGCGAGCAGCGCCGGGGCCGCGATGCCGATCGAGGCGTAGGACGGCACGAGGCCGATGGCCACCGTCGAGACCCCCATCGTGAGGAGCGCCGCGACCAGCGTGGTCTTCCGGCCCACGCGGTCGCCGAAGTGGCCGAAGAGCGCCGAGCCGATCGGACGCGCCAGGAACGCGATGGCGAAGGTCGCCAGCGAGGCCAGCGTCGCCGTGGCCGGATCGGAGGACGGAAAGAACAGCGCCGGGAAGACCAGCACGGCCGCCGTCGCGTAGATGTAGAAGTCGAAGAACTCGATGGCCGTGCCCATCAGGCTCGCGGCCAGGATCTGGCCCGGCGAGTTCGCCGGGCGTTGGTCAGGCATCGGGCGTCTCCAGCCTGGCGTACACGTCGCCGTGCCGCGCGGTGCCCGCCAGGCGGCGGACGAGCGCGTCGAGCGCCAGCCATTCGTCCGACGCCAGCCGGTGCGACTCGGCCGGCGTCCAGTTGAAGCGATACGCCCCGAGGCGCAGCAGCCGCTGGCCGCAGGCCGTCACCGCGTCGAGGGCCTCGGGCAGGTACTCGAACGACACGCACCGCACGGCCCGGCTCAGGCCGTCGAGCGCCGCCAGTTCGCCGCCTTCGATGTCCAGCTTCACGAAGGCCGGCAGCCCGTGGCGGGCGACGAGCGCGTCGAGCGTCGTGGTCTCCACCTCCACCGACGTGTTCCACTCCACGCCCGCAAAGCCCGCCTCGCCGCGCCGCCGGTCGCGCCAGTCCTCGGCCAGCGTGCTCACGGTGGGCGTCCGTTCGCTGACGGCCAGCCGCGCGCGGCCGGCCGTGCGCGACACGGCGGCCTCCACGACCTCGACCGCCGCGGTCCGGCCGACCACGGCCCTGAGGGCCGCCGCCACGGCCGGCTGCGGCTCCACCGCCACCACGCGGCAGCCGATGGCGGCCAGGGCGCGCGTGCGGTTGCCGACGTGCGCGCCGATGTCGAAGGCGAGATCGCCGGGGCGGAGGAACGAGCCGTACAGGCGCCGCAACGGCCGCTGCCGCCGCGGCATCAGGTGGTAGATCGCCAGCGATCGCGCCAGGCCCACGGCTCGGTCGAGGCGGCTCATCCGACGGGCCGGTGCGGGTGGCGCGGCACCTCGTCACTATAATCGTGCGGCGTGGCGGTGTGCCGGCCGACATCCGGCTCGGAGCGCGCCCCAGCGGAGCGACGACGTGAATCAACTCAACCAGGTGTTGCTGATCCTCCACTTCCTCGGCCTGGCGCTCGGCTTCTCGGTGTCCTTCTCGAACATGGTGATGAGCGGGCTCATCCGGAAGGCGTCGCCGGCGGACAAGGCCGTGCTCGGGCGGTTCCCGCCGGTCATGAGCCACATGGGGTCCGCCGGCCTCGTGCTGCTGTGGGTGACCGGGCTCACCCTCACGTTCACGAAATGGGGCGGGTTCGGATCGCTCCCGGGCACCTTCCACGCGAAGCTCACGGCCGTCGTGCTGCTCACGATCGCGGTCGGCGTCTCGCACCGCTTCCAGAAGCAGCTGCGGCTGGGCGACCAGTCCGCCGCGGCGCGCCTCGACACCGTCGGCAAGGTCATCACGCTGCTGGCGATCGCGGCCGTCGTGCTGGCCGTGATGACGTTCGACTGAGCCTTCCGCCGGTCCGGCGCGATGGCCATATATCATCGGGAAGGCACGATGGTGGACGAGCCTTCCTCGATCGCGTTCCCGCCGGCCGACGCCGCGGCCGCCTGGGCCTGGGACGCCGTCCAGGCGCTGGCCCGGGGCGCGGCCGAGCGCGAGGCCGCCGGCGTGCCGGCCGCCGTCCGGGTCTCGCCCGGCGGTGCGGTGTGCCCGGTGCCCATCGACGACGGCTCGGCCACGGCCGTCTGGCGCCCCGGACAGGGCTGGGCGCTCACCGCGGCCGTGACCGGTCCCGATCGCGCGCTCCTCGACCTCTACCTGCCGATCTGCTCGGCCACCACGACCGCGCCCATCACCATCGGCCACCTGGGCCAGAGCCTCGACGGGTTCATCGCGACCCACTCCGGCGACTCGCAGTTCGTGACCGGCGCCGAGAACCTGCGCCACATGCACTGCCTGCGCGCCCTCTGCGACGCCGTGGTCGTGGGGGCCGGCACCGTCGCCGCCGACGATCCCCGGCTCACGACGCGCCAGGTGAGCGGGCCGAATCCGCTCAGGGTGGTGATCGACCCGATGGCCCGCCTGTCGAGCGGCTATCACGTCTTCCAGGACGGCCAGGCCCCGACCCTGTACGTCTACGTGAAGCGCTACGTCAGCGGCCGGCCGCCCGAGCCCGGCCAGGCGGAAGTGCTCGGCGTCGGCGACGGCCCGAACGGTCCCGATCTGGGCGAGCTCGTGGCGCACCTCCGCCGGCGCGGCTGCGCACGCATCTTCGTGGAAGGCGGCGGCGTGACGGTGTCGGCGTTCCTGGCGGCCGGCCTGCTCGACCGCGTGCAGGTGGCCGTGGCCCCCATGTTCATCGGCGGGGGCCGCCCCGCCTTCCGCCTGCCCGCGGCGAACCTCCTGCGCGAGTGCGCGCGCCCCGACTACCGCGTGTTCCGCATGGGCGGCGACATGCTGTTCGACTGCGCGCTCCGGACCACGTCGGCCCGGCCCGAGGACGGCGCGGCCGGCATCTCCCGCGTCATCTGACCCCGGCGCGCGCGGCCAGGGCTACTCCGCCACCGTGTAGCGGACCTGCGAGACCCGCCGCTGAACGACCGCCCGTGTCGTGTCGTCCACCGTCGAGTACAGCGCCAGCGTCGGCACGCTGTACAGATAGAAGCGCAGCGTGCTCTTGTACAGGTAGTCGTAGTACGAGAAGTAGCAGGTCGCGCCGTACGAACCCTTGGCGTCCACGTCCATGCCCACGACCACGACGTAGTGGTTCGTCGTCTTGTCGGGGTTGAAGTCGCGCGGGTAGTTCGCCAGACGGATCCCGATGAGCACGGGGACGCCGTGCTGCAGCCGGTTCTTCAGGTACTGCACGGCCTCGACGGTTCGCGCGACGTCAGTCGTGAGGATCGGCCCCTCGCCGCCGTCGCTCTCCACGAACAACTGGAAGTACGTGGACGGGTCGCTGCCATCGCCGGTCCCCCGGAACGTCGCGACGTGGAGCTGGTACTGCGCCCAGTCGAAGCACCACAGCTTGTCGTGCTTGCGCGTCGGGTTGCGCCAATGCTCGTACCAGTAGTCGTACACCTCGTCAAAGTCGGCGCCGCCGATGTGGCGCGCGACGAGCGGTGGCACCCTCGGCCAGTCGGCGACCAGACCGGCATAGGCGTCGCCCGGTGCCTGCGCCGACGTCGCATCCTCCGGCCCGCCAACAGGGGCCGCGTCCTGGTGGGCGCCGGCGGCGGCCGCCCAGCCATAGATGCCGCCCGCGCGCTCGGCGTCCACGGCGGTCTCGCGGCCGGTGTCGCGTTGCCAGCGGTTGCCGGCCCACGGATTCGACGTGACGGGATCGTCCGGCACGGCGCTACTCCGTCTCCGCCGCCGGCGCGTCCTGCGGCGTCGGGCAGCAGGACCCGAAGACGTGGTTGTAGAGCCGGGCCTTCTCGTCCGGATCGGTGATCCCGTCGATGATGGCCAGGGCCTGCTCGATCTTCCGGTTCGCAAGCTGGGCCGAGACGACCGCCGCGTCCTGCAGTTCCTGGTTGTAGCAGTCGAGGGCCGCCCCCTGGCCCGGCAGCGCGTCCACGATCACCGACGGCGTGCGGAGCACGCGGTGCGCCACGTTCAAGATGATGCCGTTGACCGTGCGCTCCTTGTACTGCTGCACGAGCCCCTTCCGCTTGCGGACGTAGGCGACGGGCTTGTCGCCGGCCTTCGGTTCGATGCAGTTGCCGTGCTTCTCGGTGACCTGCTCGATGAAGCTGGTCCGCGTGCCCGTATGGTCGGGGATGTTGCAGAGGTGGACGTAGATGTCGTTTCGCACCTGTGCCACCGCATTGGCGTCGACGAGGACCGCCCGGAGCAGGTTGTCCAGCGACGAGAGCGTCCCGGTGCGGCGCGTCGTGTCGTACCCGTTGGCGTACACGAACGTCACGTTGTCGAGGTACGTGATCGTGTAGTACTCCTGCAGCAGCTGGCGGAACACGAAGTTCAGCACCCGGCTCCGGTTGATGTTCTCCAGCTCGCGCGTGGTCGTCGTCTCGTTGTCGACGACGGTGGTCTCCGTGACGTCGGTCTTCACCTCGATCTGGCGCTGGGTGTCGGCCGTCTGCACGTGGTGGTCCACGGCGTTGTTCAGCGTGTTCACCTGCTGGCTGACGGCTTCGGTGGTGGTGTTCACCGACGAGGCCTCGGCGCCGGCGTCGCCGCCGATCTTCACGATGCCCAGGTTGACGCCCACCTCGCCGCCGGCGTGCGCGGCCATCGAGTCGGTGTCGGTCTCGCTCGATTCGGCGCTGACCGCCGTGGACATCTCGACCGTGGTCTGGAGGTCCTCCATCGCGCTCTCGCTGTAGCTGTCGAGCACCGATTCGCTCGTCGTCTTCGTGGCCTCGTTGTGCCGGTAGTCGCGGATCTGGATCGTGGTCTTCTCGCCCGGCAGGAGGCTGAACGTGCTCAGCGTCGCGCCGGCGCCGTAGTCGCCGAGATGGCTCGCCATCTTCATCCGCATCACCATGTAGATGGCGGGGCGCGCCCGGGCCGGCCGGCGGTGGAACACCAGCCCCTGCTTGCCCGAGGCGCGCCGGACGACCTGCGGCCGGTAGCCCTCGGCGATCTTGTGGGCGGCGTACTCGGTGGCGAAGCCGGCCGACTGCGTCGAGACGGTGAGATTCGCCGCCTTGAACTTCACGCCCGACGAGGTGGCCACCTCCTGCGCGGTGAAGTTGAAGCCCGTGTGCATGATCTCGTCGAGCCCCGTGTAGGCCTCGGTCTTCAACACCGAGCTGATGCGCTGGGGCGTCATCGCGTCCTTGTCGGCGTCGAAGCGCTTCCAGTAGTGCTGGGCGGGTGCCTTGCGCTCGGCGTCCTTGAAGAGCTTCTCCGGAATGTCGAGGCGGATGTAGGACACGACGTCGTAGGCCGTGGACTGCGGCAGGTTGTAGTTGAGGATGGAGGCCGTGCCGTTCTCGTCGAGCTTCGACAGCGGTTCCAGGGCAACGCAGGAAGTCTTGTCCATGCCGGTCGTCACCTTTCCAGGCGCGCGGGCGCGCGCGAGCGGCCGATGGGCCGCCGTTCGAAGGAGATCGCGCCAACGGGCGGACGGCCTGGACACGGCCGCGGATGCGATCGGACTCGCCGGCGCGTGCGCGCGCTCGCGTCGCGGCTACCGGCGCGCGGCCGCGACGTCGGTGTGGCCGACGTGCAGCTTGAGCCCGGCGTCCAGCCGTCGATCCGCCCGCACGCGCCAGTCGGCGATGGCCCCGCCGTCTGCAGGGCTGATGGCCCGCGCGGCGCCGGCCCAGCCGTCGAGCAGCAGCCGCACGAGCGGCGCCTGCCGCGCGTCCAGCACCCAGTCGCTCGCGGCCGTCTCCACGTCGTACCCGGCGCGGGCGAGGCGCTCGGCGGCGGCCGCCGCGGCCGCGGGCCCGAGCGCGGGGCCGAAGCCCTTGTCCGTCACCTGGTGCTCGTTCACGAGGTCGCGGATCCGCGCGTCCCATTCGTCTGCCGGCCGGCACTCGATCCGGCCGTCGTAGGAGAGCGCGAACAGGACGCCGGCGCCCGCCGCGCGGCAGCGGTCGACGAGCCCGTCGAGCCAGTCGGCCGAGACCAGGTCGAGCAGGGCCGCGGCCGTGACGAGCGCGTGGCCTGCGATCGGCAGGGCGTCCAGGTCGCGCAGATCGAGCCGCGCGGTCTCGACCCGGGCGCGTGCGCCCTTCTCGTCCGGCAGCGCCAGGTGGCGGGCGAGATCGAGCAGCACGGCGTCGTGGTCCACCAGCGTCCACTGCCGGATGGCAGCCAGCTTCGGCGCGAGATAGCGGACGTTCGAGCCGGTGCCGCAGGCGAGGTCCAGCGCGCGCGGTCCCCCCGAGGGATCGAGCCGGGCGCCGATCCAGTTGACGAGGGCGTCGGCGCGGGCGGCGTGATCGACGGGCTCGCGCAGCGCGAGCCACTCAGCGCTGAACGATTCCATGGGCGGCGAAGCGGACGAGCGCCGCGGCCATCTGCCGCGCCGCCTCCGGCCAGCGGGGCAGCGCGTCGCGCCGCGCGCGGGCGCCCGCGGCCAGCCGTCCGCGCCACTCGTCGTCGCCGACGAGGCGGTGGAGCGCCGCGGCGAGCGCGGCGGGATCGTCCACGGGGACGAGCACGCCGCTCGTCTCGTCCACCAGGTCGGGAATCGCGCCGGTGGGCGTGCTGACCACGGGCAGGCCGCGCGCCACCGCTTCGGCGACCGCCATGCCATAACCCTCGTGGCGGGTCGGCAGCACGAAGACGTCGGCGCGGTCGTAGGCGGCAGCGAGCGCGGACTCGTCGAGATCGCCGGCCAGCGTGACTCGATCGGCGAGCCCGTGCCGGACCATCGCGGTCGTGAAGGCCGCCGTCGTGGGCGGGCTCATCGTGGTGCTGCCGGCGCAGGTGAGCCGCCACGAGTGCCGCGGGAGCCGTCCGAGCGCCTCGGCGAGGATGTCGTGTCCCTTCCTGGGGGTGAGCGTCGCCACCATCAGGAGCTCGACGGGCGCGTCGGCGAACGCGGGCGTGGTTCCGCGGGTCCCGCGCGCCAGCGGCACGTGCGCTGTGCCAGGGAGGACGACCGCGATCCGCTCGGCGGGCACCGCGTACGGCGCCAGTGAGGCCACCGTCGCGGCGCTCGTGACGACGACGCCCCGAGCGGCCGCGAGCGCCGCGGTCTCGCTGTGCGTCAACGCCCGTCTGGCGTCGTCGTCGAGTCCGTGTTCGAGGGCCAGCGGATGGTGGACCAGGGCGATGAAGCGCAGGCGCGCCGCCTCGTGCCGGGCCTCCTCGGCCAGCGCGCCGAAGGCCAGGCCATCGGCCAGGACGATCGTGTCGTCGGGCAGGGCGGCCAGCGCCTGGACGGCGTGGGCCCGCGCGGCGTCGTCCGGGAAGGGAAAGCCCGGCGCGAGCGACACGACGTCGACGCGCCATCCCAGCTCCATCAGGCCGCGGACGATCTCCCGGTCGTAGCCGTAGCCGCCGGTGCGCGTGGCGAGATCGCCCGGCACGATCAGGACGACGGCGCCGGGCCTGGCCGTGGTGGGGTCGGGCCGCCAGTCCTCGCCGGCGACCATGGGGCGAATGCTAGTGGCCACCGAGCCGTCCCTCGTAGCCTCCGCGGGCCACGTGGGATTCCGACAGGGTGACGCGCACGCTCTCGATGCCGTGGGCGCCCTCGCCGAGCGTCCCGGCGCGGACGGCCGCGGCGATCCGGTCGAAGATCGCGCGTGCCAGGAACTCCGTCGTCGTGTTGCGGCCCGCGAACTCGGGGAGCTCGTCGAGGTTCTTGAAGTTGAACGCCGCCAGCGTCGCCTTCAGGACGTCGATGGCGCGGCCGATGTCCACGACGATGCCATCGGCATCGAGTTCGGGACGCCGGAACTCGACGTCCACGACGTAGGTGGCGCCGTGCAGCGCCTGCGCGGGACCGAACACGGCGCCGCGGAAACTGTGGGCGATCATGAAGTGATCGCGGACGGACACGCTGTACATACGGGGTGGCTTTCGCGCGGGCGGGCCGCCGTCACTCCGGCGTCGAGCCCGCCGCAGGATAGCGCACGCGGTGGCAGAGCGTGGCGCCGGCGTCGCCGGCCACGGCGCTCATCGTCTGCGGCAGATCCTCGAAGGGCGACTCGTCCGTGATCATCACGTCGAGGGCCGGGTCGGTCAGGAGCGACAGGGCCTTGGCCAGGCGGCGGGCGTTGGTCCACCGCGACCGGCGGTGCGCGGGCAGGTGGCCCACCTGCGAGGAGACCAGGGTGAGACGCCGCGCGTGGAAGGCCTTGCCGAGGGACGTGTGGACCGGCCGGTCGCCGTACCAGCTCAACTCCACGACGCGCGCCTCGAAGCCCGCGAGCGAGAAGGCCGTGTCGAGGCCGCCCGCCGAGCCGCTGGCGTGCACCACGATGTCGCGGTCGCGCGACGCCCGTTCGGCCTCCGCGTAGGTCACGCCCAGCGCCTGCGCGGTCGCGGCCCGAGGTTCGGCCACGTCCACCAGCTCCACGTCGCAGCCCGGGATGCGGCGGCACAGCCAGGCCACGAGGCACCCGATCGTGCCGGCGCCGACGACGGTGACGCGATCGCCCGGCGCGACGCCGGCGTCCCACGTGCCGTTGAGGGCCGTTTCCATGTTCGCCGCGAGCACCGCCCGTTCGGGTGCGACCCCGTCCGGCACGACATGGACGGCGGTGGCCGGCACCACGTAGCGCGACTGGTGCGGGTAGAGCGCGAAGACGACCTTGCCGCGCAGCGCTTCGGGCCCCTCGACCACGCGCCCGACGTTCGAGTACCCGTACTTGACCGGGCCCGGGAACTCGCCCGCCTGAAAGGGCGCCCGCATCCGCTGGTATTCTTCCGGCGGGACGCGTCCATGGAACACGGTGGCCTCGGTGCCGCGGCTGATGCCGCTGAAGAGCGCGTCGACGACCACGTCGTCCGGGCCGGGATCGGGCAGCGTCTCGCTGCGCAGCTCGCCGCGGCCGGGAGCCACGGTCCAAAACGCCCGTGCGGTGCCGTTCATGGACCACAGCATAGCGCCGCGGCCCGGCACCCATGACATCGGCGCCGCGCCCTACCAGCCAGCTCGCCAATGCCATCACCGGGGTCCGTCTCGCCCTCGCGGCCGCGCTGTGGGCGGTGCCGGCGACGTCCCCGTGGACGCTGGTGACGATGGCCGCCGCCGCCGCCGCGCTCGACGCCGTCGACGGACTCGTGGCCAGGCGGACGGGCGGGGCCAGCCGGGCCGGCGCCCGCTTCGACATGGAGACCGACGCTTTTCTCATCGCCACGCTGGCCGTGCTCGTGTGGCGCCTGGGAAAGGCGGGGCCGTGGGTGGTCCTCTCCGGGGCGCTTCGCTATCTGTTCGTGGCGGCGGGCTGGGCCCTGCCGTGGCTGGCCGCCGATCTCCCGCCGAGCCGCCGCCGGCAGGCCGTCTGCGTCGTGCAGGTGGTGGCCCTCGTCGTCGCCCTTGCGCCCGCCGTGCCGCCGCCCGTGAGCGCACCGCTCTCGGCCGCCGCGCTCGGCCTCCTGGCCTGGTCGTTCTGGGTGGACGTGAGGTGGCTGGCCGGGACGCCAGTGCCTACAACGAGCGCAGGAAGTTGAGCAGGTCCTGCTTCTGCGCGTCGGCGAGCGCTCCGTAGCGGACCACCACGCCGTCGTCGCCGGCACCGCGCCTCGCGTGCGCCCGGATCGCGTCGACGAGATCGGTGGTGCGTCCGTCGTGCAGGAAGAAGACGCGCTGCCCCAGGCCCCGGAGCGGCGCCGCCGAGCCCTGGCCCGGAGCCGCGGCCGAGTGGCAGTTCGCGCAACCCACCTCCGTGAACAGGATGCGGCCCCGCGCAATCGACGCCGGACCGCCGGGCCGTGTTCGTGACGGCCCAGGCGGCGGGTTGTCCCCGCCGGCGGTGCGACCGCGCACGCCGGGATCCTGCGGCGGCCGGGCGAACGACACCGTCTCCGCCTGCAGGGTCCACCCCAGGACGACCGCGCTTGCCAGCAGCCCCCCCGACACGAACAACGCGCTCTTCGTCATGGTCACCTCCGTGCCGGGCTCGGCCCGCGCGCGGGGCTCCGGCGGGGACGGCCGCGCACGCCGTGCGGCCGCCGTCAAACGGACGAAACAACAAGGGGGAAACAGGCCCGCGGTGGGAGCGCGAAGGACCCGCGCCGGGCGGAGCAAGCGTCTTGCCACGCGGGGCCGCCGCGTTTCGGAACGCTCGCGCCGCGCGAGACCGCGGGGCGCGATGTCGAAAGGGCGAGGGCTGTCTGGTATTCCTACACGGCGCGCGCGCCGCGCGGCGCTCCGGGCTAGACCGACGAGAGGCGGTGCCCGAGCTTGTCCTTCTTGGTCTTCAGGTAGCGGCGGTTCGCGTCGGAGGGCTCGACTTCGATCGGCACGAGCGTGACGCTGAGGTCGGTTCCGGTCACGCCTGCGAGCTTGCGCGGGTTGTTGCTCATGAGGCGCACCGACTTGACGCCCAGCCACTGAAAGATCCCGACCGCCGAGGCGTAGTCACGTTGATCGGCGCGGAATCCGAGCTGCTCGTTCGCCTCCACGGTGTCGTGTCCCTGCTCCTGCAGCGCGTAGGCCCGGATCTTGTTCGCCAGGCCGATGCCGCGCCCCTCCTGGTGCAGGTACAGCACCACGCCGCGTCCCTCGGCCGCCACGCGCCGCATGGCCATCTCGAGCTGCTGGCCGCAGTCGCACCGGGAGGAGTGGAAGATGTCGCCGGTCACGCACGAGGAGTGGACGCGGGCAAGGACGTCCCGGCCATCGCCCAGGTCGCCGCAGACGAGGGCCACGTGCGTGTCGCCATCGAGGCGGCTCTCGAAGATGTGGATGGCGAAGTCGCCGTACTCGGTCGGCAGCGAGGCGTGCGCTACCCGTTCGACGGGAGGCCGGCCACGAAGGGCGGCCCAGAGCGCGGCGAGACGTCCAGGAATCACGATGTGGGGCAGCCCGCGTCGGGCCGTGCGCGATGCCGCCGTTCCCATATTGTAATGCTGAGCTGGAAACCCGAACCCCCCGGTGCCCGAAGGCGCGGGGTCGATCCCTGACGAGAGGCGGCCGGCCCAGTCAACACCACAATACCTTTTATGACTCCGATTCCCGGCATCCGTCCCGCCACCCCCGCCGACTTCGACGCCTGGCTCCAGCTCTGGCGCGGGTATCAGCAGTTCTACCAGACCGACATCGACCACGCCACGACGCTCACCACCTGGCAGCGGCTCCTGTCCGACGACGAGCCGATGCACGTGGCCCTGGCCGCCGACGGCCGACGCGTCGTCGGGTTCGTCCACTACATCGAGCACCGGAGCTGCTGGACCATCGGCAACTACATGTACCTGCAGGATCTCTTCGTCGAGCCCGGGCACCGCGGCACGGGCGTGGGACGCGCCCTCATCGAACACGTCTACCGCGAGGCGGCGGCCCGCGCCTGCTCGCGCGTCTGGTGGCTCACCCACGAGACCAACGCCACCGCCATGCAGCTCTACGACCGGATCGCGGTCCGCACGGGATTCGTCCAGTACCGCAAGGTGCTCTGAGCGGGTAGACTACGGGCATGTCTCGCACGGGCAGATTCGTGGCGGCTGCGGCACTGGCCGTGCTCGCGGCGGCGTGTTCCAAGCCGATTGCCGTGGACACGATCCAGCTGGGCCGTTCACTGAACGCCGACCAGAGCGTCGCGGCGCAGGCCACGACCTTCAAGCCGAACGACACGATCTACGTCGCCGCCCTGAACAGCAGCCGCGGCAACGGCGTCATCTCGGTGAAGTGGTACTACGGCTCGCAGCTCCTGAGCGAGCGCGAGAAGACGGTGAAGTTCCAGGGGGCGGGCGCCACGTCGTTCAACCTGCAGAGCGCCTCGGGCTTCCCGGAGGGTGACTACAGCGTCGAGGTGTTCGCCGACGGCGTGTCGGTGGGCAAGCGGACCTTCAACGTCAGGCGCTAGCCGCTCAGCCTCGGGACCCCAGCCCCCCCGGCGACCCTCCCCGTGGCCGCGTTCATCGACACGCTGACGACCTGGCTGTTCCAGTACGTCGTCGTGTGGATGCTGCTCGGCGCGGGCGTCTTCTTCACGATCCGCCTCCGGTTCGTCCAGTTCCGGAGGCTGCCCGAGGCCTTCCACGCCATGCTCGCCCGGCAGGCGGAAGCCTCCGGCGGCGTCCTGACGCCGTTCCAGTCGTTCATGACGGCGCTGGGCGCCACCATCGGCACCGGCAACATCGCCGGCGTGGCCACGGCCATCATCTCGGGCGGGCCCGGCGCGCTCTTCTGGATCTGGGTGTACGGGCTCGTGGCCACGGCCATCAAGTTCAGCGAGGCCGTCCTGGGCGTGAAGTACCGCCAGACCGACGGCGACACGCTCAAGGCCGGGCCGATGCAGTACCTGCGGGAGGGCTTCGGCTCACCCGGGCTCGCGCGGGCCTTCGCGCTCATCGCCGGCATCGGCGCCCTCACGACCACCCCCTTCACGCAGCCCAACTCGATTGCGGTCGTGTTCGACAGCGTGTTCGGCGTCCCGACGTGGATGGCGGGCCTCGCGGTCGCGGTGCTGGTCTGGGCCGTCATCATCCGGGGCATCAAGTCCATCGGCCGTGCGGCCGAGAAGCTGTCGCCGCTGAAGGTCGGGCTCTACCTGGCCGGCGGGCTCACCGTGATCGTGATGTTCGCCGACCGCATCCCCCACGTGCTCTCGCTGGTGTTCAGCGAGGCCCTGACCACGCGCTCCACGATGGGGTTCGGCTGGTTCATCGCCATGCGCTACGGCATCGCGCGCGGCGTCTATGCGAACGAGGCCGGGTACGGCACCGCGGCCCTCGCCTACGGCACCGCGAAGTCGGACCGGCCGTCGCAGCAGGGCCTCCAGGCCGTGATGGAGGTCTTCATCGTCTCCTTCGTCACCGGCACGATCAGCGCGATGACCATCCTCGTCTCCGGCGTGGCCGAGACGTCGATCGCCGCCGCGCACGCCGGGCAGCCGTACCTGACGAGCACGGCCGCCGTCGCGCAGGCCTTCAACGCCGCCGTGCCGCTCGTGGGCGGCTGGGTGGTGGCGTTCTGCGCGTTCCTGTTCGGGTACACCACCCTGATCGGCTGGGCGTTCTACGGCGAGCAGTGCCTCGTGTACATCTTCGGCCGGGCCGTGACCATGCCGTATCGCTGGGCGTACTGCCTGCTCATCCCCTTTGGCGCCGCCATCCGCCCGGAGGTCGTGTGGGCGTGGGGCGACCTGATGAACGTCCTGCAGGTGTTCCCGAACATGGTGGGCCTCATCGGGTTGAGCGGCGTCGTCGCCGCGTATGCGAAGCGAGGCGCCTGAGGTGGACGCCGCCGCCGCGCTGGTCTACAAGCTGGTGCGCGCCGGCGAGTGGCTGTTGGCCGAGGCGGAGGGACGCTTCACGGGATCGGCCGCGGACGTGGCCGACGGCTTCATCCACTTCTCCACGGCCGCGCAGGTGGCCGAGACGGCCGCGCGCCACTTCGCCGGCGCGCCGGATCTCGTGCTCGTGGCGGTGTCGGCCGAGGCCCTCGGGCCGGCGCTGCGCTGGGAGCCGTCGCGCGGCGGCGCGCTCTTCCCCCACCTGTACGGCGCCCTGCCGATCGCTGCCGTGCGCGGCGTGACCCGCCTGCCCCTCGGCCCCGACGGACGCCACGCCTGGCCCGACGGCGTCACCGGCGTCTGACGGCCGGCCGCTAGGACGCCACGGGCTCGCGCGCTCCGGCTGGATCCGCTCGCGGCGCGTTTCCCTTGCCAAACCCGCGCGGGGCCCTCACAATTCGGAGCGATTGCACGGAGGCACGACATGACACACCACGATGTCGCGACCGCCCGTCGCCTGAAGACCGTCGTCTGCATCTCTCTCGCGCTCACCGCGAGCGCGTGCGCCACGTCCAGGCCCTCGGGCAGTTCACAACCGACCACACCGACCGCTCCCGCGGCCGCCGCCAGCGCTGCGGCCGCCCCTGCCGCCGCCCAGGGCCGCAAGATGGCCACCTCCCCCGACGGCACCAAGATCGCCTACGACATGACCGGCACGGGGCCGTTCCTGATCATGCTGCACGGCGGCGGCTACACCGCCCGCGGCTGGGCGGACCGGGAGTACGTCACCAAGCTCAAGGACAAGTTCACCCTCGTCACGCCCGACCAGCGCGGCACCGGCGACAGCGACAAGCCCACGGGCCTGGCCGGCTACGCGCTCGACAAGATGATCGCGGACGTCCTCGCGGTGGCCGACGCCGCCGGCGCGACGAAGTTCCACCTGTGGGGCTTCGGGCACGGCGCCACCATCGCCCGCTACATCGCCGCCCGGTCCGACCGCGTGATCTCGACCGTCCTCGTCAGCGCCGACTTCGGCCCGCCGCTGGGCGGCATCATCAAGGACGCCGTGACCGGGATGCGGGCGAAATGGCAGCCGTTCGTGGACGCCCAGATCGCCGGCACGCTCGACCTGGCCACGATGTCGGCCAGCGACCGCGCGGCCTGGGACAACGGCGTGGCCGTGTCCGCGATGGCGCTGGGCGCGATGCTGGACTACCCGCCGCTCGAGCCGTCGGAGATCAAGGTGCCCACGCTGTGGCTCATCGGCGCCGGCGACACCTCGGCCATGGAGAACGTGAAGGCATACGAGCCGAAGCTGGCCGGCACCCAGGTCACTCTGAAGACGATTCCGGGGGCCACCTACACGGACACCTTCGGGAAGGCCGACCTCACGATCAACGAGGCGGTGCCGTTCCTGACCGCGCACCCGCCGCCGTCGTAGCCGGGGCTCCCGGCGGGAGGGCGGTGCGCCGGCGGCCGGCGCCCCGGCTCAGTCGAAGTCGCGGTCCTTCGGATCGCGCAGCCGGTCGGTGGCGTGGTGCGAGTCGCGTTCCAGCAGGGCGAGCAGCGCCTTGGCGACCGGGCCGGGCTTGCCGTCGTTGATGGGCTTGCCGTCCCACTCCACGATCGGCGCCACCTTGATCGAGCTGCCGATGAGCAGCATCTCGCGCGCGGCCCGCGCGTCGTCCACGGGAATCCTGCACACCTCGACGCCGGTGAGCAGTCCCTGGCCGACGAGTTCCCTGGCCAGCTCCAGGAGCCGCAGCGACGTGCACCCGGACAGGATGTGGTCGAAGGTGGGGTGGCGGAGCACGCCGTCCTGGGTCACGAACGCGACGTTCATGTTCGAGCTCTCGCCCACGTTCCCGTCGGCGTCGATGAACACCCCGTTGTCCAGGCCCGCCGCCTTGGCCTCCATCTGCATCAGCACGTTGGGCAGGTAGTTCGTGGTCTTGGTGATGGCGTAGAGCGACGGCTTGATCGGATACGTCGTGGTCATCACCCTGAGGCCGTCGGTGTACCAGTGTTCCGGATAGGTGAGGCCCGCGAACACCATCACGAAGAATCCGGGCTTGGCGCCCTTGGCCGGGCTGAGCTCCAGGCTGCCCGGGCCCGACGACAGCCAGTACCGGATGGCGCCGTCGCTGTGGCCGGCCACTTCGGCGGTCTCCAGGATGATGGCCTTCATCCGCTCGGGCGTGTCGGGCAGCGTGAGCTTCGCCCGCTCGGCCGACTTCACGAAGCGATCGAAGTGCGCGTCGAGGTCGTACACCTTGCCGTCCACCAGGCTCGCCGTGTCGAAGATGCCATGGCCGCGGTGCACCATGTGGTCGTCGAAGGCGATGACCATCAGCGCCGGGTCCATCACGATGCCGCCGAGCTGACTGGAGTAGAACGCCCAGAAGTTCACGCGCTGGTTCATGCGCAGGTTGCGCATGGCGTTGATGACGTCCTCGGTCGTCAGGATGGGCAGGAGGGGCGTCGGCGGCATGGGCCGAACTGTAGAGCATGCCGCGAACGGCGTCCAGCGCCCGCGATCCCACGTGTCTTGCGAGGATCCCTCACCGGCCGGCGCCGGGACCGCCCGGCCGCCCGCCCGCCCGCCGCGCTTGACGGCCCAGCCGGCCGGTGGTGAGATCCGCCGCATGTCACGACGATCGCTCCCCGGGGTCGGTCTGGCGGTGGCGGTGGCGGTGGCGATGGCCGGCGGCACCCGGCCGGAGGCAGCCGATACGTGGGATGCCGCCGCGGCGGCGCGGTACCTCGACGCCCGGATGGACCTCTGGTGGGCGAAGGCCAAGCCCCTCAAGACCGGGAGTGGGACCACCAAGTGCCTGTCCTGCCACACCGCCATCCCCTACGCCCTGGCGCGGCCGATGCTGCGGATGGCGATGGGGGTGGCCGAGCCGACCGCGCACGAGGCGCGCATCCAGGAGACGCTGCGCCTCCGCGTGGAGCACGTCGGCGACGAGGCGCCGTACTACGACCACACCGACGCCAAGAAGCGCGAATCGGCCGGCGTGGAAGCCGTGACCGCCGCGTGGCTGCTGACGCGGACCGACACGCTGGGGCGCTCGGCGCGTCCGAGCGACACGACGCGCCAGGCCATGGCGCGCCTGTGGGCGGTGCAGCGCCCGGACGGCGCCTGGGATTGGCTGGACTTCGGCCTCGAGCCGTACGAGACGACCGACGCGGCCTTCCACGGCGCCACGCTGGCGGCCATGGCCGCCGGCTCGGTGCCGGGACGCGCGGCCAGCGCGGATGCCGCGGGACGCGCCGGGATCGAGCGGCTGCGCACCTACCTGCACGACCGGCTGCCGGCGCAGCGCCGGTTCAACAAGGCATGGGCGCTCATGGCGTCGCCGGGCTTCACCGGGGTCATGACGGCCGCGGAGCGCGACGCCATCGTGCGCGACCTCGAATCGGCCCAGCGCGCCGACGGCGGGTGGTCGCTCGCCGATCTCGGCGAGTGGCGCTGGAGCAAGGGCGACGGGCCGTACGCGGCGCCCGGCGCGACCGACGCCACGCTCCTCGCGGCCTCGGATGCGTACGCCACGGGCCTGGTCGTCCACGCGCTGCGCGAAGCCGGCCGGACGCCCGCCGACTCCGCCGTGGCGCGCGGCCAGTCCTGGCTGCGCACGCACCAGGTCGCCGGTCGGGCCGACGATCCGGCGTAGGCGCCGTGGCGCGCGCACTCGCTCAACTTCGATCGCGAGCACGGCGGCGACAAGGGCGAGCCATGGCGCCGGATGTTCATGTCCGACATGGCGACGGCCTTCGCGGTCCTGGCTCTTCGGTAACAACCGTCCCAGCTCGACCGGAGCTCCGCCGTCAGCTCAGCCGTGATTTCTTCGCCAGCAGGACTGTAGAAACCGGTCAGGAAATTCACGAATTAATGCCGGCCGGCGCCCAGACCCACTAGAGTATCTGCGGACGTACTGCAGGCTGGTTTGTGGCGCTCGCCGCCGTCGATTACTCCCACAACGTCACGCTCTATTCGGCTCCGGTCGATCGCGCCGCGGTTCGCGGGATCGCGCGTCATCTGGGCCGGACGCTGCTGCGCCGCGACTTCATCAACCTCGCGGAATCCGATCCCGCCGAGCGCCGCGATCTGCGCGAGCACTTCCTGAAGCGACGCCTGCGCCTGGCGCATCCCGACGCGGAGCTCGACGCCGCCATCGAGGACGTCATCGCCCGCATGAATCCGCGGCAGCCCAAGAGCCGCGTGACCGTCTGCTACCTCCTCGCCGAACGATTCGACAAGCTGCGCCTGTTCCTGTGACACGGATGTAAGCGCGCCGACAGTCCCTCGACAGGGGCCGGGCCCTACGATCCGTACGAGACCAGCGGCCGGAACCGGGCTCGGGGCGCTCGTGGTCCGGCGGCCGGCCCCCCGGAGGTGTGCCTTGACCGGCTACGACATGGCGAATCACCATGACGACGTGCGCGTTCTCGTCGTCGAAGACGATTCCAGCATTGCCGAGTTCGTGGCGGCCGGCCTCCGCCAGGAGGGGTTCGCCGTGGACGTGGCCCCGGACGGCGTGGAAGGCCTGGATCTGGCGCAGTCGCGCGACTACGACGCCGCGATCGTGGACGTGATGCTGCCGCGGCTCGACGGGCTGAGCCTGGTCGGCGCGCTGCGCCGGGCCAGCGTAGCCACCCCGGTGCTGTTCCTGAGCGCCCGCCATACCGTGGACGACCGCGTGAAGGGGCTCCAGACGGGCGGCGACGACTACCTGACCAAGCCGTTCGCCTTTCCGGAGCTCCTGGCTCGCGTCCAGGCGCTCACGCGCCGCGGGCACGCGGCCCAGGAACCCACCGAGCTCACCGTCGGCGACCTGCGCCTGGACCGCCTCACCCGGCGGGCCTCGCGGCACGACCAGCCGATCGAGCTCCGGCCCCGCGAGTACGCCCTGCTCGAGTTCCTGATGCGCAACGCCGGCAAGGTCGTCTCGAAGACCATGATCGTGTCGCACGTGTGGGACTACAGCTTCGATACCGGCACCAACGCCGTGGACGTGCTCGTCCACCGCCTGCGCGAGAAGATCGACAAGGACTTCGAGCCGAAGCTGCTCCACACGGTGCGCGGCGTGGGGTATGTCCTCCGGGCCGGGTAGGGCGTTCGCGCGCGCGTTCCCGCTGCGGATCGCGGCGTGGTACGCCGGCCTGTTCGTGGTGAGCTCGGCCGCGGTCGCCATGGTGACCTACGTGCTCCTGGCCCGCGCCCTCGCGGCCCAGGACCACGACGTCCTGGAGTCGATGCTCTCCCGCTACGCCACCGAGTACGCGCGCGGCGGGCTACCGGCGCTCCGCGAGGTGATCAACACCGACGCCGGAGAAGGACGCCACGAGCAGCTCCTCGTCCGGGTGAAGGTGGGCGACGCCGAGGTCGTGTACTTCACCGAGCCGCGTGCGTGGAGCGGCTTCGACCTGGCCCGGCTGGATCGGCCCGGCGTCGAGGCCACCCCCTGGACGATCCTGGCCTCGCCGCCCGACGGCACGAGCCTGGAGGTGGGCACGGCGGCGCTGCGCGGCGGGGTCATCGTGCAGGTGGGACGTACCTCCCACGCGCGGGACGCGCTCCTCCGCAACTTCCGGGAACGGTCGCTCCAGGTGTTCGTGCTCGTCGTGCTGGTGGCGATGGCCGGCGGCGCCGTGCTGACGCACTTCGCCATGGCGCCGCTTCGCGCGCTGGACGCCACGCTGGGGTCCATCCTCCACACCGGGCGCTTCGACGCGCGGGTGCCCACACGTTCGTCGTCCGATCCGCTCGACCGCCTCGGCGGGCTCGTGAACGACATGCTCGGGCGCATCCAGGTTCTCGTGGGCGGCATGCGCGGCGCGCTCGACAACGTCGCCCACGATCTCCGGACGCCGCTCACGCGCCTCCGGACGGTGGCGGAGTCGGCGCTCCTGGCCGACGACCCGGCCGCCACGCGCGAGGGGCTGGCCCGCGCTCTCGAGGAAGCCGATCGCGTGAACGCGACCCTGACCGCGCTGATGGACATCTCCGAGGCCGAGACCGGCACGATGGCGCTGTCGCGCGAGCCCGTGGACCTGGCGACGGTGGTCGGCGAGGCGGTGGATCTGTACGTGGACGAGGCCGAAGACAAGGGCATCGCCCTCGACGTGGACGTGCCGGCTGGCATCACGCTCCAGGCCGACCGGACGCGCCTGCGCCAGGTGCTGGCCAACCTCGTGGCCAACGCCGTGAAGTACACCGACGCCGGCGGACGGGTGGACGTGTCGGCCTCGGCCGACGCCGCGCAGGCCACCATCATCGTGCGCGACACGGGCATCGGCATCGGCCCCGCCGACGTGGCCCACGTCTGGGACCGGCTCTACCGCGCCGACGCGAGCCGCTCGACGCGCGGACTCGGCCTGGGGCTATCGCTCGTCAAGGCCATCGTCGAGGCGCACGGCGGCACCGTGGGGGTCACCTCCACGCCCGGCCACGGCAGCGAGTTCTCGGTCGTGCTGCCCCTGGCGCCGAGCGGCCCGCCCGCCGCGGCCTAGCAGCGCCTCCCGCCCGCGGCGCTCCGATCGGCCGCGCGTCCGGGGCCCTGTCACATCTGTCATTCCCTCGAAAGGGCAAAGCCAGCCGCCCGGACGTCCTATCGAGTGACGGCGCACATCGAACACCGCGCCGGGGAGATGCCGACCATGACTGGATCCGACACTCGCGACCGACGGCCCGCCGCGGCTGTCGCTCGCTTCGCCGTTCTTGGCGTTGCCGCGGGCGTGTTCGCCCTCGGCGTTTCGCACATCGTGGCGTCGCCGCCTTCGACGCCCGCGCCGGCCACCCCGCCGGCCGTGACCGCACCGCTCGTCGTGCCGTCGCCGACCTCGTCCTACAGCCCCATCGTGGACAAGGTGGCGCCGGCCGTCGTCACCATCCGCGTCGAGAAGACCGTGGAGGCGATGCCGACGTCGCTGCCCGCGCCGTTTCGCGACTTCTTCGGCCAGGACGGCCCGGCGCCGCGCGGCCGCGCCGACGCGCTCGGATCCGGCGTCATCATCCGGCCCGACGGCCTGATCCTGACGAACCATCACGTGATCGACCACGCCAACTCGATCCGCGTCGACACGGCCGACGGCCGCTCGTTCACGGGCACGCTGGTCGGCAGCGACCAGCCGAGCGACCTGGCCGTCGTGAAGGTGACGGCCAGCAACCTGCCCACGGTGCCGTTCGGTGATTCCGAGCAGGTCAAGGTGGGCGACGTCGTGCTCGCGTTCGGCAACCCGCTGGGCGTGGGCCAGACGGTGACCATGGGCATCGTGAGCGCGAAGGGCCGCGCCACGGGGATCAGCGACGGGTCCTACGAGGACTTCCTGCAGACCGACGCGCCGATCAACCAGGGCAACTCGGGCGGCGCCCTCGTGAACCTGAAGGGCGAGCTCGTGGGCATCAACGCCCAGATCGTGTCGCCCTCGGGCGGGAACATCGGCCTCGGCTTCGCCATTCCGTCGTCGATGGCGCGCGCGGTCAGCGACCAGCTCGTGAAGGACAAGGTCGTGCACCGCTCGAAGCTCGGCGTCGTCGTCCAGCCCCTCACGCCCGAGCTCGCCGCCGGCTTCGGCGTGCCCGACGCGCGCGGCGCGGTCGTGAGCGACGTGGAGCCCGGCAGCCCGGCCGCCAAGGCCGGCCTGAAGCAGGGCGACATCGTGACGGCGCTCGACGGCCGCCCGGTCAGCGACTCCAACGCGCTCCGGAACCAGATTGCCGGCACCACGCCGGGCACCGAGGTGACCCTCGACATCCGGCGTGACGGCAAGGATCAGACGGTGAAGGCGACGCTCGTCGAGCGCGAGCGCACCGAGATGGCGGACAACGAGCCCGCCGGGGGCGAGGGCCACGACGACACCCGCCTGGGGCTGGCGCTGACGCCGGTGACGCCCCGGCTGGCCGAGCAGCTGGACCTCCCGCGCACGGCCGACGGCCTGGTCGTGACCGGGGTGGACCCCGAGGGCCGCGCCGCCGCCGCCGGGGTGCGTTCGGGAGACCTCATCAAGTCGGTGAACGGCAAGCAGGTGGACTCGGTGGCCGCCCTTCGCTCGGCCCTCGGCACCCAGCACGACCGCCCGACGATCCTGCTGGTGACGCGCCGCGGCGTGGACAGCTTCGTGGCCATCCCTCGCGCCGACTCGTAGTTCGTCACACACCAGGCGCATCGGCGCCGTCATCGGCCTATCCTGATGACGGCTCGCCGATGCGCCTTCCCGTTCCCCCGCTTCGTCCCGCCAGACTCGGCCAGGCCGGCGCCGTCCTGACGCTGGCCGCCGTCGCCTTCCTCGCCTCCTCGCGCGCCGTCCCGCCGCCCCCCGTCACGCTCTCGATCGTCGGGACCACCGATCTCCATGGCCGCCTGCGGCCCGTCGACGGCCGCGGCGGCCTGGCCATGTTCGGCGGCTACGTGGCCAACCTCCGGGCCGCGCGCGCCGCCGACGGCGGCGCGGTGCTGCTCGTCGACTCCGGCGACACGTTCCAGGGGGGCACCGAGTCGAATCTCTCCGAGGGCGCGGTGGTGGTGGACGCCTACAACGCGCTCGGCTATACGGCGGCCGCGATCGGCAACCACGACTTCGAGTTCGGCGCCGTGGACACCGCCGACGCGCTCGACACGCCGCGCGGCGATCCCCGCGGCGCGCTGAAGGCGCGGGCGGCGCAGGCGCGCTACCCGCTGCTGGCCGCGAACCTGCTCGAGGACGGCGCGCCGGCGGCATGGCCGAACGTGACGCCGTCGGCGATGGTGGAAGCCGCGGGCGTCCGCGTGGGCCTGGTGGGCGTCATGACCTACGAGGCGCTCAGCATGACGCTGGCCGCCAACGTCGGCGGCCTCCAGACGACGCCGCTCGTCGCCGCGGTCCAGCGGGAAGCCGAGGCCCTGCGGGCGCGCGGCGCCCAGGTGGTGGTGGTCGTCTCCCATGCCGGCGGCGAGTGCACGGCCTTCGCGGCGCCCGCCGATCTCACGTCGTGCGACGAGTGGTCCGAGATCTTCGACGTGGCCCGGCGCCTGCCGCGCGGGCTCGTGGACGTGGTGATGGCCGGGCACACGCACGGCGCGGTGGCGCACGAGGTGAACGGCATTGCCATCGCGCAGGCGTACTCGGTGGGCCGGGCCTTCGCCCGCGTGGACCTGACCGTGAACCGGGCCGCGGGTACGGTGACGGCCGCGCGAATCCACCCGCCCCAGGACATCTGCGGCCGCGTCGACGCCCAGGGACGATGCGCGGCCGACGGGACGCCCGCGCGCTACGAGGAACGACCGGTGGAGGCCGACGCGAACGTGGCGCGGGCCATGGCGCCCGCGCTGGCGCGGGTCGCCGCCCTGCGAGCCACGTCGTTCGGCCCCGTGTTCGACGGCCCGATCGAGCGCGGCGCGCCGGAAGCCGAGTCGGCGCTCGGCAACCTCTTCGCCGACGCGATGCGCCGGGCGATTACGGGCGCCGATGCCGCCATCACCTACGGCACTGGGCCAGGCGGGCTTCGTCTGGGCCTGCCTGCCGGTCCCGCCACCCTGGGCGGCCTCTACGACGCCTTCCCGTTCGACAACCGCGTCGTCCTGCGACGGCTGTCTGGCCTGGACCTGCAGAAGGTCCTGGCCAATCACCTGCGCCGCCCGCGCTGGTGGGCGCGGACGCTCGGCCTGTCGGGTCTGCGCGTGCGCGTGACGTGCGAGGCCGGCGCCCCGACGGTGGCGGTCACGCGCGATACCGGGGCGCCCATCCGCGACACCGACCAGTTGCGGGTGGTGGTCTCCGACTACCTCGCGGGCCGGGACGCCATGCGCCAGGCCTTGGCCGACGATGCGACCCTCGAAACGACCCCTCTCGTGCGCGACCTGGTCACGCGGTGGATGCGCACCCGGCCGGGGCCCGTCGAGACCGCCGAATTCCTGGACCACGGAGCGCCGCGATGGCAGTACGACGGCGCGTGCCAGTAGGGGAATCGACGAGGGACTGGGGACCGGGGACCGGGGACTGGGGCGCTGTCACACTGCCAGGCTGCCGCCCTGTAGATTGTCGTCATCCCGGCCCCTGATCCCTGGTCCCTGATCCCTGGTCCCTGATCCCTGGTCCCTGATCCCTACGCGGTAATTACAGATGAAAAGGCGCACCTTCATCACCGCTCCTCTGGGATGGCCCCTCGTGCGCGGCTTGAACGGCGCCGCGGCGCAGGACCCTCCGTCGATGCCGCGCGAGGATGTCCGCGCGCCCGAACGGTTTCGCGTGCGTCTCACCACAACCAGGGGCGACATCGTGATCGACTGCACGCGGGCGTGGGCGCCGCGGGGCGCCGACCGCTTCTACACGCTCGTGACGTCCGGCTACTACGACGACTCGGCGCTCTTCCGCGTCGTGGCCGGCAAGTGGGCGCAGTTCGGCATCAGCGGCACACCGGCCGTCGCCCAGGCCTGGCGGCATCGCACCATACCCGACGATCCCTTCCGCGAATCCAACGTGCAGGGGACCGTGGCGTTCGCCTTCGCCGTGCCCGATGGCCGCACGACCCAGGTGTTCATCAACCTGGTGGACAACCACCTGGCCCATGACAAGGAGCCCTTCGTCCCGTTCGGCCGGGTCGTCGAGGGCTGGGACGTGGTGGAGCGGCTGTACAACGGTTACGGCGAAACCGCGCTCGGCGGCATCCGCGCCGGCCGCCAGGACCCCTTGTTCGAGCAGGGCAACGGGTATCTCCGGAAGAACTTCCCGCGCCTGGACTACATCAGGCTCGCGCGCGTGGAAAAGCGCTGACGCGTGGGAACTCACGCAGTAGGGACTGGGGGCCGGGGATCAGGGACCGGGTGTCACGCTGCAAAATGCGTCGCGAGTCAGGACAGGCCGCGTCGCCGCGCGAACGCGTGATGTCCTGACCCCCTGATCCCTGGTCCCCGGTCCCTACGTCCGTAGGGCACCAATCCCCGGCGCTATTGAGCTCTCCACGGCGACACGCCCCAGGCACGCAGCGAGGTGCGCACCCAGGCCGTGTCCTTGTCGGCGTGGCAGGCCAGGCAGGGGTTCGGGACCTTCATCGTGTCGGTGAGGCCGGGCGTAATGAAGCGGAACGTGTGGCTGCGCACGCTGACGTTCGCGATCGTGCCTGACGTCTTCGGCATGTGGCAGGCGATGCACTCGCTGCCGGCGCTCGTGGCGGCGTGGTGCGTGTGCGCCTCCACCGACGCCGCATGCGGGCCGCTGGGCGATTTCGGGCCGTGGCACGTGAGGCACAGCTGCTGCGCCGGCTGGCGGAGGTCGGCGTTGTAGGCCGTGCCGTGGACGTCGTGGCAGGCCGCGCAGGTCACGCCGCGCGTGTACATCAGGCTCTGCGCGAAGTCGTTGCCCTGCATCCGGTTCTTGTGCGACGTGCCGTCGCCGAAGTGCGTGAAGGTGGTCTCGCCGAGCGTGTGCTCTTCCAGTTCCCAGAAGTCCTTCAGGTCCTGGCCGACGCGGAAGCCGACGGGCCAGTCGTAGTACGCGCCGGCCTGCGGATTCACGAGCGGCTTGCCCTGCGAGTGGCACTGGACGCAGACATCCACGGCCTGCACCGTGTCGAGGCGGGCCGGGTTGACCACCGACGTCTTGCTGGGCGCCTTCACGTGGTTCCCGCCCGGGCCGTGGCACTTCTCGCAGCCGACGTTCCACTCCGTGACGGTCTTCGTCCTGATGTCGTAGTTGACCGAGTGACACCCGTCGCAGAGCGGCCCCGTGGGCCGCTTGATCGTCTCGGGCGAGTAGTGCGGCAGCCACCATTCGGTGTTCGGCTGCGCCACGTAGGGGCGCCAGACCTTGTTGACCACGTCCCACTGCGCCGGGAACGGGTAATAGTCTTCACCGATCCGGGTGAAGTACCGCTGCTTCCACTTGCTGCCGTACGTGAACGCAATCTGATCGCGGGTGAAGGTGACGAGCGGGTTCGGGACCGACAGGTCGGGGATGATCGCGTCGGGGTGCACCTTCGGATCCCTGACCACGTTGGCCATCCGCGTCTTCGCCCAGCGGTCGTAGATCGTGCGGTGACACGTCGCGCAGGCGGCCGAGCCCACGTAGGCGGCCGTGCCCGCCGGGGCCGGCTGGGCCGTGCCTGCCGTGGCGGCGGGACCGGCGGCGCCGTGCGCCACGACCGCCAGCAGGGCGGCCGCCGCGGACGTGAGCAGCCAGCGCACGGGAATCGGTGGATGAGTCCGCACCGCAAGCCTCCTGATCGTGAATCGGTACCACCCGGCGCAGGTGGTCCCCGGGAATTACGACATGCCGAACATCAGCACCTTGAACGTGCCGGGCACGGGCATCGGCCGGTTCTGACGCGCGGGATTCGGCGTCGTGTCGGCCGCCGGCACGTAAATCATATGCGTCGCTGGGTCGAGCACCATCGTCCGGCCGGAGATCGCGGTCTTCAGCGTCTGCACCACGGTCAGCGTGTTCGGCGTGTCGAGGTGGGCGATGGTCACCGTGCCGTCGCCGCCGTTCGAGGCGAAGGCCAGCCCCGTGGCCGGATCGAACGTCCCCCCGTCGGCGCCGGCGCCGATCGGAATCGAGGTGACGGCCGCGCCGTTCGTGCTGTCGGTGACCACCATGACCCTGTTCGCACAGGCGCTGAATAGCCGGTGGCGCTTCGGGTCGTAGCCGAGGCCCGTGGGCTCGTCGCAATCGGCCAGCGGCCAGGTGGCGGCCAGCGTGTGCGTCGCGACGTCGATGACGCCGATGGCGCCCGTGTCCTCGAGATTCACGAAGAGCCGACGCGACGGCACGTCCTGGACGACGGCTTCCGGCTTGCCGCCGAGCGGGATGGTGGCTACCACGGCCCCGGTGGCGCCCGCGAACACCGTCGCCGACCTGCCGGTGCCGTTCATCGTGTAGACCTCTTGCTTCGTGGGCTCGTAGTAGATGGCGTCGGGGTTGCCGCCCGTCGGCACCGACCCGATGGCCTCGAGCGTCTTCAGGTCCACGATCGTCGAGGTGTTGGCGCGGCCGTTGCTCGAGAAGCCCCGCCCGAGATCGGGCGCCACGGCGAAGCCGTGCACGCCGGCGGTGTCCCGAATCTCGCCGACGATCGTCCCCGCATCGATGTCCACGACGACCACCTTCGTGGCATGCGATACGTACAGGCGATGGGCGGCCGAATCGACGCTGATGTAGTCCCAGCCGCCCTCGCCGCCGATCGGGATCGTCTTGACCAGATGGTACGAGGCGGCGGCGTGCGCGGCGATGCCGCCGGCCGCGACGAGCGTGACGAGCGTGAGCAGGCGACGCATGAGGCCCTTCTTTCCTGGACGGACGGAACGACCGGCTACGACGGCGACGCGGACGGACGGGATCTCCTGGTGAGGACGGCGTACAGGCCGGGCACGGCCAATAGCGTGACAGGCGTCGACAGCGCCAGGCCGCCGATGACGGCCAGCGCGAGCGGCTTCTGCAGGTCGGCGCCGGGCCCCAGGCCGAGCGCCAGCGGCAGCAGGCCGAAGAGCGTGCACAGGGTAGTCATCAGGATGGGCCGGAGCCGCACGCGCCCGGCGTGCTCGATGGCCACCGCGAACGGCTCGCCGCCGGCATGCCGCCGCTCGGAGACGTCGAGCAGCATGATGCCGTTCTTCACGACCAGCCCCACGAGCAGGATGAGGCCCATCGCCGACGAGACGTTGAGATCCGCGCCCGTCACGACCAGCAGGGCCAGGGCGCCGCCGAGCGACAGCGGCGCCGCCAGCAGGATGAGGAGCGCCGGCGTCCAGGCCTGGAAGTGAACCACGAGAATGGCGAAGACGAGCACGGCCGCGATGCCGAACACGGCCAGCAGCTCGCGGAAGGCCGTGCGCTGCGATTCGTACTGTCCGCCGATTTCATAGGTGTAGCCGACCGGCCACTGGCGGGCGTCGAGCGCGCCCCGGATCTCCTCGACCGCGCCCCCGAGGTCCCGGCCCTCCAGCCGGGCGCTGACGAGGGCCATGCCGCGGAGGTTCTCGCGCAAGAGCTCCGCCTGGCCGTTGGAGCGTGCCGGCCGGGCCACGCGCGACACCGGCACGAGCGCGCCGCCTGGCGTGCGCAGCAGGGTGTCGCCCAGCCCGGCCACGTCGAAGCGCACGGCATCCGGCAGCCGCACCCTGACGGGCACGCGCCGATCGAGCAGGCGGAGATCGGTGGCGACCTCGCCCAGCCACGCCGCCGACATCTGCGACGACACGTCGTCCACGGTGAGGCCCAGGCGTCCGGCGGCCGCCGGATCGATGGTCCAGGTGAGCTCGGGATTGCCTCGCTGCATCCCGACCACGTCGACCACCCCGTCGATCGCCTGTAGGAGCTCCTCGACCGGCGCGGCCAGCGATTCGAGGACCGCGGTGTCGTCGCCGAAGATCTTCACCTCGATGGGCGTGGGGCTGCCTTCCAGGTCGCCGAGCATGTCCTGCAGCAGCTGGACGAACTCGATCTCGGCCAGCGGCGCCACGGCCTGCAGCTTCGGCCGCAGCTCCGCGATCACGTCCTCCGAGCTGGCGTCGCGCTCGCCGCGCGGCTTGAGGCGGACGAGGATGTCGCCCGTGTTCTGGGCCGTGGCGAAGAGGCCCAGCTCCGAACCGGTGCGCCTCGAGTACGCCGCCACCTCGGGCGTCGCCGCGATGACGGCCTCCATCGCCCGGACCTGGCGATCCGTCTCGCCCAGCGCGCTCCCGGCGGGCGTGAGGTAGTCCACGACGAATCCGCCTTCGTCGGCCGGGGGGAGGAACCCGGTGCCGATCGTGTAGAACAGGCCCGCGCTGAGGGCCGCGAGCGCCACGGTGACGGCGATGGCCAGGAGCGGCTGCGCCACGATGGCGTGGAGGCCGCGCGAGTAGACGCGCTCGAGCCTGCCGGCCGGGGGATCGTCCGCCAGGCGCTCGAGGCTGCCCCCGGCGGCGCCATCGCCGGACCCCTGTCGCGCCCGCCCGCCGATCGCGCGGCGCGCCAGGAGCGGCACGACGCTCACCGACAGGCCCAGCGACACGAGCACGGCCACGGACAACGAGAGCGACAGCGCCTGGAAGAACTGGCCGACGACCCCCGACAGCAGCCCCAGCGGCGCGAAGACGACCACGGTCGTGAGGGTGGAGCTGACGAGGGGCCGCATGAGCTCGGCGACCGCGTCGGCCACGGCGCCCTCGCCGCGGGCGGCCCGGCGGTGGATGTTCTCGACCACGACCACCGCGTCGTCGATCACGAGGCCGATGGCGATGGCCAGGCCGCCCATCGACATCAGGTTGATCGAGCCGCCGAACACGCGCATGACGGCGAACGTGGGCAGGATGGCGAGGGGCAGTGTGAGGGCGGCGATCGCCGTCAGCCGCGCGTCGCGCAGGAACACCAGCAGCACGACGATCGCCAGCGCGCCGCCAATCAGGATCGCGTCGCGGACGTTGGCGATCGAGGCGCTGACGAACTCGGCCAGGTCGTAGACCTTCGTGATGCGGATGCCGGCCGGGAGCGCCCGGGCCACGCCGGCCAGCGCGGCGTCCACCCCGGCCTTCACGGCGAGGATGTTGGCGCCGATCTGCTGCGAGATGCTGATCGACACCGCGTCCCGCCCGTTGCCGGTGACGAGCAGCGTGCGGTCCGGCGCGCCCGGCACCACCTGGCCGAGATCCGCGACCCGGAGCGTGGTGCCGCCCTGCACCACCACGGGCGCCGCGGCGATGTCGGCCGGCGACTGCCAGAGTCCCGACGCCAGCGCCAGGTGCTGCAGTCCCGACTCCTCGAACCGGCCCACCGGCCGGACGAGGTTCTGCTTCCGGAGCGCCTCGGCGACGTCGGTGACCGTGAGCCGCGCCGCCGTGAGCCGGGCCGGATCGAGCACCACTTCCACCTCGCGCGTGTCGCTCGCGAGCACCTCGATCTGGCCGGCGCCGGGGACCCGCGCCAGCTCGGGCTTCAGCACGTAGGTCGCCTGATCGTTCAGGTCGGCCGTGGACACGTCGCCCGTCATGCTCAGGATGAACACCGGGAAGACGGCCGGCGTGAGGCGCTCCACGAGGAGCGTGGCGTCGTCGGGCAGCTCGCCCCGGATCTCGGCGACCCGGTTCTGCACCTGCTGCAGCGCCACCACCATGTCGGTGGCCGGATCGAACTGCCCCGAGATCTCGGTGGCGCCGCGGATCGTCCGGGAGCGCACGCGGCGGATCCCCGGCACTTCCATCACCGCCTGCTCGATCGGCCGGGTCACGGTGAGCGTCATCGACTGCGCCGGCAGCGTGCCGCTCTTGGCGATCACGACGATGCGCGGGAACTCCAGCGGCGGGTAGATGCTGCTCGGCAGCGCCCGGGCGGCCAGGGCGCCCGCCACGACGAGGGCCACCGCGACGAGCGCGGTCGCCCTCCCGTGGCGCAGCAGCACGGCGGCGACGCTCACGGCGTCGGGGCTCCCACGGTGACCGCCGCGCCGTCGGGGAGCCCGGCCTGGCCGCTGACGATCACGCGGTCGCCCGCCGTGACGCCCGAGGCGATCTCGACGCGGGCCCCGTCGCTCACGCCGAGCGTCACTGGCGTCCGCACGGCCTTGTCCCCGGTCACCACGAACACGAACGTGTCCTGGCCCTCGCGCACGACGGCGGCGACGGGGACGAGCACGACGCCCTGCCGGGTCTCGGCCTCGATCGACACCTGGACGGGCGTGCCCACGGCCAGGGTCTCGGGAGGACGGCTGAACGCCAGGCGCACCGGCACCGCGCCGGTGGCCGGATCGACGGCCGCCGGGTGTGACACCAGCCGCAGCGCGAACCCGTCCGGCGACACCAGCCGCGCGTGCGCCCCTGGCGCCACGCGCCCCACGTCGCCCACCGCCAGCGACGCCACGACTTCGAGGCGCGCCGGGTCGACGAGGCGGAGCACCGGATCGGACGTCGCCGCTTCCACCACGTCCCCGGGGTTGTGCAGGCGGCGGGCGACGATGCCCGCAAACGGCGCCCGCACCGTGACGCGATCCGCCGCCACCTGGGCGGCCGCGAGGCCGGCCCTGGCCTGCGCCAGCGCGGCGTCGGCGTCCGCCGCGTCGCGGTCGGCGTCCTCCACTTCCTTGCGCGCGGCCACGCCGCGCTCGAAGAGATCCCGCGCGCGCGTCTGGGTCGCCCGGGCGTTGGCGATCTGGGCCTCGGCTCGCGCGATGTCGGCCTGCTGGCGGGCCACCTCGGCGCTGGTGGACGGCACTTCGAAGCGGACCAGCAGGTCGCCCTTCGCCACCCGGTCGCCCTCGGCCTTCGGCAGTTCCGCGATGCGCGCCGGCTCGGGCGCCACCACCAGGAGCTCGGCGCCGGGCGCGGGCGTGACGAGGCCCGTGGCCCGCACGGCGGCCTGGATGTCTCCTACCACCGCGGCGGCCGTCTCCACGGGCACCACGGCCTCGGTCGCGACCTCTTCGGGCGCCTCGTCCGAACAGGCGGGCACGCCCGCGGCGGCGAACAGGAGGAGCAGGGCCGTACCGGCGCGCGCGTTCATGGCAGGGGTCTCCCGAGGGCACGTTCCAGGTCGCCGAGCGCGGTCTGGAAGTCCGCGCCCACCTGCAGCATCCGGAGCCGCAGGTCGCGCGTGGCTTGGAGCGCCTGGAGGTAGGCGGCCAGACCCGTGCGGCCGAGCCGATACGACTCCTCGGCGAGGCGCTCGACCTCGAGGGCCTGCGGCAGGATGTCGGCCTGGTAGCGCCGGTACTGCTGGCTCAGCGCGTCGGCGAGCGCCCGCGCCGACGCGACGTCGCCGGCGACGCGCGCCGCCAGGGCCTCGCGTTCGGCTTCGAGCGCCGAGAGCGTGGACTCCTCCACGCGGACGGCGGGCCGGCGCGTGGTGAAGAGGGGCACGTTCACGCCCAGCGCCACCCGCCAGCCGGTGGAGAACTCGGGCTCGGCGCCGCGCGTGAGCGTGGCTTCGGGCGTGAGGTCGGGCACGCCGAGGGCCGAGGTGAGCGCCACGCGGGCACGCTGCTCGGCGACGAGGCGATCCAGCAGGACGAGGTCGGCGCCGGGGGCCGCGGTGACGTCGGCCGCGGGGAGGGGGATCGCCACCAGATGATCGATGGGCGTGGCGAGCGTGAGCGGCGTGCCCGGCGGCTGCGCCAGCAGCGCGTTGAGGCGCGCGCGTGCGGCCGCCGCCGCGCCGTCGGCCGCCGTCGCCTGGTTCACGGCGTCGGCGCGGGCGAGCTCGGCCTGGAGGACTTCCAGGCGCGGCGCGCTGCCGGCCTCGAAGCGCTGGCGGGCCGCCTCGGTCGCGCGGCCGGCCAGCCCGAGCAGCTCCTCCAGCAGGGCCTTTCTCGCGTCGGCCGCCGCCACGTCGAAGTAGGCCTGGCGCACCAGGCGGCGGATGTCGAGCGCGGCCACCGCCAGGGCGGTGTCGCTGACGGCAACGCCGGCCTCGCCGAGCGCCACGCGCCGGCCACGCTTGCCGCCCATCTCGACCGGCAGGCCGAGCGAGAAGGCCTGCGTGGGGGTCTCGCGCTCGAACTCGACCCGCGCTTCCGGATTCGGACGCTGGCGGGCGACGGCCACGGCGAGACCCGCGGCCGTCAGGCGGCGCCGCGCGGCCTCGACCGACTGGTTGGTCCTGGCCGCCTGGTCGAGTGCGGCGTCGAGCGTCAGGGCGGCCACGGGCGCGGCCGGCGCCGGCTGCGCGACGGCCGCCGCCGGGAGCGCGAGGCCCAGCGCGAGCACCGCCCCGGCCGCACGCGCCGGGGGCCGGCCAACGCTCACGATGCCCCGCCGCTCGTGAACACCACGCCGATGCCGCCGGGCACGGCCATCGGACTCACACTGCCGGCCCCGCGTCCGTGCCCGATCCGCGCCGATCGGCCGGACACCAGGCCGATGCCCGCGCCGAACAGGACGTCGCTGAGATAGTGCCGCCGGTCCTGCAGCCGCGACCCGGCCACGTAGGCGCCGAAGGCGAAGGCGGGCAGGCCGGCCTTCCAGCCGTAGTGCCGCTGGAGGACGGCCGCCGTCGCCACGGTGGACGCGGTGTGACCGGAGGGAAACGAGAAGCGCCCGCCGTCCGGGCGCCGCCGCTGGACCGAGACCTTGATGCCGTGGGTGATGGCCGTCGCGACAATCTGCGCGCCGACCAGATCGGCGCCGGTCCCGGCCAGGCGCGGCCGGTCCAGCGCGCGCCCCAGTACATAGGTGGCCATGGCTCCGCCGGCCTGCACGAGGCCGCCCCCGCCGACAGCGCCTGCCGCGAGCGTCCGGTCGAGCGTGGTCGACGCCCCGGCCCGCGCCGTGACGTGCTCGTCAAGGGGATGGGCCGCCGCGCTGAGGCCGCCGGCCACGCCGAGAATGACCGCGGTCTCGCCCGAGAGCACGCGCCGGAAGTCCGACCCGACCTCCCGCCAGAGGGCGCTCCACGTGGGAGCCGTCGCGGCCGGCGGACCGGCGAGGGGCGTGGTGGGGCCGCCCGCCGGCGCCTGCGCGGCGGCCGGCGTGCCCGTGAGCGTCATGCCCAGGACCAGCAGACCTGCGAGCGTCCGCTCGCGCCGTCCGTGGACCGTCATCGCTTTCCCCCTTCTCGTGCGCCTCCGCCCCAGGCCCGTCACCCCGGCGCCGTGGCGCCGGCGCAGGCCGGGTCCACGGGGGCGTTTCGGACACGGCGCGATCGCCGGTGGCAGGCGTGACATGTTAGCGACGGCGGCGATCGGCGGGTCTGAAATTTCCGTAAGACGCGACGCGTCCACACCGCCTTCCGTCACCGCGGCCGCCCGGACGGTTCGTCTGGGCAGCGCACGACGCTTCCGGGTAGCATCGCACTTTCCCCGGGAGGGCGACGTGGTCCGAAGCGCCTGTGTGCTGTGTGGGCTCGTGGCGGTGGGCCTGGCCGTCGATCTGCACGCCGAGCCCGCGCGCGGCAGCATCACCATAGAGCGGATCGCCGACATCAAGTACCCGACCAACCCCTCGTGGTCGCCGGACGGGCGGCGCGTGGCGTTCCTGTGGGACGCGGCCGGCAAGCAGGACCTGTTCGTGGTCACGCCGGGCGGCACGCCCGCCGCGCTCACCGACTTCGCCGTGGACCCGCAGCTCCTCGTCTCGGACATCGGCGCTTTCGAGTGGGTGTCGAACGACGAGATCTGGTTCGCCAAGGACGGCCAGTTGTGGCGCGTCGCGGCGGGGCCGGACCGGCCGGCGCCGGCGCGGGTCGGGGGCGGACTGGCCGACGCGGGGCGGTTCGCCCTGTCGCCGGACCGCGCGCAGATCGCGTTCCTTCGCGGCGGCCAGATCTGGCTCGCGTCGGTGGGCGCGAAGACCCAGCGGCGAATCACCAACCTCCCGGACGGGGGGCCCTCGCCCGGCGTCCCCGTCTTCTCGCACGACGGGCGATGGCTGGCCTTCACGGCCACGCGCGGCGGCCTCATGCCCGAGGACCTGCCGTGGAACGGACCCATGGTGCGTTCGATGGAGAACGTGACGCTGGAGCGCCGCGTGGGCGTGGTGGCGGCCCAGGGCGGCGACGTGTGGTGGATCCCCACGGTCGGCGCCGTCAGCAACCTGCAGTTCGCGGGCGACGGCGGCGTGGTGTACCAGGAACTGTCGCCCGACGGCAAGACGCGCGAGATCAAGACGGCGCGGGTGGGCGGGCCGCCGCGAGTGCTGTGGCGCGACCACGACGACCGCTGGTGGTCGCCCACGGGCCGTGATTCGAAACTGCTCGTCTCGCCCGACGGCCGGACCCTGGCGTTCGTGAGCGACCGTACCGGCTGGATCCACCTCTATGCGATCCCGCTCGACGCGACGTCGGAGGCGCAGGCCAGGCCGCTCACCTCCGGCGCCTTCGGCGTGGGCCTCGGGAGCTGGTCGCCCGACAGCCGGCGGATTGCGTACCACCACAGCGCACCCGGGAACCAGATGGAGCGCTTCGTGGACGTGGTGGACGTGGCCACGGGCCGGAGCGAGCCGATCGTGACCGCGCACGGCGTGCAGCTGGATCCGCAGGTGTCGCCGGACGGGGGCTCCCTGGTCTACCAGCGATCGGCCGTCGAGCATTCGCTGGACCTCTATGCCGTGGAGCTCACGGCCGGGGCCACGCCCGTGCGCCTGAGCGACTCGATGCCGGCCGGCCTGAACGTGGCGGACCTGGTCGCCCCCTCGGCGGTGGCCTTTCCCAGCCGCCTCGATCGCCAGCCCGTGCCCGCCACGCTCATGCTGCCCAAGGGCCTCGACAAGTCGCGCAAGCACCCGGCCATCGTGTGGATTCATGGCTCCGGGTCGGATCAGAACTTCCTCGGCTGGCACCCGGGCGCCTACCGGATGTACTACTCCGTCACCCAGTACCTGGTGCAGCAGGGCTACGTCGTGCTCACGCCGGACTACCGCGGCAGCTCCGGCTACAGCCGCGACTGGGCCACCGGCGTGCACATGGGCCTGGGCGTGAAGGACACGGCGGACGTGGCCGCCGGCGCGGACTACCTGAAGACGCTGCCGTACGTGGACCCCGACCGCATCGGCGTGTGGGGCCTGAGCTACGGCGGCTTCCTGACGCTGCAGGCGCTGAACACCGACCCCACGCTGTGGCGCTGCGGCATCGACGTGGCCGGCGTGGTGGACTGGGCCACCTACGGGGCCGGCTACACCACGCCGCGCCTGGGCACGCCGGTGGAGAACCCCGAGATCTACCGCCTGTCGGCGCCCATCAACTTCATGGAGCGGCTGCAGCGTCCGCTGATGGTGCTGCACGGCACCAACGACCGGAACGTCCAGTTCCGGGACTCGCTGCGCGTCATCGACGTGCTGCTGAAGCTGGGCAAGCCGTTCGAGATGGGCGTGTATCCGGGCGAGATCCACTTCTTCCGCCGCGCGCACATCCTGCGCGACGCCTGGCGCCGGGCCGAAGAGTTCTTCGATCGCCACCTGAAGCAGGGGCCGGTGATGGCGAGCCAGTAGGGAGCGGGGAGTTCACGGAGCTCGACGCACCGTCACGAAGCCAGACTGCCGCGTTTCACCGTCCGGAGTGCCACCATGCCGACGCTGTCCATCGAGCGGCGCACGATCGCGCCGCAGCCCGTCCTGTTCGTCAGACTCTCCACGCCCCGCGGCGAGCTGGCACAGGCCATCGGCCAGGGGCTCGGGAAGAGCTTCGGCTACGCGCAGTCGGCAGGCCACGCGATGGCCGGGCCACCGTTCGTGCGGTACACCAGCGTCGGGCCAGGCGTGATGACGATCGAGGCCGGTGCGCCGCTGGCGGCCGCCGCCGAGGGCCGGGACGACGTGGAGGCCGGCCAGCTTCCGGGCGGTGCGGTGGTGACGGGACTGCACGCCGGCCCCTACGACGAACTCCAGGAGACGTACGCGGCCATGGAGCGCTGGATGGCGGAGCATGGCCTGGCGCCGGCGGGCGCGCCGTGGGAGTCGTATCTCACCGATCCGGCGGCGCACGCGGATCGGGCGGAGTGGCGCACCGAGATCTACTGGCCCGTCAAGGACGCGAGCGCGGGGGTCTCCGGCTAGACGCTGGAGCTTGCCCGGCTGGATCGGCGTGCACGCCGGGGGCGACCGACCCGGGCGATGCGCAACCGGCATGGCCTTCCCGGCGCTCACGAACGGCCGGACTAAGATGGAACTCTCAGCGAGCGTGCTCGTCCTGAGCGCGCGTTCCAGGAGTCCCTTCGATGGTTCGATTCGTGTCCGCCGCCCTCGTGTTCCTTGCCGCCACGTCCGCCACGTCCGCCGCGATCGCCCAGACGCCCCCCGCGCCCTCGCGGCCGTTCCAGGCGGGTGAGCCGCTGAAAACGACGCCGAACGTGAAGGTGTTCGGCAGCTTCCGCTTCAGCGAGAGCCTGTCGTACGACGCGGATCGGGACCTCATCGTCTCGGTGAACGCCGGCATGCCGCAGGACATGGTGCAGAACGACGGCTACGTGTCGCTCATCAATCCCGACGGCAGCGTGCACACGCTGAAGTGGATCGGCGTGAACCGCAACGGCCTCACGCTGAACCATCCGCTGGGCAGCCACGTGGCGCGCGGGATGCTGTACGTGGTGGACATCGACACGGTCCGGTGGTTCGACATGAAGACGGGCGAACCGAAGGGCGCCATTCCCGTGGCCGGCGCGGGCCGCTTCAACGACCTGGAGGTGGCGCCCGACGGCACCATCTACGCCACGGTGACGGGCACGCCCCAGGACGCCTCGAGCTGGAAGATCTACCGGATCGCGGCCGACGGCACGTCCTCCGTCCTGGTCTCCGGCGCGCCGCTCAGCATGCCGAACGGCATCACGTTCGACCGCCAGGGCAATCTGGTGGTGGTGAACATCGGATCGAACGACGTCCTCACGTTCCGCCCCGACGGGACGCTGCTGGCCACCGAGCACGCCGTGGATCCCGGCAACGACGGCGTGGTGGTGACGGCCGACGGCACGAAGTACGTCTCGAGCGTGCGCCAGGGCACGGTGTCGCGCATCCGGCCGGGCCAGCCGGCCGAGGTCATCGCGTCGGGCATCCCGAGCGCGGCGTCGATGACCTACGACTCCAGGCGGAACCGCCTCGTGATCCCCATGAACGACTGGAATGCGATCGCGTTCGTGGACCTGGGCCGGTAACCGTTCGCGGCGACGGATGGGGGCGGCGCCCCGGCCCTTGAGGAGCCGGCGCGACGCGCCAGGCAGCACGGAACCACGTTGAGGGAGCGGCCATGAGCGGCAAGGTGCGCGTGGAGAGCTTCAGCGTCTCGCTGGACGGCTACGGCGCCGGTCCGGACCAGAGCCTCGAGCATCCGATGGGCGTCGGCGGCCAGGCCTTGCACGGCTGGGCCTTCGAGACGCAGACCTTCCGCCGCATGTTCGGCCAGCCGGGCGGATCCACCGACGTGGACGACCGCCACGCCAGGCGCGGCTTCGCGAACGTCGGCGCGTGGGTGATGGGCCGCAACATGTTCGGCCCCGTTCGCGGCCCGTGGCCCGACGACGCGTGGAAGGGGTGGTGGGGCGACGAGCCGCCCTACCACTGCGACGTGTTCGTGCTGACGCACCATCCACGGGCGTCGTTCACGATGGCGGGCGGCACCGTCTTCCACTTCGTGACCGACGGTCTGTCCGCGGCGCTTGCACGCGCGCACGCGTCGGCGGATGGGAAGGACGTGCGCATCGGCGGCGGCGTCTCCACGATCCGCGAGGGCCTGCGCGGGAGGCTCGTCGACGAGGCCCACCTGGCGGTGTCGCCGGTGCTGCTCGGTCGCGGCGAATCGCTGTTCGCCGGCCTCGACCTGCCCGCGCTCGGCTACACGGTGGTGGAGCAGACGCCGACGGCGCACGCGACGCACGTGGTGCTGCGGCGCGGGTAGCCGGGAGGCGTCGTCGGCGGCGCAGCGCCCCGGAGGGAACGTGGGCTGCTCTTGCCGGCGCCGGCAGGATCTGCAGCGCGCGCACGCTCGGGAAGCGGCGAATTCTGCCGATGCCCGCCCTCAACAGTCCGCCGACCGCCGGACCCCTTGCCGCATTCGCACCGTGCGAACGGATGCGTCGGCTGGCACGCGCTTCTCATCGCCGGGCGCGTGTCCAGCAGCGAGCCTCGCCTGTTCGATCAGCTCCGCGACGCCCTGCGATCGCGTCACTACAGCCGCCGCACCGAAGAGGCGTATGTGGGATGGGCGCGGCGCTTCGCCAGCTTCCATGGCTGGCGGAACCCCCGGATGCTCGGCGCCGACGACGTCAGCCGGTTCGTGTCGGCCCTGAGCGAACGCGGCGTGTCGGCCTCCACCCAGAACCAGGCCCTCGGAGCCGTCCTGTTCCTGTATCAGTTCGTGCTGCGCGTGCCGGTCGGCGACCTGCACGACATCGCGCGCGCCAGGCGCCCGGCACGTCTGCCCGTCGTCCTCTCGAGGGCGGAAGTCGGTCAACTGCTGGCGCGCCTGCACGGCGTCGAGTGGCTGATGGCCTCGATGCTGTATGGCTGCGGACTCCGAGTGATGGAGTGCGTCGAGCTCCGGGTGAAGGACGTGCACCTCGAGCGCGGCGAAGTCCAGGTCCGCCAGGGCAAAGGGTCGAAGGATCGGATCACGATGCTGCCCGTGGCGCTCCGCGCCCCGCTGGCGCGTCACCTGCGCGAGCGCCGGCGAATGCACGAACAGGACCTGGCCGACGGCCGAGGCACGGTGTCGCTGCCGGACCGGCTGCACCGCAAGTACCCGCGGGCGCCATTCGAGTGGGCGTGGCAATGGCTGTTCTCGGCGACGCGCTTCTATACCGACCCCGAGACCGGATGGCCTCGACGGCACCACCTGCACGAGTCGGTGCTGCAAAAGGCCGTGAAGCGGGCCGCACAGGACGCGCAACTGTCCCGCACGGCGACCTGCCATTCGCTGCGGCACTCGTTCGCCACGCACCGGCTCGAGGCCGGCTACGACATCCGGACCATCCAGGAACTGCTCGGCCACCGGGACGTGAGTACCACGATGATCTACACCCACGTCCTCAACCGCGGTGGGCGAGGGGTGCGAAGCCCGCTGGACGCGCTGCAGCCGCAGCGACCGGTCGACCCGGAGAAGTGACCCCGGTCGGGGGGCGGAGTGCGGATAGTCGAACTATGCCGACCCGCATATTCGAAATAGGCCGACCGGAACCACGCGAGCTGACTTCATCGGCCTGTTGATCGATAAGTACGCCGATGTCGTGCGAGTCGAAACGCCAACTACAAAGAGCTTTGCATATTTTCGGCTTCGTCTCGTTGCAGAGGCCCTCGGGGGTAGC
>JBFWXO010000052.1:0-47724 GCA_050187355.1 Vicinamibacterales bacterium
GCCGTCAGGAGACGCGGAGCGGGCACGCGGGATTGTCTCCTGCGCCGACCGGGCTCCGGACCGGAAGGTGATCGCGACGCCTCCGGCGCGGGCACGGCATCATAGGACCCATGGCCTCCAAGGTTTCCGTGAAGGTGTTCGACGCCGACGGGCGGCTCGTCGGCCCCATCGACGTCCCGAGAGTGGAGAAGTCCGACGCCGAGTGGCGCGCGCAGTTGACCGACGAGCAGTATCAGGTGGCGCGGCGGCACGGCACCGAGCGGCCGTTCTGCGGCACGCTCCTCGACAACAAGGCCCAGGGCGTCTACGCATGCGTGTGCTGCGGCCTGCCGCTCTTCGCCTCCACCGCCAAGTTCGACTCCGGCACGGGCTGGCCGAGCTTCTTCCAGCCGATTGCCGACGAGAACGTGGCGACGGAGGTGGATCGCAGCTACGGCATGACGCGCGTGGAGATCCTGTGCGCGCGCTGCGACTGCCACCTGGGCCACGTCTTCCCGGACGGCCCGCGGCCGACGGGCCAGCGGCACTGCGTCAACTCCGAGTCCCTGGTGTTCGTGGACGTGGAGGACCTGAAAGACCTCGCCGACCCCGTCGCCACAGACTGAGCGGTCGACGGAGGTGTCGCACGGGTGATCCCTTCGTCCGGCGGAGATGATTGGCCTGGGCGGCACCTCCCACCGCCGCCCGGCACCCTGCGGCACCTACTTGCTGAACGGCTCCGGCCGCGGCGTGCGGTCCGACGACGGCGGCAGGAGCGGCAGCGTGAACTGCGGCTGGTCGCCCGTCAGCGTCTTCAGGAACGCCACCACCTTCGCGGTCTCGTCGGCGCTGTAGTGCCGTCCGAGCTGGATGCGCCCCATGATCTGCACCGACTCGCCCAGCGTGTCGGCCGCGCCGTCGTGGAAGTACGGATACGTCAGCTCGACGTTCCTCAGCGTCGGCACCTTGAAGTTGAAGCGGTCGGCGTCCTTGCCGGTCACGGCGCTCCGGCCCTCGGCCGGGTTGTCCGTCTTGTAGGGCTCCACGACGCCCATCTTCCGGAACGACGCGCCGCCCGCCGCCGGCCCGTTGTGGCAGGCCGTGCAGCCGCTGACCTTGAAGATCTCGTAGCCGGCGCGCTCGTCGGCTGTCAGCGCCGCGGGGTTGCCGGCCAGCCACCGGTCGAACCGTGAGTTCGGCGTGACCAGCGTCTCCTCGAACGCGGCGATGGCCTCGGTGACCCGGTCGATGTCGATCGCCCGGGTCCCGAACGCCTGTGTGAACTCGCCGACGTAGCCGGGGATGGTGGTCAGCACCTCCACGGCCAGTTCGTGGGTGAAGGCCATCTCGCCGGGGTTGGCGATGGGCCCGCCGGCCTGCGCCTTCAGCGTGGCCGCGCGGCCGTCCCAGAACTGGGCGACGTTCATGCTGGAGTTCAGGACGGTCGGCGCGTTGATCGGCCCCTTCTGCCAGTTGTGGCCGATCGACGTCTTGAGGTTGTCCGATCCGCCCATGCTCAGGTTGTGGCACGAGTTGCAGCTGATGAAGCCGGACCGGGACAGCCGGGGATCGAAGTAGAGCTTCTTCCCGAGCTCGACCAGCGCCGGGTTCTTCACGACCGCCGGCGCGATCGGATGAATGGGTTCCCTGACGGGCGCCTGGCCGGCCAGCCGCGTGCCGAACCCGGCGACGGCCAGCGCCATACACACCGCAAAGACCTTCGAAGACATGATGCCCACTCCTCGCCGGCGCCCAGGCGCCAGCTACCGAGGCCGGGTGCACGACGTGTGCCTGGAAAGGAGGGGACGGTGGCCGGCATCGCGCGGCGGTGGCGCGGGCGTCGCGGCCGGCCGCGGACTTCTCCGGGGGCGCCGCCGGGGGAAATCCGCTGTCCGGTCCGCGGGCAGCGCCAGACGCCGGGGCCGAATGTGCCGAGTTGGCGCCGGGCGCCATGGCACGCGCTGTGCTCCGGCGCACCCCCAGTGATGACGTAGCTGTGCGCACGGCGTCCGGAGCTGCGCCACCACGACGGGAGGTCCCATGAGCAAGCCGCTCACCATCTGGGAGCACGCTGCCCTGCTCGGGCACTCGCGGCGCGACTTCCTCAAGTTCTGCGCGTGGCTGGCGGCGGCGGCCGGCCTCGAGTCGTCACAGGTGGGCCAGGTGGTCCACGCCCTCGAAACCAAGCCCCGGCTGCCCGTGGTCTGGTTCCACTTCCAGGAATGCACCTGCTGCAGCGAGTCGTTCATCCGCTCGTCGCACCCCATCGTCTCGGACGTGATCCTCGACAAGATCTCGCTCGACTACACCGAGACGCTGCAGGCGGCGGCCGGCCACCAGGCCGAGGCCGCCCTCCACGAGACGATGAAGAAGTACCACGGCCAGTACCTGATGCTGGTCGAGGGCTCGATCCCGACCGAGGCCGGCGGCGTCTACTGCTGCATCGGCGGGCGGACCGCCCTGGACATCTGCCGCGAGGCGGCCGAGGGCGCGAAGGCCATCGTGGCGTGGGGCAGCTGCGCGTCCAACGGGTGCATCCAGGCCGCGAAGCCGAACCCCACCGGCGCCACGCCCATCCACAAGCTCATCACCGGCAAGCCGATCATCAAGGTGCCCGGCTGCCCGCCCATCGGCGAGGTGATGGCCGCCACCGTCGTCCACCTCCTGGCGTTCGAGACCATCCCGTCGCTGGACCGCGTGGGCCGGCCGCTGGCGTTCTATTCCCGCCGCGTGCACGACACCTGCTACCGCCGCCCCAACTACGACGCCGGGCTGTTCGTGGAGTCGTGGGACGACGGCAACGCGCGCAAGGGCTACTGCCTCTACAAGATGGGCTGCCGCGGCCCCTCCACCTACAACGCGTGCGCCGTCACCCAGTGGAACGGCGGCGTCAGCTTCCCGATCCGGAGCGGCCACGGCTGCATCGGCTGCTCGGAAGAGAACTTCTGGGACAACGGGCCCTTCTACAGCCGCCTCACCAACCTGCCGGGGTTCGGCATCGAGTCCACGGCCGACCGGGTGGGCCTCGTGGCCGGGGCCGTCACGGCCGCCGGCATCGTCGCGCACGCCGGGCTCACCGCCGCGCGCAAGAGCGGCGTGATCGGCGAGCAGGAACGGGACGCGAAGGAAGCGTAGGAGGCCCCCATGGCCAGCCGCATCGTGATCGACCCGGTGACCCGCATCGAGGGCCACCTGCGCATCGAAGTCGAGGTCAAGGACGGCGTCGTGGCCGACGCCTACAGCTCGGGCACGATGGTGCGGGGCTTCGAGCTCATTCTCAAGGGCCGGGATCCCCGCGACGCCTGGGCCTTCGTGGAGCGGGCGTGCGGCGTGTGCACGACCGTCCACGCCCTGGCGTCGGTCCGCGCCGTGGAGGACGCGCTCGGCGTCACCGTGCCGCCCAACGCGGACCTCATCCGGAACCTGATGTTCTGCGCCCAGTACCTGCAGGACCACGTGGTGCACTTCTACCACCTGCACGCGCTCGACTGGGTGGACGTGGTCAGCGCGCTCTCGGCCGACCCGAAGAAGACCTCGGAACTGGCCGAGAGCCTGTCGAACTGGCCGAAGTCGTCGCCCGGCTACTTCTCGGACCTGCAGAAGCGCCTCAAGACGTTCGTGGACAGCGGCCAGCTGGGCATCTTCGCCAACGCCTACTGGGGCCACACGGCCTACAAGCTGCCGGCGGAGGTGAACCTGATCGGGGTCGCGCACTACCTGGAGGCGCTCGAGTGGCAGAAGGAGATCGTGAAGGTCCACACGATCTTCGGCGGCAAGAACCCGCACCCGAACTACCTCGTGGGCGGCGTCCCCTGCTCGCTGAACGTGAACGAGGCCAACTCGATCAACGCCGAGCGCCTGGCCTTCGTGGGCAAGCTGTTCGACGACGCCCAGCAGTTCGTCGAGCAGGTCTACATCCCCGACCTCCTGGCCATCGCCGGCTTCTACAAGGACTGGGCGGGCATCGGCGGCGGCCTGACGAACTACCTCGCCTACGGCGACCTGCCGGTGAAGGGCTTCGGCGACCCATCGAGCTTCAAGTTCCCGCGCGGCGTCATCCTGAACCGCAACCTCGCCGAGGTGCTGCCGGTGGACGGCAAGGACCCGATGGAGGTGCAGGAGTTCGTCAACAACTCCTGGTACGACTACGCCGCCGGCGACGCGGCCGGCCTGCACCCCTGGGACGGCGAGACGGCCCTGCACTACACCGGGCCCACGCCGCCCTACGAGGAGCTGGACGTCACGAAGAAGTACTCGTGGCTCAAGACGCCGCGCTGGAAGGGCGAGCCCATGGAAGTGGGCCCGCTCGCCCGGATGCTCGTCGCCTACGCGTCGGGCAGCGCCGAGGTGAAGGAGGTCGTCGACGCCACGCTGAAGCAGCTCGACGTGCCCGTCACCGCGCTCTTCTCCACGCTGGGCCGCACGGCCGCGCGGGGGCTCGAGACGAAGCTGATCGCCGGCTGGGCCAAGGAGTTCTACGGCCAGCTCCTGGCGAACCTGAAGGTGGGCGAGGTGAGCACCGCCAACACCACGCGCTGGGATCCGGCCTCCTGGCCGACGGAGGCGAAGGGGGTGGGCCTCAGCGAGGCGCCGCGGGGCGCGCTGGCGCACTGGATCGTGATTCGCGACCAGAAGATCGCCAACTACCAGCTCGTGGTGCCCAGCACGTGGAACGCCTCGCCGCGGGACACCAAGGGCCAGCGCTCCGCCTACGAGGCGTCGCTCGTCGGGACGCCCATCGCCAACACCGAGCAGCCCGTGGAGGTGCTGCGCACGATCCACTCGTTCGATCCGTGCCTGGCCTGTGCCGTCCACCTCCACGACGAGCACGGCTCCACGGTGCACCGGCTCGAGACCTTCTGAGGGGGGCGGGCCATGTCGAAGCACATCTTCCGGCGCCTCTACCTCTGGGAGTGGCCTGTGCGCATCTATCACTGGATCACCGCGCTCGCGGTGGCGGTGCTGGCGGCCACGGGGCTCCTCATCGGCGCGCCCGTCGCGTTCATGACGACGGGCGACGCGTCGGCCGGCTACTGGTTCGGGACCGTCCGCTTCCTGCACTTTGCGGCGGCGTACCTCTTCTTCTTCGCGTTCGTGCTGCGCGTCTACTGGCTGTTCGTGGGCAACCGCCACGCGCGGTGGTCGGCGTTCGTGCCGGCCGGGCGCGTCGGCCGCTTCCTGCGCGACCTGTGGGACGTGGTGCGGACCGACATCCTGCAGCTGCGGAAGCCGCCGCTCGACTTCGTCGGACACAACCCGCTGGCGGCGACGACCTACTTCGTCATCTTCCTGCTGACGGCGTTCCAGATCGCGACGGGCTTCGGGATGTACGCGGCGATGAGCGAGAGCTGGCTGCCGTCGCTCTTCGCCTGGGTCGTGCCCTTCATGGGCGGCGACGCCAACGTCCGCATCTGGCACCACGCGGCCACGTGGGGCTTCCTCGTCTTCGCGGCCATCCACGTCTACCTCGTGCTGTATCACGACGTGGTCGAGGCGCGGGGCGAGCTGTCGTCGATGATCGGCGGCTCGCGCTTCGTCGAGCACCCCGAGGAGCACGCCCGTGGCTGACCGCCTCGTGCTGGGCATCGGCAACCTGCTGATGGGCGACGAAGGCGTGGGCGTCCACGCGATCGAGTACCTGCGCGGCGCCGGCCTGCCAGCCGACGTCAGCCTGGTGGACGGCGGCACGGGTGGGTTCCACCTGCTGGAGCTGCTGTCGGCCGACGCGCCGCTCGTGATGATCGACGCCACGATGGACGGCCAGCCCGCGGGCACGGTCCGGACGCTGCGGCCGCGCTACGCCTGCGACTTCCCGCGGGCGCTCTCGGCGCACGACATCGGCCTGCGCGACCTGATGGAGGCCGCCCAGATCACGGGGGCGCTGCCGGACGTGGCGCTCATCACGGTGTCCATCGACGAGATCCGGGCCATGGACATGACCCTGTCCCCGGCCGTGGCCTCGGCGCTCCCCGCCGTGCGGGACGCGGTGGCCGAGGCGCTGGCGCGGCAGCGCGCGCTCACGGCCGCCGGTCCGTCGGCGCTCGTGGCCGCGCACGAGGCCGCCAGGGGAGACACTCATGCATGAACTCGCGCTCGCGCACGAGATCCTCGCGCTCGTCAAGCGGCACGTGCCCGACGAGCGCGCGCACGCCGTGCGGACCATCCGCGTGCGCGTGGGCGACCTGGCCGGCGTGGTCGTGCCGTCCCTGGACTTCTGCTTCGAGGCCATCGTCGCCGGCACGCCGTGGCAGCGCGCCTCGCTGGCGGTGGAGCACGTCCCGGCCCGGGCGGCGTGCTTCGGCTGCGGCGCCGTGTTCACCACCACGTCGCCCGGCGCGGGCTGTCCGTCCTGCGGCGCGCCCGGGGTCCGGATGGTGTCGGGCGGCGAGCTGCACGTGGACGCGGTGGATCTCGACGACGAGGCCGAGGCGCCGGTCGCCGAGACGGTGCCCGCGTCGGCCGTGGCCGGAGAGGCGGGATCGTCATGAGCGTCGTCACCATCGAACGGAAGGTGCTCGAGAAGAACGACGAGCTCGCCGCCGCCACGCGCGACGCGCTGGTCCGCCAGGGCGTGTTCGCCATCAACATGGTCAGCTCGCCGGGCGCCGGCAAGACGACGCTCCTGGAGCGCACCCTGGCCGCGCTGGACGGGCGCGTGAAAGTGGCGGTCGTGGAGGGCGACGTGCAGACGGACCTGGACGCCCAGCGCGTCTCCCGCTACGGCGTCCCGGTGGTGCAGATCGTCACCAACGGCGGGTGCCACCTGGAAGCGCGCCTCGTCCGGGACGCGCTCACCCAGCTCGACCTGCGCGACACCGACGTCCTCGTGATCGAGAACGTCGGCAACCTGGTGTGCCCCGCCAACTTCGACCTGGGCGAGGACCTGAAGGTGGTCGTGCTGAGCGTGACCGAAGGCGACGACAAGCCGCTCAAGTACCCGGCGATGTTCCAGCGGTCCGCCGTGCTAATCATCAACAAGATCGACCTGGTGCCGTACGTGGACGCGGACGTGTCGGCCATCCGCCGCCACGCGCGCCTGGCCAATCCGGACCTCCAGATCTTCGAGACGTCCTGCCGCACGGGCGAAGGCATCGCCGAGTGGGCCGACTGGCTTGCCGTGCAGGCAGAGCGACGGCGTGCCTGAACGCCTCCGCCTGGCGCTGCGCGGCGCGGTGCAGGGCGTGGGGTTCCGTCCGTTCGTCTACCGGGCCGCCACCGAGCGCGGGCTGCGCGGCTGGTGCCGCAACACCGCCCAGGGCGTGCTCGTGGAAGTGGAGGGCGACCGCCCGGCGCTCGAGGGCTTCCGCACCGCGCTGGATCGCGAGCGGCCGTCGCGCGCGTCGATCCTGAGCTGCGAGCAGTCGTGGCTCGATCCCGCCGGGCTCGGCCCCTTCGCCATCCTGGCCAGCGACCCCGGCGCCGCACCGAGCGCCGTCGTGATGCCGGACCTGGCGCTCTGCGAGTCGTGCCGGGGCGAGCTGCTCGATCCCATGAACCGGCGCTACCGCTACCCGTTCGTCAACTGCACGAACTGCGGCCCGCGGTTCAGCATCATCGAGGACCTGCCGTACGACCGCGCCAACACCACGATGCGCCGCTTCGCCATGTGCCCGGCGTGCTGGCAGGAGTACCAGGACCCCCGCGACCGGCGCTTCCACGCCGAGCCCAACGCCTGCCCGGTCTGCGGACCGCGCGTGGCGTTCTGGGACGCCCGGGGCCGGCAGGTGGCCGAGCGGGAGCGCGCGCTCATCGCGGCCGCCAACGCCGTGCGGGCCGGCCAGATCCTGGCACTGAAGGGCCTGGGCGGCTTCCAGTTCGTGGTGGATGCCACGAGCGACGCCGCCGTGCGCCGGCTGCGCGAACGGAAGCACCGGGACGAGAAGCCGTTCGCGCTGATGTGCACGGACCTGGAGTGCGCGGCCGAGCACGCGCACCTCTCGCCCGAGGAGGCCCGCCTGCTCGCCGGCACCGAGGCCCCGATCGTCCTCGTGACGGCGCGGCCGGGCGGACGCGGCCTGTCGCCGGCGGTGGCCCCCGGCATGCGGCGGCTCGGCGTGATGCTGCCGTACACGCCCCTCCACGTGCTCCTGATGCGCGATCTGCGGCGGCCCGTCGTGGCCACGAGCGGCAACCACGCCGAGGAGCCGATGTGCATCGACGAGCGCGAGGCCGTGGACGCGCTCGGCGGCATCGCCGACGTGTTCCTCGTGCACGACCGGCCCATCGCGCGTCCCGTGGACGACTCGGTCGTCCGGGTCGTGGCCGGACGGGAGCTGCTGCTGCGCCGCGCGCGCGGCTGGGCGCCGCTGCCCCTGCCGCTGCCGGCGCCGGCGCCGCCGGTGGTGGGCGTGGGCGCCCACCTCAAGAACACGGTGGCCATCACGGCGGGGGCCGGCGTGGTCGTCAGCCAGCACATCGGCGATCTGGAGTCGGCGGCCGCCGGCGAGGCGTTCCACGCGGCGCTCGCGAGTCTCACCCGCCTCTACCGGACGACCCCGCGCGCGGTCGCGGTGGACCTCCATCCCGACTACCTGTCCACCGGGTTCGGACGCCGGCTCGACGTGCCCGTCACGGCGGTGCAGCACCACTACGCGCACCTGGCCGCCTGCATGCTCGACAACGACCTCGACACGGGCGTCGTCGGCGCCGTGTGGGACGGCACCGGCTACGGCGACGACGGCACCGTGTGGGGCGGCGAGTTCCTGCGGGCCACGCCCGACGGCTACGCCCGCGTCGCGACCCTCCGGCCGTTCCGCCTGCCCGGCGGCGATCGGGCGGCCCGCGAGCCCCGCCGGTCGGCCCTCGGCCTCCTGCTGGCCATGGGCGAGGACGCCGCGGACCGGTGGCGGAAGCGCCGGCCCGACGTGTTCACGGGCGAGGAGTGGCGGGTCCTCGCGCAGGCCACGGCGCACGGCCTGAACGCGCCCGTCTCGACGAGCATGGGCCGCCTGGTGGACGCCGTCGCCGCCCTGGCGGGCGTGCGCGACGTGATGCGCTTCGAGGGGCAGGCCGCGATGCTCCTGGAGCAGGCCGTCGATCCGGCCGTGCCCGACGCCTACCCGTGCCATCTCGGCCCGCCGGACCCCGCGTGGCGCATGGACGGCTGGAGTCCGCCGCCGCTCGTCGTGGACTGGGCGCCGCTCGCGGCCGCCGTGATCGACGACGTGGAGACCGGCACGCCCACGGGCGTCGTCGCGGCCCGGTTCCACAACGCGCTGGCGGAGATCCTCGTGGCCGTGGCCCGCGCCCTGGGCGAGACGCGGCTCCTCCTGACCGGCGGCTGCTTCCAGAACCGCGTGCTGACCGAGGCCGCCATCACGCGGCTCACCGCCGCCGGCGTCCGCCCGTACTGGCACCAGCGCCTGCCGCCGAACGACGGCGGCATCTCCGCCGGCCAGATCGCGGCCTGGCTGCGGGCGCGCCAGCCCGCCCTGTCGTCCGGCGCGCGCCAGGTGGTGCGCGTGCCGGCCTGACGTCCGTTTCCCGAATCGCGAGGACCCTGCCATGTGCCTGGCCGTACCCGGACGCATCCTGAGCATCGAAGGCGACGACCCGATCCTGCGGGCCGGCCGCGTGGACTTCGCCGGCATCGTGAAGCGCGTGAACCTCAGCTACGTGCCGGAGGCCGCCGTCGGCGACTACGTGCTCGTGCACGTCGGCTTCGCGATCTCCACGGTGGACGAGGCCGAGGCGCGGCAGGTCTTCGCCTACCTCTCCGAGATGGGCGACCTGGCCGAACTGGACGAGGAGGGCGCGTCATGAGGTTCGTCGACGAATACCGCGACGCCGCCGCCGCGGAGCAGTACGCCAGGGCCCTGGCGCGCATCACCACGCGGCCCTGGACGCTGATGGAAGTGTGCGGGGGACAGACGCACGCCATCGTGAAGTTCGGCGTGGACACGCTCCTGCCGCCCGAGGTGACGCTCGTCCACGGCCCCGGCTGCCCGGTGTGCGTGACGCCGCTCGAGATCATCGAGAAGGCGCTCGAGATTGCCGCCCGGCCCGAGGTGACCTTCTGCTCGTTCGGCGACATGCTCCGCGTGCCCGGCCGGACCACGGACCTCCTCGCCGTGAAGGCGCGGGGCGGCGACGTGCGGATCGTCTACTCGCCGCTCGACGCGGTGGCCCTGGCCCGCGCGAACCCGGCGCGGCAGGTCGTGTTCTTCGCCGTGGGCTTCGAGACCACGGCGCCCGCCAACGCCATGGCCGTGTACCAGGCGGCGCGCGAGGGCCTCACGAACTTCTCGGTCCTGATGTCGCACGTGCTCGTGCCGCCGGCCATGGAGGCGATCCTGTCCTCGCCCCTCTGCAAGGTGCAGGGCTTCCTGGCCGCCGGCCACGTGTGCACGGTGATGGGCTTCTCGGAGTACGAGCCGATCGCCGCGCGCTACCAGGTGCCGGTGGTCGTCACCGGCTTCGAGCCCCTCGACATCCTCCAGGGCGTGTACATGTGCGTGAAGCAGCTCGAGGAGGGCCGCGCCGAGGTGGAGAACCAGTACACGCGGGCCGTGCGGCGCGAGGGCAACCAGCCGGCGCAGGATCTCGTCGCGCAGGTGTTCCAGGTGGTGCCCCGGAAGTGGCGGGGCGTGGGCGAGATCCCGGAGAGCGGCCTCGGGCTGGCGGACCTCTACCGGGACTTCGACGCGGAACGGCGCTTCGGCGTGGCCGACCGCAAGGCCGACGAGCCGGCCGAGTGCCAGAGCGGCCGCATCATGCAGGGCCTGATCAAGCCGCCGGCGTGCCCGGCCTTCGGCACGACGTGCACGCCGGAGCATCCGCTGGGGGCCACGATGGTGTCCAGCGAAGGGGCCTGCGCGGCGTACTTCCGGTACCGGCGGCTCGGCGCCCCCCCGCGCCAGGAGGTGTCCCTTGGCTAGCGACTTCGCCGGCCAGACCTGCCCGATCCCGATCGCCCGCTATCCCGACGTGCAGCTCGCGCACGGCGGCGGCGGACGCCTCACGGGACAGCTCATCGAGGACCTGTTCATCCCGGCGTTCGGCTCGCCGGCCCTGGCCCAGCGGCACGACGGCGCGCGCCTGGAAGTCGGGCACGGCCGGCTCGCCTTCACCACGGACTCCTACGTGGTCCGGCCCCTGTTCTTCCCGGGCAGCGACATCGGCGCCCTGGCCGTGAACGGCACCGTGAACGACCTGGCGATGTGCGGCGCCCGGCCGCGGTTCCTCTCGTGCGGGTTCATCATCGAAGAGGGCCTCCCGATGGAGACCCTCTGGCGCGTCGTGCAGTCCATGCGCGCGTCGGCCGATCGGGCGGGCGTCTCGATCGTGACCGGCGACACGAAGGTGGTGGACCGCGGCAAGGGCGACGGCCTCTACGTGAACACGGCCGGGGTGGGCGTCATCGACCACGACCTGGTGATTGCGCCGTCGAGCGTCCGCCCGGGCGATGCCGTGATCGTCTCCGGCGACATCGGACGGCACGGCATGGCCGTCATGGCCGCGCGCGAGGGGCTGGAGTTCGAATCGGCCATCGAGAGCGACTGCGCGCCCCTGAACGCGGCCGCCCTGGCCCTCATCGACGCCGGGATCGACGTCCACTGCCTGCGCGACCTGACGCGGGGCGGCCTGGCCAGCGCGGTCGTGGAGATCGCGACGGCGGCCGGGCTGCACCTGCACCTCGTCGAGGCGGCGATTCCCGTGCGCGACGACGTGGCCGGCGCCTGCGAGGTGCTGGGCTTCGACCCGTGCTACGTGGCCAACGAAGGACGGTTCATCGCGATCGTCCCCGAGGCCGACACGGACCGGGCCCTGGGCGTGCTGCAGGCGTTCGACGTGTCGAGGGCGGCCGTCCGGATCGGACACGTCGAGGCCGCCCCGCACGGCCTGGTCACGCTCACGAGCCGCATCGGCGCCGCGCGCGTGATGGACCTTCTGAGCGGCGAGCAGCTTCCGCGCATCTGCTGACGCCTTCCGAGCGGGCGCACGGATGATCCCTTCGTCCGGGCGTCCGCTCGTCGTCCGGCCTGCGCGAGACCGCGGTTGCGTCAACGCAACTGCGGTAGGTGTCAGCGCCGTGAGTCGAGCAGGCGCCTCAACAACGCCTCGGCCTCGGCCGACCCCAGCCTGCCGCCGCGTCCGGTGTCGCGCGGCGTGGCCAGATCCAGCGGCGTCCTGCCGGCCGTGTTCGGGCGATCCAGCACGGCGCCGCGGTCGGCCAGGAGCTGGATGACCGCCGTCCAGCCCTGTGATGCGGCCAGGTGGAGCGCCGTGGAGCCGTTGGCGTCGGTGGCATCCACGTCGGCGCCGGCCTGCGCGAGCGGGCCGAGCGTGGCCACGACGTCGGCTTCATCGGTAGGCACCTCGGGGAAGTCCGAGTCCACCAGGTGCCAGCGTTCGAGGTCGGTCGGCCGCACTTCCTTCTCGAACGACGAATCGACGGCCACGACGAGCGGCGTGAGCCCGCTCGCCGTCGCCGCGTTCACGGCCGCGCCCCAGGCCAGCAGCTCGCCGACGATCGCGGCCTCCCGGTAGGCGGCCGCGACGAAGAGCGGCGTGGCGCCCGTGAACGGACGCGGCAGCGCCCACTGCGACGCGAAGCGGCGCACCGGGCTGCCCCTGGTGAGCCGGGCGTTCGGATCGGCGCCGTGGGCCAGGAGTGCCTGTACCGTCGGCAGGTCGGCCCTGAGCGCCGCCGCGTGGAGGGCCGTGTAGCCGGCACCGTCGGCGTTGGGGTCCGCGCCCTTCTCCAGGAGCAGGCGCGCCACCTCGCCGTGGCCCGAGAAGGCGGCGAGCACGAGCGCCGTGTTGCCGTCGGCCGCGCGATCGTCTAGCGGCGCGCCCGCGTCGGCCAGCAGCGCGGCGCTGCCGGCATCGCCCGACTGCGCGGCGAAGTGGAGGGCCGTGAAGCCGCCCTGCTGCACCTGCGCGCCGTGCTGCATGGCGGTCTTCGCCTCGCGGCCCGGCCCGCGGTCCAGCATCACGGTGACGGTCCGGGCGACCGTGCGCGCCCCGAGATCCGCGCCCGCCTCGACGAGCGCGCGGGCGACGTCGGTGTGGCGCCGCGACACGGCCCACATCAGCGCCGACTGCCGGCGCGCCCGCTCATGCGCCGACGGCGACGCGCCCCTGGCCAGGAGTGCCTTCACGATCTCCACCTGGCCGACCCGCGCGGCTTCCATCAGCGGCGTGACGCCGGCCGGCGTGGCCGCATCCACCGCGGCGCCGCGCTCGAGCAGGTGGGCGGCGATGAGCGGACTGGCGTTCGCGGCGGCCAGGTGCAGGGGCGTCACACCGAGATCGTTCGCCAGGTCCGGCCGGGCGCCGGCCGCGAGCAGCAGATCCACGATCGCGGGATCGTCCACGCTCACGGCCCAGTGCAGGGCCGTGGCGCCGTCGCCCTCGCGCTGGTTCACGTCCACCTGGTCGGCCAGGAGCGCCTTCACCTCATCCAGCGCCCGCCGCCGCACGGCGTCGGTGAGCGGCCCGGCGTTCGCGGGCGCAGCCGCGACGGTCACGAACAGCGCGGCGACGGCCCAGGCGGCGAGTCTGGCCCACGCGGCCGACCACAGGCGCCCGCGGTACGCGGTCGGGCGCGTCGCCGTCATCCGTCGAGGCTCACGCGGCCCGTGCTGTTGCCCAGCGTCTCGGTGGGCACGCCCAGCATGTCGAGCAGCGCCAGGTGGAAGTTCGCCAGCGGCGTGCCCTTCGGGTACTGGACGTGGCGTCCACCCGTGAGCCGGCCCGCGCCGCCACCGGCCAGGATGATGGGCAGGTTGAAGGGCACATGGCCGTTGCCTTCGCTCATCCCCGCGCCGTACACGAGCGCCACGTGGTCCAGGAGCGACCCGTCGCCGTCCGGCGTCGCCTGCAGCCGCTCCAGGAAGTAGCCGAAGAGCTCGGCGTGGTAGCGGTTGATCTTCGCGCACTTCTCCATCCGCACCGGGTCGCGCTGGTGGTGCGAGATGGGGTGGTGCGCGTCGGGCACGCCGATCTCGGGATAAGTTCGGCCACTGAACTCGCGGCCGATCATGAACGTGCCCACGCGCGTGACGTCGCCCTGGAAGGCCAGCACCTGCAGGTCGAACATCAGCTTGGCGTGATCGGCGAACGCCTCGGGCACGCCGGCCGGCCGCGTGAACGACGGCATCTCCGCGTTGAAGGCGCGCGCCTTCTGGATGCGGCGCTCCACGTCGCGGACGCTCTCCAGGTAGTGGCCCAGCGTGGTCCGGTCGCCGGGGGCCACGGCCTCGCGCAGGGCCGCCACTTCCGAGAGCAGCGAGTCGAGGATGGAGCCCTTGCGCTCCACCCGGGCGCGCCGCGTCGCCGCGTCCACGCCCGCGCCGTCGCCGAAGAGGCGCGTGAAGACGGCGCTCGGGTCGTGCTCCATCGGCAGGGGCTGGGTCGGGCCGGCCCAGGCGATGGTGCCCGTGTAGACGCAGCTGCGGCCGAAGTCGCACGACGACCCCGAGTCCACCGATTCGAGCGCCAGCTCGATGGAGGGCAGGACGTTGTCCTCGCTCAGCACCTTCGCCGCGATCTGGTCCACCGACATGCCCGCTCTCAGCGACCGGCTCGGCGTGACGTCGGTGAGGAAGCGCGTGCTGGCGTCCGCGTGGTTGTTGTACTGGCGCTCGCCCGGCGGCGGCGGGGGCACGCTGTCGAGCCCGCTGTAGATGGTGAGCGCCCGGCGGAACGGCTCGAGCGGCTGCAGCGACGGCGAGAAGGCGAACTCGGACCCGGTGGCCGTGGGGAACCACTGGCCGGGGATGACGCCGTTGGGCGTGTAGACGGCGCCGAAGCGCAGGCGCGGCCGCGCCGCCGTCTTCGCCTGCGCCGTGAGGGCCGGCACCATCGCGTCGAGGAACGGCAGCGGCAGCGCCACGCCGAGCGCCTTGAGCGCCGTCCGCCTGGAGAGGGCCTTCTTGGTGACGATCATGGCGCCGTGGCTCCCATCTGGAAGGGCGTGCTCCTGACGATGCCGAGGACGATGGACGTCCAGCGGTAGTCGGGCGCCGCGTCCCGCACGATTCTACGGATGGCGGGCATGTCGTGGTAGTCCACGTGCCGGCCCAGGGCATAGGTGAGCATCTTCGCCACGAACGTCTCGACGTAGTCGTCGCGGTGGAGGAGCAGGAAGCGGCGCAGGCCGGCCACCCCGTCGATGGGCGTGCCGTCGGCGAAGACGGCGTTCGCGTCGATGGGACCGCCGGCGTCGCCCGCGCGCCACCGGCCGATCGCGTCGAAGTGCTCCAGCGAGAAGCCCAGCGGGTCCATGCGGACGTGGCAGGTCGCGCACGCCGGGTTCTGGCGGTGGCGTTCCATGGCCTCGCGCATCGTGCGGGGCTTGCCCGCCTCGTCGGTGGACTGGAGCTGCGGCACGTTGGGCGGCGGGGGCGGCGGCGGCATGCCCAGCAGGTTCTCGAGCACCCACGATCCGCGGACGACGGGCGCCGTGCGATCGGGGTACGACGTGACCATCAGCACGCTGCCCTGGCCCAGGATGCCGCCGCGGACGCCATCGGCGAACGCCACCTTGCGGAAGCGATCGCCCACCACGCCGTCCACGCCGTAGTGCTCGGCGAGCCGCGCGTTCAGGAACGAGTAGTCGGCGGTGATGAGGTCCAGGATGCTCCGGTCCGCCGTCCGCTGCTCGTCGAGGAACCGCGTCGTCTCCTGGATGAAGGCCCGGCGCAGGTTCTCGTCGAACTCGGGAAAGTAGTTCGGGTCCGGCAGCCACGCGCTGGCCTTGCGCAGCGTGAGCCACTGCGCCGCGAAGCTCGTGGTCAGCCCGCGGGCGCGCGGATCGGCCAGCATGCGCCGCACCTGGGCCTCGAGCGCGGCCGGCTCGTGCAGCCGCCCCCGGACCGCGAGGTCGCGCAGCGTGTCGTCGGGCACGCTGTTCCACAGGAAGAACGACAGGCGCGAGGCGAGATCGAGGTCGGGGATGCGGTAGATCCCGCCCCGGGAGGCCGTGGCCGGCGGACGCTCCACCCGGAAGAGGAAGTTGAAGCTGACCAGCATCCGCTCCAGGGCGGCCTGGATGCCGGCCTCGAAGTCGCCGGAGGCGCGGGCGGTGTCGTAGAAGCCGGCGAGCGTGTCCACGTCGGCGGGCGTGGCCGGGCGTCGGTAGGCGCGCGTGGCCAGGCGGGTGAGGATGCGGCGCGCGCAGGCGCGCTCGGTGGCGCGGCTGGCCCCGGGCTGAGGCGCGCAGGTGAAGATGGCCCGCCGGCTCGCGGTGTCGCCGCCGGATGTCGTGCCCGCGGCCGTGCCGGCCGCCGGCGCGCCCGGCGCGAACGGGCCCTGGATGGTGAGGGTGTCGACGGCGGCGTAGCCCTCGTACATCTCGTCGGCGCCGCGCGCGAAGTCCACCGGCAGCGGTTGCGCGATTCCCTCGAACTCCCACGGCGAGGCCACGAACGACGCCGACACCAGGTGCGTGCCGGCGGTGACGGGCGTGCGCAGTTCCAGGCCGTCGTCCGCCGCGTGCATGTAGAGCTCGTACGGCGTCTCGCCCACGATCTCGCCGTTCCAGGTGAGCGGCCCGGGCATGCCCGTCGCCTCGCCGCCCACGGTGAAGCGCGCCACGCGCGCGCCGTCGAGGCGGAGGTCCAGGTCCTGCGGATGCCCCATGCCGATGATGTAGTCGTAGACCTGCCGCCGCAGCCGTACCTTCAGCACGTAGTCCCCGGACACGGGGAAGAAGTGGCGGACGGCCACGCCGCCGCGCGACCCGAAGGGCAGGTCCTCGCCGAGGCGCACGTCCTGCTCGAGGAGCTTCGGCACGGGGTACTGCGCGGAGGCCGGGGCCTCGGCCAGTGTCGGGTCGCCCACGGCCAGGCGTGCGATCTGCGTGGCGGCGGCCAGGTAGCGCTCCAGGTGCGCGGGCGAGAGCGCCAGGCTGGCGGCGATGTTGTCGAAGCCGTCGTCGGCCTCGTCCGGCAGCAGCAGCGCGTTCGCGTCCACGTCCAGCGCCAGCACGTCGCGGACCGCGTTGGCGTACTCGGTGCGGTTCAGCCGGTGCGCGCCGACCCGGCCGGGATGCGGCGCGGTCTCGGCGGCGGCGTCGAGGGCCGAGGCAATGGCCGCCACGACCGCCCGGGCGGCGGCCGGCTCCGGGCGCGGCCGTCCGGCGGGCGGCATCTGGCCGCTCCTGATCTTGTGGAGGACCTTCTCCCAGAGCCCGGCGTCGGCGGTGACGTCGGCCGGCGCGTGGTCCAGGCTCAGCCCCGACGCGCGGGCCCGGTCGTTGTGGCAGGCCACGCAGTGCTGGTCGACGAACGCGCGCGGCGAGGGATCGGGAGACGCGGGGCCGTGCGAGGCCACGGGCGCGCGCGGCGGCTGCGCGGCGGCGCGTGCCTGCGCCCCGGGGGCGGCACTTCCGGCCGCGCCCAGCGCCAGCCCGACCGCGACGACCCACACCGTCCGCACGCGGGCATTTTACTGGGACCGGGCCCTACATGCCCGGCCGTGACAGCACGCGCACCTCGGGCAGCGCGTCGCGCGCCACGACCCTGCCGCCCACCATCAGCACCTGGATGTCGCGGATGGCCGTGATGTTGGCCGCGGGGTTCGCGCCGAGCACGAGCAGATCGGCGATCTTCCCCGGCTCGAGCGTGCCCAGGTCCTTCTCCCGGCCCGCGGCGAACGCGCCGTTCCTCGTGGCCGCCACCAGGGCCTGCATCGGCGTCATGCCCAGCTCCACCAGGCCCTCGATGCCCAGCACGGTGCCGATGCCGTGGTCCTGCGTCTCGACCTTCGGCGCGCGCGCGAGCTCGGGGGCGGCCGCCCAGTAGTTGTCCGTGCCCACGGTGACGACGGCGCCGGCCGCGATGAGCTTCTTCGCGTTCGTCCGCCGCATCTCCATCTCCTCGCCCGTGTCGGCGGCCTCCTTCCGGAGTTCGGCCGACGACTTCTGGCGCGTGGCCCCGGCCTTGGCGGCCTTCTCCGCGTCCTCCTTCAGCTTCTTCCCAGCAGCGTCGCGCGCCTTCACGTGGGTCTGCCACGCCTCGCCCGTGATCGTGTTCACGAGCATGCTGCAGTAGAGGCGGCCGTCCACGATGGCCTTCACGAGCGGGTCGGGCAGCTCGCGCGGCCCGAGGAGCTCGGGATGCTGGATGCCGTCGATGCCGGCCTCCACCGAGATGCGCAGGCTGTCGGGCGTGGTGGAGTGGGTTTCGGCCTTCCTGCCGCGCTTGTGGGCTTCTTCCACCATCACGCGCTGCGCCTCGGGCGAGAAGCCGATGAAGGCCGGCCGCGCGAAGTGGGCCGATCCGCCGAACTTGATGAAGTCCGGCCCCTTGTCGAGGTAGGCGTTGATGGCGACGCGCAGTTCTTCCGGCGTCATGTCCACCAGGTCCTCGCCCGCGCCCTGCGCGAGCTGGTCGTTCATCTGCTCCTGGAAGAGCGTCAGGCCCGCTTCGCGGATGAGGCTGAACGACACGGAGTACGGTCCACCCCAGCCCACGATGTTGCCGGCGGCCAGGATGCGCGCGCCCGTCGCCTCGCCCCGCGCGATCCGATCCCGCGTCGCGACCAGGGCCGGCAGCACGCCGTAGCTGTCGCGCACGGTGGTGATGCCGTGCTTCAACTGGAGCTGCGCGCCCTCCAGCACGATCTCGGCCTGGCGGTGGTTGTAGCGCACCATCGTCTCGTAGCGCTCGTTGACGCCGCCGTAGAGCGACAGGTGCACGTTGGTGTCGAACATGCCGGGCATGACGAAGCGCCCGGCGGCGTCGATCACGGTGGCGCCGGGCGGCACCGGCGTGGACGCCCGGGGGCCGATGGCCGCGATGCGGTCGCCTCGGATCACGAGGGTGGTGTCCGGCACGGGATCCCGACCCGAGCCGTCGATGAGCGTGGCGCCGCGGATCACGGTGACGGCCGGCGCCTGTGCGTGCGGGTCGGCCACGAGGGCGATGCCCAGCACGAGGCCGACGATGACGAGGCGAGTGGGAGATACGCGGACGGGACGGCGCATGGCCGGCATTCTTGATCGGAACCCGACCTCGCGCTCCACGTCAGGGGCCGGAGTGCACGCTCAGGAGGTGCGCGTCCCGCGCGCAGGAGTCGCGCCGCACCCACCGTGGCGGATCTAGAGCGCGTCCGTGAAGACGGCGTCGAGCGCCAGGGACCAGCCCGGCAGGATCGGCGTGGTCAGCGTGTCCCCGCTCTCGCGGGTGAGCTCGGCCACGCGCGGGAACGCACCATCGGCGGCGCGGCGGTACACCTTCACCAGCTCCAGCTCCGGGTCTGCCACCCAGTACTCACGGACGTCCCCACGTTCGAACAAGCGTCGCTTGATCTGTTCGTCCACCTTGCGCGTGCGGGGCGACAGGATCTCGATCGCGATGGCCGGCGGTCCCTGGACGTTCTTCGCCGTGAGGATGTCGAGCTGGTCGGCCGCGATCACGAGCAGGTCCGGCACGACGAGGTCCCAGCGGGTGAAGACGACGTCCAACGGCGCGTAGAACACCCGGCCGAGCGCCGGGTGTGCCACCAAGAAGTTGCCCAGGGACAGGAACAGCCGCCCGCTGATCGCCTGGTGCCGCGTGGACGGGGAAGCGCTCACGTAGTGGACACCGTCGATGAGCTCGTGCCGCTTGCCGTCGTCCGGCCGGAGCAGCAGGTCGTCCACGGTGAGGCGGGTGTCTGACGCGGGGCTGCTGGGCATCTGCGGCGTCCCGTCCATGCGCCAAATGTAGCGCGGACCATGCCGACGTGCCATGGGGCGGTCGTGCCGGCCCCGCGACTTGCGAAACACGCCCAAAACGGGCGAGCGGCCGCTTCTCTGTCGCAGATTCTGCGACCGCGCGCGTGGTCCCCGACGCAGGTTCGTCCAGCGGGCGCTGTACTCTGTGGAGGCGATGTTCAAGTCCGGCGATCTCGTCCGTCACAAGTCGAAGCCCGAATGGGGCGTGGGCCGCGTCACCGGCCAGACCGTGGAAGGCAAGGTGCTGGTGAAGTTCACGGGCCGCGCCGGGGACGTGCTGCTGACGGCGGCCGGCGCCGAACAGCACCTCGTGCCGGATACCGGCGCCGCCTGGACGCCGCCCGCGCGCGTGGCCGCCGGACCTGCGCCCGTGCGACGCACGCCGTGCGTGCACTGCGGCACGGATCTCCGGGACGTCGTGACGTCCACCAACGGCGAGTGGCGCTCCTGCCCGGAGTGCTCCTCGAAGCACGGCCGCCAGCACGTCCTCCTCCCCGCGCGCGAGTTCGACGCGCCGCTGGCACCAGCGCCCGGCGTCGAGCGCGACGAGACCGGGGTCGCGGCCTCGGAGGACGCCGATCCCCGCGCCGCCTGGTGCCGCAGCTGCCGTGCCGGCCAGCGCTCCTCCGGCTTCCGCGTCTGCAAGGACGCCAACCGCTGACGCGCTCGCCGCGTGACGGCGCGAGCGCGTGGCCGCGAGCCAGCGTGAGCCGTGCGATCGGCCCGTCCCTCTCCCTTGAGCGCGGCGACGCCCCAGCCCGGTTCCCTGGTCCCCAGTCCCTACGCGGCTGCGCTTCCCCGTGCCGCGCGCAGCCCGAGGTACAGCAGCCACCCCGCCGGGCCGAACAGGAACGTCAGCACCAGGCACGGCACCACCATCCAGTGCGGCACGCCCCGGGCGGCGGCGTCGCGCGTTTCCCACACGCCCGTCAGCAGGTCGAACGCCAGGTAATGGATCCATCCGGCCAGGAGCGTCCACGGATCGCTGAAGAGGGCGGCGACGCCGGCCAGTGAGTTGAAGTCGCCGGACACGCGGCCCAGCCGCATCGCCAGGATGGCCACGTAGGTGAGGGCGAAGCCGAGCGGCACCACGGTGCCGGTGATGCGCTGCACCCAGGCGGCGCGGGGAGCCAGCGCCAGGAGCAGCCACGACAGCGTGGCGACGGCGCCGGCGGCGGAGAAGACGGCTTCGGGGGTCACGCCACCCTCCACGCCGGCGCGATCGCCCGCCGGACGCCATGACGCCGGCCGAGCGCCGAGGCGAGGCCCACCGCCGTCCCCAGGGCCCAGACCGTGAGCGCGACCCTCACGCCTCCGGCCGGTGTGGTCACCGGCTGGCCCAGGAGGGCCTGCGCCAGCAGCACCGCGACGAACGCCGCGTACGCGAGGGCGGCCGTGACGACCAGCCGCGCGTCCGCCGCCGCCAGCCGCCTGGCGAGGCCGGCGTCGGCCGCGCGCGAGCGCCGCCGGGCCAGGCCCAGGGCCAGCAGCGGCAGCACCTGCACGGCGTGGAGGCCGGCGAAGTGCGGCACCCGGAGATCGCCGTGCCGCAGGCTCCACCCGGTGCCGGGCAGGCCGGCGCCGCCGTCCTCGGCGCCGACGGTGTGCTGTCCGACCCGCGGCATCCGGCCGGTGGCCTCCGCGCGCGCCAGTTGCGCGCGCGTGGGCTGCGTCATCAGGCCGCCCACCGACGCGCCGGCCACCGCGATGGCCATCCCGAATCGGAGCGCCCAGCCGAGCGCCGGATCGTCGAACGGCTGCCGCCACAGCGCCACCGTCGCGGCGAGTGCGGCCAGCGTCTGGAGGGCGATGGCCGCGCCCATCACCGCGAAGATCACGCCGTCGAGCGGGGTCGCCACGTTGAAGTGGCTGGCCGTGCCGCGGGCCGCCTGCAGGGTGATGAGCACCAGCTCGATGACGAGCGCCGCCGCGGTCGTGCCGGCTGCCGCGCGGGCCAGGCGCGGCCAGTGCGTGAGGCGCGGGAGCATCCACGCCAGCGTGAGCGAGTAGATGCCGATCGACACGGCGAACTTCGCCGGCTTCAGCCACACCGGCGCGCCGTCCACGGTGCGCGGGTCGAGCAGCAGGCCGAGGCCCAGCGGCACGACCAGGGCCAGGCTGGCCCAGCCGAGCCGTTCGAGCGTCCGGAAGGGCGGTGTCCGGTGCGAGGTCATGGCGTCGTCCTCCACGGCCGGCCGCCGCGGGGGCGGCGCCGGCGGGTGCCTGATGTTATCGATGTCAACATACGGTAGCCCGCTCATGTTGACAGTGTCAACACCCGGGCATACGATGTCGGACATGGCGCGGTTCCCCTCCACTCGCCCCGTCGGCGCCGCCGGCGCCGCGCCTGGCCGGCGCCGCCGGCCGCGGCCGCCGGAGGGCGCGCCCGTCCCGGCGCGCAAGCCCCGGAACGCCTACCATCACGGCCACCTCCGGCAGGCGCTCGTGGACCAGGCGGTGGCCACGATCGGCGCCCGCGGCGTGGAGGCGCTCACGCTGCGCGAGGTGGGCGCGAGCCTCCGCGTGTCGCGGACGGCGCTCTATCGCCACTTCGCCGACAAGACGGCGCTCCTGGCGGCCGTCGCGGCGCAGGGCTTCCGCACCTTCCGTGAAGCGCTGCGGGACGCCTGGGACGACGGCGGCCGCGGCCGCGCGGGCTTCATGGGCATGGGCCGGGCGTACGTCCGCTTCGCGCTGGCACACCCGTCCCACTACCGCGTCATGTTCGGCGGCTTCGTGACGAAGGCGGCCTGCGATCCGGGCCTCGAGGCCGAGGCCGGCGACGCCTTCGGCGTGCTCGTGGGCGCCATCACCGAGCTGCAGGGGCAGGGGCTGGTCCGCGCCGGCGACCCGACGGCGCTCGGCGTCTACGTGTGGGCCAGCACGCACGGACTGGCGATGCTCGCCATCGACGGTCAGCTCGGCCGGAAGGACGTGCCGCTCGAGGCGCTCATGGCGGTCCTGCTGGACCGCGTGTGGGACGGCCTGGCGGCGTAGGCGGATCTGGCCCTTGCGCCCGTCAGGGCTGCACGTATTTCGCGCGATCGCCGCGGCCCCACGGCCGGTAGTCCAGGGCGAAGCGGACGCGCTCGTTGACGGGCGGGTGATCGAACGCCCAGAACACGTACAGCGGGTTCGGCGTCGGGTACGTGAGCGCCTTCTCGCCCAGCTTCTGGAACGCGTGGGCCGCCGCCTGCGACGAATCGGCGGACAGGCCGTGCGTCACCTCCAGCCCGTAGATGTCGGCCTGATGTTCGAGGTAGCGCGAGTACGCCGCGGCCGCGGGCTGCGCGACGAGCGAGAACACGCTGAGCAGCAGGATCAGCACGGGCAGCGAGGCGACGTCCGCCACGTCCCGGATCGCCCAGCGCGGGCCCCACCGGGCCAGGATGCCGCCCAGCATCAGGTGGGCCAGGTACAACTGCACCAGCAGCGCCCCGATCGCCACCCCGAGCGACAGCCACACGTGCTGCAGCACGTAGTGCCCCATCTCGTGGCCGAACACGAACATGGTCTCGGGGACGCTCATCTCGCGCGCGGTGTTGTCCCACACGACGACGCGCTTGCTGGCGCCGATGCCGGTCACGTAGGCGTTGTAGGTCGTGACCTTCTCGCTGGCCTGCATCTCGAACATGCGCGAGCGCTCGATGGAGAGGCCGCCGCGCGCCATCACCTTCTCCAGCTCCGGGACGAGCTGCGGCTGCTTCTCCTCGAGCGGCGAGAACGTGTTGAACAGCGGCGCGATGTAGATGGGCCCGATCAGGATGAGGAGCAGGATGAGGGGGATGAGCCCGAGCCAGCCGTAGAACCACCAGCGCGTGGGGCTCCGCCGCAGCAGCACGTACAGCCCCCAGACGAGCAGCGTGCCCAGCACCAGGCTGATGAGCTCGCCCTTCGTCCAGTCCCAGAACCACGAGCCCCAGCCCTGCACCGACAGGCCGTAGGTGACGTCCAGGTGGTGCCCGTAGACGCCGAGCGGCAGCCCGAGGACGTCCAGCGTCAGCAGGAACAGCGGCGCGAATACCAGGAGGCGCGTGAAGCGCCTGTCGCTCGTCCGCTCGGCCAGGTCGCGGAAGCGGGGGGCGACGCGCGCGAACAGCACGAGGAGGAGCGTGGCGAAGCCATAGATCGTGCCCACCACCAGCATCGCGACGTGCGTCGTGTAGAGCGCCTCGGCGCGCGCGAGCTTGTCCGGCGGCAGGTGGTATCCGGTGATCGCGTCCGGCCGGGCGTCCGGCGCGCTGGCCGTCGTGGAGGGCTGCTGCGCCCCTGCGCGGGGCACGGCGGCCGTCAGCAGCACCAACAGGGCCAGGAACAGGCACGCGCTGAGTCGTGTGTGGGTGCCGGTCGCGCGTGTCCGCATGGCGCGACGATAGCAGAGCGGGCGGGCGTCAGTGCGCCATGAACGGGCTGAGCGTCCACACGTCGTGGTGCTCGTCGTGGCGCAGGACGTAGGAGTGCCCGTCGGTGGCCATCACCTTGAAGTACCGGTGGTCGGGGCCGGCCCAGCGGTTCGCCACCGCCGTGACCTCCAGCCACTCGCCGTCGATGGCGAAGGCGAGGGGCTCTTCCTCGCCGCGGTAGCCTGCGTAACACTCCACGTCCAGGGTCATGGGCGTGCCCGCGAAGCGCCCAGCATACTCCTGCGGTCGCCGAATGCAAGGGCCCGCCGCCACGGCGCCGCGGGCCGCTCCACAGCCGCGACCTCTCCTGTCACACACGCCCCCGAGACTCCTCCTGTAACGGAGCCGCCCGCCCCCGGCGCGCTCAGGAGGACACGTCCATGCGCTCCCCCGTCCGTCTGCTCCCGCTGGCTCTGCTGTCCCTCGTCGTCGCGTGCGGCAAGGGCGGATCCTCGCCCACCGGTCCGTCGAGCACGTCGTCTTCGCCGACGCGCATCATCGCCGTCAGCGGCAACCTGGCGTTCGGCGACGTCCCCGTGGGCGACCAGCGCGACCTCACCTACACCATCACCAACTCCGGCAACGCGACGCTCACGGTCACGGGCACGACGATTTCCGGCGGCCTGGCGTCGCAGACGCTCTTCAGCTTCACCCAGGGCGCGATCGCCCCAGGCGACTCGCGCACCGTGACGGTCCGCTTCCAGCCCACGACCGCCGGCAGCTACAGCGGCGTCATCACCGTGAACGGCGATCAGACGAGCGGGAACAACACCACGCCCATCTCCGGCACGGCCACGGCCCCCCTGGCGCAGGGCAACTGGTCGGGCCGCTACGTGGTGGAGCGGTGCGACGGCACGGGCTCCGTGCAGGACTACTTCTGCAGCGCCCGCGGGGTGTTCCCGCCGGGGACCAGCCTGCCCATCTCGCTGAGCCTCACGCAGAACGGCTCGTCGGTGTCCGGCACCTTCTCGCTCGGCCAGGTGACGGGTGTGGCCAACGGCACCGTCAACGCCGGCGGCACGCTGGTGCTCCAGGGCACGGCGACGAGCGGGACGCTCACGGCGCAGTTGTCGTCCTGGAACACCACCGTGTCCGGCTCGTCCATGACCGGCACGTTCACCTACAACGCCAGCATCGGCGGGATTCCGGGCGTGGCGGTGGTGGTGTCGCGGTTGAGCGGGGTGACGCGGCGGTAGGGCCAACAGAGGCGCGCGGATGCCCGGCGGCGTCCGCGCCCTCACCCGGCCGGCGCTGTGTGCGACGGGCCGAGGCCCTTTGACTCCGCTCCCGCCATCTGTCTAGATCGCACCCGTGGGCCCATGCTGACCGACCGCTTCTCCGCCGCGCTCGCCACCGCGCACACGCTGCACGCCGGGCAGGTGAAGAAGGGCGGAGACGTTCCCTACATCGCGCATCTGCTCGGCGTGACGTCCATTGCCCTGCACCACGGCGCGGACGAGGACGAAGCCATCGCGGCGCTGCTGCACGATGCCATCGAGGACGCGCCGGAGACTCTGGGGGCGGATGCCGTCCGCCGCCTCATCTTCTGGAAGTTCGGCCCGCGCGTGCTGGACATCGTGCAGGGTTGCACGGACACCGACGAGCGCCCGAAGCCGCCGTGGCTGGCACGCAAGCGCGCCTATGTCGCCCACGTGCCGTCACTGCCGCCGTCCACGGTGCTGGTCTCGGCGTCCGACAAGGTGCACAACGTGAGTGCCATCCTGTCCGACTTCCGCGTGGTGGGTCACGACGTGTGGCAGCGGTTCAATCCCGCAGCGGGCATGCCGGGCGTGATTGGCTACTACCGCGGACTCGTCACCGCGTACCGCACGACCGGACACCACCAGCGGCTGGTCGACGAACTGGAGCGCGTGGTGTCCGCCCTGGAAGAGGCCGCCGGCCATCGCGGCGTGTGGCCGCCGCCGTCCTGACCCGGCCGGCCCGCTCGCCAGGCCCCGATGTGCGCCGGCGCTAGTACTGCCGGTTGACGTTCATGAGGGCCTTCTTCACCCAGCCCTCGCCGTTGGCGCCCTGCACCTTGTAGAAGCCGTCGGTCTCTTCGCCGAGGTAGACGACTTCCTCGCCGCGCTGCAGCGTGGCGACCACGGCCGCCGAGTCCGCCGCGGTCTTCATGATCTTCACGCCGCCGATCTTGGGCGCCATCACGTCGCCCGCGTTGGCCGCCGTGCCCGAGCCGCCCTCGGCCTCGGATTCGCCTGACTGCAGCCTGGCCAGGCGCTCGGCGCTCATCGGCTTCAGGTTGGCGTTGCCTTGCAGGTCGGCCACCACCGCGTTGAAGTTGTCGAGCAGGCTGGCCGCGATGACCTTGCCCTCGGCCGTGTTGGAATAGGCGCCCGCGCCCCCAAGGAGCCCGCTGGCGCGGAAGATGCCGCCCAGGCCGAAGTCCCGCTTCCGGGCCTGCCCCTCGTTGGCCGCGATCTGGACGCTGGTTCGCGCCGAGGCGATGGTGATGCTGGTGGTGGCTTCCTTGAACTTCAGGCCGCCGCCGATGATCGCGCCCGCGCGCCGGCCGAGGAGCCCGCCCAGGCCGCCAATGCCGCCGGCGTTGTTGTTGGAGCTCTGGATGGACGGCGTCAGCAGGAAGTCGGCCGCCACGATCTGCCCCTTGCCCATGTTCTGGTCGCCCTGCAGCTCGCCCGCCGCCTGCAGCTGGCGCTCCTGCTGGATGTTCTGCATCCCGACGCCGCGCTCGACGACGACGAAGCAGTTGGACCGCTGCGCGAAGGTCCGCAGCAGCGACGAGGGCGACCCGAGCTGGTAGGTGCGCAGCCACACCATCGACTGCTCGTGCGGCTCGTTGATGGCGATCGTGCCGTAGGGCAGCTCGCACCTGGCGACTTCCGGCTCGCCCTTCTTGTCCTTGGATTGCGCGGAGACCGCGGCCGGGGCCGCCAGGACCGCGACCGACGCCAGCACTGCCAGGGGGTGAGCCGAGACCAGGGTTCGCCAGAGGGACATCGCTGCTCCTTCCGTCACTCGACGGCCACGGGGCCGTCCTCAACCTCCTATTGCGTCGAAGCTGGCCCGATCCTGTCATCGGGTCACCCGGCGCCCGGCACGGTCGAGCCGGCCCGCCCGCAGGGGGCCCGATGAGGCGGTTGCCCGCGCTAGCCGATCGCCGCGTCCAGCCCCGCGATCAGCCGATCGATCTCGTCCACGGTGTTGTAGTGCACCATCGACACGCGGACGACGCCGCCCGTGGCCTGCAGCCCCAGGTGCTCCACGAGCCGGCGCGAGTGGAAGTCCCCGTGGCGAATCCCGATCCCGAGCGGGTCGATCCGTCGTACGAGGTCCGGCGCCGCCATCCCGTCCACCGTGAAGCTGATGGTGGGCACGCGCACGGCCCGGTCGGCCGTGGCTTCCCCGATGAGGCGCACCGTGGGCTTGGTGGCCAGATAGTCCAGGAGGCGCCGGGCCAGCACCTCCTCGTGCCCGGCCATGGACGCAAAGGCCGCCTGCATCCGCGCCCGCGGCGAGGCGTCCGCCGCTCCGGCGCGCGCGCCCAGCGCCTCGGCGTAGTCCACGATGCCCACCGCGCCCCACGACAGCTCGTAGTTGGGATTCCCCGGCTGCAGCTTGTAGGGGATGCGGTCGTTGGCGATGAAGTAGTGATACAGGTTGGCCAGCTCCACGAGGTGCGCGTACTTGCCGTAGAGCAGCGCGTGGTGCGGCCCGTAGACCTTGTAGAGGCTGAGCACGTAGTAGTCCACGTCCCACGCGGCCACGTCCACGAGGCGGTGCGGCGCGTAGGCCACGCCGTCCACGCACACCTTGGCGCCGTGGTCGTGCACGAAGCGCGTGATCTCGGCCACCGGGTGGATCGTGCCGAAGATGTTCGAGGCGTGCGTGAAGGCCACGAGCTTCGTGCGCGGCGACATCACGCGCGCCAGCCCGTCGAGCTCGAGCCGGCGCGACGCCGGATCGAACTCCCAGAACCGCGGCACCACGCCCACGGCGTCCAGTCCCACCCAGGCGCCGATGTTCGACTCGTGGTCGGCCCGCGTCACCACCACCTCGTCGCCCGGCGCGAACTGGTGCGCCATGGCCCGCGCCAGGAGCTGCACGAGCAGCGTGGAGGTCGGCCCCATCACGACTTCCTCGGGACGGCTGGCGTTCACGAAGGCGGCCATCCGCCGCTGCGCCTCCTGCATGCGCGCGCCGGCCTGCTCGGACACCGCGTAGCTGGCCCCGAGCTGCACGTTCGTGGTGCGCAGGTAGTCCGCGATGCGGTCGATGACCTGCCCCAGCGCCTGCGAGCCGCCGGCGTTGTCCAGGAACACGAAGTCGCCGGAGAGCGACGGGAACTGCGCGCGGACGAACGGCAGATCGAGCGGCGCGACGGCCTCCACGGACATGGCGCGCCAGCTTAGCAGATGGTGATAGTGTGAGCGCCCACATGCGCTGGCTGGCCCCGCTCGTCGCCACCAAGTCGATCGAAGCGCTGAAGGCCGACGCCGGCGAGGCCGCCCACGGCGGCGAGCACGCGCTGAAGCGCGTGCTCGGTCCCGGCCAGCTCATCGCGCTGGGCATCGGCGACATCATCGGCGCCGGCATCTTCGTGCTGGCGGGCGTGGCCGCGGCCCAGTACGCGGGCCCGGCCATCCTGCTGTCGTTCCTGCTGGCGGCCGTGGCCTGCAGCTTCGCCGCCCTCTGCTATTCCGAGTTCGCGGCCATGCTGCCCGTGTCCGGCTCGGCCTACACCTACGCCTACGCCACGCTGGGCGAACTGGCGGCCTGGATCATCGGCTGCGCCCTCACGCTGGAATTCGCGGTGGGACCGGCGGCCGTGGCCGTGGGCTGGTCCGGGTACGTCACCAGCCTGCTCCGCGACCTCGGCCTCGCCGCGCCGCCCATCTTCACCGCGCCGCCCGGCACCGTGCTGGTGGAAACCGCACCGCGCCGCTGGGAAGTGCTGGCGAACGTGGCCGATCGCCTCGTGGCGCAGGGCATCGACCCCACGACGCTCCCGCACGAGACCGCGCTCTTCAACGGGCTGGCCGCCCTCATCGTCCTGGTGATGACGGCCGTCCTGCTGGTGGGCATCCAGGAGTCCGCGCGCGTCAACGCCGCCATCGTGGTCGTGAAGGTGTCGGTGATCGTGGTCTTCATCGGCGCCTGCGCCGCCTTCGTGCAGACGGCCCACTGGACGCCCTTCCTGCCGCCCAACACCGGCGAGGTGGGGCGCTACGGCTACTCGGGCATCCTGCGCGGCGCCGCCGTGGTGTTCTTCGCCTTCATGGGCTTCGACTCGGTGACGGCCGCGGCGCAGGAAGCGAAGAACCCGCAGCGCGACCTGCCCATCGGCATCATGGGCTCGCTGGCCGGCTGCACCGTGCTCTACGTGCTCGTAGCCGTGGTGCTCACCGGCGTGGTGCCGTACACGCAGCTGAACGTGCCCGATCCGATCGCCGTCGGCATCGACGCCACCGGCCTGACCTGGCTCTCGCCCCTCATCAAGCTCGGCGCCATCTGCGGCCTGAGCACCGTGGTGCTCGTGGGCATGCTGGCGCAGACGCGCATCTTCTACACCATGGCCAACGACGGCCTCCTGCCCCCGTGGGTGGCCCGCATCCATCCCCGCTCGCGGACGCCGCACCTCACCACGCTCGTCACCGGCCTGGCCGTGGCCCTGATGGCGGCCGTGACGCCCATCGCGGTGCTGGGCGAGCTCGTGAGCATGGGCACGCTGCTCATCTTCGTGATCGTCTGCGCGGGCATCGTCATCCTGCGCCGCACCCGCCCCGACCTCCCGCGTCCGTTCCGCACGCCAGGCTCGCCCGTGGTGCCGCTCCTTGGCGTGGCCACGTGCGCCTACCTGATGTCGGGCCTCCCGCCGGACACGTGGCTGCGCCTGCTGGTGTGGATGGGGGGCGGCCTGGTGATCTACGCCGCCTATGGGCGGCGGCACAGTCGGGTGCGGGCCCAGGCGATGCGCTGAGCGGCGTCGCGCGCCCCTCTCGCGTTACAACGCCGCGGCCGCGCGCGCGAGGGCGGCGTCGAGCGTGATGAGCGGTAGGCGGAGTTGGCGGGCCAGCCAGAGGTAGCTTGCGTCGTACGGCGTGAGCCCGGTGGCCACCGCCAGCGGCAGCACTTCGGTCATGTCCGGGTCCGAGTGGGTCACCTTCAAGCGTGACGCCTCGACCAGCGCGGCGAGAATGGCCACCCCGGCCCCCGGGACGTGTCGCAGTTTCTTCCATGCCACGTTCGCCAGCTCGTAGTCGAGAAGGCGAGGGGCGAACAGCGCATGGCCGGCGAGTTGTCGCCGCACCTCGTCGGCGGCGGGTTCCCCGAACACCAGGGCCGCCGCGGCCGACGCATCAATCACGACGGCCATCGCGCGACGCCCGGATGATGTCCACCGAGTCCGCCGGCGTCTTCAGCCCCAGCGCCTTCACCCGTGCGGCCAGTTCGTCGATGCTGATCGGCGGCCGCCCGGCGTCTTCCAGAATCGCCATCAGCTCGCCCTGCAGCGAGCGGTGATTGCGCGCGGCGCGCTGACGCAGCCGCTCGGCGAGCTTCTCGGGCACGTTCTTCACGGACAGCGTGACTGCCATGGCGCCATTATGGATCTGATCTGACTCCACGCGATTTACCCTCCGGTTCGGGGCCACTGCACGCGGCATGCCTGAGCTGTGCTGCGGCTTATCGAGCACTACAATCTGACGCTGGAGGACGACCGGTGAGCCACTACCACATCAACGTCTTCTATTCCGACGACGACCAGTGCTGGATCGCGGACATCCCCGATCTGACGTACTGCTCCGCCCATGGTGCGACGCCGCACGAAGCGGTGGCCGAGGTCGAGAAGGCGCGCGAGCTCTGGCTCGAGGTCGCACGCGACGAGGGTCGGCCGATTCCCGAGCCCCAAATACCGGCCCGCGATGCCCCAGTCGGCGTAGCCCCTCACCGCCACGCCCGCTCGGTCCGCTCCACCACCTCGCCCACCCCTTCCCGCCACGCCTGCAGCTCCTCCCGCGTGGGCGCCAGCTCGTAGACGTGATAGTGACAGCCGCCGCTCAGCGCGCTCCAGATCACGTGCGCCCGCTGCGCCAGCGCCTCGTCGCCCAGGTAGCGCCCGAGGCACAGGAGCTGCGCCTTGCGCGAGCAGGACTCCACGCCCGGCGCCACCGTGCTCCAGTACGTGGCAATCGCCACCTCCAGTGCCTGGCGCGTGAGGAGCGCCGCCGCGCGCGGCCACAGGCCGGCCGTGCCGCGGGACGCATGCGCCAGCAGGTCGTCCACCTCCGCCAGGAGCTGGCGGGCCGGTGTGTCCGGAGACGAGGGCGTTGCCACGGTCACTTCCGGCCCTGCAGCAGCGACTTCGCCAGCCGGCTGGTGTCCTGCACCAGGGCCTCCAGGTCGCCCTCGAACGACTCGTGCGCGCCCTGGTTGCAGGCCTTGAACGCCGTGCCCGCCCAGCCGCCCATGCGATTCAGGCGCGGCAGCACCTCGTTGGTCTTCGCGGCATCGTCGAAGAGCGCCAGGGCCGCCAGCGGATAGAGCTTCACGTGCTCGGCCAGGAGGTCGTCCAGCGCCTGATGGCTTGCGCCCCCGCGCAACCGCTTGTCCCTGATGGCGGCGACGCACGCGGCTTCGAGCGCCATCCGGCAGAAGCCCGGCACCACGCGCGCCTTCACGTCGGAGCGGAGGTCGTCCGTCTTCAGCACCGCGCGGGCATCGTCGAGGTAGCCGTGCACGGGATCCAGCGCCTCCTGGATCTCCACCACCGAGTTCGCCCGGCGCGTCACCCGGAGGATGCGCGCCGGCAGGCCCAGCCGCCGCACGGCCTCGGGCAGCCGGTCGTCGTGCGAGAAGACGATCACCTGCCGCGTCTTCGCCGTGTCGTGGAGCACGCGCGCCAGGCCCTCCACGCGCGCCGGGTCCATGGACTGCACCGGGTCGTCCACGCAGAGGAACCTAAACGGACTGTCGGCCAGCGTGGCCCGCGGCAGGAACAGGCTGAGGGCCAGGGAGTGCAGCTCGCCCTGACTCATGACGCCGAGGGCTTCGGCGGGCGTGCCATCCACCGTGACCGCGAGCGTGACCCGCCGCCGGGTGGCCGTGCCTTCCAGCTCCACGCCGCCCAGGTCCACGTTGCTCTGCAGCCGGAGCTGCCGCCAGATGGCGATGGCGCGCTCGGCGATGGGCGCGAAGCGCTCGTCGCGGATGGCCTGCATCGCGTCCTTCCACCACGTCTCGGCGCTCTTCACGTCGTCCAGCTGCGCCTTCGCCCGCTCGGCCCGTTCGGCCAGGGGCAGCCAGCCGGCGAGCTGCTGCGCCAGGGGCCGCCACACATCCTCGCGCCGCGCGAGTTCTTCGGCGGCTTCGGCCGACAGGTCCGTCGCGGCCTGATGCAGGTCCAGCACGGACCATTCCATGTGATCCGCGAGCTCCGTGAGGCCCTCGATGGCTTGCGCCTTCAACCACTGCGCCTGGGCCAGCCGCAGGTGATGCATCGACGGCAGCTGCCCCGCGGCCGCAGGGGGCACCTTCGTGACTTCGACCACGAGACCCCGGGCGGCTCGAAGGGCCGCCCGCGCCTCGTCTTCCGCGGCTTGCACGGCCGCCGCCTCCGACGTCAGCGCCGCGATCTCGGTCCGACACGACGCCAGCCACGCCGCATCGCACGTCCCGGACGTCCCGCACACCGGGCAGGAGGCATCGCCGCCCGCGTGCGCCTCGTGGAACTGCACGGCCTTCTCCAGCAGACGTGCACGCGCCAGGCTTCGCGCCGCGTTCGTCCCCTGGTGCGCGGTCATCGCGGCAGCCGCCGCTCGCAGACGCAGCACGGCGCCTTGCACCGCGTCCGTGTCCGGCGGCACCAGCGTGGCGAACCGACGGAGCGAGTCCAGCACCTCCCGCGTGACCTCGCTCCCGCCCTCGGCCAGCGCCTGCAGCTCCGCGAGATTCCACGACCGCGCCCTGAGCTTCGTCGCCAGATGCACGGCCCGCGCCTCGCCGCTCTGCGCCCCGACCTGCTCCGCCACCGTCGCCAGAGCACTTGCGCCCGACTTCGCGGCCTTCACCTGCTCGTCGAGCCCCTTGCGCGCCCCGGTGAGCCGATCCTGCACGCGCGCGCAGTCGTCCATCCCCAGCACCGTGCTGAGCGCGTCGTACAACTTCGCCTGCCCCTCCTCGAGCATCGAGCCCAGCTCGTTGTAGGACAGGAACGGCCGGAACGTGACGAGCGCCTGCGCCCAGCCCAGCGAGGCCAGCGGCGCCGGCTTGCCCTTCGCCCTCACCAGCGCCTCGCCCGCCGTCAGCTCCGCATCCGCCGCCCACGTCCGCGACGCCGTCAGCGGCCCCCGCCCCTCCACCACGAGCTCGGCCTCCAGCGACGTGGCAATCGGGTGGTGCAGGTTGCGCCACCCCAGCTTCCACGGCTGCGTCCGCCCCTTCCAGCGCAAGCTGTCGCCCGTGAGCAGCAGCTCGAGCCCTTCGGCGAAGCTCGACTTCCCCGACCCATTCCGCCCCACCACCAGCGTGAGCCCGGGACCAGCGTGCAGCGGCAGCCCGGTGGACGGCCCCACGCCGCGGAAGCCCGCCACCGTGATGGCCCCCACGAACACGCCCGGCGGCTCCACGGCAGACGCCGGCGCCGCGGCCACCTGCGGCTCGGGCCTGGCGGGCGCACCCGCGCCCGAAAGAAACGCCGCCAGCGCGGCATCGCCGTCGAGCGCCGCGAGCACCACGAACGACCAGGCGTGGGCGTCTGCGCCCGTGGAGGTGAGGCGACGGAGGATGTGGTCAGTGAGTGGGGAAGTCACGATGCGGCTGGATGATAGGCCTGGGGGTGGGCCGCCCTGCAACCCGCGCGTCGTGGGTGCGCCGGACACAGATTTCGTGACGGCCCCTCTGCGGCGGTCCGCCGCGCCCACCTGTGACCGGCCATGTCACACAACTGCGCGTAACTTGCCGCCATGTGTCCAAGCTCAGCCGTCTCGTGCTCAGGCGCCAGCCAGACTTGTGGAACTCGCGATGCGACGCGGCAGGCGAGGCGGTTATAGTCTTGGCGCGAAGTCGCCCCCTCCAATGTGACTGAGTCGCAGCAGTGCGCATTCGTGCCGTAGGTGCGGGTGTCCTGCTGCGTTGAGGAACCAGCGAGCGCATGCCTCCCCCGGCAGCCAATCAATCTCACGCCACGGTCTCTCCAGAGCGGCAGGCCAAGGTCGATGCGGCACGAAAGGCGTGGATCAGCCGCCTCGTCGACATGTCTCGCAGGAACAATCTCCTGTTCTATCGAGACACGAAGACCGGAACCCTCGATATCAGCGGCGCTGACGGCGACGCTGTGCGAAGGCTCCTTCAGTCCGGACGATCGGACGCAGACAGCGTCCGACTGACGGACCTGATCGTGCCCGAACGGAGAGTCCAGGCTTCCGCTTCCCTGGCAGAGATCGCGAGACGCGCGCAGATCAACTACGAGGAGCGCGGGCTCGACACGATGTTCCTCGCCATGGGCATGGCCACGTGGGCCATGGACGATGGTGGGCGGCCGACGTCGGCTCCTGTGGTGCTCGTGCCAGTTACGGCCAGTCAGATCGGGGGGCGAAGCGGACAGTGGCAGCTTCGGCGCAAGGGCGACGTGAAGCTCAACGACGTCCTGGCGCACGCGCTGAAAGAGAACCACGGTGTCGGGCTGCCGTCTGACGAACTGATGCCGCAGCTTCTTGGCGACGACGAAGGCGAAGCCTTTGATCTTCAGCCATTGTTCGCGGCCATCACGGCCAGGGCGGGGGGCGTTCCGGAGTTTTCGGTGTCGGACCGCCTGGTCGTGGGCAACTTTGCGTTCCAGAAGATGGCCATCGTGAAGGACCTGCAGGAGCTCTCGGGGCCCTTGGCAGCGCACGATCTCATCGCCGGCATTGCCGGCGACTCGGGGGCGTCCCAGAGCGCGCGCGGAGGACGCGCGTCGATGGACCCGAGGGAACTCGACCGGCTCGCACCTGACGAGGAGTTCCTGATCCGGGACGCAGATTCGTCGCAGCAGCAGGCCATCGCCCTGACCCTGCGTGGGCAGAACGGCGTGATCAGCGGACCGCCAGGCACCGGGAAGAGCCAGACCATCTCGAACCTGATCGCCGAGCTGGTGGCACGCGGCAAGACGGTGCTGTTTGTCGCCGAGAAACGCGCTGCGCTCGATGTCGTGCTCAACCGCCTCGACAACGCAGACCTCGGGCACCTGTGCCTCGATTGCCACGGCGCAGAGCTGACGCGAAGACGTGTGGCGGAGCAGTTCAAAGAGAGCCTCGAGCGCGTGCGGGAAGCCCCCGCGCCGGACGTCGCCACCCTCCACCGCCGATTCGTGGAGCGGCGCGACCAGTTGAATGCGCACGCCCGGGACGTGCACCGTGAGCGCGCTCCCTGGGGCATCTCACTGCACACCGTGTACGGCCGCCTGCTGGCCCTTCCGGACGCTGCCGCCTGCCGAACCCGGCTACCGAAGAAGGTCGTTGCCGCGATAGACGAGCGGGCACTCGAAGCCGCGTGCAATCAGGTCGAGGAGCTCGCTGAGCTTGCACCGCTCGTAACGGGCGAGTTACCGTCCCCGTGGTCATGGGCGACGTTCACGCAGACGGACGACGTCCGCAGGGCCCTTGAGCGTGCCCGTCGGTTGGCGCACGACCGCTGGCCACGCTGGGTGGCGGCGAGCGAAGCGCTGTTGCGGGAAAGCGGACTGCGGCCGCCACAGACCCTCGGGGAGACCACAGCCCTGCTCGAGCTGCTGACCGCGGTCGATGAAACGCTGCAGGCGGTTCGCCCGGAGTTCTATGCCGAGAACCTCGCGACTCTTGCCGCCGCCCTCGCGCCCGCAGCCTCAGGACTCGGCGGGATGTGGGCCGCGCTGACCAATGGCGACTACCGTGCGGCGCTCCGTGCCGTCCGCGCCCATGCGTTGACGGGGAAGGTGCCAGCCGCTGATGCCCTGAACCTGGCGGCGGACGGTGCCCGGACACTGGAAGCGTGGCGGTCCTGGTCGCTGGACGGCCGTAAGCGGCCAGCGCCGCTCTCGACGTTCGCAGCAGGGCGAACCACCTGGGACGCTGTTTTCGAGGACCTCGACCCGCTGATGAGAGCGTTTCGAGGGGGCACTCTCGATCAACTGGCGCCGGACACCCTCGGGTCCTGGCTCACCGCGCTCGCTGCCGACCCCCTGACTCCGTCGCAGCTGCTCAAGGTGCACGAGCTCGAGGTCGCACTGGCATCACGGGGGCTGGCCCCGGTGCTTTCCGAGATCACGGAAGTCAAGCCGGCTCCAGACCTCTGGCCCGCGATGCTGCGAGGGGTATGGCTCCGGTCGTGTCTTGAAGAACTGCAGCTCGAAGATCCCGGTATCCCAGGATTCGCGGGCCGCAAGCACGACCGCATCGCCGAGGAGTTCCGCCACCTGGATAAGCAGCGACTGGAAGTGGCAGTGCAGCGGGTCCAGCGGGCGCATGCGCTGCGGGCCCTCGAGGTGCGCAACAAGTACCCGGATCAGAACGTGCTGGTTGGAAAGGAGGCCTCGAAGCGTTCCCGGCACCTGCCGCTCCGGCGATTGTTCGACGAGGCGCCAGCGGTCCTGCTGGCCCTGCGTCCGTGCTGGATGGCAAGCCCTCTCTCGGTCAGCCAGCTCATCCCAGGGCGCCCCCTGTTCGACGTCGTCATCTTCGACGAGGCCAGCCAGGTCCTGCCAGAAGACGCTGTCACCTCGTTGTTGCGAGGACAGCAGGCCGTCATCGCCGGCGACCAGCGTCAGCTGCCGCCGACCACGTTCTTCGCCACCGGAGACGGCGATGGTGACTCCGAGGACGACAACGCGACCGCGGGCTTCCAGAGCATCCTCGATGCGATGTCAGCGTTCCTGGACCCGCCGTGGTCCCTCGACTGGCACTACCGAAGCCAGGACGAAGCGCTCATTGCCTACTCGAACCATCGGATCTACAACGGCAGGCTGGTCACTTTCCCGGGCCCGGGCGGTGTCGGCGCCGTCCGACACGAACTCGTGCCGCACGTGCCGGGTGTAGGTGCGCAGGACGCGAGCGTGGGCGCCGAAGTGCTTCGGGTAGTGGAGCTGGTACGCCAGCACGCGGTGGAGCAGCCGGACGCATCGCTTGGTGTGATCACGATGGGCATCGAACACGCGCGCCGCATCGAAATGGCGCTGGACCGAGCCCGTCAGGACGACCCGGCACTAGAGCTGCTGTTTTCAGACGACGTGCACGAGCGATTCTTCGTCAAGAACCTCGAACGAGTCCAAGGCGACGAGCGTGACGCCATCATCCTGTCGATTGGCTACGGCAAGGACGACTCCGGGCAGCTCGTGTACCGATTCGGACCGCTGCTGCAGGAAGGCGGTGAACGCCGTCTGAACGTGGCGATCACGCGCGCCCGCCAGCAGATGACCGTGGTCTCGTCGTTCTCCCACCACGACGTGCGCGCAGACTATCCGAAGCTTGGTGTGCAGCTGCTCCGGGGCTTCCTCGAGTACGCGGCGTCGAACGGCCAGCGTTTCGAGCGGGGACAGGCCACGCACGTGGCGCTCAACGAGTTCGAGCAGTCGGTATTCGACGAGCTGACCGGACGCGGACTGAAGCTGGTCGGGCAGGTCGGCAGCTCGCGCTATCGAATCGACATGGTGGCGATGCACCCGGAGCAGGAAGGCCGCTACGTCCTGGCGATCGAATGCGATGGTGCCAGCTACCACTCAGCGCCCACCGCTCGGGACCGAGATCGATTGCGTCAGCAGCAGCTCGAAGCGCTGGGATGGCGGTTTCACCGCATCTGGTCCACCGACTGGTTCGAGCGACGCGAGGAGGAAGTGCAGCGGGTTCTGCACGCATTCCAGCAGGCGGTGAACGGCGACACCCCCGCTGCCCCGGAGCCACCGCCGTCCATACAATCGCCCGCGGAGCGACCGCCGGATCCCCCCGCTGCGGTCGAGCGTTCACCTGCGAAGCGCGTGCAGCGTCCGCCCGTCCCACAACGCGACAGCATCGACGAATACTTGTCATCGGAGCTTCGCCAGCTGGTTCGCTGGGTCCGCTCCGACGGCATGTTGCACACCGATCAGGAGATCGTGGCGGAAGTCACGCGCGAACTCGGCTTCAGGCGCCGTGGCGCCAAGATCGTGGCGGCGATCGAAGCGGCGATACGAGCCGAGGGACGCTGACACGTTGAGCCATGTGCAACGCTCACAATCATCCGCCAGGGTGTCGGTGCGGCTGGGGCGGAGAGGGCCACCTCGGCGGCGGCCTTGGCGGTTACCCCGTCGGCAAATTCCGCTGGCCTCATCATCGGGAAGACTTCACGAGGCCCACTACCTGCCGAATGTGTGGACGGCCCGTGTTCTTCGTGCGCCACAACGGCGGCTCAGTCTGGTTCGACACCCTGGGATGGCCGTGGCCGAAGCACCCCTGCTACGAGGAGGAGCGAATGGGTCGCGCACTTCGAAAGGCCCTAGAGCGCCTGCACATCCAGGGTCAATCGGAGAGATTTGGCGTGATCCTGACTGCCGAGAACTCGTCGAGTGAGCCGCTTGGCCTTCTACTCGTGCGTCGAGATGACGCGCGGCTGGTCAACGCCGTGTACCCGAACAACGTCGACTTCTCCACCCTGCCAGGTCGTCTTGTCACGCTGGAGAACGTCGGCCCGGAGTTCGCAGCGACCATCATTGAGCCCGATCACCTGCGGAAGATGGCTTACCTCCAGATCGTAGAAACACGCACCGGAGCCGTCATCGACGAATTCCCTTATCGTCGAAAAGCTGAGGCGGAGGAGCGGATCAGGGCGCTGGAGTTACTGTACCGAGGGCAGTACGGGCTACGCCAAGACAGCCGGTGGGAGTGAACTCAGGCCGGATGTCGAAGCGCCTCGGAGAGTTCCTGTGCCAAGCCACCTGCCGTCTCGGGTGGGCAACCGGAACGTTCCAGGTAGGCCCTCGTGATCGCATTTCCATCTGACCGCGCGACCAGCTCGCCGAGCTGCCAGAGGAGGCTGTCTATTCGGAGCAACGATAGGCCCCCGGCAGCGGTCGCGACTGCTCGCCACGCCTCCAGGAGGAGCGTCTGGTAGGTTGACGCAATGTCTTCTACGTTCTCGAGCATCTGACGAGCCGGTCGGCCGTCGCGTGTTGCGACGAGGCCGCTCGTCAAGCTGACGCGAGCGATTCGCAGGTCGACGGGAAGGGCCATTCCGGTGTCGAAGTCGAGATAGGCGCCAGTTCTCGCAAAGTTCAGCAGGTCGGCAAGCTTCATCGCCATGACGACGGTCTTCGCCTCCGGCCTCTGGTCGAGAACGCCGGCCAGCCATTGCCAGACTTCGCTCGCTGATTGGGTCCGGGGGCGCTGCGACCACCGGGAGACGAGCTTCCGGACCCGGACGACCTTCTGTTCAGCCAGTCGCTTGGCCACCCCGTACCGGCAGAGTTCTGTGTGTAGCGCCACGACGTCTTCGGGAGCCCGGACCCTGGTGCCTGCCAGTTGTTCCTGCACCGCGGCCCAGTACGCTTCGGCGCCGCCTCGGCCCAACTGATAGTCGGTAATGCCCAGCGACAGGGACGTCAGCAGCGCCAGGTCCTCGTCCAACCACGGGGCGAGTTGGACCAGTACCGGCCACTCCGGCTCTTGCTGGTCCAGGTTGCGGAAGACTTCCGACGGCACCTGCCCGAGGGCGTGACCGATGGCTGCTGCACGGGCGTGATGCCACACGAGCTCCGGTAGTCGTGCTGGAGGGGAGTCTGTTGGCCAATTGCGTTCCTCGATGTCGGCCGAGCCCGCCTCGACGACCTGCGCATCCAGGCCACGGAAGGCAGCCCGGACAGCCCTTATGTAGTTCGCGTGCCCATGAACAACCACCCTCGAGAACCGTCGCAGTGGTATTGAATCCTGCCATCGGCACTGCTGTCGCACTTGGGCGGTGAGTGTCTCCATCGAGACCGGACCAGTGCGGACATCACCAAACGTGACGTTGTAGTGTTCGACCGGTTGGTCCGGGTCGATGAACCCGTACCGGGCGCTCAAGACCAACCATCGGTGAGTGGCGGACCGCGGGTCTCGCAGCCAAGCCTTCATTGCATCTCCGAGGTAGGCCTCCCTGGCGGGCACGAACCGTGGGGCATCGTTGGACTCGGACCAGATCTTCGAGCGACTGCACTCGATGATGTGCAGCTCGTCTGGAAGCCCACGCTGGTGGTCGTCCTGGGCGCTTGGGCGCTTCACGCTTCCGAGCCGACCATCGATCCTCTCCGCGGCCGCTCTGGCCCTGACCTTGTAGGAGTCGACAGGGTAGAGATGCGACGCCTGTCGATACCACCGCGATGCTTCGTGCAGGCGGCCCAGCCGCTCGCATTCCTGTCCCAGTGCCATGGCGACGTGCCCGTCGCGCTCCGTATTGAACAGGGTTGTGAGACACGCCAGAGGGTCGGGACTCCTCCGACACTCACTGATCCGCGAGTTGATCGATTGCCACGACATGCCCGCCCCCTACCGCTGCCACGCAGTTCGCACGAGATTTTCGAGATGGCCAAAGTCGCCAATCCTGGCCAGGCTGCTCGGCACCGCAGCCCGGCCTCGCATGACCTGTCGGGGCAAGGCGCCTGAGGTGATCCGTGCGCTCATACCCGGGACGTGGCTTGGGTGAAGAGGTCGACGAGCCAGTCTACGCACTCGGGATACTGCGCGGTATCCAGGACGAACTCCTGCCCGCGACCCACGGTGCGAAGCCGAACGTGGTCAGCCGCACGACGCCAGCGGTCAGCACGCCCGTGGTAGGACAGCGGCGTACGGCCGTTACGGGGTTCGAACCAGTGCGGCAAGTGCCATTCACTGGAACCACTGGCATCCTCGGCCGTCAGCCGCAGCCGTTCGAAGTACCGACCGAAGACACCCGCGCCTGGCACAGCTGACCGCAGACCAGGGAGCGTCAGCACCGGCGCCGACACGTAGACCACGTTTCTGGGATTCCGTGCCATATGGAAGTGCGGATGATCGCGCGCCCAGTGGAGAGGACCCGTGCGTTCGTCCACGGTGTGCACGGCCGCCACCTGAAGCCAGCCAAACAGCACGTGCGCCGGACGCCGGCCCGGCACGAACGCGTAGCCGCTCCCGTTTCGACCGACCGGCCGGAACAGGCCGAAGAACAGGAACACGTCCCCTGGCCCGACGCCGTGCTTGGCCAGATGCGACTGCGCCTGATCGATCTGGCCGAAGAGAGGACGCCAATGACGCGGACGGGCCAGCGCCTCGCGCCGAAGATCTGGATCTAGATGAGCGCGGAAGTTGGGACGGATCCGGGGCGGCGCCAAGTCCTGAACCAACTCGCCCATGCTGCGACCTGGCGCCCACTCGATTTGCTGGTAGGTCTTCGGCGCCGCTGGGAGTGGAATCGGGAGCGACACCATCGTCCCGTCCGGCATGATCGGACTCGGACAGCCTCCAGATCCGCTGTCGAATCCCTTCCGGCTGAGAATCAACTTCATCGGCATGCCCGCCACGACCGGTCGCCATCGCGCCAGTAGTAGGGCGACGAGCGAACACCCCGAGGGAGCGTCTGCCGCCAGCGCTCGACCTCCTCCACCGTGGCTTCAGGGAATCGACAACGATGCGCGCGACCGACGACAAGCGCCCCTAGCGCCTCCGGCAACGGGAGCGCCTCGCCGCCAAAGTAGGAGAAATCCCTGGACACGAGCACGTGTCGCCCTCCGAGGTCGTGTTCCTTGGATTCCGGGTTCTCGAACTCGCCGTTCGAATGACCGGACGGAAGCTGACGAAACCGGCGCCCCCCGAGAGCTTCGTAGATGTTGTCGCCACAGCGGTCCACAGTTCGCGAAGACGTCATGTCCGGACGCTTGCGCCGAAAGCGCGGGTCGCCCCAGTACTGCTCGAACGTGAGCTTCTCTGCCACCTTGGCGACGTACACCATGCCGTTGCCTCGTGCTCGGCTGGTCAGCCCGACGATCACGTCGCCCGGCTCCGCATGGCGTCGGATCTGCGGCTTGCAGCATGCCAAGGTCAGGACGTCCCAGAAGGGGTTCGGCGCGAATCCGGAGTCGACCGCGACCACGTACGAGTAGACACGCATGTTCGGCACCCGCTCGCCATTGAATCATAAGCCCGAGGTCCAGGCCGGCAAACCGACTAGTTGGCAGCGCCACTCGGGGCGGCCGCAGTTCCGCCGCCCTCATGCACGATCATGGAAACCGGCCGCATCACGAGGGCGGCAGCTCACCATCGGTCTCGACGACACGATCGATGAGAACTTCCTTCGGAACGTCGAGCGCGTCCATGACGGCCTGCCAGGTCGTCACTCCTGCGAAGGCGCGAAGGATGTCGCCGCGCTCTGCAACGGACCGGTGCGGTAGCGACTCGTTGACCGCGGAGGAGCCTTCGAGACTCTTTCGGTACTCCCGCCACGGCGACGGCACTGCGTGTTCTCCCTCCGCGCCGTCGACAATCATCAGGCCGACGACCTTTCGGTCGCCCCGCGCGTTCCACGCAGCGTCGATGTGTCGTAGCATCTGGTGCCGAACTGGCATCCACCAGGTCGACGTGGTTGGACCTGGCTCTGTGCGCTTGCCCTCGATGACGACAAGTAAGTCCTTGGTCTCGAGGAAGACATCCGGCTGGCTTGGTCCTTCCAGCGCGCACCAAGCCTTCGATGTGCGACCCGCGCGCAGTGCGGCGCGAGCTTCAGCGAGAACCGACGGATCGCGGTTGAGCAGGGCAGTGCGGCGTCTCTTGGTCGCGTCCGTCCCCGTAGCACTCGGGACCGAGGGTTGCACGCAGTTCTCGGCCAGCCATAGGAGCAGGTCCAACGGGGCTGGCACCGCTGCCTCCCTCGGCCACCAGTCCGCCCGAGCCAGCGCGCGCGGTGGCAGCGGGGGACACTCCACGCCAACCAAAGACAGGAGGCCCGGCAGCCACGTGCGACCTGAGATGTCACGGCAATACAGATAGTTGAAGACGGGAGCGACGCGCGTACGGGAGGAGTCGTAGACGCCCATGCCGGGTATGCTACGGCACGTCGAGGTCGCCATGTCCGATTTGGGAAGGCTGTTCAGAGCTGCGCCAACGGGAATCGAGAACTTCGCGAGCGCCGCCGTGGCAATCGCTGTGAACAAGGATCCGCGCCCGATGGTGGCGGCTTTACAGCGACTCAGTTGGCCTGATGAGAACGATGGCCACCCCTTCCGTGGAGGAGACTTCAGGCCCCATATGACGGCGATCGCTGGCTACCTCGGAGAGGTCCAGGTACCACTGTGGAAGACGGCTGACGCCAGGCAGGGCTATCTCGACTTGGCGCTTGAGCCAGTGAACGCGGACCCTGCCTGTGCGGGAGTCTGGGTCGAAGTAAAGGTCGACGCGCCTGAAACCGGCGACCAGCTGGACGAGTACGCAAAACATGCACTGCTGAAGAAGCCGAAGGTCCCGGCTGTGATCACGTTGGCGCGTTCGACCGTGAGGGCGGACGTAGCCTGTCTCTGCTGGAACGATCTGTGCGACGCCATCGCATCAGTTGACGCGGCGCACGACGCGTGGCTCAGCCTGCGCGACTTCCTGATCGACGAGTGGATCGCTCGGCCGCCCCTGCCACCGACTCCGGCATTGCGAACCGACGACTTCATCAAGGTGCTGCTCCTCGTCAACGACGCGGTCAATGAACTGTGGCCGCACGCTGGGTCGACACTCGTCTGGCTCCCGAGTCCCCTTGAGAAGGCGCTGAGAAAGGGATACGAACACGACCACCGGATGGTGGCGTATTCAGGCCCGATCAGATTCGGACTGATTCCACGCGAAGACCAATGGGCGTGGTGGATCGCAGTCAGTTCGAAGAACGACCGTGGCGTCAAGCTCGACGCGAACGAACTCTCGGCGATCGCGCGGGCGAATGGGCTGTTTCCGCAGTGGGGGCCGATCGAGGGGAGACCCGAGATCATGGAGCGCGTCGTGCCTCTGGCAGAACTGCGCGAACCCTACCCCGTGGAAGCATGGTTCAAGGAAGCGCTCGGCCAGCTGAAAGCCGCTGGGGTGATAGAACCCTATCTCAGTCGTTGTTCCTGACGACGCAAGTGACGCGGCCAGGAGCAGCCGCGCCGCCCAGCGGCCCGGCATGAATGAACACACCAACGGGGTGAAGTGCGTAATGGATGCCAGCCTGGACGGATTCTCCTCACCGATGGGCGTGCATGGGCGGGCGACCGTCGCCGATCTGTTTCCGCCCAGTCGCCGGTGTGGCCTCTACGTGCTGCACTTCGCGAACGGCGAAATCTACGTTGGCCAGGCCGTGGATGTCACGCGACGGTTCGTTCAGCACCGCATCGTCCACAACGACATCGCGCGAATCAGTTTCAGGCGCTGCGGCCGGCGACGACTCGACGAGGAGGAACGCGCACTGATCTGGCAGCTCGAGGCGGCGGGGCAGCGCCTCCGAAATGTCACCTTCACCAGTCTGCCCAAGGGCGAGAGTGATATCGACCTGGTGGTGACGCTCGAAGAGCAAGAGCGCTGGCTTGCCGATCCTCGCTGGTGCGACATGTCCGGCACCCGAATCCAGAATGACGACCTCCGCCGCAAGTATGCCCGTCACTGTCGGCGACTCATGGACATGCCGCGGTCGGACGCCGTGGTGCGTCTCCTGCAAGAATACGTATCGGTGGCCATTCCTGCGCCGGTCCGAACCGAGGTGTCGTTCTGGAGCCTCTCCTGCCTGCCGTCCGGCCCCACGCAAATGCCCGGAGAACGCGTCCTGGCACGCCTCAATCTGCCCTGGCAGGTCGTGCTGACGCTGTCCGAGCTGCACGGAGAAATCGACGCGTCCTTCTTCCTGGCGCAGTCACCCCTTGAACGGGCGTTTGGTCCCTTGATGACGTGGCTGCGCGACAACTTCCCGACACTGTTCGAACGCGACGAGCTGCTCGAGCCCGGCGGGCACGATCAGATGAATCTGATTGTCACCGGCGCCGACGAGATCAGAAGGTTCCTGCAGCAGCCCGATGTGGTCACGGCCATCCGAACGTTCAATTTCCGGCTGATGAAGAAGGGCGCGTGCTCGATGTACAGCCGGTACCACTGCCTCGACCTTGCGGACCGCACAATGCCTCGGTCCTGACCATCGCGCTGCCCGGCGCACGGCGGTTCGACGTGAAAGGGCGCAGACCTGTGGAGGGCCAGGCGATGGCACTTCGAGGTCGCGGGTCTCCCGCGTGCCGCGCGCCAGACGCGGCGGGTTAAGTTCGCTGGGCCTGGCTGCTCGTCCCCGATAGACTCACGAAGCCGGCGGCAGTCAGATAGTCAAATGTCTCGTCGAGTTCCCGCAGAGGCGGTACGAACACGACGCAGCCATCACGTGCGCGCGTCAGCAGCACACGGTAGGCGTTCACGCGAAGCTGCCTCGCATCTCGGAGGAGCCGCTTCTGCCGGTATCCTCCCGCCTTGGCATTGGACCACGCTCCGCCAGTGAACATCAGGTCAGTACCCCATGCCAATAGGGCGGCATCCAGTTCAAGGCCCTGCGCGCCGAACTCGGTGACGCACGTCTCCAGCCGCCGGCAGCTCAGCCCCTTGGGATCGTCCTCTGCGTCTGCGTACCAGGGCCCGATCTTCACTGTTTTCGTGGCCTGGAAGTCGTTCGGAACCCCGAATGCTCCGAGGTCCCGGTCCTTCGACGACGCGATCATGCCGAATCGGGCGTTCGGGTTCTCGCCATACCGCTCCCGTAGGTAGGCCTTCGCCACATCGAGGTTCCGGGTCAGCCGCAGGGTGTAGCCCTCGCTCTCGAGCTCTTGAGCCATCGGCGCGAGCACCGACGGGGCCTCGCTGCCGAGCAGTGCCGCGACGAACCGGTGCAGGTGCCTGGCCGCGTGAAAGCGCAGTTCGGTGTCGAGGTTCAGCGACGGTTGAAGGGCGAAACGGACCGAGCTGCCCTCGAAGACGTCTCCGACCGCCAAGGGAGCGTGCACCGTCCACTCAGCGGACCGCAGAGACCGCTCGACTGCCCATCGCCATTGCACCAGGCCGCCTTCTTCGCCGACGTGAATCTCCTGGCCGCTACCGATCAGGCCGATCACGACACACCACCCAGGGATCCGTTCGGCGAACTCGATGAAGTGCTCAGGTTCCGACTTGGCTGTGGCGCTGTCTTCCTTGTGGGTCAGCGCGACCTTGGCGGCGTCGAAGGTCCGCTGCGCCTCGTCGAAGACCAGCACGTGCTCAGGCGGGACCAGATTGCGCCTGCCGGAGTACCGCTTGACGTAGTCCTTGACGCCTCGCACGAACGTCTTGCCGTCGCCGCCCGCTCGCTTCAGTTCGTACTGCAGCACCTGCACCAGCGGGCCGTTGCCGCTCAGGAACACCGCCGGCGTGGTGGGCGCCCCGTTGGCGCGCGGCACGGCAAGGTCGTCCAGGTATCGCGCGTGAACAGACTGCAAGCCCACCAGGGTCTTCCCGGCACCAGGGACGCCCGTCAGCAGAACCAGGTGCCGTGAGCTGGTGGCGGCGGCGTAGTGCGCGATATTGCTGATGGCCTCAACCGCCGACGCGGTGGCGGCACGAGCGCGATGGATCGTACGAAGCTGGCCAGACTCGAAGAGCTCGCGGGCTGCCTCGACGAGTGTAGGAATCGGGCAGTAGGCCTCGTCCTCGAGGAAGCGGGCCCGGTCGATGCTGACTTCGGCGCCCTGAGTCGTGAGCTGCGCGACCAACGCGTCCAGCGCATCAGGGCCGGCGACGTGGACGTTCGAGATCTGCCGCTGGTACCCGCGGGCTCGCGTGGGCACCAGTACGGGGATGACCTCGCGATTCCAGCAGTCGCGGTGGTAGCACTTCAGATCCCGGGCGTACGCGGCTACCTGATCGATGTCGGCCTGCGACGGTTCGAGCTTGCCCTTCAGTTCCACGACCAGCACGCCACCGCCGACGAGCAGGATGACGTCGGGGCGCCGCGACTCCATCGGGAGCTCGTACTCGAGGATGGCGGAGTAGTGCTTCGCGAGCACGTCCCGCACCAGCACCTCGTCGACCTCCCGCTGCAGGGGTGGGATGCCGTCGCGCCATGCCCGCACCTGTTCGGGTGAGGCATCCGTGACGTACGCTTCGAGACGCTCGCGGACGACGCTGGGCTGTGCGTCGCGAAACGCTTCGAAGTTCGAGTACCAGCCTGCCCGTGGTCGATTCATGGCGCGTAGACGAAGCCGGCGCTATGGCCGCTTACGGCAGAGTCCGACCACGTCGCAGGTGGCGCACCGCTGGTGGTCCCATTCGGGCAGCCTCGGAAGGGTGTTCATGCGAAGCGCTTCTCCGGCGTCCTTGATGCGGTCGCGTGTGGATGACAGCAGCGAGCCGTCGACGGGCTCCCGCGTCGTCTTGCCCTTTTCGTCGAGGTTCAGCACCTCGATCAGGTCTGCAGAGGTCCCGGTCAGCTCCTGGTATCCGACGGCGTAGACGTGAAGCTGGTCGCGCGTGACGTCCTCCGCTTGAGCGCGGTCGGTTGACTTGAAGTCCACGATCGCGACTTCGCCGGTGTCGAGACGCCGAATCAAGTCGATGCGGCCGTCGACCGTGATGCCAGGCGCCACGTGTACCTGGATCGGCTTCTCCGAGAACTCCGTGTTGGCGATCTCATTCCCGTGGGCGTCGAAGTACCGCTCGATCGCCTTGATGGCGGCGCTGCGGAGCTGCC
>JBFWXO010000053.1:0-47595 GCA_050187355.1 Vicinamibacterales bacterium
CGTGCCCGAGAACAACGTCTACTACTTCACCTACGTCCAGGAGTCCACGGCGCTCCGGGCGATCCAGGCGGCGTCGAACGGCATCCAGATGCTGAACGCGGGCTTCACGATCGTCCGCGACATGGGGAACAACGGCAACTACGCGGACTCGGCCCTGCGCCAGGCGATCGAGCAAGGCTGGATTCCCGGACCGACCATCATCAACTCCGGCATCATCATCGGCGGCATGGGCGGCCAGTTCTCGCCGACGCCCGAGATGGCCCGCGAGCACCAGATCGTCTACCCCGAGTACCTCGAGGCCGACACCCGGGACGAGATCGTGAAGGCCATCCGACAGAACGTGCTCTTCGGAGCGAGGGTGATCAAGATCTGCGTGGACTGCAAGCCGTACGGCTACACGGCCGACGAGATGCGCTTCATCGTCGAGGAGGCCGCCAAGTCGGGACTGAAGGTGGAGGGCCACATCCAGACGGCGCGCGGCGCCCGCGCGGCCATCGACGCCGGCCTGTGGTCGCTCGCGCACTCGGGGCCCCTCACCGACGAACTGCACAAGCTGATGGCCCAGAAGGGCATCTTCCGCGCCGGCACCGAGACGCCGACCGGACTGGCCGGCCATCCCGTCTCCGCCGAGGCCTACAAGCGGACCGTGGACGGCCTCAGGAACGCCTACGAGAACAAGGTGGCCCTGACCTTCTCGACCGACGCCGACTACTGGGTGGAGGGCATGACGCGGGGCGAACTGGTGCTGCAGTTCCTGAAGACGTGGAAGGACGCCGGCATCCCCAACGCCGACACGCTGCGCGCCATGACGATCACGGGCTACCGCGTAAGTGAGACCGAGCACACGCGCGGCCCGATCAAGCCGGGCTACTTCGCGGACCTCATCGCCATGCCCGGCAATCCGCTCGACGACCTGGAGGCGCTCAGGGGCGTGAGCTTCGTGATGAAGGACGGCGTGGTGTTCAAGCGCGACGGCGTGATGACGCCGGCGGCGTTCTTCCACGCCGGCCCCGTGAACGGCTGGCGCATCCGCTGAGCGGGGGCGGACGGCCGCCTCCGGGCGCGCCGGAGGCGGCGACCGTCGCGGACTACCGGGTGACGCCGAAGCCGTCGATCTGCACGTCGAGCTGATGGTTCACGCGCATCCCGACGATCCCGTCGGTGGTGGTGCCGAGATCCGCCTTGGCGGCGGTGTGGACCACGGTGCCGTTGACGACGAACTGGACGTTCGCGCCGTTGACGCGCACCTCGAGGGCGTTCACGGACGTGCCGTCGGCGCCGGGCTTCGCCACCGCGTCGTTCGGCGTCCGGGGCACGATGGCCGTGGGGGCCGCGTCGCTCGTCCGGCGGCTGATCATGAAATTGCCGTTCTGCGCGACCAGGAAATACAGGTAGGTCTGCTTGGCGTTGTCCAGGTTGCTGCCGCCGAGGATGAGACCGTAGTAGTTCGTGTGGCCGCTCGGCTTCACCAGCTTGAAGGATCCCTTCAGCGTGAAGTTGCCGGACGCCGTGTTCGCCGGATTCCAGTAGACGGCCGCGGTCGGGTTGACGGCATGGAAGCCTCCGCCCATGGCCGTGAACGTGATGTCGCCGGCGCCGTCGGGGTCGGTCGCATTGGTACTGCGGTCGGCGCGCACCATCCACCCCTTGGGGGTCTGCGCCGACAGCGGTGCGGTCGCGAGCACGAGGACGAGAGCCTGCAGAATCGATCGCGTCATGTTGTCCCTTCCTGGAATGTGCCCTGACGATGGGCGGATTCCCAGGATTCTACGTCACGGCGTTCGACAGCCACCTCGACCGACGGCCGGCCGGTGGGACGGCCTCAGGGTTCGATCCACCCGGTCAGGGCCACGAGGCGCCCGCCGCGCATCTCGCAGATGAAGCCGGCGCGCTGCGCATGGTGGTTGCCGGGCGAGAAGCTGACGTCGGGCAGCACGCCGCCCGCATCCCAGCCGCGGATCGCCTCCATGGCGTCCACGAAGCGCTCGCGCGTGAGCGCCGGGCCGGTCCGCCGGACGCCCTCCACCACGAGCCGGCCGAACGTGTAGCCGTACAGGCTGTAGCGATCCGGCGCCCGCTCCGGATGGAAGCGGGCCATGGCCGCGCGGTAGCGCGCCACGCCCGGGACGCCGCTCTCCAGCGGGTCCGGGTAGTAGCAGAACCCCAGCGTGCCGTCGGCGCTGCCGTCGGGCTGCGAGAGGGACGCTTCGTCGGTGAGCGGCCCGGCCGACACCATCAGCCCGCGCCAGCCGGCCCTGGCACGCGCGTGCATCAGCGCCTGCGCCTGCTCCGGGTAGAGCGCCATCACGATCGCGTCCGGCCGCGCCGCCGCGAGCGACGCCATGGCCCCGGCCAGATCGCCGGGGCGGCGGCCGGCGATCGGGACCGACGCGGCCACGGCGTAGCCGAGCCGCGGCGCGTGCCGGGCGAGGGCATCGCGGAACGTGAGCCCGTACGCGTTGGGATCGTGGGCGATGGCCAGCCGCCGCATCCCGCGCGTGGTCGCCAGGTAGCGGAACATCATCTCCGCTTCGCCGTCGAAGCGCGGAAACGAGGTGAAGAGGTAGCGCTCGCCGGCGGACGACACGAGGGCGGTGTGCGGGAAGAGGAGCGGCACCCGGCGGAGGCGCGCATGGGCCGCGATGTCCCCGATGGCGGGGCCGCTGAAGTTGACGAGGGCGAAGACGCCGTCGTCGTCGATCAGGCGGCGCGCGACGGCGAGCACGTCGGCGGGATCGGCGCCCGCCCGCCGGCGCTCCGGCCAGGTGAAGCGACGGCCGTGCACGCCGCCAGACGCGTTGGCTTCCTCGAACGCCAGGCGGAATCCGAGGTTCTCTCCGTCGAGTGACAGCGAGCCGACGGGCGCCTCGACGCCCATCAGAACGGTCGTGCCGGTGACGCCGGTCGGCGCCGCCTTCCGCGCGGCGGGGACCACGACCGCGCCACCCGCCACGAGCGTCCAGGCGATCACGGGCACCGCGAGGCGTGGGATTCGCACGCGCCTACTTTACCGGGTGCGCACCGGCCGTACAAACGGGAGCCCCGCCTCCGGGGCAGGGCTCCCGCCAAGTGCCCGCGACGCCGCGGCGTTACGGCGTGCCCTGGCCCGACAGCCGATCGAGCGTGAAGCTGACCGGCGGCGACGTGGCGTGGCGCCGGAACTCCAGGACGACGTCGATGCCCTGGCCGGAGGCCAGCACGCCGCCCGGCAGGAACACCCGCAGGAACGGATCGCCCGCGCTCGTGCGTCCGCTGGCGTTGGTCATCTCGACGTCGAACGAGAGCCCGCGCGCCACGAGGAGCAGGTGCGTGTCGACGGGCGCCGCGCCGGGGTTGGCGATCCGGTAGACCCAGCGTTCGTGCGTCGTCCCGCGCCCCCGGCCGCGCACGTCGCGGTCGACGAGCGTCGCCGTGGTCGCCGAGGTGACATCCAGGAACTCCAGGCCCATGTCCCGGCGGGAGAGCGGATCGTCGTTGTCCTCGGCCTTGCCGCTGAGCGGCAGGCCGTCCACGGCCCCGAGCGCCGCCAGGTCTGGCCGGTACACCGAGTAGGTCACGTCGGGCGGCCCGAGCTGGAAGAAGGGCGTCGGCGAGGCGGGGTCGTACCGGACGAACGCCGGGTCGTAGAGCCCGTTCTCGAGGAAGTCGGTGAGATCGTCCATCTGGGACGCCGTCAGCCCCAATCCGGGCGGCGCGTTCGGCCCGCGCGGCCGCGTGAAGCGCGGCGTGAGCGTCCCGGCCGCGGCCGCCACGGCGTCCTGCGGGATGCCCTGGTTGAAGTACTCCACCACCTGGCGGACGCTCGTGAAGAGGCCGTTGTGGGTGAAGAGCTTCGCGTCCCTCAATTGACGCAGCGTCAGCACGCGGAACTTGAACGCATCGCTGTCGCGGCCCGTGATCTCGCGCCGGCCGTCGTCGCGGAAGTCCGGGTCGTTCCGGGCCGCCCGGTTCAGCGCCTGCAGCGGATGGTCGGCGAGTCCGAGGTTGTAGAAGTTCTCCTCGACGAACCGGCCCATGCCGGCCACGTCGGGATCGTTCACCTGCTTGTTCAGCATCGGCCCGCTGTGGCACGCGTAGCAGCCGGCGCCGCCCTGCCGGGCGGAGGTGAAGAAGAGCCGCGCGCCCCGGCGCTGGGCCGGCGTGAGCGCGCCGTTCCGGCCGGCGAGGAAGCGGTCCCACGGCGTGTCGCGCGTCACGCTGGAGCGCAGGAACGAGGCGGTCGCGCGGAACACCGTGACGTCGTTGATGAGCAGGTCGAGATCGCCGGTCGCCGCGTACTGCGCCGCCTCGTCCGGGAAGGCGTCCTGGAAGAGCTTCACGAAGGCCGGGATCGCCTTCAAGGCCGCGGACTGCGCGCCCAGCATGCGATGCGCATCGAGGAGCAGCAGCGCGACGTTCTCCTGCGCGGGATGATTGAAGGGGTTCAGGCCGCCGGGCGCGTCGTCGGGCTCACCGGCGAATCCGCCCATCAGGAGCCGGTTGTTGAAGGCCGCGCCCAGCACGCCGGGCGCGTTGCGCGCGACGCTGTCGAGCGCGTCGAGACGGCCGGTGCGCAGGAGCTTCCCCGGGTCGGGCAGCTTGCGGCCGCGGGCGGGGCTCCCGATGGCGAACTCGTAGACGTCGGTCAGCGTCGGGAGCTCGTCGACGAGCTCGTCGCCCGGGTAGAGCGGCACGCTGCGAAGCCGCGGCAGGATGTCGAGGCGGGGCCGGCGGCGCGGATGGAACGTGCCGCTCGCGTCCGTGTAGCCCCGGCCCTCGCCGCCGACGGCGAAGTTCAGGAGCGTGCCCGCCTTCGACGCGGCGGCGCCGAAGTGGCAGCTGCCGCACGACGCCGTCCCCGCCGTGACGCTCACCCCGCCGAAGGCCGGATCGATGCGCTGAGTGCGCACGGGGTCGTGGAACAGCATCTTCCCGAGGTACCGCTTCGCTTCGGTGGTCTCGAACACGGGGTCGGGCCGGCCATCGGCGAGCCGGGGTACAGGCAGATCGGCGTCGTGCGCCGGCACCATCAGCTTCTGCAGGCCGCCGACCTGGCGGTCGATGAACTGCCGGAGTTCGGCGGGGCTCGTGCCTTGGGCGCGGGCGGGCGCGCCCGCGAGGAACAGGAGCGATGCGGCACAGACGGCGACCGTGCCGCCGTGCAGGCGGACGGGTCCTGACTGGATCATGACGGGGCCTCCAGGGATGACGGGCGTGCGGCGCACGACCTCGTGCGTCCCTTGGATTCCAGGCCGGGCGGGGCGTTCCAGCCCGTCAGCGGCCGCCGGACCGCACGGCGGTGCGCGCGGGGCGACGCGGGCGCGGCGAGGGCGAGGCTGCCGCCGCGGTCGGGACCGCGCAGGCGGCCTGGCGGTCGCGGACGTGCACGGCCATGGGGCTCCACAACAGCCACGCCGGCAGGGCGCGCACCAGGGCGGGATCGCCGTCGAAGGTCAGCTGGCCGCTCCCGACGGCCGTGGCCCACGGCACGTAGCCGAGCCACACCCGGTAGACGTCCAGGAGTTCGGCGTGGACGACGACGTCGGTCTCGAAGCGCGGAGGGCGCAGGCACACCGACACCTCGCGCGGTTCGAGCACGAGCCATACGCGGCGCCCGCCCCGGCCGCGGAAGTCGAACTCCACGACCGTGCGGACGGGCGGCAGCCTGGCGCGGTCGATCCGCTGGTGGATCTTCCACACGAGGAGGGCCGGGTCCAGCTCCTCGGGCCGCGGGTCGCCGAACGCCCAGCGCACGCCCCAGGCGCCCAGGCGGTCGATCACGGCCCGCAGCTCCCCTCCCGCCTCGGTCAGGACGTACTCGCTGATGTTCGGCCGGCCGCCGGCGCGGCGTTCGACGACGCCGGCTTCCTCGAGGTGCCGCAGCCGCTCGGCCAGCAGGGAGCGCGAGATGCCCGGCAGGCCGCGCTCGATCGCGTTGAAGTGCCGGCTGCCCGCCAGCAGTTCGCGCACGATGAGGGGCGTCCAGCGATCGGCCAGGATCTCCGACGCGCGCGCGACCGGACAGTACTGACGGTATTCGGCCATCGCCACAGCCTCCCAGAGTCGGCACGGCGCGACCGGCACGAGGTGCGAACCGGAAGCAGTCCGATCTTCGCACTTCCGCGAGGCGTCCGGGGCCGATACCGTAAGGGCCGGAGGATGCCCATGTCCCGACGGTGGCCCGGTCGATGAGGTCGTCTCTCCCGGACGGCCCGGGCCCGCCCGACGCGCGCTTCACGGCCAGCGGCGCCTACGAACGCTTCATGGGCCGGTGGAGCCGGCAGTTGGCCGCCCGCTTCGTGGCGTTTGCCGGCGTGGCCGACGGCGACGCGGTGCTCGACGTCGGATGCGGCACGGGCGCGCTGGCTTTCGCGGCCGCCGCCATCGGCCCCGGCGTGCGCGTGGAGGGCGTGGACCGCTCCGCCGCCTACGTGCGGGCCGCCGAGCAGGCCGCCGGCGGACGGGCCCGGTTCCGCGTGGGTGATGCCCTGCACCTCGACGCGCCCGCGGCCGCCTTCGACCGGACGCTGTCGCTCCTGGCGCTGAACTTCGTCCCCGACCGCGAGCGCGCGGTCGCCGAGATGTGCCGCGTGACGCGCCCGGGCGGCGTGGTGGCGGCGGCCGTCTGGGACTACGGCGACGGCATGACGATGCTCCGCCGCTTCTGGGACGCCGCCGCGGCGATCGATCCCGGCGCGAGGGACCTCGACGAGGCCGCGATGCCCCTCTGCCGCAGCGGGGAACTCACGGCGGCGTGGCGCGGCGCGGGCCTGGACGCCGTCGACGAGCAGGCCCTCGTCATCGAGATGCGGTTCGCCGGGTTCGACGACTATTGGGCGCCCTTCCTCGAAGGCGACGGCCCGGCCGGCCGGCAGGCGGCGGGGATGTCCCCCACGGCGCGCCGCGCGCTCGCCGAGGCGCTCTTCCGCGCGCTGCTCGGCGACGGTCCCGATCGCGGCTTCACGCTGCCGGCGCGGGCCTGGGCGGTGCGCGGCGTGGTGCCGCGTTGAAGCGCTGACGCGGCCGGCGGCCGCGCCGTGAACGTTCGCCGCCGCGTCGTGGACAGGTCGCGGCGGCGGGAACGATACTGGCCGGATGATTCCCGGCTTCGCGCATCGCCGCGACTTCAAGGACCTGACGGAGCAGGAGATCCTCGCGCTGGCCGTGTCGTCCGAGGAGGACGACGCCCGCATCTACCGGTGGTACGCCCAGCGCCTCCGCCCGCAGTACCCCCAGTCGGCGAAGGTCTTCGACGAGGCCGCCGAGGAAGAGGACCGCCATCGCTCGGGCCTGGTCGCCGAGCACCGGCGCCGGTTCGGCGACGTGATGCCGCTCATCCGGCGCGAGCACGTCGCCGGCTTCTACTCCCGCCGGCCGACGTGGCTCGTCGAGAACCTGGGCCTCGACCGGATCCGCGACGAGTCGCTGCGCATGGAGAAGGAGGCGCGCGAGTTCTACCAGCACGCCGCCGCCCGCACCACCGACGCGGGCACGCGCGATCTGCTGGCGCGGCTCGCGGCCGCCGAGTCCGGCCACGAAGCCACGTGGCTGCGCCTGGAGCGCGAGCACCTGCCGACCGAGGCCCGCGAGGCCGAGAACCAGGAGGCGCACCGACAGTTCATCCTCACGTGGGTCCAGCCAGGCCTCGCCGGCCTGATGGACGGATCGGTCTCGACGCTCGCCCCGATCTTCGCGGCCGCCTTCGCCACCGGCGAGACGTGGCCCACGTTCCTGGTGGGCCTGGCGGCGTCGGTGGGTGCGGGCATCTCGATGGGCTTCACCGAAGCCGCGTCCGACGACGGCACGATTTCAGGACGGGGCTCCCCGACGAAGCGCGGCATCGCCGCCGGCGTCATGACGTCCATCGGCGGGCTGGGGCACGCGCTGCCCTACCTCATCCCGCACTTCTGGACGGCCACCAGCATCGCGATGGGCGTCGTGCTCGTGGAGCTGTGGGCCATCGCGTGGATCCAGAACCGCTACATGGACACGCCGTTCTGGAAGGCCGCGCTCCAGGTGGTCGTCGGCGGGGCGCTGGTGTTCGCGGCGGGCATCCTGATCGGGAGCGCCTAGATCGTGGACGAACGGCCTGCGGGTCCCAGCCCGCGGCTCGCCCCCGCGGCCGGTCAGTGGAGGGGCGACTCGCGCCGTCCCGGATCGCGTTCCAGCCGATCGACCCGCGGGCCCGCCTCGATCTCGTGGCGCGTGAGCGAGACGGTCACCACGCGCTCGGGCCAGTCCACGTGCCCGAGCGCCTCGCGGGCGACGGCCACGGCCGTCCGGCCGATCCAGTGTCCGGTGGTCACCTCGAGATACTGGATGGCCCAGGTGTCCTCGTCGATCAGGAAGCCGTGAAAGTGCCCGATCCGGCCGTCGGCGGCCGCGATGTGGTACCCGGTCACGGCCCTCGCGCTGTGCAGGTGCGGATCGGTCTCGGCCTCCGCGGGCGCCGGCGGCGGTGCCAGCGCGGCGGCCGCCCTCGCGCGGACCGAGGCGGGCGCCTCGTCCGCGAAGATGCCGGGAGCCGCCGACTGCGGCCAGATGCCGGTGTCGGTCCAGTACGGCGCGAACCCGAAGTACGCGTAGTAGCGGGTCTCGTCCCGCCGCGACACGGGACGCACGAGGTTGATCGAGGGACCGCGGGCCACCTCGTCCCTGGTGAGCGCGAACCGGAGGCGATGGTGTTCCCAGTCCGCCCCCGACACCATCACCGGTGACAGGAGGACGTCGGGCCCCAGCCATCCGCTCGTTCCCACGACGAGGTAGCGCACCACCCAGCGGTCGTCGTCGAAGTAGACGTCGCGGACGCGTCCGATGAGGCCATCGCGTCCAACCGCACGGAGGTGAGTGATGTCGTCAGCACGCCTGAGCATGACAACTCCTTTCATCCACGGGAGGTGCACGACCCGCACCAGAGCGCGGCGGGGCCGTGGTTCGGCATTTCGGACGACGGCGTCTCCGGGGCCGGTCGTACGCGTCCCAGAATCGATACCGTGACAGGACGCCCCAGGGGTTCAGGCGGCGGCACGGTCGAGGTCGCCTCGAGCCACGGCCGTCTCGAGGCGCGCGCGACAGCCGGGCTGGAGGCCCGGAGCCTCCTCAGCCGACCGGACGCTCAGTGCCTGGCGCGCCAGGTCGTCGCCTGCTGCCTCACGACGTCGATGAGGTTCCCCATCGTCAGGTTGACGTCGACGAGGTGCAGGCCCCAGTCCACGGCGCGGCGCGCGGGCGTGCCCAGGTCGCCGGTGATGTCGTCGACGCGCGGATCGGCGGGATTCCCGTGGACCGTGATCTCCAGATACGACGCGTGCTCGTTGGTCGCGCAGCGCGCCGTGAGCAGGCCGGGGACGCTCACCCAGGGCGTGCCGACCGTCGCGCCCTCGGTGGCGACCCACGGCGCCGGGGTGGGCCGGCTCACGATCGTCTGCCCGGCCGCGTCGAGGTAGGCGTGCAGCTCGCCGCTCCGGCCGTCGAACGTCACCGGATTCACGCAGACGGCCACGGCGCCGTCGCCCCGGGCGTGTCCGAACCGGGTGTCGGCGGGCGGCGGCGCGGTGCTGCGGAACGACGCGAACGCGATGAGGCACCCGACCTGCGCGGCCGACCGGCACACGGGCAGGTGCTCGAAGGACCCGCCCGCGTCGCGGCCTTTCGGCACCTCGACCGTCGCGCCGAGGAGGATGGCCGAGACGAGGCGCCGCTGCACCGGCTTCCCGTCGATCTCGTTCCTGATGAGAGACGTCAGGAGGAACGAGCCCTGCGAGTGTCCGATGAGCACGACGCCCCGGCCCGCGTTGTCGCGCGTCAGGTAGTCGTGCCAGGCGTCGCGCACGTCGTCGTAGGCCAGGCCGCCGCCGAGGCTGAATCCCTGGCCGGACATGCGCTGCCGGAGGCCCGCCAGCGTGATCTGCCGGTAGAGCGGCGCAAAGGGCCGGCACACCGAGGCGAACCGCGCGAACTGCTGCCTGACGACGTTCAGCTCCGCCGGATCGGCGGTCATGTCGCTGTTGGTCGTCGCGTCCGTGGAGACGGTCGGATAGACGTAGAAGCAGTCGATCGGCGCCTTGGGATCCGCGGCCCAGGGCTCGGTCGTCATCGTCCCGTCGGCCGCGATCACGGTGGTGGCGTGGTCAACGTCGCAGGCGTCGCGACGCCCCGGCCGGCACAGCCACGCCTCGTCCTTCGTGTAGTCGTTCGGCGCGGGGGGCGCCTCGGCCGCGAGAGGCGGCGCCTGGGTCTGCTCCGCCCGGGCGTCGAGCGGGGCGGCCGAGAGCGCGGCGATCACGAACGAGCCTGTCACGAATCGATGCACGGGGCGTCTCCCGCGGGGATGCTACCCGAATCGCCGGGCCGGAGGCGATGGGCACGACCCAGGCGCCCGCGTCGACGTGTTCACCCGGCTCCATCGTGACGCCGACGTCCTCGTCGAGAACCTCCGCCCGGGCACGCTCGACCGCCTCGGCTTCGGGTACGCGCAGGCGTCGGCCCTGAACCCGCGACTCATCTATGCCTCGGTGAGCGGCTACGGCCACACGGGCCCGCGGCGCGACGAGGCCGGGTACGACCCGGTGGCGCAAGCCGAAGCGGGCGTCATGGACGTCACGGGCCCGGCCGGAGGCGACCCGTCGCGCGTGGGCGTGGCGATCACGGACATCCTCGCCGGGCAGTATCTCTTCTCCGGCATCCTGCTGGCGCTGCGCGACCGCGAGCGGACCGGACGCGGACAGGCCATCGACATCGCGCTCTTCGACGCCATTCTCTCGACCATGGCGATGCCCTACGGCATCGCCGTCGCCACGGGCGAGGCGCCCACGCGGATGGGCAACCGGCACCCGTCGATCGCGCCCTACGAGACCTTCCCCACGCGCGACGGCCTGGTCATGGTGTGCGGCGGCAACCCGAAGCTGTGGCGCCAGTTCTGCCTGGCGCTCGAACGCCCCGATCTCGCCGACGACCCGCGCTTTGCGACCAACAGCGACCGTCTCGCACGCCGCGACGAGCTCATCGCGATCGTCGAGGCCCGCTCCCGGGCCTGGACCACCGACGAGTTCGTCGCGCGCCTGGACGCGCACCAGGTGCCGTGCGGACGCGTCAGGACGATCGCCGGCGCGATGGCCGATCCGCAGGTGGACGCCCGGGGCATGCGCGTACCGCTGCCGCACCCGACCTTCGGCACGGTGCCGACGATCGGGAACCCGATGAAGCTGTCGGACCTCCCGCCGGTGTATCGCCGGCCGCCGCCCGCGCTCGGCGAACACACGGACGAGATCCTGCGCGAGCTCGGGCTCGACGCCGCGCCGGCCCGGCCCCGCTGAGCGGGCCGGCCGCTACTTCATGCCCGGCTGCTTGTAGATCTTCCCGCCCTTGACCACCGTCTCGACGTGCGCGAGCGCGGTGATGTCGTAGCGCGGGTCGCCGTCCACGACGATGATGTCGGCCAGCTTGCCGGGCTCGATGGTGCCGAGATCGCGCTGCTTGCCGAGGATGCTGGCGCCGATGCGCGTCAGCGACGAGATGACCTTGATGGCCGGGTAGCCCATGTCCACGTGCACCTTCGCCTCGCGCCACAGGGCCTCGGTGTGGAAGTTCATGGGCGTGCCGGAGTCGGTGCCCATGCCGAGCACCGTGCCCGACTCCGTGAACTGCTTCACGCCGCGCTCGCGGAACACCATCTCGCGATCGGTCCGCTGGAAGTAGCCGAGCGCGCGCCAGTTGGTGAGCGAGCGCTGGATCTCGTTGTAGATGACCGGCGGCATCTGCTTCAGCAGCGGGTCCTGCAGCCGCTCGGGGAAGGCGGCGGTGTCGGGGTACACCCAGGCCCGGTGCGCGGCCGTGATCACGACCGGGCGCCCGGCGTTGACGATGTCCGTGATGAGCTGCTGGCTGTACGGGGGCGCGGTGCCGGCCGAACCGGCGTGGCTCAGGACGTCGATGCCCATCTCCAGCGCGTTGCGCACGTCCTCTTCCGCGTAGACGTGGGCGTGCACGCGGACGTTGTGCTTGTGCGCGGTGTCGGCGATCGCCTTGTAGTCGTCGCGGGTGAGGCCCGAGTGCGCCTTGATCACGTCGACGCCGGCGGCGATGAGCTTCTCCACCTCCGCCGCGGCCTGCGCGCTGCTCGTGACGGCGATGCCGCCGAACTGGTCGGTCATGCCGCCGCCGTTGCGGGTGATCCAGGATCCGGCCATCGACATGCGCGGCCCGGGGATGGCGTCCTTGGCGATGCGATCGCGCACCTCGAGGCTCTCCTTGAGCGGCGCGCCCAGGTCGACGGCCGACGTGACCCCGGCGAAGAGGAGCTGCTTCGCGGCCGTCTCCATCACCGTCGTCAGCATGCCCGGCCCCTGCTTGGCGATCCACGGGAACCACTCGCCGTAGTTGCCGTGGCCCAGCAGGATCAGGTGGGCGTGCAGCTCGATCATGCCCGGCATCATCGTGCGCCCGCTGGTGTCCACCACGGTGTAGTCGGGCGGGATCGTGATCTCGGCCGCCGGCGCCACTTTCACGATGCGGTCGCCGTCGATCAGGATGGCGGCGCGGTGGATCGGCCCCGCCTCGTAGCCGTCGAGCAGCATGCCGCCGACGAGGGCGAGCTTCGCGGGCCGGCCGGCGGCCTGCCGGGCCTCGGGCGCCTGCGGACCGACGGCCGCGACCAGGGCCACGACGAAGACCGAACGGATCAGAAGGGTGCGCATGAACGGAAACCTCTCGAAGGAGACGGGGCCCGGCTGGACTCAGAACGTCACGCGGGCGCCGATCTGGATCTGGCGCGGATCGCGCGCCGCGTTCCGGATGAGCAGGGCCGACGACACGATGCTCGTCGAGCCGCCCCCGGCGTAGTTCACGCGGTTGAGGGTGTTGTAGCTTTCGAGGAACAGCTCCACGCGCGACCCGCCGGTGACGGCGAAGTCCTTCGTGAGCCGGAGGTCGAGCGACACGAACGGATCGAGCTTCAGCTGATCGGCCGTGATCGGCGCCAGGTTCCGCGTGGCGCGCAGCTCGTTGATGATCCGGAGCTCCTCGGCGGTGTTCTCGCGGCCCACCGTGATGCCCAGGCCGGCGGGCCGGTCGTTCTGCGCCTGGCCGTCGCCGTCGATGTCGAAGCCGGCCGACACGGCGAAGGGCGTGCCGCTCAGCGCGCGGAGGATGCCGCTCAGCTGCACGCCGTACGGCAGCTCCACGGCCGCCGACGCCGACAGGTTGTGGCGCGTGTCCTGCTCGCTGTACCCCTTCTCGTTCGGCGTCCGCATCGTCCCCGGGTAGGTCTGATAGTGGTTCACGCCGTCACGCTTCGACGAGGACAGCGTGTAGGACACCGTGAGGCTCTCGACGCCCTTGAAGCGGGTCCGGAACTGCGTCTCGACGGCGTTGTACCAGCTCTTGGTGAAGTTCTCGAGGGCCTTGACCTCCGTGAACTGGCTGACCGGCCGGGGATTCGTGGCGCTGATGCGCCCCGAGGCGGGCAGGTTCAGGTCCAGGCCGCCGAGCTGCTTGTAGCCGTAGGCGTGGACGGCGTCCACGTCGATGCCGGTGGTGTTGTTGATCTGCCAGCCGAACCCCAGGGTGTAGTTCTTCGACTCGGGCAGTTCGTAGTCGTCGGGGATGATGTAGACGGAGCGCGCGGCGCCCGAGGCGACGTAGTCCGAGAGCGACTTGCCGCCGAGCACGGCGTTGATGTCCGGGTAGTGCTGCAGCTGGGTCGGATCGGTGATCCGGACGGCCACGCCGAGCAGGCGGTCCTGCGCCGTGAGCCCGAAGTAGTGGCGGTTGCGGGTGATGTAGAGGCCCCAGCCGGCGCGCGCCACCAGGCGGCCCGTGCCCATCACGTCGTAGGTGGCGCCCAGGCGCGGCTGCAGGTTGTTGGCGTCGGTGCCGCGGTCGTTGCTGACGAAGTTGTCCAGGCCCGCGTAGGCCGGGTCCGCCAGCACCTGGCGGTACACGTCGTTCATCCGCAGGTTCGTGTCCAGGTCGTAGCGCAGCCCGAGGTTGAGGCGCAGGCGGTCGGTGACGCGCCAGTCGTCCTGCACGTAGGCGGCCAGGATGTGCGAGTTGTAGTCGTAGTTCCCGTTGGTCTGCTGCACGAACGCGATCGGCCACGTGGACGGGACCGCGGCGTTGAACGGGGCGTCGGTGCCGAACTGCCAGTAGCCGCTCTCGTAGAAGTGCGCCTCGTAGCTGTGCTTGGCGTAGGTGTAGTCGGCGCCGGCCTTCAGGTCGTGGCGGCCCGCCGTCTTGTAGAAGGTCTCGAAGAGCTGGAGGCGGGTGCGCGGGAAGAACTGCGGCGAGGTCCAGTTCTGGCCCGTCGTCACCGACGGCCGCACGATCTGGGGCACCCCGATCGTCACCGGCACGGTGGCGACCTCGTTCCACATGTAGTGCCCGCGCAGGGTGTTCACGGCCGAGTTCGACAGCACCCAGTTCTGCTCGCCGATGACGCTGTGCATCTTGCTCGAGTCGTTCACGTTGGCCGAGTCGGCCGTGACCGTGCCCGTGCGGGTGGCGTACTGGTCGTCGAACGCGTAGCGGACGAACACCGACGAACGGTCGTTGAAGCGATGGTCCACCTTGGCCACGGCCATGTGCTCCCGCGAGGTGGCCGGGAAGACGCCGTTCTCGGCCGCCGCGAAGGGGTTGCTCCCTGGCAGCGCGATGATGTTCTCCTTCTCCACCTTGGTGTACTCGTAGGCGCCGAAGAAGTGCGTGCGGTTCTGGACGATGGGCCCGCCCACCGACCCGCCCGTGCGCTTCTGCGCGTAGACGGGCTTGGTGCGCTGGAAGGCGTTCCTGGCGTTCAGCGAGTCGTCGCGGCCGAAGTAGTAGGCGGTGCCGTGGAGGGCGTTGGTGCCGGACTTGGTGGCCACCGTCACCACGGCCGCCAGCGCGGCGCCGTACTGCGCGTCGAACTGGTTGCGGAAGACCTTGAACTCCTGGACCGCGTCCTGGCTGACGTTCACGGTGGGGTCGCCCCAGATGGCGTCATCCAGGTCCCCGCCGTCGACGATGGTCGTGTAGCCGTTGCGCTGGTCGGCCGGTCCGCCGAACTTCACGCGCGAGAACTTGCTGATGTAGTTCGGGGCGGCGCCCGGCATGAGCTGCGCCAGGGCGAGGAAGTTGCGTTCGAGGACCGGCAGCGCCTGGATCTGCGACTCGACGATGGTGGAGGTGGGCGCCGCCCGGGCCACCTCGACGATGGGCGTCTCGGCCGTGACCGTGATGGACTCCTGCAGGGTCGCCACCCCCATCCGGAGGTCGAGCGTGGCGTTGGCGCCGATGGTGAGGACGATGTCGCGGGCGGTGGTGCCGAAGCCCGTGAGCTCGGCCGTCACCCGGTAGGGCGCCGGCTGAAGCGCCACCACGCGGTAGCCGCCCTCGGCGTTGGTGACGACCGTCTGGGCCGCGCCATTGGCCGTGTTCGTGATGGTGACGGACACGCCCGGCAGGGCCCCGCCGCTCTCGTCCACGACGCGGCCCGACAGGTTGGCGCCGACGACCTGCGCCCAGGCGCTACCGGCCGCGAGCAGCAGTACGACGATGCCTGCGAGCGCCCCGATGCCGAGACGCCTCGATCTTGCGATGTTCATGCCTTCCTCCATACGTGGACGCCCTAGGGGAGCCCGAAAGCCAGTAGTACGTTGCCCCGGTTGCCGCCGCCGAGGTCCGAGTAGCCCGAAGACACGAACACCATGCCGCCGGCCACGACGGGCCCGGCCGCGTTGATGCCGCCGCCCTTCGCTTCCACCTTGTTCACGGTCTCGAAGGTCCGGTTCGTGTCGAACGACCAGAGCGCCGTGCCCGTAGCGGTCGCGTACGCGTAGACGGTGCCCGTGCTGGCGCCCATGAACACGGCGCCCGGGATCACGGTGACGGGCGCCGCGCCGCCTTCCGGCGGCGAGGCGCGCCAGGCGATCTCGCCGCTGCCGAGGCCAACAGCCGCCAGGCCGAGCCCGTTGCCGCCGCGGGTCACCGGGAAGTACGCGAGGCGGCCGTCGGCGGCCGAGCCCCACATCATGCCGCCGCCGCCATTCTCCCAGCCGAGACCGAGCTGGCGGCTCCACACGACGGCGCCCTCCTTGTCGGGATCCAGCCCCCACGCGTGCCCGCTCTTCTGGCCGATGACGATGACGGAGCGGCCGCCCGGCACGCCGCGCAGGATCGGCGCGTTGCCGAAGTCGAAGTCGGGCCCGAGGTCGTCGGGGCACGTCTCGGACTTGTTCTCCGTCGGCACGTTGGGACGGTAGATGCCGGGACAGTCGCGCACGTAGTGGTCGAGCGCCATCACCTGGCGCACCCACCGGCGCTTGCCGGTGTCCAGGTCGTAGGCGATGACGGCGTCCGAGGCCGGGTCGGCCGGCTCGGTGTAGCCGTTGCCCGTGGCCACGTACACCGCCCGCCGCTGGAGATCCACGGTGGGCGACGACCACACGCCGGCGCCGGCCGGCGCCCAGAGCTGGGTCCCCTTCGAGGTGACCTCGGTCTTCTTCGGCTCGTCCGCCACGGTGTACGACTTCCAGATCCGGCGGCCGGTCAGGGCGTCGTACGCCGCGACGCCGCCCCGGAACGTGCAGCACGGGTAGCTCGGGTTGCCGGCGCCGGATTCCTCGAGCGACGACAGGGGCACGTAGAGGCGCCCCTCCGCGAGCGTCGGCGCGCCGGTGACGCGGGCGACGGGATGCGTGTCCAGGCGGTCGCGCCACACCTCGTCGCCGGTCTCGGCGTCCACGGCATAGACGTTGGCCTTGATGTCGCCGAAGTAGATCAGGACCGGGTGCCGGTCCGTGCCCTTCCCGAGCGTCGGCGCCGTGCGCACGCCGGCGGCGGCCCGGAACGACCAGTGGACGCAGCCGGTCTTCGCGTCGAGCGCATAGACGAAGCCGGTGTCCGAGCCCACGAACACGCGGCCGCCGACGACGGCGGGCTGGCCGTAGGACGAGTTGCCCATCGGGAAGCCGAACGCCCACTTGAGCGTCAGCTTCGGGACGTCGGCTGCCGCCAGCCCCGGGTTCTGCTGATACCGCGTGTTGGCGGCGTCGCCGCCCCAGCCGTTCCACTCCGAGCCCGCGAAGGGACGGAACGCCGGCGCGGCCGTGCAGCGGTTCGGCATCCGCGCCGCGTCCCCGGCCTCGGCGGCCCCCAGCGGACGCCCGCCGACGTACACCGCCATCACCTTCGTCTGCCACTCGCTGAGGCCCTTGGCGTACTCGGCGTGGTCGCCGCTCGTGATCCGGGCCAGCACCTCTTCCGGTGTCCGGCGGTTCAGCGTGTATCGATCGGGAGCGCCGTCGCGTCCCGTGTCGTGGCACGAGGCACAGCGGCTCGTGAATGCGAAGATGCCGGCGTTGGTGCCCTGGGGATGCCGAAGGTCGCCGGTGGTCAGCGACGGCGCCTGCGCCTCAGCAGACGCGGCGGAGAGCAGCGCGGCGGCGACCGCCACGCCCATGACATTCACATACATCGAAATACGTCGGCACATCACGCTCTCCCGCGCGTTCGCGCGATGGTCGGCGCGCGATCGGGCGCACCATATCACGAACGTCGCGATGCGCCCCGCCACGCGACGCGGTCCATCCCCGCGAAGACGTGCTACAAGAGTCCGGTGACTCGACACCATCTCCGTGCCTCATCGATCGTGGCCGTCTGCCTCTCGTGCGCGACCGTCCTCGCGCAGCGCAACAGCGTGCCGCGAGACTGGCCCGTCTACGGCGGCGATGCCGGCGGGCGCAAGTACTCGCCGCTCACGGCCATCACCCGCGACAACGTGTCGCGCCTCGTGACGGCGTGGGAGTGGAAGACGGGCGAGACGCCGCTCGAGGCGCATGGCACCTTCCCGGGCGCCTTCCAGGCCACGCCGCTCATGATCGACGACGTGCTCTACGTGAGCACGCCCTACAACCGGGCGGTGGCGCTCGAGGCCGCCACCGGCACGCAGATCTGGGCCTTCGACCCCAAGGCCTACCAGGAAGGCCAGCCCGCCAGCGGGCAGGGCTTCGTCCATCGCGGCCTCGCCGCGTGGCGCGACCGCGGCGCCCTGCGCCTCTTCCTGAATTCGCGCACGCGCCTCTACTGCCTGGACGCGAAGACCGGTCAGCCCGTCACGACCTTCGGGCAGGGCGGATCGATCGACCTGAGCGCCGGCCTCGTCTGGGACATCAACAAGGCCCACTACGCGCAGACCTCGCCGCCCGTCGTCTACAAGGACCTCGTCATCGTCGGCAACGGCGTGGGCGATCGCCTCACCTACCGCAACGATCCGCCCGGCGACGTGCGGGCGTACAACGCGAGGACGGGCGCCCTCGTCTGGACCTTCCACCCCATTCCACAGCCCGGCGAGTTCGGGCACGAGACGTGGAAGGACGGCGCCTGGAAGTTCACGGGCCACACCAACGTGTGGGCCCCGATGACGCTCGACGCCGAGCGCGGCCTGCTCTACATGCCCGTCAGCACCCCGAGCAACGACTACTACGGCGCCCGCCGCAAGGGCTCGAACCTGTTCGCCGAGTCCCTGGTGTGCCTCGACGCCGCCACCGGCGTGCGCAAGTGGCACTTCCAGATCGTCCACCACGGGCTGTGGGACTACGACCCGGCCTCGCCGCCGAACCTCGTGACGATCACGGTGGGCGGCCGGCGGATCGACGCGGTGGTGCAGCTCACCAAGCAGGGCTTCGCGTTCGTGTTCGATCGCGTCACCGGCCGGCCCGTGTGGCCCATCGAGGAGCGGCCCGTGCCGCAGAGCGACGTACCGGGCGAGGAGAGCTCGCCGACGCAGCCCTTCCCCACCCGACCGCCCGCGTTCGTGGAGCAGGGCGTGACGCTCGACGACGCGTTCGATCTCACGCCCGAGCTCAAGGCCAAGGCGCAGGAGGAGATGAAGAAGTTCCGCCTCGGCCCCGTGTACACGCCGCCGTCGATGGAGGGCACCTTCGTCAGGCCCGGCGTGTGGGGCGGCGCCAACTGGGGCGGCGCGGCCTTCGATCCGGAGTCCGGCGTCCTGTTCCTGAAGGTGACCAACCAGGGCCAGATCTCGCGCATCCAGAAGCGCGATCCCGACGCGCCGACCAACCGCCCCGGCGAGGTGGACGCGGACTACACGAACCGCGGCCTGCCCGGCTGGTTCATGGACGGCCTGCCGCTCACCAAGCCGCCGTATGCGAGGGTCGTCGCCCTGGACCTCAACGCCGGCGCCATCAAGTGGCAGGTGCCGTTCGGCGACCACCGGGCGGTCCGCGAGATCCTCACGAAGCTCGGCGTCACCCCGCCCGCCGTCCTCGGCGCGCCCGGCCCGCCGGGGCCGCTCGTGACCCGGAGCGGCCTGCTCTTCATCGGCGGTGGCGACCGTGCGTTCCACGCGCTCGACACGCGCGACGGCCGCGACCTCTGGTCCACGCCGACGCGGGAGACCACGGCGACGCCCATGACCTACGCGACCGCCGACGGCCGGCAGTTCGTGGTGGTGGCGACGGGCCGGGGCCCCGACGCCACCCTGGTGGCCTTCAGCCTGCCGTCCTGACCGGCGGCAGCGCCTGCGCGCCGGCCGGATCAGGCCGGGGCCAGCACCTCCACCCGATCGAAGGCGAGTTCGACCGTCTCGGTGACGAGGCCCGGCGCCATGGCATGGAGCGGCGAATAGGCCAGCGTCACCGGATAGGCGCCGTGGAAACGCCAGGCCATCACGACGGCGCGCCGGTCGTCGCTCAGGAGCTGCACGGTGACAATGCGGCGGTCGCCCTTGGTGCCGCGGGTGTGGCTCCACCACTCGTACAGGTCCAGGCGGCCGGTGGCCGCGCGCCTCAGCGTCAGCCTCGACGGCGGCACGGCGGCGCCGGTGTCCGGCCGCGCCGGATCGGCCGCCGCGAACACCGGGAACACCACGTCGCAGAAGCCGGCGTCCGGCGCGGCGGGATCGGCGTCGCCGATCGCCACGAGGAAGTTCGCGCCGGTCGCCGGCCGGGCGTGCGGATCGGCCGCGGTCACGGTCACTCCAGCTCGAGGCGTTCGTAGGCCAGGACGAGTTCCTCGATCGCCACGTCCGTGCCCTTGCCGTTGAACGGCCCGGAGACGTGCTTGACGATGCGCGCGCGGAGGAGCTTCCAGGTCTGCACGGGCGCGCGGTCCTCGCTCAGGAGCTCGACCGTCACCGTCCGCGCCGCCGCGGCGTCGGCGTTCCGGCTCTGGTCGATCCACTGGTAGAGCGCCAGCGAGCCGATGACGCCCCGCTTCATCGTGACGTTCGGATAACGCGCCAGGCCCGGCAGCTTGCGCACGGCGTTCTCGCGGTCGTTGCCGTTGCGATACTCGATGACGTCCAGGGTCATGCCGATGCCGCTGACCTCCTGGAAGCCCGCGTCCGGGCCGTCGGTCTCGCCGCTGCCGAGGTTCACGAGGAAGTTGAACTGCGGGTACGGGGTGTCGCGTCTGACGGCCATCGGCGCCTCCTGGCGGTTGCGATCGGCGCCCACTCTACTCCCCCGCCGTCACCGCCCGCCAGGCATCGGGCGCCCCGTCCATCCGGCGTGCGCGCTCAGCGCGCCTCCTCGTCGTACACGGCAAGGCGTCCGCGGTCCTTCGGCGCGCCGTCGAACGTCGTCCTCACGTCGAGCCGCCGGGGGTCGTCGCCCTGCACGGCGAAGGTCCGCACCACCGCCATCCGGTCGCCCACGCGGATCTCCATCCGGAGCGTCGTGCCGTCCCACCGGCTCCTGGTCTCGATGGTCCCGCTGGTCAGCGCGTGCTTCTCGGCCTGCCCGTTGGCGACGTAGGTGCGGACCACGCCATCGGGCTCGATCATCGACAGCCGGTCGCCGTCCTGGGCGATCGTGAAACGAGCGGGGAGTTCCATCACCTCCTGCATGAGGGCGCGCCGCGCCTCCATGTCCTCCGACGACGGCCGCCCGCCCTCGGCTGGCCCGCCGCCGCGGCGTCCGCCGCCCCCGCCGAACCCTCCGGGGCCGCCGCCAAAGCCGCCACCCGGGCCGCGACCGCCCGGGCCGCCGCCCCGGCGCCCCCCACGGCCGCGCATGCCGCCGTCCGGCACCGGCGTCCCGCCCGGCGCGGCGCTGAGGTCCCGGTTCAGGGTCCATGCGCCGGACAGGACGGACTCGGCCGGAGCCGCGCCGATCCCGGCCGATCCCGCCAGCCCCGCCGCGGCCACCCACGCCACCGCCACCGTCATCACTCGCCGCATCGTCATCCTCCCGTGGGCACCGGCCTTTCGAGTGTGACGCATCCGGGCACCGTCCGGACGGGCGGCGGCTGTGACAAGACCGTGGCAGGCGCGTTGCACGACGGCGATCCGGCCGCGTCGAACCGCACGCTATACTGGCCGCCGGAAACCGCGTCGAGGAGCCGTGCTCGGCGGTTTGTTGTCAGAAACGGAGCTTGAAGCATGGTCGTCGCCCTCCTCCTCGCCCTCGCACAGATCGCCTCGCCCGTCACGGGCGTCGTCAAGGACGGCAGCGGGGCCCCGATCGAGGGCGCCGCCGTGGCGCTGCGCGCGCCGTCGGGCGGTGAACAGCGCACGGTGACCGACGGCGACGGACGGTTCAGCTTCGCCGCGCCTCCGGCCGCCGGCGCGACCCTGGTCGTCAAGGCGCCCGGCTTCACCGACGTGCAGCAGCCGGTGCCGGAGGGCAGCGTCGAAATCGTCCTCCAGCCGGCCACGGTGCTCGAGAGCGTGGTCGTCACCGCCACGCGCACCGAGCGCCGCCTCGGGACCATCCCCGCCAGCGTCAACGTCGTGACGAGCGAGGCGATCCAGGCCTCGCCGGCCGTCATCGCCGACGACGTGCTCCGACAGGTGCCGAGCTTCAGCCTGTTCCGGCGCACGAGCGCCATCGCGGCGCAGCCCACCACCCAGGGCGTGTCGCTCCGCGGCATCGGGCCGAGCGGCCAGAGCCGCACGCTCGTCCTGCTGGACGGCGTGCCCTTCAACGACCCGTTCGGCGGCTGGGTCTACTGGACGCGGGTCCCGCTCCTCAGCGTGGACCAGATCGAGATGACCGAGGACACGGCGTCCAGCCTCTACGGCAACATCGCCATGGGCGGCGTCATCAACGTGGTCACCAACCGCCCCACGGCGCGGACCCTGCAGTTCCAGACGCAGTACGGCAACCGCAACACGCCGAAGGCCGACCTCTTCGTGGCCGACCGCTGGCGCAAGGTCGGCGTGGCCGTCGAGGCCAGCGCGTTCGACACCGACGGCTTCCCGATCGTCGCGCCACGCGAACGCGGGCCGATCGACAACAACGCCAACGTGGACTACACGAACGTCAACGTCAAGCTCGAGTTCGATCCGTCGGACCGCGTGCACACGTTCGTCCGCGCCGGCCGCTTCGAGGAGAGCCGCACCAACGCGAAGGTCGGCGAAGTGAACAGCACCAACTGGCGGTCCGGCAGCGCGGGCGTGCAGGCCCAGCTGGCCGACGGCAGCACCCTGCGGGGCCACGTGTTCGTGGACCGCCAGCGCTCCCACTTCAACTTCCTGGCCGTGACCAACGCCGCCACGACGCGGACCCTGGTGCGCCTGGCCACCGACCAGCGCGTCCCCACCAACGGCGTGGGGGGCATGGTGCAGTGGACCAAGGTCGTCGGCACGACCCACGTCATCAGCGCCGGGACCGACTACCGCTGGGTGGACGGCGACAGCGAGGAGGATGCCTACGTCCCCGCCACCCCCACCGTGATCGTCGGCGTGACGCAGGAGGCGCGGCTCAACCTGCGGCGCATCTCGGGCGGCACCCAGCGCAGCCTGGGCGCGTTCGTGTCCGACATCATCACGCCCACCTCCAAGCTCGTGCTCACCCTGGCGGCGCGCGTCGACCGCTGGCGCAACTACGACGGCCACAACCTGGAGACGTCGGTGGCCACCGGCCAGCCCACCGCCAACTACACCGACTCGCTGCCGGTCGTGACCGATACCGTGGTGAGTCCCCGCGTCGCGGCGCTCTACCACTTCACCGACCGCGTCAGCGGCTGGGGCGCGCTCAACTCCGGGTTCAGGGCGCCGACCCTCACCGAGCTGTACCGCCAGTTCCAGGTGGGCGCGCTCCTGACGCGCCCGAATCCCGAGCTGGGCCCCGAGCGGCTCGTGGGCGGCGAGCTCGGCCTGAACCTGGCGCCGGCCAGGAACCTCACGGCGCGCGTGACCTGGTTCGACAACCGCGTGAAGAACCCCGTGTCGAACGTCACGCTGACGCCCACCCTGGCGCAGAAGCAGAACCTGGGGCGCACGCGCATCCGCGGCGTGCAGACCGATGTCGAGTACCGCGTGACGCCGTCGCTGCGGCTGGCGGCCGCCTATCTCTACAACGACGCCAAGGTCACCGACGGCGGCGAGACCAATGCCGGGCTGGTGGGCAAGTTCCTGGCGCAGGTGCCCCAGCACCGCGGCTCCGTGCAGGTGACGTACTCGCACCCGCGCATCGCGACCCTCGCCGCGTCGGTCATGTTCCAGGGCCGCCAGTACAACGACGACCAGAACCTCACCGCCATCCCCGAGGCGACCTTGACGGCGGCCGGCTACGACGCCGGCTTCGGGCCGGGTCTGCCGGGCTTCGCCACCGTGGACGTCTCGGCGTCGCGGCGGCTGGGCCGGTCCCTCGAGGTCTTCGTCGGGGCACAGAACCTCTTCGACAAGGACTACTTCGTCCAGACCAACCCGTCCACGCTGGGCACGCCGCGCCTGGTCAACGCCGGACTGCGCGTCCGCTTCTCGGGGCGCTGATTCGGGCGGGGCCGGCGCGCGCGGCCGCGCGCGGGCGCCGCGCCTGACGGGGCGGGCGGCCGGGAGGGCACCCCCGGGGACGCGATGATTTCCGCACCGGCGCGGGAACGCCCGGCGCTGGGGCCGCAGTGCCGCGCGCCGGCGGTCCGCGATCGCCGGAACCCGGCGCGTTCCCGATCCGGCTCGTGGCCCTGGTGCGGCCTGGTTCTTGCTCCCCCAACGAAGGGAGGCGTCGGTATGCGCGGCCCGGAGGCTCCCGTGTTCGTCGCGCGGGGGCTCACGAAGGTCTACGACATGGGCGAGGTGCAGGTGCACGCTCTCCGGGGCGTGGACTTCGACCTCGGCCGTGGCGAGCTCGTGGTGCTGCTCGGGCCGTCGGGCAGCGGGAAGTCCACGCTGCTGAACATCCTCGGCGGGCTCGACGTGCCCACGTCCGGCACGGTCGTCTACGGCGACCACGACCTGACCGCCGCGGGTGAGGCCGCGCTGACGCGGTACCGCCGCGAGCACGTCGGCTTCGTCTTCCAGTTCTACAACCTGATCCCGAGCCTGACGGCCCGGGAGAACGTCGCGCTCGTCACCGAGATCGCCGAGCATCCGATGACGCCGGCCGAGGCGCTGGCCATGGTCGGCCTCTCCGACCGGCTCGATCACTTCCCCGCCCAGCTGTCGGGCGGCGAGCAGCAGCGGGTGGCGATCGCGCGCGCGATCGCCAAGCGGCCCGACGTGCTCCTGTGCGACGAGCCCACGGGCGCCCTGGACATCACGACCGGCGTCGTGGTCCTCGACGCCATCGCGCGCGTGAACCAGGAGCTGGGCACCTCCACCGTCGTCATCACGCACAACGCGGCCATCTCCGGCATGGCCCACCGGGTCGTGCGGCTCGCCGACGGTCGGGTCGTGGCCGAGGAACGCCACGCGACCACCGTGTCACCCCGGGAGCTGTCGTGGTAGCCGACCGCCTCCGCCTCTCCGCCCTGGACAGGAAGCTGCTGCGCGATCTGGGCGCCATGACGGGCCAGGCGCTGGCGATCGCGGCCGTCGTGGCCGCCGGCGTCACGATGTTCGTCACCTATCTGTCGAACTTCGACTCGCTGGCGATGACCCTCTCGAGTTACGACGAGCGCCAGCGGTTCGCCGACGTCTTCGGCGGCGCCGAGCGGGTGCCCCAGCGGGTGGCGGCGCGGATCGCCGACATCCCCGGCGTGGTCACGGTGGACACCCGCGTCGTGGTGGACGTGACGCTCGACGTGCCCGGGCTGGAGGAGCCGGCCAGCGGCCGCCTCATCTCGATCCCGCCCGGCGGCGCCTCGCCGCTGAACGCCGTGGTGCTCCGGCGGGGGACGTGGCCGGAGCCCTCGCGCCCCGACGACGTGGTCGTCAACGAGGCCTTCGCCGAGGCGCACCGCTTCCAGCCCGGCGACCGCGTCGCCGCCATCATCAACGGGCGGCGGCGGGCCCTCACGATCGTCGGCATCGGCCTCTCACCGGAGTACGTCTACAGCATCCGCCCGGGCGAGCTCTTCCCCGACGACCGGCGCTTCGGCGTGTTCTGGATGCAGCGGCGGGCGCTGGCCGCGGCCTTCGACATGGAAGGCGGCTTCAACGACGTGGCGCTGCGGATCGCGCGCGGCGCCGCCGAGGACGAGGTGGTCGCGGCGCTCGATCGGCTGCTCGAGCCGTACGGCGGCCGGGGCGCCTACCCGCGCTCGCTCCAGATCTCCAACTGGACGCTGGCCAACGAGCTGGCGCAGCTGCGGACCTTCGGCGTCCTCACGCCCGCCATCTTCCTGAGCGTCGCCGCGTTCGTCCTGCACATCGCCCTCACGCGGGCGCTGGCCCTGCAGCGATCGCAGATCGCGGCCCTGAAGGCCCTCGGCTACTCGAACGGCGCGCTCGCCTGGCACTACATCAAGTGGGCGCTGGTCATCGCGGCCGGCGGCGCGCTGGCCGGCATCGCGGCCGGCGCCTGGCTCGGCTCCCGGATGGCCGGGCTGTACAACGAGTTCTTCCGCTTCCCCTCGCTGGACTACCGCCTGTCGCCGGCCGTCGCGATCGGGTCGCTCGCCGGCAGCCTGGCCGTGGGCGCCGCCGGCGCGCAGGCGGCCGTCCGCCGGGCCGTCGCCATCCCTCCGGCCGAGGCCATGCGCCCCGAGGCGCCCACCCGCTACCGCAAGAGCCTGGTCGAGCGCTGGCGTCTGGTCGGCCGGCTGCCGCAGGCCGGCCGCATGGTGGTGCGGCAGCTCGAGCGTCAGCCGGTGCGGGCGCTCCTCTCGGTGACGGGAATGGCCTTGGCCGGCGCGATCCTCCTCGTCGGCCTGGCGTTCATCGACGTGATGGACGTGCTCATCGAGCAGCAGTTCGTCCGCGCCATGCGCCAGGACGTCACGGTGTCCTTCGTGCGGCCGCTGTCGGCCGAGGCCGTCCACCTGGCCCGCCGCCTCCCGGGCGTGCTGGACGTCGAGGCCATGCGCCAGGCGCCGGCCCGCCTCCGCGCCGGCCCCCGGCACCGCACGCTCGCCATCGTGGGGCTCACGCCGGCCCCCGAGCTGAATCGCGTCGTCGAGCGCTCGGGCCGGATCGTGACGCTGCCCCCGAACGGCCTCGTGCTGTCGAAGATGCTCGGCGACGTCCTGGGCGTGGCCCCCGGGGACACGGTGGGCGTGGAGTTCCTCGAAGGCCGTCGGCGGCACGTGGACGTCGCGGTCGCCGCGCTCGTGGACGACAGCGTGGGGCTCCAGGCCTACATGGACGCGTCGGCCCTGCACCGCCTCCTGCGCGAGGGCGGCAGCGTGTCGGCCGTGGCCCTGCGCGTGGACGCGCGGGCCATGGACGACCTCAACGCCACGCTGAAAGGGCTGCCCGCCGTGGCCGGCGTCGCGGTGCGGGAAGCCGCGCTCGGCAGCTTCAAGGACACCATGGCCGAGCAGGTCGATCTCATCGTGTTCTTCAACGTGCTGTTCGCCGGGATCATCGCGTTCGGCGTGGTCTACAACGCGGCCCGCGTGTCCCTCTCCGAGCGGAGCCGGGAGCTCGCCAGCCTCCGCGTGCTGGGCTTCACGCGGGAGGAAGTGGCGCTCGTGCTCGTGGGCGAGCTGGCCGTGGTGACGCTGCTGTCGCTGCCGGTCGGCGCCGTCATCGGCTACGGTATGGGACGCTTCATCATGTCGGGCTTCAACAACGAGGTGTACCGGCTGTCGTTCACGGTCACGCCGCAGAGCATCGCGTGGTCGTGGCTCACCGTCCTGGTGGCGGCGGCGATCTCGGCGCTGGCGGTGCGGCGCCAGCTGGACCGCCTGGACATGGTGGCGGCGCTCAAGTCGCGGGAGTAGGTCATGTGGCGGCGACTGATGAATCGACGGGTGCTGCAGGCCGCGGCGGTCCTGGGAGCGCTGCTCGCGGTGGCGCTCTGGCCGCGGGCGGCCGCCGTCGACGCGGGCAGGGTCACGCGGGGGCCCCTGGTGGTCACCATCGACGAGGAGGGGGAGACGCACGTCCACCATCGCTTCCTGGTCTCGGCGCCCGTGGCGGGACGGCTGTCGCGGATCGCGCTCGAGCCCGGCGACGCCGTGACGCGCGGCACGACCGTGATCGCGCACCTGGCCGCCGAGGTGCCGGCGCTCATCGACGCGCGCAGCCGCGCGGAAGCCGAGGCCGCGGTGGCCACGGCCAGGGGCGCCCTCGGCCGCGCCCGCGCCGGGGAGCAGCGCGCCAGGACCGCCCTCGCGCAGGCCACGGCCGACCTGTCGCGAGAGCGCGAGCTCTCGGCGGGGGGCCTGACGACGCGCCAGGCCCTCGAGGCGCGCGAGACGGCGGTGGCGACGGCCCAGGAGGACGTGAACGCCGCCACCTTCGCGGTCGCCGCGGCCGCCTCGGAACTGCAGCGGGCCGAGGTCCGCCTCCGGCCCAGCCGTCTCGAGGGTCCCGGCCGCGACGTGGCGGTGACGGCCCCGGTGGACGGCGTGGTCCTTCGCCGCTTCCACGAGAGCGAACAGGTGGTGGCCGCGGGCGAACCGCTCGTGGAGATCGGCGATCCGAGCCACGTCGAGATCGTCGCCGACCTGCTCTCGACCGACGCCGTGAAGGTCAAGCCCGGGATGCGCGTGTCGGTCGAGCAATGGGGCGGGGACACACCGCTGGCGGGCCGCGTGACGCGGGTGGAGCCCTCGGGCTTCACGAAGGTCTCGGCCCTGGGCGTCGAGGAGCAGCGCGTCAACGTGATCATCGATTTCGACGACGACCGCCAGGCCTGGGCGGCCATGGGCGATGCCTACCGCGTGGAGGTGAAGATCGCCATCTGGTCGGCCGACGACGTCGTCCAGGTGCCGACCGGCGCGCTCTTTCGTGCGGGCGACCGCTGGGCGGTGTTCGTGGTGGACGGCGGCCGCGCGCGGCGCCGCACGATCGAGATCGGCCAGCGCAACGGGGAGTCGGCCCAGGTCACGGCGGGGCTGGAGGCCGGCGCGACCGTGGTGCTCCATCCGCCGGACACGCTGGTCGACGGGGCGCGCATCACCCCCACGGCGTCCTGACGGCGAGGCGGGCAGCCCGGGCGGCTAGGCCCCTCGGGCGGACCGGCGCGGCGCCGATGCGGGAATGGCCGTGGCCGTCAGCGCCTCGGGCGGGTCGGCCGCGTCGACCACGGGCGCGGGACGCCGCGGCGGCCGGACCCCCGATCCCTTGGCGCCGATGTTCGCGAGCAGGCGGTCCCACGCCAGCCGGGCTGCCGCGGTGGGCGCGACGATCTCGCCGCCGCAGTGCAGGCGGTCGCCCGGCGCAGGCGCGACCCACGCACGGCGCACCACGACCTCCACGGCCGCCATCGGCACCAGCACGCGGAAGACCGGGGCCAGGTTGGCCTGGTCGCCGCGGGCGACCTCCAGGCGGAGGCCATCGGCGCTGACATCGAGAATGACGGCGGGGGCGCCCCCGGCCTTCGACGGCAGGCGGGGCACGGGGCTGCGCCCGCGCCGCCGGGCAACCGGTGCCCGCAAGTGGACGGCCGCGACGCCCCGGGTGACGGCGACGGCATCGACCGGACGCGGCAGCACGCGCACCCGGGCCCGCGCCAGGGCGGGGTCACCGGTGCGGCCTTCGGCCAGGGCGACGATCGGCAGCTTGCGGTCGTGCCGGCGGACCACGGCGAGGAAGCCGTCCATGAGGAGGCCCGCGTCCGCGACCAGGCAGTCCAGACCGAGGCCCGCGACGTCCGCGTCGTCGGGCGAGGAGAGGTCCTCCACGGCCATTTCCGCGTCCCTGAGCCAGCACGCCACGCGCGCCCGCTCCTCGGCGCGCGGCAGGGCGAGACCGACGTGCATGGTCACCGACACGCGCCTCACGGAGGCAATCGAGGTGCCAAGGGCGAACGTGGTCGCGTTCGCCCGCCATTGGTCGCAACTGCAGCGCCGCGGGGGCCGAATCTGCGTCCCCTTTTCGGCGCGGCCGTTGCGTTTTGAAACACCCTCGGCGCTGCGCCGGAAACTCCGGCGCTGCCGGCCACGCCAGCCCTCCGAATCCCGCCTTCTGAAGCTGAAAGTCTGGCCTCGAATGGCATTTTGTCTCGGCGGAAAATTGACGACCCCAGGAAATGGGCGGGATCTGTCCGGGATGTCTCACCGACCTCGTATGGGGCCCTCTCTTGCACCACCTCGTGCGGTCCACGAGGAGGGCCTACCTGCGATGACACAGTTCCCCCGCACGTTCACTCTTGGCGTTGCCATCGTCTCGGCCATCGCGCTGGCGCGGTGCGGTCAGACGCCCTTGAACTCACCCACGTCCCCCACCGCCGCCGGCGGGTCCACTGCCAAGGTGTCCGGTCCGATCGGCTCGCCCGGCGACGGCGATCCGACGACCGAATACCTCCAGATCTGCAAGACCGCCGACAGCGACCTGGCCGGCACCTTCACGGTGTCGTCGTCGGCCGCGTCCGGCACCTTCGTGCCCACCGTCACGGTGCAGCCCGGCACGTGCGTGATCGCCGTGCTCATCGGTGGCAGCGGCGCCGACTACACCGTGACCGAGACCTCGTCGGGCCTGCAGAGCGCCACCTTCAACACCCTCGACACCTCGAGCGGGTCACCCGTCTACACGTCGGGCGCGTACACCAATGGCAGCACGCTCCACGTCGGTGGCTCGATCGGCCACGTCCTGAGCTTCAAGAACGTGAACGAGCCGCCGCCGCCCGGCAATCAGGGCTGCACGCCCGGCTACTGGCGCCAGGCGCACCACTACGACAGCTGGACGGGCTACGCGCCCGGCGACGACTTCGACGCGACGTTCGGCGTGAACTTCTTCACGCCGAACATCACCCTCGGCACGGCCGTGGCCCTGGGCGGCGGCGGCGTGAACGCCCTGGCCCGCCACGCGGTGGCGGCCCTGCTGAGCGCGGCGAGCGCCGGCGTGAACTACCCGTATTCGACGGCGGACGTCATCGCCATCGTGCAGGGCACGGGCGCGTACGCCGGCCTGAGCGTGGAGGCGCGCAAGAACCTCCTGGCGGCCGCGAACGAGCTGGGCTGCCCGCTCAACTAGTCCGCGTCCCTCCCGCCGATCACCCGGCGCCGGCGGCTCCCTCCGGGGAGTCGCCGGCGGCGGCGTCCCCGACGCGGACCGTGTCCTCCGCGCCCCCTAGACCGGCTGCCCGGCCCGAATCGTGGCGACGTGCGCGAGGCGCCGGGCGCCCGTGCGCGTCTGCCGCAGCGAGTCGGTGAACTCGAACCGTCCCTCCTCCATCGCCAGGATCGCGACATCGGCGACGGCGCCGTCGGCCAGCGTCCCGGGGCCGCCGGGCACCCGCAAGGCCTCGGCCGGCCGGCGGGTGGCGGCGTCGATCACGGCCTCCAGCGACATCCCGAGCATCAGGAACTTCGACAGCGTGGTCGGCAGGTCCACGACCGGCCCGGCGACGTTGCCGGAGTGGATGTCGCTCGAGATCGTGTCCGGAAACCAGCCGGCCGCGGCCGCGCGCTCCGCGACGGCAAAGGACAGGTTCCCGGACCCGTGGCCGATGTCCATCACGATCCCGCGGCGTCGCGCGTCGGCCACCGCCGGGAGAATCCGCCCGGTGGCGTCCAGGATCTGCCCGGTGCGGCCGTGCAGGGCGTGCGTCACGACGTCGCCTGGCCGCAGGAGCTCGAGCGTGCGCTCGAGCGGCGAGGCGCCGCCGCCGATGTGGACCATGATCGGCAGCCGGGTCCGGTCCGCCGCCTGGCGGGCGCGCCGCAGCACCTCCAGGTCCTGCCCGTCCACGATGTCCGGCGTCATGCGGACCTTCAGGCCCAGGATCACGTCGCGGTGCCGCTCGATGACCGCCACGGCCGCTCCGGGATCGACGAACCGCAGGTCGGAGTACTCGTTGCCGTCCGCGAGGCCGATCTTCGAGATGTTGAGCAGCGCGAAGACGCGCGTGCGCGCCCGCTCGATCACGTGCTTCCGGAAGCCCGCGAAGGTGTTCGCGCCCGACGACCCGCCGTCCACCGCGGTGGTGGTGCCGCGCGCGAGGCAGGCGCCGTCGACCTCGATCGAGATCGGCACGACGGCGTCGTAGACGTGCACGTGGAGGTCCACGAGGCCCGGCGTCACGACCCGGCCGCGCGCGTCGATCACGCGACCGGCGCCGGCCGCCGGCACGTCGGCCGCCACGCGCTGGATCCGGCCGTCCGCGATGGCGACATCCCTGACCGCCGACAGCCCGCGGGCCGGATCGATGACGTGGCCGCCCTTGATGACGAGGTCCGGGGCCTGGGTCCGCGCCGACGCTCGACCGCCGGCGGATGCGGCGCCGCCGACCGCGGCCGCCAGCACCAGGAGCTCGCGCCGCGTCGGTCCGCGGGAGCCGTCCGAGGGAGGCCGCGTCGGAGGGCCCGTCACAGGGCCTCGAGGGTCAGCGCGGTGTCGGCATCCTTCCAGGCCGCGTCGAACTCGGCCTGAATCCGCGCCGCCTCCCCGGTCCTGCCGAGGGCGACCAGCGCCGCGTGCAGCCCGAAGAGCGACCGCGGGTTCTTCGGAAACCGGATGAGGTCGTCGCGGAACACCCGTTCGGCGGCGGCCGCATCGCCGTTCAGCAGCAGCGCGGCGCCGAGCGACTCCCGCACCGGATAGTAGAAGATGGGCGGCTCGTCGTAGGCGACCGTGTCCGCCGTGGACACGGCCGAGCGCCACAGGCGGATCGCGTCGGCCTTGCGTCCCCGCGCCCACGCGATGCGCGCGTCGAGGACCGTCGTGGCCAGGCCGAGAATCCGCGCGGCGCTCTCGAGCCCGGTGCCGCCGAAGAGCGCCGACTCGGGGACCGCGCTGGTGGCGGCGACGAGGGCGGCGCGATCCGCCGCCGCCTCGGCCCCCTGGCCGAGCCGCGCGTGCGCGACGCCGCGGGCGAAGTGCCACCAGGCGGCCTCCACCGGGTGATCGGCCGGCGGCGGCGCCAGCGCGAGGATCTCGTCGGCGCGCCCGAAGCGCAGCAGGACCGACGTGCCGATGGCGACCATCGACTCGGCCATCGGCATCATCTGCACGTGCGGGCCGAGCTGGGTCGCCAGCTGCGCCGCGGCCTCGCGCGCGCCCGCCAGGCGACCGCGCATCATCTCCGAGTCGACGAGGAAGTGCAGGTTGTGCGGGTAGTACGCCATGGCGTAGAACGAGTCGGCGGACGCCCCCTTCAGGTACGCGACGTCGGCGTCGGCGCCGGCGCGGTTGGCGCGCGCCGCGGCGGCGTGATCGCCGGTCCGGGCGTAGACGTGCGCAGGCATGTGGACCAGATGCCCGGCCGCGGGCGCCAGCGTGGCCAGGCGGCCGGCGCTCGGCAGCGCCCGATCCGGCGCCGGCGACGCCTCCAGCGAGTGGATGGAGTAGTGGTTGGCGCCGAGGTGGTCGGGATCGCGCGCGAGCACGCCCTCCAGCACCTCCAGGATGCGCGCGGTGCCGGGCGCCGGCGTCCCGTCGAGCGCCCACAGCTTCCACGCGTTGAGGTTCATCAGCGCTTCCGCGTAGAGCGTGGCGGCGTCGAGATCGTCGGGGTACTGGCGGGCCACCTCGCCCATCGCGTCGGCGTAGCGGCGCGCCAGTGCGGCGCGATCCGGATGCGGCTCGGCCGGAAAGCGGATGGCCTGGGCCTCGATGTACGCGCGTTCCACGGGCGGGCCGCCCGCCGAGAGCGACAGCGCCTTCGCCATCGCGGCGTTGGCGCGCAGGGCCCGCTCGTCGTCCACGTCGAGGTTGTAGTTGGGGCCGAGCGCCCAGGCGATGCCCCAGTGCGGCATCGCCGCCGTCGGATCGAGCTCCGCGGCGCGCGTGAGGGCCGTGACGGCTTCCTCGTGGTTGAAGCCGAAGACGAAGTCGAACCCGCGGTCGAAGTACCGCTGGGCCTCGGGACTCGACGTGGCGATCGCGTGATGGTGCCGTCCGAACCCGGGAGCGGGTGCGGCGGGTCCGGCGGCGGGCGGGATGTCGGCGGCGGCCGGCGGGCGGTCCGCGCGGCCGCAGGCCGCGGACACGACGGCAAGGGCGAACGCGAGCATGATGCGCATGCGCGCAGTCTACGCGGCGCTGCCGGCGGCGGCAATCGGCGGCCCGGGCCTCAGACCGGCACGACGACGGTCTGTCCGATCTCGCGCAGCGCCAGCCGTCCCTGCTCGTGCCGGAGCGCCTCGTCCGCGCGCTGGATGGGCTCCAGCAGCGGCTCGCGGCTCAACACGAACGACTGGTGGTGTACGGGCACGAACAGCCGCGCGCCGGCCGCGTCGGCCATCCGCACCGCCTGTTCCGGCGTGCAGTGGTTGGTGATCCAGGGATCGTAGGCCCCGATGGGCATCACGGCGGCGGCGAAGGGGCCCAGATGGCGGTGGCCGCGGAAGGCGCCGGTCTCGGCCGTGTCGCCCCCGATCAGAATCCGGCGTCCCTCGCGCTCCACGATCCAGCCGGCGTAGCCGCGATAGGTGTCGCGGCCCAGCCGCGCGCCCCAGTGCTTGACCTCCACGGCATGGACGACGGCGTCGCCATGGGTGGTCCGGACGCGCACGGACCGGCCCCACGCCAGTTCGTGGACACCCGACACGGGCCGCTTCGGCAGCAGGTCCGACGTGTTGGCGGCCATCACGACCACCGGCCGGCCGGGCACGGCCGCCAGCGACGGCGTGTCCAGGTGGTCGAAGTGCGCGTGCGAGACGAGGACGAGATCGATGTCCGGCAGGGCGTCCGGCGCCAGCGCGCAGCGGACGAGCCTCAGCGGTCCCACGCTGCCGATGCCGAGGCTGACACCGATCCGGTCGAACAGCACCGGGTCGGTGAGCACCGTGAGTCCGTAGACGTTCAGGAGCACCGTCGCGTGCCCCAGCCACGCCAGCGTCACGCCGTTCGGGTCCCACGTGTCCGGCGAAGGCGTGTAGGGGGCCGGCGGCACGGCCTGGCCGAACTCCCCGAGGCGCGCGCGCAGGAAGCGGGCGGACCAGGAGTCCGACAGCGTGGTCCACGCGCTTCCCCCGGCGAGGATGCCGGTGGCCAGCAGCGTTCGACGGGGGATGCGGGGCGCCATACGGGGTGAGACGAGGCCACCCGGAGGAAGGGTCCCGTGCCGGGCGCGGCGGACCGGCGGCGCCGGACCGAGGCGCCGTTCCGGGGCGGGGCCGGCGTTCTACACTGAGATTGGTCTCGCGGGCGCCGCCCGGAACGGCCGATCTCGCCGCCGTGCGCCGCGTTTGCGACGACAGAGGACGCTCCAATGCCCGGGCCCGCGGCGTCGCCGCGCGACAGTCTGCTGGACGTGTTCGACGAACTGGCCGCGCGGCCCGGCCTCTGCGTGATCCACGACGACGGCTTCCGGGCCCGGCGGCACGGCTACGCGGAGGTGGCACGGGCGGCCCGTGCCTTCGCGGCGCGCCTGACCCAGAGCGGCATCGGCCGCGGCGCGCCGGTGCTCATCGCCTGCGAGAACCGCCCGGAGTGGATCGCCGCGTTCTGGGGCGTGATCCTGGCGGGCGCCGTGGTGGTGCCCGTGGAGCCCGGCGCCTCGCCCGACCTCGTCGCGCGCATCGCCCGCGCGGTCGACGCGCGGCTCGTGCTGATCTGGAGCGAGGTGCCGGCGTTGCAGGGCCTCGTCTCGCAGCCGATCTGGACGCTGCGCGATCTCGCGTGGCAGGACGGCCCGACGGGGCGGCCCGACCGGCCGCGGCCCCCGCTCACGCGGGCCGACGTGGCCGAGATCCTCTACACCTCCGGGGCCACTGGCGATCCGAAGGGCGTCATCGTCACGCACGGCAACATCCTGGCGAACCTCGAACCGGTCGAGCGCGAGATCACCCGCTACCGGCGGTGGCTCCGGGTCGTGGGGCCGCTGCGGATCCTCTGCCTCCTGCCGCTCAGCCACATGTTCGGGCAGGCGCTGGCGCTCTTCGTCCCGCAGGCGCTGTCCGGGACCGCGGTCTTCGCGAGCGGCCGGGCGCCGGCCGACGTCGTCACCGCGATCCGGCGGCGCGGGGTCCACGTGCTGGTCGCGGTCCCGAAGACGCTCGAGCTCCTGCGCGCGCACCTGTCGCACGCCGTCGCCGGCGCGGCCGACGACCGCGGCCCCCGCACCGCGTGGCAGGCGTGGTGGCGCTATCGCGCGCTGCACCGGCGGCTCGGCCTGCGCTTCTGGAGCGTGGTCGTCGGCGGCGCGCCGCTCGATCCGGCCCTGGAGCATTTCTGGTCGCTGCGCGGATTCGCCGTCATTCAGGGCTACGGCCTGACCGAGGCCGCGCCGATCGTCACCGTCTCGCATCCGCTGGACCGGGCGCCGGGATCGGTCGGGCGCGCGATGCCGGGCGTGGAGGTGCGGCTGGCCGGCGACGGGGAGATCCTGGTGCGCGGCGGCAACGTGACGCCCGGCTACTTCCACGATCCGGCGCTGACGGCCCTCGCCCTGGAGGGCGGCTGGCTCCACACGGGCGACCTCGGCGCGATCGGGGCCGACGGACGCGTCTTCATCCGCGGCCGGAAGAAGGAGCTCATCGTGACGCCGGAGGGCCAGAACGTCGTGCCCGACGACGTCGAGCGCGTGCTGACCCGCCAGCCCGGCGTGCGCGAGGCGGCGGCCGTCGGCCTGCCGGCCTCGCCGGGATCGGCCGGCGAGCGCGTGCACGCCGTGCTGGTCCTCGAGCCGGACGCCGAGATCGAGCGGATCGTCGCCTCCGCCAACGCCGCCCTGGAGCCGCACCAGCGCGTGCGGCAAGGGCACGCGTGGCCGGAGGCGGCGCTGCCGCGCACCGCGGCCACGGGCAAGCTGCGGCGGCTCGAGATCCGCACCTGGGCGCAGGCAGGCGCCGGCGCGCGGGCGCCGCGGCCCGGCCCGGCCGATCGCCTGGCCGCGGTGCTCGCCGACGTCACGGGCCGGACCGATCTCGCGCCGGGGACGCCGTTCGACGCGCTCGGCCTGAGCTCCCTCGAGCGGATCGAGATCCTGGACCGTCTCGAGGCCGAGTACCAGACGCGGCTCGACGAGCAGGCGTTGGCGCGCGCCCGCGACGTCGCGTCGCTCCGGGCCCTGGTGGAGGGCCCCGCCGACGCGGGGGCGGCCGCCGACACGCTCACGCTGCCCGCCTGGAGCCGCACCCTGGCCGCCCGTCTCGTCCGGCGCGTGATGCTGCCCCTCGTGGTGCTGCCCCTCACGCGCCTCGTCGCCCGGATCGCCGTCGAGGGCCGGGAGCACGTCGAGGGCCTGGGCGGCCCCGCGATCTTCGCCGCCAATCACCAGAGCTACCTGGACGCGCCGGTCATCCTCGCCGCGCTGCCGCGGGCGTGGCGACACCGCCTGGCCCCGGCGATGGCCAAGGAGTTCTTCGCGGCGCACTTCGCGCCCGCCGGCCACACGCGCGCCGCCCGCTGGCGATCGCACCTCGCCTACGGCCTGGCGGCGCTCGTCTTCAACGGCTTTCCGCTGCCCCAGCGGGACGCCGGCGCGCGCCTCGCGCTGCGGTACATGGGCGAGCTGGTCGACGAGGGCCTGTCGCTGCTCATCTTCCCCGAGGGCCTGCGCACGACCCACGGCGAGATCGCGCCGTTCCGGCCCGGCGTCGCGCTCATCGCCGCGCGCCTCGGCCTGCCGGTGGTCCCCGTGCGGCTGGTCGGCCTCGACCGCGTCCTCCACCGCACGTGGCGGCTGCCCCGGCCGGGCGCCGTTCGTGTCGTCTTCGGTCCGCCGCTCCGGCTCGAGGGCGACGACTACGACGCGGAGGCCGCACGGCTCGAACGCGCCGTGACCGCCTGACGGCCACGGCCTGAGGTCCCGATGCGCCGCTGGCTCCCCGTCGCCGCCACCCTGCTCCTGACGGCCATGGCCTCGCCCGGCTGGGGCCGGGCCGGCGATCCGTTCGCCTTCCTGCGCCCGACCGTGGTCGTGACCGCCGGCGATCGACAGCGCCTCGAGCGCGGCGACGTGGTCGTCCGCTCGATCGCGGCCGCCGACGGCCAGGCGTCCGTGTTCGCGGCGGTGGGCATCGAGGCCAGCGCCGAGCGCGTGATCGCGTGGATGCGCACGGTGGATCACCTGAAGCGCGGACCGCTCGTGCCGGCCATCGGCATCTTCTCCACGCCGCCACGCCTGGACGACCTCGACGGCCTGGCGCTGGACGACGCGGACCTGCGGGACCTCGCCCGCTGCCGTCCCGGCGACTGCGGCCTGAAGCTGACGGCGCCCGAGATCCTGCACGTCCAGCGTGCCGCGGCCGACCGCACCGCGCCGTGGCCCGAGACGGCGACCGGCGTGGTGCGCGCGATCGTGCTCGACCGCGTGACGGCGTACCTCGCCGGCGGGCACACGGCGCTCCCGGCCTTCGAGGACCATCGCACCCCGGTGCAGCCGGGGGTGAGCTTCGCCGCCCTGCTCGACGGGACGGGGTTCCTGATCCAGCGGCTGCCGGGCGTGGCCGCGGCGCTCCGGGCCCCGGCCGAGCCCCGGCCGGACGTCGAGTCGCTGGTGTACTGGTCGAAGGAGCGCGCGGGCGGCCGGCCCATCCTCAGCGCCACGCACCTGCGCATCGCGCGGCCGGGCGGCGTCGAGGGCCCGGAGGTGCTCGTCGCCGGCGTGGGCATCTTCGCCAGCCACTACCTCGACGCCTCACTCGGCCTCACGGCCCTCGCACGGGATCCGGGCGGGCGGGCCTACCTCGTCTACGTGAACCGCTCCGAGGTGGACCTGCTGGGCCGCCGCTTCGGCGGCCTCTCGCGCTTCGTGATGGACCGCCGCGTCCAGTCGGCGGCCGGCGACGTGCTCCTGGCGGTGAAACGGCGGATCGAGTCCGGCGATCCGCCGTGAGGCGCGGGGCCGCGCCTTCAGGCCGCGGACACCTCGGGGGGCGAGTCCACCTGCCGGAGGGGCACGGCCGCCACCGAACAGGGCGCGGACCGCAGCACGCCGTCGGCCACGCTCCCGAGCAGGAAGCGCCGCAGGCCGGACCGCCCGTGCGTGCCGACGACGACCAGCGCGGTCGGGTGCATGGTCGCGTCGGCGACGATGGCGGACGCCGCCGGGCCGCGCGCGACGACGGCCTGGCCCGCCACGCCGAAGTGCTCCAGCGCACGTTCGAGATCGGCGCGCGCGGCGTCCACCAGGGCAGCCGCCGCGTCCGACGGCACGGGCAGCATCGTGGGCGGCCCGAAAGCCGTCGGGGATGCGCCGAGGTCCACGTCGACGGCGTGCAGGAGCCGCAGCGGCACGCCCCGGCGGCGGGCCTCGCCCACGGCCACCGCGATGGCGGGCAGGGCCGGGTCGGAGAAGTCGGTGGCCGCCAGGACGGCGCCGCCCGGCGGGGCGGGGCGCGCCACCATCACGGCCCAGCGCGCGTGGTGCGCCAGACGGGCGGCCGTGGGCCCCGGGCCGAGCACGATGGTGCCCGCGCCGTGGCGGTCCGCCGCGGCGGCGATACCGGCCGGCGCGCCGCCGACCTCGACGATCACGTCCTTGTCCGGGAGCGTGCGCCCGATCTCGGCGCGGACGCGCTCGGCAAGCGCGCCGCGCGCGGTCGCGACGAGCTCCTGGAAGGCGGCCTCGTCGGCCCCGGCCAGGTGCGGAAAGAGCACGCGCACCTGCGAGAGCTCAGGCACGACGTGCACCACGGCGAGCGACGATCCGAGACCGTCGGCGAGGGCCGCCCCCTGCCGCAGCGCCTCGTCGGCGGGCGGGGTGAGATCGGTCGCCACGAGCACGGGTCCAGTGAGCGGCATGGCCATCCTCCGCGACGCCATCCCTGGGTCACGCGCTCCGGCCGGGCGGCGCCGATCCGCGGAGCACGACGGCGCCCGGCCGTCCGAACCGGAGTCGGAGGCCAGCGGCCGACCTCTCGATGATAGGCGCGACCGGGTCTGGCGCGAACCCCGCGTCCTCGCTGGTCAGGACGGGCGTCCAGGGCCCGCCGCCGGCAACGGCGCGGTGCCCGGCCAGGTCCACGTCGCCGGCGCCCGTGAGCCGCACCACGACGAGCACGCGCTCGCCGGACGTCGCGCGCCGGATGACGACGAGCGTGTCGGCGTCGAGGGCGTCGGCGGCCGCGGCGGCCTCGGGCACGAGCGCGGTCCGCCGGAGCGCGAGCACCGCGCGGTACAGGCGGCGCGTCGCGGCGTGAGGCTCGCGGTCGGCCTCGGACCAGTCGAGGCGCGAGGCCTCGAACGTCGCCTCGGCCTGGGGATCGGGAATCCGCGCGCGCGACGCCTCGTCGGCGAACGCGGCGAAGGCGCCGAACTCGCGGCGGCGGCCCTCGGTGACGAGCCGGCCGAGGCCCGGCTCGTGGTCGGTGAAGTAGAGGAACGGCGTCGACGCCGCCCACTCCTGCCCCATGAAGACCAGCGGCGTGTGCGGGAGCAGCAGCAGCAGGACCGACGCGGCACGGAAGGCTGCCGGCGCGATCTGGTGGTGCAGGCGCTCACCAAAGGCCCGGTTGCCGATCTGGTCGTGGTTTTGCAGGCAGAGGACGAACCGCTCCGGCGTGAGGCCCGCGGGATCGGTGCCGCGCGCCATGCCGAGGTGCGCGGACCACTGGCCCGTGAAGAACCACCCCTGCCGGATCGTCGCCACCAGATCCTCGACGCTGCCCGTGTAGTCGCCGTAGTAGCCGTCCGCGTCGCCGGCCAGCCGGCGGCGGACCTGGTGGTGGAAGTCATCGGCCCACACGGCATCGAGCCCCCAGCCCGCGCGCGCGACCGGCGTCACCATGACCGCCAGGTTGCGGTGGTCCTCGGCGATGACGTGCACGTGGCGGCGGCCGGAGGCCTCGCGCACCCGGGCGGCCAGCTCGGCGACGATCGGCACCGGGCCGTCGTCGGCAATCGCGTGCGTGGCGTCCAGGCGCAAGCCGTCCACGTGGTACTCCCGCACCCAGTGCAGGGCGTTCTCGAGGAAGAACTCGCGGACGTGCGCGCTGCCGGGCCCGTCGAAGTTGAGGCCGGCGCCCCAGGGGCTGGCATGCCGGTCGGAGAAGTACCGGGGGCTGAAGGCGCCGAGGTAGGAACCGTCGGGACCGGTGTGGTTGTAGACGACGTCCAGCAGCACGGCCAGGCCGGCGGCGTGCGCACGGTCCACGAGGCGACGCAGGTCGTCGGGGCGTCCGTAGCACCGCGCCGGCGCGAAGAGCGACGCGCCGTCGTACCCCCAGTTGCGGGCGCCCGGGAATTCGGCCACCGGCATGAGCTCCACGGCCGTGATCCCCAGCGAGGCGAGTTCGGGAAGGCGGTCGGCGACGCCGGCGAACGTCCCTGCGGGGCTGAAGGTCCCCACGTGGAGCTCGTAGATGACGAGCGCCTCGAGCGGCACGCCCGTCCACGCGGCATCGGACCAGGCGAAGGCCGACGGGTCCACGGTCATCGAGAGCCCGTGCACGCCGTCGGGCTGTTGGCGCGATGCCGGATCCGGGAACGGGCCGTTGCCGTCGAGGAAGTAGCCGTACCGGGCGCCTGCCGCCAGCCCGGGCAGCACGGCGACCGACGCGCCGCCCGCCTCGCGCGCCATCGGCAGGCGCTGCTCGGGCCCCGCCGGGGGGCGGGCCAGGAGCTCGACCTGGGCGGCCGCGGGCGCCCAGACCCGGAACGTGGTGGCGTCCGGACCGACGGTGGCGCCGAGGCCGGCCGGGCGGACCACGGTCAGGCGTCCCGCGCGCCGCGTGCCGACGCCGAACGCGGGCGGCCAGGACCGATCACAGGTGCCCCACCTCGTCCTCCGCGCGGCGTTCCTGTTCGGGGAACCAGTGGTCGAGGATGCGCTTGGCCACGCCCCCGCCGCCGATGCCGAACGCGATGGCCAGGCCGAGCATCACCGCGCCGAAGGCGATCGCGAACGCGGTCAGGACGATGGTGCGCGCCACGGCGATCTGGTCGAGCGCCATGGCCGCGGTGAGGATGAGGACCAGCGCCCGCACGGTGCCGCTCAGCACCCGCGGCGACGGAATCTTCGAGTTCACGGCCGCCAGGAGCGTCGCGCGCCAGATGACGTTCGCGAACATCAGCCCCACCATCAGGATGACGAGCGCGACGAGCAGGCGGGGGACGAAGAGCGCGAACTCGTCCACCAGCCCTCGCAGGGCGGCGAAGCCCAGGACGTCCACGCCCGAGAGCAGGAAGCCGACCAGCACGACCCAGAACACGATCGTGCCGACGAGGTTCTCGGCGGGCGGCAGGTCGGCCTTGCGCAGCATCTCGGTGACGCCGTGCTGCTGGCACAGGCGCGCGAAGCCCAGGCGGGACAGCGCGCCGCGCGTCAGCCGCCGCAGCACCGAGGCGATGAGCCACCCGACCAGCAGGATGCTGAGCGTGATGATGGCCCGGGGAACGAACGATGCGGCCGCCCGCAGGAAGTTCGTGCCTGCCTCCTGCAAGGCCTGCAAGACCATGTCACCCATGTTGAACCTCATGCTGGTTCGTCCAGCGTTCGACGAGTCGCGGCCGGCCGCGCTCGACACAGGCCGCCAGCGCGTCGAGCGCCGCCTGCACCGGGACGCCCGGCTCGTTGGCGCGCTCGCGGAGGAACGCGCCGCTCCTGGCCCGATACAGTGGTAGCAGGGCCTGCGTGATGTGATCGCGGCGCATGACGCCGTGGTGGAACGCCGCGAGGAAATCGGTGAGCGTGTCGGCCCAGAGGGCATCCGGGTAGCGCGCCCCGGCCGGGTCGAGGCTCGCGGCCTGCACGGCGGCGAGCGTGGCGGGCGCCAGGATGCTGCGGAGGATGGACTCCAGGTTGCGGATGTCGTCGGCGAACGACTGCAGGAGCCCCGGCACCTCCTCCGCCACCGGCGGGCCGTCGCCCTGCCCGACCTCCGGCGCGCACGGCAGGTCGGCCGCGTCGCCGCGGGTGAGCCAGGCCGCGGCATGCCCTTCGATGCACGAGAAGGCGGAGGTGAGGACGGTGCCGAACAGTTCCTGGAGGGTCCGGGTCTGGCGCCGCCCGTGCACGCGCCGCGGTCCGAACGCGTGCTGGCGCACGTCGAAGGTGCCGGCGAGCGCCTCGGTGGCCACCCAGTACGAGGTGGCCCGCTGCTCGGCCGTGGTGGACCAGGCCGCCTGGGTGCAGTGCGAGGCGAAGCGGCCCGAGCAGGCGAAGGCCGGAATGAGCGGCTCGGCCAGGCGGCGGGCGAACACCGCGCCCGTGAGCGGCCGCACGATCTGGGTGACGAGCAGGCCGTCGGCGGCGCCCCGCACGTACACCGGCGCGACCAGGTCCGCGCCGCCGTTCCAGACGTGCGAGATGAGCGAGGCGACCTCGCCCGGCCCCTCCGGCTCGACGTCGGCATCCAGCACGACGATGGCCCGGGCCTGGAGCAGGTCGCCCGCCGCCAGCATCAGCCGGACCACGTCGCCGTCGGGCACGTGATCCGTGGCCGCGCAGATGTAGTGGGTCGTCCGGAGGCCCGCGCGGGCGCCGGCCTCGCGCGGCATCCACGCGTGCAGGACGGCCTCCTGGCTGCCGTCGGCCGAGACCTGATCGACCTGCAGCAGCGCCACGCGGAGGCGTGAGAAGGCCGACTGCAGACCCGCCCGCGCCGCGGTCACCAGCGGGCCGACCGTCGACGCGTGGTCGCTCGTGGCCAGTCCGAGGAGGACGTCCACCTGCCCGACGCCGATGATCTGCCGGAGCAGGTCGTCCGGGATGATCTTTTCCGCCACGCGCCTCCTCCGCCGACGTGTCGCCGCGCCGCCTACACCCGGCGCAGCCGGAACCAGTAGAAGTCGTACGGCCCCAGCGTGAGCAGGTACGGCAGGTCGCCGATCCGCGGGAACACGCTGTTGCCGAACATCTCGACGGGCACCAGCCCCTCGAGCGACCTCAGGTCGAGCTCGACGGCCTGGACGCTGCCGGCGAGGTTGTTCACGACGAGCACCTGTTCGCGCTCGAACGTCCGCAGGTACGCGAGCACCCGGTGGTTCGTCGGGCTGAGGAACGTGATCGCGCCGCGGCTGAAGACCCGGGAGGACTTGCGGACCTGGATGAGGCGCTTCATCCAGTTCAGCAGGGAGTGCGGACTGCGCTCCTGCGCCGTCACGTTCACGGCCTGGTAGCCGTAGAGCGGGTTCGAGATGAGCGCGAAGGCGAGCCGCTCCGGATCGGCCGCCGAGAAGCCGGCGTTCCAGCCGCCGTTCCACTGCATCGGCGTCCGCACGCCGTTGCGGTCGCCGAGGTAGATGTTGTCGCCCATCCCGATCTCGTCGCCGTAGTAGACGATCGGACTGCCCGGCAGGGACATCAGGAGGCCGTTCATGAGCTCGACGCGCCGCCGGTCGCCGTCGAGCAGCGGCGCGAGCCGGCGCCGGATGCCGAGGTTCAGGCGGGCGACGGGGTCGCGCGCGTACTCGTCGTACATGTAGTCGCGCTCCTCCGCCGTCACCATCTCGAGGGTCAGCTCGTCGTGGTTGCGCAGGAAGATGCCCCACTGGCAGATGTCGGGCAGGTCGGGCGTGCGGTCGAGGATCTCCACGATGGGCTTCCGATCCTCGAGCCGGAGCGCCATGAACATGCGCGGCATCAGGGGGAAGTGGAACGCCATGTGGAACTCGTCGCCGTCGCCGAAGTACGGCCGCACGTCCTCGGGCCACTGGTTCGCCTCGGCCAGGAGCACCTTGCCGGTGTAGTGCGCGTCGAGCTGCCGCCGGAGGTACTTCAGCACCTCGTGCGTCTCGGGCAGGTTCTCGCAGTTCGTGCCCTCGCGCTCGATGAGGTACGGCACGGCGTCCACGCGGAAGCCGTCGACGCCCATGTCGAGCCAGAACTTCATGACGTTCCACATCTCCTCGCGCACGGCCGGGTTGTCGTAGTTCAGATCCGGCTGGTGGCTGAAGAAGCGGTGCCAGTAGTAGGCCTTCGAGACGGGGTCCCACGCCCAGTTGGACGTCTCGGTGTCGAGGAAGATGATGCGGACGCCCTGGTAGCGCTCGTCCGTGTCGCTCCACACGTACCAGTCGCGCCGCGGATGGTCCACCGAGCTCCGCGCCTCCTGGAACCACTGGTGCCGGTCCGACGTGTGGTTCGTGACCAGCTCGGTGATCACCTTGAGCCCGCGCTCGTGCGCGGCCGCGACGAAGCCCTTGAAGTCGTCGATCGTCCCGTAGCCGGGGTGGATGTTGTAGTAGTCCTGGATGTCGTAGCCGTCGTCGCGGAACGGCGACGGGAACGTGGGCAGCAGCCACAGGCAGTCCACGCCGAGGTCGCGCAGGTAGTCCAGCTTGCCCGTCAGTCCGCGGAAGTCCCCGACGCCGTCGGCGTCGCTGTCGCAGAAGGTCTTCACGTGCAGCTGGTAGAAGACTGCGTCCTTGTACCAGAGCGGATCGGACGGCACGCTCACGACGTGAGGCCCTCGGGCGCCAGCACGACCACGCCCAGCGGCGGCACGGTGAGGCGCAGGCGGTGGGCACGCCCGTGGTGCCCGGCGTCCTCGGCGAGGACGCCGCCGGCGTTGCCGAGGCCGCTGCCGCCGTACTCGCGCGCGTCGCTGTTCAGGAGCTCGCGCCAGAACCCGCCCACCGGCGCCCCGACGAGCTCCTCCAGGCGCGGAATCGGCGTGAAGTTGCAGGCGACGAGGACCAGGTCCGTCTCGAGCCGCCCGCGGCGGATGAAGCTGACCAGGCTCCGCTCGTGGTCGTTGCAGTCGATCCACTCGAAGCCGCCGGGGTCGTCGTCGCGGAGGTGCAGGGCCGGGCGCTCACGGTAGAGCCGGTTCAGGTCGCGGACCCAGGCGGCCAGGCCCGCGTGCAGCGGCTGCGCCGTCAGGTGCCAGTCGAGCGACGCGTCGTGGTTCCACTCGGCGCGCTGGCCGAACTCGTTGCCCATGAACGTCAGCTTCTTCCCGGGGTGCCCGTACTGATAGCCGTAGAGCAGCCGGAGGCTCGCGAAGCGCTGCCAGTCGTCGCCCGGCATCTTCTCGAGCATCGACCGTTTGCCGTGCACGACTTCGTCGTGGGAAAACGGCAGGATGAAGTTCTCGGCGAACGCATAGAGGAGGCTGAAGGTCAGGCGCTGGTGATGATAGCTGCGATGCACGGGATCGTGGCCCATGTAATCGAGCATGTCGTGCATCCAGCCCATGTTCCACTTCATGCCGAAGCCCAGGCCCCCGAGGTACGTGGGCCGCGACACCATCGGCCAGGAGGTGGACTCCTCGGCGGCGACGATCACGCCGGGCTGCGCCTCGTGCACCACCGTGTTCAGCTCGCGCAGGAAGTCGACGGCCTCGAGGTTCTCGCGTCCTCCGAACCGGTTCGGCACCCACGCGCCGTCCTGGCGGCCATAGTCGAGGTAGAGCATCGACGCGACGGCGTCCACCCTCAGGCCGTCGGCGTGATAGCGCTCGAGCCAGAAGAGCGCGTTGCTGATGAGGAAGTTGCGCACCTCCACGCGGCCGTAGTTGAAGACCAGCGTGCCCCAGTCGGGATGCTGGCCCTGGCGCGGGTCGGCATGCTCGTACAGGTGCGTGCCGTCGAAGTACGCCAGACCGTGGCCGTCGGTCGGGAAATGGGCGGGCACCCAGTCGAGCAGCACGCCGATGCCGGCCTGGTGCAGCCGGTCGACGAGGTACATGAACTCGTGCGGCGACCCGAAGCGGCTGGTCGGCGCGTAATAGCCGACCGTCTGGTAGCCCCATGAGCCGTCGAAGGGGTGCTCCATCACGGGCAGGAGCTCGACGTGGGTGTAGCCCATGTCGATGACGTAGGCGGTGAGCGCGTCGGCCAGCTCCCGGTACGTGAGCCAGCGGTTGTCCTCGCCCGGCGCGCGCCGCCACGACCCGAGGTGCACTTCGTAGATCGAGACCGGGGCCGTCAGCGGGTTCTGCTCCCGGCGGCGCGCCAGCCACGCCTCGTCGTGCCACTGGTAGCCGTCCAGGTTCACGACCTTCGACGCGGTCTCCGGCCGGATCTCGGCCGCGAAGCCGTACGGATCCGCCCGGTCGGACACGTAGCCGTGCCACTGCGACGCGACCCGGTACTTGTAGAGGGCGCCGGGGGCCACGCCTGGCACGAACGCCTCCCAGACGCCCACGCCCGCCCGACCCTCGAGCGGCGTGGCCCCGGCGCGCCACTCGTTGAAATCACCGATGACGTCCACGCGCGCGGCGTTGGGCGCCCACACGGCAAAGCGCACGCCCGTGACGCCGTCCACCTCGGCGACATGGGCCCCGAGCCGATCGAAGCTCCGGTAGTGCCGGCCCTCGGCCAGCAGGTGCAGATCGAAGGCGCTCAGGCGCGTCGTGGGCTCGCTCATGGCACCGCCATCATGATGTGCCCGGGCAGCAGCGGGTCCAGACGGACGTAGTGGCGGCCTCCGGTCCAGGTAAACGTCTGATCGGACAGCAGGTCGCGCACGTTGAACGCGGCGGCCGCCGGGCTCACGCCGAGCGCCTCGGGCGGCATCGCGAGCCACCCGTGCTGCACGTTGCGCGGGTCGAGGTTGACGACGACCAGCAGGCGGCTGGCGCCGTCGGGCGAGTGGCGCGTGTAGGCGATGATCGCGGGGTTGTCGGTGGGATGGAAGTCGAGCCCCCGCGCGTACTGCAGGGCGGGATGCTCGCGCCGCAGGCGGTTCACGGCCGCGATGAGGTCCTTGATGTTCTCGGGCCGGTCCCAGTCCCACCTGCGGATCTGGTACTTCTCCGAGTCGAGGTACTCCTCGGAGCCCGGGACCGCCCGGCCCTCGCACAGCTCGAAGCCGCTGTAGATGCCGTAGCTCGGCCCGAGCGTGCCGGCCAGGAGCAGCCGGATGCGGAACGCCGGCGGCCCGCCGTCCTGCAGGAAGCGGTGCAGGATGTCGGGGGTGTTCGCGAACAGGTTCGGGCGGAGGTACTCGGCCAGGCGCGTCCCGCTCAGCTCGGTGAAGTACTCCTCGAGCTCGGCCCGGGTGTTGCGCCACGTGAAATACGAGTAGGACTGCGTGAAGCCGAGCTTGGCGAGGTACCCCATCACCTTCGGCCGCGTGAACGCCTCGGACAGGAAGAGGACGTCGGGATGCGGCGCGCGCACCCGCGCGATCAGCCATTCCCAGAAGGCGAACGGCTTGGTGTGCGGGTTGTCGACCCGGAAGATCTTCACGCCGTGGGCCACCCAGAACTCCACCACGCGGGCCAGCTCGTTCCAGAGCTCCCACCAGGCCTCCGACTCGAAGTCGAACGGGTAGATGTCCTGGTAGCGCTTGGGCGGGTTCTCCGCGTACTTGATGGTGCCGTCGGGCCGGTGCTTGAACCACTCCGGGTGCTCGGTCACGTACGGGTGGTCGGGCGAGCACTGGAAGGCGATGTCGAGGGCCACCTCCATGTCGAGGCGGCGCGCCGTGTCGACGAACGCGGCGAAGTCGTCGAGCGTGCCCAGGGCCGGCTCCACCGCCATGTGGCCGCCCTCCTGTCCGCCGATCGCCCAGGGGCTCCCCGGATCGCCCGGCGCCGCCGCCAGCGCGTTGCCGCGGCCCTTAC
>JBFWXO010000054.1:0-45776 GCA_050187355.1 Vicinamibacterales bacterium
CCACGGCACGCACCATCGCGGCCAGGCCGCGGCCATGATCCGGGCCAGGGGGCATACGCCGCCGCCCCTCGATCTCATCCGCTTCTACCGGGACGAGCGGCGCTAGCGCGGCCGCCGGTCCCCGGTCAGAAGTGCCGCGTGATGCGCACCGACAGCGTGCGCGGCTGGACGATGCGGGTGCCGACGAACACCGACTGGAAGTTGTAGAGCGCCGTCCGGTTCGTCAGGTTGGTCACCTGCAGCTGGACGCTCCACGTGCGTGCGCCCGTGGCCCTGGCGATGTCCGCGCCCAGTCCCAGGTCCACGACGGTGCGCGGCCGCACGCGCGGCGTTCCGCCCGTCAGGCGCACGTACGGCAGCAGGTCGGCGAAGTCGGGGTCGGCGGCGACCGCGGCGGGATCCGAGGGGTTCGCGACCAGGCCGCTGTCGTGCCGCACCGAGACGCTGGCCCAGAACGGGCCCTCGGGATCGTAGGTGCCGGTCGCGTGCACGCCGAGCCGCTGATCGTGATCGATGGCGAAATCGCCCGCCGACAGGAGATCCACCGCGTCCTGGCCCAGAAACAGCCCGCCCGTGAACGGCGGCGTCGCGATCGCGCGCGCGGTCGTGGCGCTGAGGCTTCCGGACAGGCCGCGGCGCGGCAGGGCCGTGAGCCGAAGCTCCGCGCCGATCACCCGGAGACGCCGGAGCGTGGTGGGGAAGATGATGCCGGTGTCGAGGAAGTTGTTGTTGTCCTGCTGGTCCCGCGACCACTTGCGGTAGACGGCGCCGTCGAGCGTGAACGCCCCGCCGAGGGCCGCCTGGACCCCGGCCTCCACGACGTCCTGCCGCTCGGGGCGGATGGCCCGCACGGTGCGCCCCAGCGCCTGGCGGACGCTGTCTGGAGCCAGCCGGCCCGCCGCGGCCGAGTTCGAGAGCAGGAGGTTCTCGTTGGGCGGCGTCTGGTAGTTTCGATTGTAGGAGGCGCGGAGGACGAGGTCGCGGCCCGCGATCCGGTAGGACGCCCCGATCCGCGGCTGCGCCTGGCGGCCCTGCACCAGGAAGTGGTACTCGTCGTGGCGCACGCCCGCGTTCAGCGCGAGGGCGCCGGCCTGCACCGTGGCCACGACGAAGGCGCCCCCGGTCACGCCCGTGCGGGCGTCGGCGAAGCGGAAGGGCGCCCCGTCCCGGGTCAGGTCGTGCGCCGTCAGCGCGTCGTTGTAGGCCGGCGTGCCTGGGACGTTCACGTCCGGCGAGGTCAGCGCCATCGAGAAGCGTTCGCGGACCGGCACGACCTGGAGGTCCAGGCCCGCGCGCAGCCCGGCCCGGCCGGAGGTCCGTGTGTAGCGCGCCTGCAGCGTGGTCGTGGAGAGACGGCGGCGCTGCCACGCCGTGACGGGTGTGTCGCCCGGACTGGCGTCGAGACCGGCCGTCGTCGTCCGGAACCCCACCGTCGCCTCGAGCGTGCCCGCCGCGCCCAGCGGGCGGAGATAGGCGGCCCAGACGGAGGCGTCCTGCAGGCGCTGGCGCTGATCCTGGCCCGCCGCCTGCTGCGAGCGGAGGTTGGCGAGCTCGAAGCGTGACGCGCCGCCCATCGCGTGGAGGCGCAGCACGTCGGCGCCGCCCAGGCGCAGGTCCAGGCGCGCGTATCCACGCGCCACCCGGCCGGCGTTGTGCAGGTTGTCGAGCGACACCTGATCCAGGAACCGGTCGGTGTCGAGCGCCGTGACCGAGGCGAAGTACCCGGCGCGGCCGTGCTCGCCGCCCCACTGGGCCGTTGCCTGCGTGGTGCCGAATCCGCCGGCCGCGACTGCGAGGGCGCCGGCGGACCGGCGGCCCGTGCCCAGGCCGCTGCGGCCGGTCAACACCGCCACGCCCGACACCTTGCCCCCGAACTCCGCCGGGATGTGCCCTGTCAGCACTTCGGCCGTCTCCACGACGCCCACGTCGAGCGATGTCGCGAACGCGCCCGCGAGCTGGTCGCTGATCGGCAGGCCGTCCACGACGAAGGTCATCTGGTTGTGAGCGCCGCGCGGGTGGATGGCGCCGTTCGCGTTCTGGGCGAACCCCGGGAACGTCACGAGCACGGCCTCGAGGCCGCGGCTGGTCGCCGCCACCGGCAGGCGCTCGATCCTCGTCACGCTCACCGCGTGGCGGGTGCCGCCGCTCGTGTCGTCCACCGCCGGCTGCGCCGGGCGGACGACGACCCGATCCGTGATCCCGGCCGGGACGAGCCGCAATCGCACCTCGACCACCCCCGCGGGCGCCGTGACGCGGCGGACGTCGGGCCTGAACCCGTCGAGCGCGGCCGTCACGTCGTGAAGGCCGGCGGGGAGATTCGGGAAGGCGAAGCGCCCGTCGGCGTCGGTCCAGGTCGTGCGCTCGAGGCCGCTCGACGGGTGCCGCAGCGTCAGCGCCGCGCCCGGTACCGCTCCGTCCTGGGCGTCCACCACGGCGCCGCGGATCTCGGCCGTGACCTGGCCCCAGGCGGGCCGGTCCTCGGCGGCCGCCAGTCCCGCGACCAGGGCGACCCCGGCGCGCCACAGGCTGATCGACATGGCGAAATATTAATTTTGAATCATCAAAAATACAATACGCCTTGGTCGAAATCTCTGGCCGTCGTCCGGGTTGCCCCGGTCACGGAGACCGGCAACGGACCGGGTGGCGCCCGGGACGCCGGCCGCGCCGCCCGCGCCGCCCGAGGGCGAAATGGCGCAGGTACACTGGCGGCGCGTGTCCACCTCCTCGTCGTCCTCCTCCGCCCGGGTCCAATTCGGCCTCGACACCTTCGGCGACGTCACCCTCGGACAGGACGGCGCGCCGCTCCCCCAGGCCGAGGTCCTGCGGCACGTGGTCGAGGAAGCGGTGCTCGCGGACCGCCTCGGCATCGACTGCTTCGGCGTCGGCGAGCACCACCGGCCCGACTTCGCGATCTCGGCGCCCGAGGTGGTCCTGGCCGCCATCGCCGCGCGCACCTCCCGCATCCACCTGGGATCGGCTGTCACGGTGCTCAGCACCGACGACCCCATCCGGGTGTTCCAGCGCTTCTCCACGCTGAACGCGCTGTCGAACGGGCGGGCCGAGGTCATCCTGGGCCGCGGGTCGTTCACCGAGTCGTTCCCGCTCTTCGGGTTCGACCTCGGCGACTACGACGTGCTGTTCGAGGAGAAGCTGGACCTGTTCGCGGCGCTGCTGGCGGGCACGCCCGTGACCTGGTCGGGGCGCACGCGGCCGCCGCTGGCCAATCAGCACGTGTTCCCGCCCATCGAATCGGGACGGCTCACCGCGTGGGTCGGCGTGGGGGGCAGTCCCGAGTCGGTGATCAGGGCGGCACGCCACGCCTTGCCGTTGACGCTCGCGATCATCGGCGGGGCCGCGGCGCGGTTCCTGCCGTACGCCGACCTGTATCGGCGCGCCCTCGCGGACCTGGGGCATCCGCCGCACCCGATTGCCGTCCATTCGCCCGGGCACGTCGCGTCGAGCGACGCGGCCGCGCGCGAGGCGCTGTGGCCCCACTACCAGGCGATGATGTCGCGCATCGGCGCCGAGCGCGGCTGGCCGCCGGTGACGCGCGCGCACTTCGAGCGGGAAGCGGGGCCGGACGGGGCCCTCTACGTCGGTTCCCCGGAAACGGTCGCGCGGAAGATCGCGGCCACGGTGAGCGCGCTCGGCCTGTCGCGCTTCGACATGAAGTACAGCAACGGCCAGTTGCCGCACGACGCGTGCCTCGAGAGCATCGAGCTCTACGCCACGGCGGTGGTGCCCCGGGTGCGGCAGTTGCTGGCGGCTAGCCGCGCCTAGGCGGCGCTAGCCGCGCCCGGCCTCGGACGGCGCGGCCGGCCCGAGCGAGCGCGCGACCGCGCCGGCGAGGTCGTCGCGCGCGAAGGGCTTCGACAGGATCTCGGTCACGCCCGCGCGGGCGGCGCGGGCGCGGTCCTCGTCCGTCACGCGGCCCGAGCAGAGCACGATCGCGACGGACGCGTGATCGCGGCGAATGCGCTCGGCCAGCTCGATGCCGCTCATCTTCGGCATCGCCAGGTCGCTCATGACGACGTCGTAGCGGCGATTCGCCAGCGCCGCCAGCGCCTCGAGCGGGCCGCCGCAGCCCACGGCGTCGTAGCCCAGGCGCGCCAGCTGCTTGCAGACGATGCCGACGAGCTCGGGCTCGTCGTCCACCACGAGCACGGAGGCCGCGCGCGCCGGCGCGGCCGCCCGCACTTCCGCGGGGCGCGGCGCCGATCCCGGCCTGGCCGCGGGCAGGATCACGCGGATGGTCGTGCCTCGGCCCGGCTCGCTCGCGACCTCGACGGCGCCGCCGTGCGCGGTCACGATGCCGTGCACCACCGCCAGCCCCAGCCCGGTGCCCTCGCCCGCCGACTTGGTCGTGAAGAACGGATCGAAGGCGCGTTCGAGCGTCGCCCGGTCCATGCCGGTGCCCGTGTCCGCCACCTCCAGTTCGACCTGCGGCGAGGTTCCCGCGGCATCGGTGCGATGGCGCCTCAGGACGATCGAGAGGGTGCCGCCGCGCTCGCGCATGGCGTGGGCGGAGTTGCCCGCCAGGTTCATCAGCACCTGGTGGATCTGCACCGAGTCGGCCTCCACCGGGGGCAGATCCCGCTCGATCTCGGCGCGGATCTCGATCATGGCCGGGAGCGTGGATCGCAGCATCCCCGCCGCTTCCTGGACGATTGGCGCGAGGGCCACGATCTCCCGCTGTTCGTCGCGCCGGCGGCTGAAGGTCAGGATCTGGCGGACCAGCGCCTCGGCGCGTCCGCTCGCCCTGGCGATCTGATCGAGGAACGGCCGGACCGGGTGATCCTCGGGCACTTCCGCGGTCGCCAGGTCCGTGCTGCCCGAGATCAGGGTCAGCACGTTGTTGAAGTCGTGCGCGATGCCGCCGGCGAGCGTGCCGATCGCCTCCATCTTCTGGGACTGGCGCAGACGCGCCTCGAGCTCCACGCGCTCGGCCTCGGCGCGCCGCCGTTCCGAGATGTCCCGGATGGCGGCGATCGTCCGCCCGCCGTCGCCCGTGAGCCGCGTGACCACGACCTCCACGGGCACGAAACCGCCGGTCCGCGTCCGGAGCGCCGTCTCGAACCGTGCCGGCCGACTGGTCCGGCCCGTGGCGTCGCGAGGCCCGTCCGGGACCCGCGCCTGTTCGAGCTCGGCGAGCGGATGGTGCAGGAGTTCGTCGCGATCGAAGCCGACCAGGCGGCAGAAGGCGTCGTTGGCTTCGAGAATCCCGTCCCCGGGGTCGAGGACGACCATGCCGTCGCCGGCCGCCTGGAACAGCGTGTCGCTGCGGGCGGTCGCCGCGGCCAGCTCGGCCGACCGATCACGGACCTTCCGGTCGAGCAGCGCCACCGAGTCGTCGAGCCTCGCGACCATGGCCTCGAGCGTCCGCTGCAGGGCCCGGACCTCGGCGGGCGCCGATGGAGGCAGCGCCGGAGTCGGGGCCCGCGGCTGGCGGTCCACAGATTCGGCGGCCTCGGCGAGCGCTTCGAGCGGCTGCGTGATCCACCGGGAGACCCGGCTCGCCACCGGCGTCGCGATCACGAGGCACGCGATCAGGGCGAGCGCCGTCAGGAGGTAGAACGCCTCGAGCGGGCTCTGCATGGCCCTGACCGGGCGGCGCAGGTGCACCTGCCAGCCCAGCGTCGCCAGGTCCTGGCGCGCGACCACGGCGGTTCGCCGCCCCCGGCCGGACGTGAGCTCTTCCAGCCGGCCCGTCGGCGCGCGGTCGGTCGCGGACGCCCACGCCGCCACGCGGTCGGACGCCAGTCCGTCCGCCGCATAGGGGCCCGTGGCGGCCAGCACGCGGCCCTCCGCGTCCAGCACCATCACCGACGTCGTCGGGTCGTGGACGGTCTCGGCGACCCAGGAGCCGATGCGCTGCACGTCGAGGAGGCCCGCGATCACCCCCGCGAAGGCGCCCTCGGGCGTCCTGTAGGGCGCGCTCACGACCACGAGCGGCGCCGGAGAGATCGCGGCGTCGATAATGGCCTGGCTGCGATAGGTGTGCCCCGACCGCGCCGGCTCGCGGAAATACGGTTCGGAGGCCACGCTGCGGCCGGCCGGCTCCGCGAGCGGCGCCTGGCCGGCGACGCGGCGCGTTTCGGCGGCCACGGTGCCCTGCGGCCCCGTCACCAGGAGCGTCAGGAAGGCGGGCGTGCCGGCGTGGTGCGCCGCGAGGGCCCGCCTGACGCTCGCCGCGTCGAACGAGGTGGCCGACAGGTCGCCCGCCAGCGCGCCGACTTCCCCTTCCGCCGTCGTGATGAACTCCTCCACGCGCGAGCCCAGCATGGCGGCCTGCGCCCGCAGGTCCCGCGTGCCCTCGACTTCGAGCTGCGAGAGGTAGACCCGGCCGAGGCCGAAACCGAGCGCGACCAGCGGCAGGGCCGACAGCGGCACGATCGCGCGCGCAATCTGCGAGCGCAGCGGCGAGGCCTGGTGCGCGTCGGGCTCTCCGGTGAGCATCGCCCGCACGCCCGGCAGGGCGAGGAGGCCCTGGGCGATGGTCGCCGAGAGGACGCCGTTCAGGACCTGCTTCGCCCAGTGCAGGCGCAGGCTGAACTCCAGCGCCGGCAGCGGCACCAGCGTCGAGAACACCACCAGGCCCGGCAGGGCGAAGAACGCGGTGGTGGCCAGCACCGGCATCCAGCCGCGCCGCACCAGCACACCCACGACGAACGCCTCGATCGGCCACACCGCGCTGAAGGCCGATGACGTGCCGACCACGGCCGTGAGTGACGTGATCGCGCCCCAGACGGGGCCCAGGGCCGTGGCCGACAGCAGCGAGACGGCTTCGTCGAGGCGCAGGGGCACGCCCTCGGCGAGCGACGGGGCGTTCAGGAGCAGCACCCGGCCGACACCGCCGAGCATCAGCGCGATGGCCAGACGATTCACCCACGCCGCGAACGCCTTGGTGGTGAAGGTCATGTCGGGGAGCGGGCGCCGCACCTCCGCCGCATCGATCGCCGACCGACGCGCCATCGACGTTATCGGCCGGCGAACCCGACCCTTGAGCCGCGCCGGATGTCGCGCGTCGGCGGTCGTCGCGTCCGCCGGCCGGGACCGGGGCCATGATAGCGAGGAGCGCGCCGTGCCGCCACCCCGGTCCCCGCGTCGATCTGCCGCCGGTCGACCCACCCCGCGCAGGCCGGATCGCGGGTAGGATGCCCCGGAGCGGGAGGGGCCTGTCATGCCACGTGGTCGAATGTCCCGGATGGGAGCGGCAGTGCTGGCGGCGGTGGCCGCCTGGGCGTGCGGCGGCGGCGCCGGCGAGCGGGCGGCGCGCGAGGTGGCGATCGACGCCGACGACATCGGCGGCGTGGTCACCGGCCCGTCGGGCCCGGAGGCCGGCGTGTGGGTCATCGCCGAGACCCGCGATCTGCCCGTCCGGTACATCAAGAGCGTGGTCACCGACGACCGGGGACGGTACGTCGTGCCGGATCTGCCGGCCGCCCGCTACAGCGTGTGGGCCCGGGGCTACGGCCTGGTGGACAGCGACAAGGCGACGGTGTCGCCCGGCGAGCACCTGGCCATCACCGCCAAGGCCGCGCCGAGTCCCGCGGCCGCCGCCCACTATTACCCCGCCATCTACTGGTACTCGATGCTCACGATCCCGGCCGAGGATCAGTTCGGCGGCGGCGGCCCGATCCCCGCCCGCCTCTCGCGGGCCCAGTGGGTCAGCGCGATGAAGAACACCGGCTGCGTCGGCTGTCACCAGCTGGGGCAGCTCTCGACGCGGACGATCCCGCCGTCGCTCGGAACCTTCGCCACGGGGGCCGACGCCTGGCGCCGCCGCGTCCGGTCGGGCCAGGCCGGCCCGCTCATGGCGGGCCAGTTGAACAACCTGGGCGACGTGGCGTACGAACGCTACGGCGACTGGACCGACCGCATCGCCAAGGGCGAGCTGCCGTTCGCCACGCCGCCGCGGCCCGAGGGCGTCGAGCGCAACATCGTGGTGACGCTGCGCGACTGGATGAACGAGAAGCAGTACCTGCACGATCTCATCGCCAGCGACCGCCGCCACCCCACGGTGAACGCGAACGGACCGCTCTTCGGGTCGCCGGAGTACAGCTCCGACGACCTGCCCATCCTCGACCCGGTGACGAACACGGCGACGACGTTCCACGCGCCGGTGCGCGATCCCGGGATGCCGCTCAACCTGGGGCCGGGGCACGCGGCGGCGCTCGACGTGCTCGATCCCTCGCCGTACTGGGGCAGCGAGCGGCTGTGGGAGACGCGGGTCAACAACCACAACTCGATGTTCGGCGGCGATGGCCGGCTGTGGCTGGCCGCCTCGGTGCGCGGCAACGACAACCCCTCGTGGTGCCGCGCCGGTTCGGATCATCCCTCGGCCAAGGCGTTCCCGCTGGACCGCGCCATCCGGCACCTGGCCGTGCTCGATCCGACGACCATGCAGTACACGTTCGCCGAGACGTGCTTCTCGACGCATCACCTGCAGTTCGGCTACGACGCGCGCGACACCATCTGGACGAGCGGCGGCGGCCAGGTGGTCGGGTGGTTCGACACGAAGACGTTCGCGGAGACGGGCGATGCCGCCCGGGCGCAGGGGTGGACCGCGCTCGTCCTCGACACCAACGGCAACGGCAGGCGCGACGCCTACGTCGAGCCGAACCAGCCGCCCGACCCCTCCAAGGACACCCGCATCGTGGCGCCGTTCTACGCGGTGATGCCGAGTCCCGTGGACGGCTCCGTGTGGGGGGCCGTGATGGGCGTGCCGGGCGCCGTCGTCCGGCTGGCGCCGGGCGACCACCCGCCGTCCACGGCGCTGGCCGAGATCTACCGCGTGCCCCTGCCCGGCTTCGGCGTGCGCGGCGGCGACATCGACAGCCAGGGGGTCGTGTGGGTCTCGCTCGGGAGCGGCCACATCGGCAGCTTCGACCGGCGCAAGTGCACGGGGGCCCTGAACGGCCCGACGGCGACCGGCGATCACTGCCCGGAGGGCTGGTCCTTCCACCAGTACCCCGGCCCCGGGTTCCGCGGCCTCGGCGAGAACAGCGCCGAGTCGAGCTACTACTCGTGGGTGGACCAGCACGATACGTTCGGCCTGGGCAAGGACGTGCCGATGTCCACCGGCAACCTGAACGACGGCCTCATCGCGTACGCCGGCGGCCGCATGGTGGTGCTGCGGGTGCCGTACCCGCTGGGGTTCTACGCCAAGGGCTTCGACGGCCGGATCGACGATCCCGCCGGCGGCTGGAAGGGGCGCGGGTTGTGGGCGGCCAACGGCGATCGGACGCCGTGGCTCATCGAGGGCGGCAAGGGCACCAGGCCGCTCGCCGCGCACTTCCAGCTGCGTCCGGATCCGCTGGCGAAGTGATGCGTCGGCGCGACTTCCTCTCGCTGGCCGCCGCCGCCGTGCCGGCGCGCCTCGCGCGGGCCGCTCAGGCCGGTGCCGGCGTGGACGGCGCGCGCCTGCGGCGCCGCCTGGAGCGGCTGTCCACGTTCGGCCGCGAGGCGGGCGGCACGTTCGCCAGCGGCGTCAGCCGGGTCGCCTACTCCGACGCCGACCTCCTCGCGCGGACGTGGCTGCTGGCCGAGATCCACGGGGCAGGCTTCACGCCACGGCTCGACGCCGCGGGGAACATCTTCGCGCGCACCGGGGGCGCCGACCCGTCCCGCCCGCCGATTCTGTTCGGCTCCCATATCGACTCGGTGCCAGGCGGCGGCAACTTCGACGGCGACCTCGGCACGCTCGCGGCGCTCGAGGTGCTGCAGGCGACGGCGGCCGGGGGGACGCGCCACCCGCTCGAGATGGTGGTGTGGGCGCACGAGGAGAGCACGGCGTTCGGGAAGGGCACGGCCTGCAGCCGCATCGTGGCCGGGGACCTGAAGGCCGGCGATCTCGATCAGGAGTGGAACGGCCTCACGCGCCGCGACGCGCTCACGCGGATCGGCGGCGATCCCGCCCGTATCGAGGAGGCCGTGCGGCCGCGGGGCGCCTGGCGCGCCTACGTGGAGCTGCACATCGAACAGGGCGCCACGCTCGACCGCGCGCAGGTGCCCATCGGCGTCGTGGAGGGCATCGTTGCCATCCACCGCTACGACGTCGTCGTCGAGGGATTCGCGAACCACGCGGGCACGACGGAGATGGATCGCCGCCAGGACGCGCTCGTCGCGGCGTCGCGCGTCGTGCTGGCCGTCCGCGAGCTCGCCGCGGCGCGCGCGGGCCGCCAGGTGGGCACGGTGGGCCGCCTGGACGTGGAGCCGAACTCGCCCAACGTGGTGCCTGGCCGCGTGAGGCTGAGCGTGGAGTTCCGCGACCTGTCCGCCGCCGTCCTCGACGAGCTCGGGCTGGCCCTGCGGGCGCGTCTCCAGGCGATCGAGCGCGAGACGTCGACCGCCATCTCCGTCACGCTGGCCACCACGAACCCGCCGGCGCCGGCGCACCCGGGAGTGATGTCGGCGATCGGCGCCGCCGCCGACCGTGCGGGACTGGCCGCCCGCCGCCTGTCCAGCGGGGCCGGACACGACGCGCAGATGATCGCCGCCCTGTGTCCGATGGGCATGATCTTCGTGCCGAGCATCGGCGGGATCAGCCACTCGCCCCGCGAGCTGACCTCGTGGGACGACTGCGCCCACGGCGCCGGCGTGCTGCTGGGCGCCGTGCTGGAACTCGATCGCCGCGACAGCGTCTAGCGGGCCGCCCCGGCGGCCCGCCTATCTCGCGCGCGCCGGCGTGATCGGCAGCAGCCCCTGTTCGACGAGCACCGGCGGCCGTCTGAGGTGCGTGGCCCGTTCCCAGGCCGCCGCCACGCGCAGGAGCTCGGCGTCGGTCCACGGGCGACCCGAGAACTCCAGGCCGAAGGGCAGGCCGCTCGCGTAGAAGCCGGCCGGCACCACCACCGCGGGGACGCCAATCATGTTCACCCAGCTCGTCGCCGAGTGGGGGCCTTCGCTCAACCGGCCGTCCTGCGGCATGGTCTCGTCGGGCGGCGGAATCTGGATGGCCGGGTAGACGTAGCCGTCGAGCCGCAATCGGTCGAGCGGTTCGAGGTACGCCGCGAGGGCGGCGCGCCGCGGCGCATGGTACCGGCGCTCCGCGTCGGGATCGCGTGCCAGGACGCGTTGATCAATGGTCACGCTGCCCATCCGCCGGAAGCCGTCCTCGGTGCCGATGGACGACGTGTAGAGCGGCGCGCCGACCGCCTGCTGATACTCCGCGGACGAGTGGTACTCGGCGGGGCCGAAGGCCGCCAGGAACTGGTCGGTCCCGTCCTTCATGTACGCATAGGTGGCCACGCGGCTGGCCGTCCGCGCGAAGCCGGCCGGCAGCACGGCCTCGTCGATCACGACTTCGGCGCCGGCGGCCCGCAGGGCGTCGACGGCCTTCAGGAACATCTCGCGCGCCTCGGGCGCGAGCGGCATGTCCGCGCCCGTGCGCAGGGTCTCCGCCGCGCGGTCCGGCACGTCCACCGGAATGCCGTGGAAGGGCACGCCCTCGCCGGCCAGGATGAAGGCCGGCACTGCGAACCGCTTGCCCTTCAGCGTTCCGGCCTCGAGCGCGGCGGCGTCGGGCAGGCGCCGCGCCGCTGCCGGCACGCCGGCGGTGCGCGGGTCCAGCGGGTCTTCGCCGGCCATGACCTGCAGGGCGATGGCGGCGTCGGCCGCCGTGCGCGCGATGGGCCCGGTGTTGTCCAGGAGCCAGTCGAGCGGGGCGATGCCGGCGATGCTGACGAGTCCGCGCGTGGGGAAGACGCCGACGAGGGCGCTCGTGGCGGCCGGCATGCGGATCGAGTTCCCCGTGTCGGTGCCGTTGCCGAGCACGGCGAAGTTCGCGGCAACCGCGGTCACGGTCCCGCCGGAGGATCCGCCCGGCGAGAAGCGGACGTCGTAGGCGTTCCCGGTCCGGCCGAACGACGTGCCCCGGTTGGTGTCGCTGTTGGCCAGATCCGGCATGTTGGTGTGCCCGAGGATGATGGCGCCCGCCGCCGTGAACTTCGCCACGACCGTGGCGTCCCGCGGCGCGACGAGCTCGTGTCCGGGCAGGCGGAAGCCCTGCCAGCCGGCCGTCGTGACGGTGCCGGCGATGCTCGTGTTGGCCTTGATCACCACCGGGACGCCCCACAACGCGCCCCGCGCCGCGACCGCGCCGCCGTCGGCCGCTTCGGCGTCCATGGCCGCGGCCCTCGCCAGGGCCTCGTCACGGAACAGCGTCTCGACGGCGCCGTAGACGGCGTTGTAGCGGTCGATGCGCGCCAGGTGCCACTGCACCACCTGGGTCACCGTGTACCGCTTCTCCTCGTACAGCCGGTGCAGGCCCGCGACGGTCACGTCCAGCAGGTCGCGATCGATCGCCGCCCGCGCGTCCTCGGCGGCCGCCGGCGGCGGCGGAGGCGGCGTCTGGCAGGCGACGGCGAGCGTGGCGGCGAGCAGGGCGGCGGCGCAGACGGTACGGGACATCCGGAGATTGTCGTCGAAACACTCCCCGTTGCCGCGGCGCCGGGATCAGGCCGGGGCGCCGCGTGGCCGGATCCGTCTGCCGCGAGTCCCTGAAACGCCGGTCCCTGGTCCCGGTGCCTGCGTGCGAGGGCGCGGGCGCCCCGCGCGCGCTACCCGACGGGCTGCCGCTGGTCCTCGGGCTTGACGGTCACCGGGTTCAGGAAGGGCATCATGGCCCTGAGCTCCGCGCCCACCTTCTCGATGAGGTGCTGCTGCTCGGCCACGCGGGTGGCCGTGAAGGTCGGCCGTCCCGCCTTGTGCTCGTCCATCCACAGCGTCGCGTAGCGCCCGCTCTGGATGTCGTCCAGCATGCGCTTCATCTCGGCCCTGGTCTCGGCCGTCACGACGCGCGGCCCGCCGGTGTAGTCGCCGTGCTCGGCCGTGTCGCTCACCGAGTAGCGCATGTAGTTGAGGCCCCCGCGGTACATCAGGTCCACGATGAGCTTCAGCTCGTGCATGCACTCGAAGTAGGCGATCTCCGGCTGATAGCCCGCCTCGACCAGCGTGTCGAAGGCCGCCTTCACGAGCGCGCTCGTGCCGCCGCAGAGCACCGACTGCTCGCCGAACAGGTCCGTCTCGGTCTCCTCGGCGAAGGTGGTCTCGAGCACGCCGGCGCGCGTCACGCCGATGGCCTTGGCGTAGGAGAGCGTCAGCTCGCGCGCCCGGCCCGTCGCGTCCTGGTGGATGGCGAAGAGCGCCGGGGTGCCCGCGCCCTCCTCGTACAGCTCCCGGACGCGGTGGCCCGGCGACTTCGGCGCCACCATCGCGACGTCCACGTCGGCCGGCGGCGTGATGATGCCGAAGCGGATGTTGAACCCGTGCGCGAACATCAGCATCTTGCCGGCGGTGAGGTGGGGCGCGATGTCCTTCGCGTAGATCTCCCCCTGGGTCGTGTCGGGGACGAGCAGCATGATCACGTCGGCCTCGGCCGCCGCGTCCGCGATGGACACCGCCCGGAGGCCCGCCGCCCGGGCCTTGTCCGCCGAGGCGCTCCTGGCGTGCAGGCCGACGCGGACGTCCACCCCGCTGTCGTGCAGGTTCAGGGCGTGCGCGTGGCCCTGCGAGCCGTAACCGATGACGGCGACCTTCTTCGCCCGGATCGGCGCGAGGTCGGCGTCCTTGTCGTAGTAGATGGTGGCCATGTCGAACGGATCTCCAGGGGGTCGGGCGGGGGCGCGCCTCCGCCGGCGGTGTTACACGGAATACGCCAGGTCCTGCGGCTCGGCGTCGGCCGCGCCGGAACCGGCGGCCTCGGGCCCGTCGGCCGCCGCGGCGGCGCCGCGCGCCATCGCGAGCGTGCCCGTGCGGGCCATCTCGAGGACGCCGTAGGGCTCGAGCACTTCGAGGAGCTTGTCGAGCTTCGCCTCGCCGCCCGTGATCTCGAGGACGAGGGAATCGTGCGACACGTCGATCACGCGCGCCCGGAAGACGTCGGCGAGCTGGAAGAGCTCCGGCCGCGTCTGCGCCGTCGTCGCCACTTTGACCATGGCGAGCTCCCGCGTCACGGCCGGCCGCACGCTCACGTTGTCCACGCGCAGGACGTTGACCAGCTTGTACAGGTGCGCCTGCACGTGGTGGGCGCCCTCGTCGTCGGTGTCGACCACGATGGTCATCCGCGAGACGCCCGGCGTCTCGGTGTGACCGACGGTCAGCGACTCGATGTTGTAGGCGCGCCGCCTGAAGAGCGAGGCGACGCGGGTCAGGACGCCCGGCTTGTTCTCGACGTGCACGACGAAGGTCGTCACTGGTCGGCTCCCGTCTCGGCGAGGACGCTGGGCCGCCGGATCATGGCGTGGAGGTCCGCGCCGGCCGGCACCATCGGGTAGACCGTGTCTTCCTGCTCCACGCGGAAGTCGATGACCACCGTGCCCGTGTGCGCCCGCGCGGCCTGCACGGCCGGCACCACGCCGGCGCGCTCGGTCACGCGCACGCCCATCAGGCCGAAGGCCTCGGCGAGCTTCACGAAGTCGGGGCTCGAGAGCGGCGTCGCGGCGTAGCGGCGTTCGTAGAAGAACTCCTGCCACTGCCGCACCATCCCGAGGTAGCCGTTGTTGACGATGGCCACCTTGATGTCGAGCCCCTCCTGCGCGATCGTCGCCAGCTCCGCCATCGTCATCTGGAAGCCGCCGTCGCCCACGACCACCCACACCTCGGCGTCGGGCCGCGCCACCTTGGCGCCGATGGCGGCCGGCAGCGCGAAGCCCATCGTGCCGAGGCCGCCGGACGTGATGAGCGACCGCGGCTGGTCGTGGCGGTAGTACTGGGCTTCCCACATCTGGTGCTGGCCCACGTCGGTGACGACGACGGCGTTGCCGCCGGTCTCGCGCCACAGGTCGTGGATGACGTGCGCGGCGTAGAGGTGGCCGTTGTCCGGCAGGTTCTGGATGTCCCGGACCGCCGAATCGCCCTTCAGGCGATCGATGTAGGCGCGCCACTCGGCGTGGTTGCCACGGTCCACGCGGGGCAGGAGCGCCTGCAGGATCTGGCCGACGTCGCCGACGAGCCCCACGTCCACCCGGATGTTCTTGTTGATCTCGGCGCGATCGATCTCGACGTGGATCTTCTTCGCGTTCAGGGCGTAGGTCTTCACGTTGCCCGTGACGCGATCGTCGAAGCGCATGCCGAGCGCGATGAGCAGGTCGGCCTCCTGGATGGAGGTGTTGACCCAGGCCTCGCCGTGCATGCCCATCATGCCGAGGTTCAGCGGGTGCGAGGCCGGCACGCCGCCGATGCCGAGGAGCGTCATCGCGATCGGGATGTCCGCGTGCTCGGCGAACTGGCGGACCAGCTCGCTGGCGCCCGAGGCGATGATGCCGTTGCCGGCCAGAATCAGGGGCCGCTTGGCCTGCCCGATGAGCTCAACGGCGCGTGCCAGCTCGCCGTCCCCGGGGCGCAGGTCCGGACGCTGGCGCGGCGGCGCCTCGTCGGGCCACTCGAACTCGCAGGCGCGCTGCTGGCAGTCCTTGGTCAGGTCGATGAGCACCGGGCCGGGGCGGCCCGACCGCGCCACCTGGAAGGCCTCGCGCACCACGCCCGCCACGTCCTCGGGGGCGGTCACCAGGTAGTTGTGCTTCGTGATCGGCAGCGTGATGCCCGTGATGTCGCACTCCTGGAACGCGTCGGAGCCGATGAGGCGGCTGCCCACCTGTCCCGTGATGCAGACGACGGGCGAGCTGTCCATCATCGCGGTCGCGATGCCCGTCACGAGGTTGGTCGCCCCCGGGCCCGACGTGGCGATGGCCACCCCCACCTGGCCGGTCGCCCGCGCGTACCCGTCGGCCATGTGCGCCGCGCCCTGTTCGTGCCGGACCAGGACGTGGCGGATCGGATAGTCCAGCATCGCGTCGTAGGCGGGCAGGATGGCCCCGCCCGGATACCCGAAGACGCAGGTCACGCCCTCGCGGACGAGGGACTCCCACAGAATTTGCGCGCCAGTCAGCCTCATGGATGATCTCTTATTGTCACCCTAAGGTATTGGCCACGAATAAATCAATCCTACATATTGTAGTGTATCGATAAGTGTGGCTTCTTTAATGTGTCATGGCTTGTCACACACCCGCACCGCGGTTTGGTTCTGCCCGCGCCTTACCGGGACTGCGTAGGCACTGGCGGCGTCAGGGGCGAGGGCCGGATACCGTTCCGGGTGCCGGAGCATGTCGGCGGCGGTCGCCAGCGCGCCGACATTGTTCACGGCGGCCAGCACGACCAGCAGCGCGACCGCGGCCCTCAGCACCGGCCCACGGGTCTCGGCCAGGCCGACGGCCACGACGGCGAGCAGCAGCGGCAGCCAGTTGAGGCCGTACAGGAACGTCTCGTCCCCGAAGATGGCGTAGAGCGCGGCCTGGCAGGCGAGTGCGGCCGGCGGCACCCACCACCCGCGGCGCCGGCGGTACCAGGCGACGGCGCCCGCGGCCAGCGCCGCCAGCCACAGCGCGAAGGCTGCGGCGCCGGCCGCCGAGGCCGGCGTGAGCCGTGCGTGCTGCACGGAAATCGCGCGATACGGCCACCGCTCCGAGCCCACGCGCCGGCCCGGTCCGGGGTCCAGCCCACCGATGGCCGGCATGACGACGGGATGCACGAGGACGCCGGCGGCGACGTCGGCGAGCCGTGACGGCGTCGGAGGGCGGCTCGAGACGGCCGCGTACCCCTCGGAGCGCAGCAGGAACCACGAGGCGCTCGGGAAGACGAGCCGCTGCACGAACGAGAGCCCCAGGAGCAGCACGGCACTGGCGGCCACGGCGGTCGCGGCGCGCCGCCAGCCGGCCGACTGCCACGCCGCGAGCGCGCCGAGCGGCCAGTTGGTGACGGTGGCGGACGCGGCGAGCGCGTTCAGCAACGCGAGCCATCCCACGGGGGCCGGCTGGTCGCGCAGCAGCGCGGCGCCCACGAGCGCGAGCGTCACCGTGACGCCGCCGAACGGGTGGAACTCGGGCACGACGGTCATGAAGATCGCGGCGCTCGACACGGCCGCCAGCAGGCCGACCAGCGCCGCATCGACGCGGCGGCAGCCGATCACCCGGGCGAGGACGACGTGGCTGCCCGCCCACAGGCCCGCGACCACGGCCATCCAGATCTGGGCGGCATCGGGTTTCGCGAAGCGGAACAGGCGGGTCAGGAGGAACACGGGCGGGTACATGAAGAACGCCAGCATCGGATGGACGTTGGCGCCCCAGTGCGCGCTCACCCGGTTGGTCATGCTGACGAAGTAGACCGACGGGTCGGCGTCGAACCAGACGTTCCAGAGGTCGTCGGTCAGCACCAGTTGCGGGTTGATGCGCGAGGCGCCCGCCAGGCACCCGAGCGCGGCCACGAGCGCCACCGCCAGTACGACCCCGGCATCGGTCTGCCGGGAGGGGGCGGAACGGCTCGGCGCAGGCACCGTGCCGAGTGTAGGAGGAACGGCGGCGCGGCGCCACTGCCGCGCACGGGATCGGGGGGCGCGCCTCCCACGGAGGCACGCCAGTTCACTCGATCCGCAGCGCCTGCCAGGGATCCTGTGCCGCGGCCCGCCGCGCCGGGAGGTAGCCGGCCGCCATGGTCACGACCGCCAGGCCCAGGACGGCGGCCGCCAGGATCGCGGCGCTGGGATTGACGAGCCCGAACAGCATCGACTGCATGACGCGCCCCAGCGCCGTGGCCAGGACCGCACCGGCCAGCACCCCCCCGGCGACGATGCCGGCGGCGCGGCCGGCGGCCAGCCGCTGCACCTGGCGCGCCGTGGCGCCGAGGGCCACGCGGACGCCAATCTCCTTCGTGCGGCGCGCGGTGAGGTAGGCCATGAGCGAGTAGATGCCGGTCAGGGCCAGCGCCAGGGCGATCCCGCTCATCACCGTCAGGATGGTCGCGAAGTAGCCGACGCCGGCGAGCCGCCCGTCGACCACCTCGTCCATCGTCGCGGCCTTCAGCACGGGCTGATCGGGATCGACCGCCGAGACGACCCGGCGGATCTCCGCCGCGAGCCCGTCCGGCGGCGCCGTCGTGCGCGCGACGAGCGTCATCGACAGCGGCGGATCCTGCCGCATCGGGCGGTACACGGTGGGTTCCGATCGGCCGGTGAACCAGTCCTGGATCACGTCGCCCGAGACGCCCACCACCGTGATCCACGGCCCGTCGTTCTCCAGGCGGAAGCGGCGTCCGAGAGGGTCCGCGCCCGGCCAGTATCGTTCGGCGAGCTGCCGGCTCACGATGGCGACGTCGGGCGTGCCGGGCCGGTCGGCGTCGGTGAGTCCGCGGCCCGCCAGCAGGGGCACGGCAAAAGTGGCGAAGAAGTCCGGCGTGACCCGCTGGAACCCGACCGTCTTGCGCTGGTCGTCGACGGGCGCGCCCTCGGGCGTGAACGGGCGCGACGACGAGGATCCGCCGTAGGGCAGCGACCACACGGCGGCCGCGTGCGTGACGCCTGGCAGGCCGCGCAGCCGTTCGAGCGCCGCGTCCACGAACTGCCGCCGCCGTTCCAGCGATTCGTACGGGCGCTCCGGCAGCGTGAGCTGGGCCGTCATCAGGCCCCGCTTGTCGAACCCGAGCGCGCCGTTCACGGCCGTGTCCACGGCCCCGTGGATGAGCGCGGTGGCCACGGCCAGCGTCAGGGCGAGCGCCACCTGGCCGCCGGCCAGCACGGACCGCAGCCACTGCCGGTTGCGCGGCGCGGTCGTGGACCGCGTCGCCCCGAAGGCCGAGAGCGCGGTGGCCGATCCCGTCAGGTGCAGGGCCGGGAGGAGGGCGAAGGCCACGGTGGCCAGGACGCCCAGCAGCGCCATCGCGCCGAGGACCGTGGCGTCCAGGCCCAGGAACTCGTACCCCGGGACGAAGCGCACGATGTCGGCCGGCAGGAACGCCCGGGTGTAGCGCGCGGCGACGGCGGCCAGGCCGCCGCCCAGCCCGACGCCCAGCGTCGCGAGGCAGAGCCCTTCGATGAAGAGCTGCTGGATGAGCCGCGCGCGGCCCGCGCCGAGCGCGAGGCGCACGGCGAACTCGGGCTGGCGTTCGGTGCCCCGCGCCAGGAGGAGGTTGGCGATGTTCGCGCACGCCACCAGCAGGAGCAGCAGCGCGGCGGTCTGCCAGATGGCGACGAACGGCCCGACGCCCTCGTCGCCCATGCCGCGTGTGAAGCCCACCACCGACGCCGGCCGTTGGCGGTTCGTCTCGGGGAACTCGGCGGCCAGGCGGGCCGCGAGGCCGCGGAACTCCGCGTCCGCCGAGAGGACCGTCTGTCCCGGCGCCAGCCGGCCGAAGACCATCAGGTAGCCGCGGTCCCTCCGGGCCCACGTGGCCTCGTCGCTCGCCAGCGGCGCCCACACGTGGGCGCCGAACGGAATCGCGAAGCGCGGCGGCATGACGCCGATCACCTCGTACGCCTCGCCGTCGAGGCGGACGGTGCGTCCGAGGACGCCGGCGTCGGCCGCGAACTGGCGCACCCAGAACGCATGCGACAGGATCACCACGCGCCCGGCCTCCGGACGGCCTTCGTCGGGCCGGAACGTGCGTCCGACGAGGGGCGCGGCGCCGAGCAGCTCGAAGTAGCCGGGGCTCACCTTGAACCCGGGCACCTGCTCCGGCAGATCCCGGCCCGAGAAGTTCGGGTCCCACCACTCGGCGGCGGCGAGGGTCGTGACCGTGGTCGCGCGGCGGGTGAAGTCCACGTAGTCGGCGGGCGCCACCGACTCGCGGTTGATGAACGGCTTGACGCCGACCTCGTCGGCCACCACCAGGACCAGGCGGTTGACGTCGGGGAAGCGGAACGGCCTTAGGTACAGCGCGTCGGCCAGGTTGAAGATGACGGCGTTGGCGGCCAGCGCGACCGCCAGCGTGAGGACGATCACGGCGCTCAGTCCCGGCCGCTGGGCCAGCGCCCTCCAGGCGTGGCGGAACTCACGCCCCCAGCCGCGGCCCGTCATCGACGTGCGCTCCAGGTCGACGATCGTGACCCGGCGCCGCGGCGGGGCCGCCGACGGCACGAGGCGCGAGACGAGGAACCGCATCGCCAGCGGCAGCGTCTGCCGCCAGTACCAGCGGCGCGCGGCCGCCCGGCCCCGGGCCCCGGCAACGGCGGCGAACTCCTCCCTCAAGTCCCCCGTGATCGACTCCCGCCATTCGTCGTCGCGCACCGTGGCGCGCAGGAGGCGTTCGGCCGTGCTCGGGGGCGTGTGTGTGGACGTCATGGCTGCTCCAGGACGGCTTCGAGACCGCGTGACAGGTTGGCCAGCGACGCATGCATCGACCTGAGGGCCCGGACCCCGAGCGCCGTCACCGTGAAGTAGCGGCGCGCCTTCCCCCCGCGCTCGGCCGTGGGGTCGCCCATCCGCGAGCGCAGGCACCCCTTGGATTCCAGGCGTTCCAGGGCGGTGTAGAGCGCGCCGCGTGCCACCGGCCGTCCGGTGCGTGCTTCGAGGAGCGTGCGGATGGGCACCGCGTACGCGTCCTCGCCGCCGTCCATGTGGAGGACGGCCAGGAGGACCGAGTACTCGAACTCACCGACGTAGGGAGTGGGCGTGGGCTTCATGTCTGCAATGCAGGCTAAATCATGTCTACGTTGCAGGCAATAGCTCGGTTCCGACCCGGCACAGGGCAGCCTTCCGCGTCACTGCACACGACGGCGTCCGGCGCTGGTGTTCCTCGCGCGCCGCGCGCTACTCTGTGCGCGCTGGACACGGGCCTCGTCCCCCTGGCGCGCGGGCGACTCCGAGACCGGTCCACGGAAGGAGACTCCTTGACACGATTCACCTCGATTACGACGTGGGCCCGGGCCCTCGTCCTGGTTCTCGCGGCATCAGCCGTGACCGCAGCGAGTGCGCAGGTCATCCACGGCACGCTCGATGCGACGGCCCCGCCGGCGTCCGAGTACTACTTCGGGCAGCAGACCGTGACCACGTCCACGCGGCTGTTCCGCGACGGCACGCCGTCGCAGTGCGGCACGTCCAAGACCGCTCCCGGACCCTTCGGCACCGGTCCCTACAGATACGACATCTTCAGGATCGTCGCGCGCGAGACCCGCTGCTACACCATGCGGGTCTGGTTGACCGGCGGGACGGCCGACTTCGTCCACGTGTCGGTGCACACCGCGTTCGATCCGGCCGACCCGTCGGCGAACTATCTCGCCGACACGGGATCGTCAGGGATGGTCCAGGGGGCGGTGTTGTCGGTGAATCTCACGGCCGGCCAGACGTACGACATCGCCGTGTTCTCGCCGACCAACCAGGAGGGGCAGACCTATGAGCTCGTGATCGACGACCCGCTCACCACGGTCAACTCGGCGACGCTCGACGCGACGGCGCTGCCCAACCTGCCGCCGTTCGCCTTCACCGCCACCATTCAGTCGAGCCAGATTCCCGCGCTCCCGGCGCCAGCGACGTCATGTGCCGCGAACAAGCCGGCCCCGGCGCCCCAGGGCGCGGGGCCGTTCCGGTACCACTCGCTGCCGGTGATGATTCCCATCTCCACGTGCCTGACGGTCACCGTCCAGAACACCAGCGGCAGCGCCGCCTCCCTGGCCGTGGCCGCCTACGGGCGGGGAACGTTCCCCGCCGCCGCCGGCTGGCTGGCGGATTCGGGCGGGGCGACCTCGGCGCCGGGATCGACGGCGTCCTTCTCCATGAACGTGACGGCGGGCGGGTTCTTCGAGATCGTCGTGTTCAACGCCTCGCCGGGTCAGGAGGGGGCCAGCTATCGGCTGACGCTGTCGACGCCCGTGCAGCCGCCGCGGATCCTGCGAACCGTGAACGTCTCCGGAAACGACGTGTCCTTCCGCTGGGCCCCGCCCATCCACGGCCCGGCGCCGACGGACTACGTGCTCGAAGGCGGCGTCAATCCCGGCCAGACCCTCGCATCGGTGCCGCTGGGGAGCGCGAACCCGGTGACGACCCTCTCGGGCGTGCCGAGCGGCGCGTTCTACATCCGCGCCCGGTCGAGGAACGGCGCCCAGACCAGCAGCGGGGTGTCCAACGAGGTGCCCATCGTCGTGAACGTGCCGGCGGCGCCCGGGACGCCCGTGGACGTGCTGGCGAGCGTGTCGGGGACGACGCTGGCGATGACCTGGCGCAACAACTTCACGGGCGGGACCCCGACGGGCCTGGCGCTCGACGTGACCGGATCCGCCTCGGGGACCGTGCCGATCGCCTCGGTGACCGACTCCCTCGCGTTTCCGGGCGTGCCCGGCGGCAGCTACCAGCTGCGCCTTCGCGCGACGAACGCGGCGGGGACGAGCGCGGCGTCGCCGCCCATCAACATCACCGTTCCCACGACGTGCTCGGGGGCGCCCCAGCCGCCCCGTGATTTCGTGGCCTACAAGGTCGGGAACCAGCTCTCGCTGCTGTGGGAGTCGCCCGGGACCGGGGCCGCGCCGCTCGGCTACGTGGTGAACGTCACGGGGGCCTACGCGGGGAGCTTCCCGGTGACGACGAAGTTCCTGAGCGCGGCGGTGCCACCGGGTACGTACAACTTCACCGTCCAGTCCACGCACGCGTGCGGCACGAGCGTGCCCACGGCCGTGCGGTCCATCACCATCCCGTAGCCCACCCTCGGTCCGGGGACGCCGTCACGCCGGCGGCGTCCCCGCGCCTCTCCCGCGGTCCCTCACCTCGCCGTCGTCGGCGGCCGCCGGTGCCCCGTCGCGCGCTCGTACGCGTAGGCGAGCTGGAGCAGGCGGCGGTCCTCCCACATGCGTCCAAGGAACGAGACGCCGACCGGGTAGCGGTCGCCCATGAAGCCGGCCGGCACCGTGACCTGGGGTAATCCCGTGTAGGCGCTCTCCTGGCAGGTCCCGGGTTCGCTCCCGTAGCGCTGGGCTCCGCCCTCGTGCGTGTGCGGCCGCGCCTGGTTCGCCGGGTACAGCAGGGCGTCGACCTTCTGTGCGTCCATCGCGGCCACGATCAGATCCCGGTAGCCGGCGCGGGCCGCGAAGAAGCCCTCGGTGGTCTGTCCCGCGGGCGGCGGCTGGAGCGCCGCTTCGAGGCGGCGCTGACCGCCCGGCGCCATCTTGCCGGACCGGATCAGGTCCTCGATGGTCGGGACACGCTCGCCGGGCTTCGCCCCCCGGGCGAGGTACGCCTTCCAGCCGGCCGCGAGGGAACCCGGCGCCGAGCCCCGCGCCTTGTCGTAGGCCTCGTCGTAGTCGGGGATCGCCACCTCCACCACCGTCGCGCCCGCGGCCTGCAGTTCCCGCGCAACCCGGTCCATGATGCCGGCCGCTTCGCGCTCGCCCGTGATGCCCACGAAGCGCTGGCGGAAGAGGCCGATCCTGGCGCCCTTCAGCGACGCGCTGGCCAGGCCGGCCGCGAAGGGGGGGCCGGTGTGCGCCACCGACTCGAGCGTCGCGGGATCCGCCGGGTCGATGCCGGTGACGAGATCGAGCGCGTAGGCGATGTCCACGACGGACCGGCCCATCGGTCCCACCGCGTCGTTGTAGGTGTTGAGCGGCATCACGCCGGCCCGGCTCGTGTAGCCGCGCGTCGTGCGGATGGTGGCCAGCGACGCGAAGCCGGCCGGGTTCGAGAGTGAGTTGCAGGTATCGGTGCCGAAGGCGAGCGCGGCGAGGCTGGTGGCCACCGCCGTCGCGCTGCCGCCGCTCGACCCGGAGGTGGACAGCGACGGGTCGTACGCGTTGCCCACGGTGCCGCCGACCGAGCTCACGCCGAAGTCACCGAAGGGGAACTCGTCGAGGTTGGCCTTGCCGAGAATGACCGCGCCGCCCGCCTTCATCCGGGCGGCGACCCGGGAATCGACGCGCGGGTAGTGGTCCTGGAGGGCCAGCGCGCCGCCCGTCGTCGGCAGTTCCGTCGTGTCGATGTTGTCCTTCAGCACGATCGGCACGCCGTGGAAGAGGCTCCGCACCCGTCCGGTGCCCGGACCGGTCCCGAGCCGCTCGCGGTCGAGGGCGCGCGCGTCGGCGATCGCGTGCGGGTTCAGCGCGAGGATGGCGCGGAACTCCGGTCCGTGCCGGTCGTACAGCGTCGCGCGGGTCAGGTACTCGCGCACGATGTCCTCGCTGGTCGTCGCGCCCTCGCCCATGGCCGTCTGGAGCCCGACGACGCTCTGCTCGACCACGTGGAACGGCAGCGGCGGCGGGCCGGCCGGCGCCGTCCAGTTGACGACCGTGCCGCGCTGGTAGGGCGTGAGGCCGCGCATGTCGGGCGAGGCGACCAGTTGCCGGGCGATGCCGGTGACGCGCGCGATCTCGCTGCCGGCCGCCGGCACGCGCCGATCGGCGCCCTGGTAGACGGGCTCGCTCCACCCCGACAGCAGCCCGTCCCGGCGCGCGATGGGGAAGCCGCCGCGGGGGTCGTACACCTCGCTTAGTCCCTTCACGACGAACGTGACCAGCGCCTTGGTCTCGCCCGGCGCCAGCGCCAGCCGGAAGACGTAGCCGACGTGCGCCGGATCGAAGCCCGGATAGGCGTCGGTGAACGGGTTCGCGTACATGTCGCCGGCCCGCTGGAACACGGAGGCGGCCGCGGCGTCGCCGAGCACGTGCGCCGAGGGGCCGTGGCCGGACGGCCCCTGCATCGGATCGGCGACCTGCCGGGCGTTCTGCATCACCGTGACGAAGGTGTCCTGCGGGCCGATCGCGCGGTCCCCGCTCGACGTGGCCGCCACCGCCACCAGGCCGCCGTCCTCGTAGGCGCCGGTCGCGCCGCCCCACGCCACCTCGACCACGCGCGGCTCCGCCGTCGCGTTGACGAAGCTGTCGTAGTAGCGCAGGTAGTCCGCGTCGGCCGGGGCGAAGATCGCCCGGGCCACCACGACGCCGTCGGCCAGCACCGGGGTGATGCTGTCGAACCGCTCGCCGTCGCGGGCCAGGCCGAAGCCGTGCAGGTAGCGGTTGGCCACGGTCGGGGCGGTGCCGGCCGCGTGCCGCACCTCGAGCTTCAGGTACCCGAAGCCGTTGAAGGGATTCGCCCGGCCGCCCGTGGCGATGCCGCCGCTGTCCTGCGCCCAGGGCGACGTGTCCTGGATGTCCCAGAACTGGCCGTCGCCCGACGTCAGGCGGGTGACGGCGGACGCGGGCTGCAGGAGCAGCGCCGCGGCCAGCACGGGCACGGCGACGAAGAGTGGGGCTCGCATGCGCGGAGTCTACCAAGGCCGGGGCGTCGGTCCAGTCCGGCCGCCGCTGCGCACGGACATGCACCGGCGTGCCGCCCGCGCGCGCCGTGACGACAGCGTGACCGGCGTGACGCGCGCGAGGCCGCGAAGCGCCGAACCCACGTGCTAAGCTGACCCGCAGTGGGATTGATGCCAATCGTGGTCGTGGGCCACGTCGACCACGGCAAGAGCACCATCGTCGGCCGCATCCTCGCGGACTCCGGTTCCCTTCCAGACGGCAAGCTCGAACAGGTGCGAGAGCTGTGCGCCCGCACGTCCAAGCCGTTCGAGTACGCCTTCCTCCTCGACGCGCTGAAGGACGAGCGCGCGCAGGGCATCACGATCGACTCGGCGCGGGTCTTCTTCAAGAGCGCGTCCCGGCACTACGTCATCATCGACGCGCCGGGGCACGTCGAGTTCCTGAAGAACATGATCACGGGGGCCGCCCGGGCCGAGGCGGCGCTGCTCGTGGTGGACGCCCGGGAAGGCGTGCAGGAGAACTCGCGGCGGCACGCCACGATGCTCTCCATGCTGGGCATCCGCCACGTGGCCGTGCTCGTCAACAAGATGGACCTCGTGGGCTGGTCGCACGACGCCTTCGACGCGATCGTGGCCGAGATGTCGGCGTTCCTGGCGCGCGTGGACGTGGCGTCGGCGGCCTTCGTGCCGGTGTCGGGCCGCGAGGGCGTGAACCTGGTGACGCGCGGCGCCGACACGCCGTGGTACGACGGCCCGACGGTGCTGGAGGTGCTCGACGGCTTCGCCGAGCCCGCGGCGTCCACCGCGCTCCCGTTCCGGATGCCGGTGCAGGACGTCTACCGGTTCACGAAGTTCGGCGACGACCGCCGGATCGTCGCCGGCACCGTGGAGACGGGCACGCTGCGCCCGGGCGAGCACGTCGTGTTCTACCCCTCGGGCAAGCGGACGCGGGTGCGGGCGATCGAGGCCTTCAACCGCCCGCCGCGCGAACGCGCCGAGGCCGGCGAAGCGGTCGGGTTCACGCTGGAGGAGCAGGTCTACGCGGTGCGCGGGGAACTGGCCGCCCTGGCCGCCGACGCGCCGCCGCTCGTGTCCACGCGGATGCGGGTGAGCCTGTTCTGGCTCGGCCGCTCGGCGCTCGTGGAGCAGAAGGACTACGTCCTGCGGCTGGGCACGGCGCGCGTGCCGATGCGGGTCGAGCGCATCGAGCAGGTGCTCGACGCCTCGGATCTCGCCGGCGGCGCCCGCGCGCGCGTCGAGCGGAACGAGATCGCCGAGTGCGTGCTGAAGCTGAAGCGCGCAATCGCCTTCGACCTGCGCGCCGACCTGCCCCAGACCGGGCGCTTCGTCATCATCGACGGCTACGAGATCCAGGGCGGCGGCATCGTCCGCGAGTCGCTGCCCGACCGCGAGGACTGGGCGCGCAGCAAGGTGCTCCTGCGCAACCAGAAGTGGGAGAGCAGCCTCGTCGCGCCCGAGCGCCGCGCCCAGCGCTTCAGCCAGCGGCCGATGCTCCTGTTCGTGACCGGCGACCGCGACATCGACCGCAAGGGTCTCGCCAAGGAGCTCGAAGCGCACCTCTTCGCCGCCGGGCGCAACGTCTACTTCGTGGGCATGGCCAACATGCTCTACGGCGTGGACGCCGACATCGACCGCACCTCCACGAACCGCGCCGAGCACTTCCGGCGCCTGGGCGAGCTGGCGCACCTCATGCTGGATGCCGGCGTGCTGCTCATCGTGAGCGCCGCCGAGCTGACGCAGGACGACCTGGAGATCGTGAAGGTCAGCGTGCCGGCCGAGCGCATCGCCACCATCTGGCTCGGGCCGTCGGTCACGACCGACATCGCGTGCGACCTCCTGGTGACGCCCACCGCCGAGCAGAACGCCATCGACGTCGTGGAGACGATGCTGCAGGACCGCGGGGTGATCTTCCGGCCATGGTAGCCGCCGGTCCGTCCACGCCGTCGGCGCTGCTGCCGGCCATCGTCGCCCTGGCCGAGGAGGCCGGCCGGGTCATCGAGGCCGGGCGGGCGGCCGGGCCGATCGCGGCCGAGGCGAAGGCCGACGGCTCGCCGGTCACGAAGCCGGATCGCGAGTCGCACGCCGTCATCGCGGCGGGCCTCGCGTCGCTCACGCCCGGCGTCCCGGTGGTGAGCGAGGAAGGGCGCATCGCGCCCCAGGCGGAGCGCGCGGGCTGGACGCGGTTCTGGCTCGTGGATCCGCTGGACGGCACCAAGGAGTTCGTGGCCGGCCGGCCCGAATACACCGTGAACATCGCGCTCCTGGAGGACGGCGTGCCCGTCCTGGGCGTGGTGCACGTGCCCCGCGACGGCACGACCTACGCCGCGGCCGCCGGCGCCGGGAGCTGGCGCTACCGCCCCGGCCAGCCCGCCGCGCGGCTCTTCGCCAGTCCGCCCCCCGCCGGGGCCGGCCTGCGCGTGGCCGAGAGCCGCTCCCACGGCTCGCCGGAACTCGACGATCTCCTCGCCGCTTACACGGTTCGCGAGCGCATCACGATCGGCAGTTCCCTGAAGTTCTGCCTCGTGGCGGAGGGGACGGCCGACTGCTACATCCGCCTCGGGCCCACGATGGAGTGGGACGTGGCCGCCGGCGACGCCGTGTTCCGGTGGGCCGTGCCCGACGGCGCGCCGCCGCACGCCTCGCCCCTGGTCTACAACAAGCCGGACCTGAGGAACGGCGCGTTCACCATCGGCTTCCTGCCGCCGCCTCCCTCGGTCGTGTGGCTCACCGGGCTCTCCGGGTCGGGCAAGAGCACGATCGCGGCGCCGCTCGTGGAGGCGCTCCGGGCGCGCGGCGCGCGGGTCGAATGGCTCGACGGGGACGCCATCCGCGAGGTGTTCCCGTCCACGGGCTTCACCCGGCCGGACCGCGACGCCCACATCAGGCGCGTCGGCTACCTGGCGAGCCGCCTCGAGGCCCACGGCGTGACGGTAGTGGCCACGCTCGTGTCGCCCTACCGCGACTCGCGCCAGTTCGTCCGCGGCCTCTGCACCCGGTTCGTGGAGGTCCACGTCGCCACGCCGTTTTCCGAGTGCGAGCGGCGCGACCCGAAGGGCCTCTACCGGAAGGCGCGGGCGGGCCAGATTGCCAACTTCACGGGCCTCGACGATCCGTACGAGGCGCCGGAGGCGCCCGAGGTCACCATCGACACCACGGCGCTCTCGCCCGAGGCCGCGGCCGCGCGGATCCTCGCGCACCTGGAGCGCCAGCCCGCGGCCGCCTCACGCCCCTGACCCTGCCATGACGCACCTGGACGAGCTGGAACATCGAAGCGTGCACATCCTGCGGGAGGCCTACGCCAGCTTCAAGCACCTGTGCATGCTCTGGTCGATCGGCAAGGACAGCACGGTGCTCCTGTGGCTGGCGCGCAAGGCGTTCTTCGGGCACGTGCCGTTCCCGCTCGTCCACATCGACACGTCGTTCAAGATTCCCGAGATGATCGCGTATCGGGACCGCCTGGTGGCCGAGTGGGGGCTCACCATGATCTACGGCCAGAACACCGAGGCGCTGGCGGCGGGCCGGACCTTCCCGGGCGGCGCGGTCGATCGGCTGACGTGCTGCGGCCTGCTGAAGACGCAGGCGCTGAAGGACACGCTGAGCGGGGAAGGCGCGCGGTTCCGCTTCAACCACGCCACCCGCGCCTACGAGCGCGATCCCAATACCGAGGCCTATACCGGCGTCATCGTCGGCGCCCGCGCCGACGAGGAGGGCAGCCGATCCAAGGAGCGGTACTTCTCGCCGCGCACCAGGCACAACGCCTGGGACGTGGCCGAGCAGCCGCCCGAGTTCTGGAACCAGTACAAGACGGACTTCGCCCCGGGCACGCACGTGCGGATCCACCCGCTGCTCGACTGGACGGAGCTGAACGTCTGGGAGTACATCGAGGCCGAGCAGATTCCGGTGGTCTCGCTCTACTTCGATCAGGGGAGCGGCACGCGCTACCGGTCGCTCGGCTGCGCCCCGTGCACGGCGCCCATCGCGTCCACGGCCCGCAGCGTGGCCGACATCGTGGCCGAACTCCGCACCGGGCAGCTCAAGAACATCGCCGAGCGCTCGGGCCGGGCCCAGGACGCGGCCGACGGCGGCCTCGAGTCCCTGCGGCGCGACGGCTACATGTAGGGCCGCGATGAGCGGGCAGGCCTGGCTCACGCTCGCCGTCGTCGGCGGGATGATGGCGGCGCTGGCCACCAACCGCGTCGGCGCGGACCTGGTGATGGTCGGGGGGCTCGCCGTCCTGCTCGCCGCCGGCGTCGTCGACCCCGCCGACGCGTTCTCCGGGTTCTCCAACGAAGGGCTGCTGACGGTCGCGTTCCTGTACGTGATCGTCGCCGGCCTGCGGCACAGTGGCGTCGTGAGCCTGCTCTCCGCGCGGCTCCTGGGGCGCCCGAGGTCCGAGTTCGACGCGCAGGCGCGGGTGGTGCTGCCCGTGGCCGCCATCAGCGCGTTCATGAACAACACACCGCTCGTGGCGGTGTACCTCCCGATGCTGGACGGGTTCGCCCGCCGCTACCGGCTGGCGCCGTCCCGGCTCTTCCTGCCGCTGTCCTACGCCGCCATCCTCGGCGGCGTCTGCACGCTCATCGGGACGAGCACCAACGTGGTCATCAACGGGCTCATCCTCGAACACAACCGGCAGCCCGGCGCGGCCCCCATCGCGCCCTTCGGCATGTTCACGATCGCGATCGTGGGCGTCCCGGTGGCCCTGGCCGGGCTGGCGTACATCCTGGCCGCCGGCCGGTCGCTCCTTCCGAGCCGGCAGTCGCCCCTCGATGCGGACGAGGACCGCCGCCAGTACACGGTGGCGATGCGCGTCTCGTCCAGCGCGCCGATGGTGGGGCGGAGCCTCGAAGGCGCGGGGCTCCGCAACCTGACGGGCCTCTTCCTCGCGCACATCGAGCGCCACGGCGACGTGGAGCACGCCGTCGGCCCGGACGAGGTGATCCACAGCGGCGACGTGCTGGTGTTCGTCGGCGTGCTGGACTCGATCGTGGACCTCCAGCAGATGCGGGGCCTGACGCCCGTCACCTGGGAGGCCGGCCTCGGCGAGCGCCAGGACAACCGTCTCATCGAGGCCGTGATCTCGCCGGCGTCGCCGCTGGTCGGCAAGACGATCCGCGACGGCGGGTTCCGCACGAACTACGGCGGCGTGATCGTGGCCGTGCACCGGCACGGCGAGCGCCTCGGCGGCAAGCTGGGCGACATCCGGCTCCGGGCCGGCGACACGCTGCTCATCGAGGCGCCGCCGGGCTTCGCCCGCCGGCACCGCGACTCGCTCGCCTTCCACCTGGTCACCGAGCACGAGGGCGCCGCCGCGCCACGGCACGAACGGGCGTGGCCCGCCATGGCGCTGCTGGCCGCCTTCGTCGTCACGTCGGCGTTCGGCTGGCTCGACACCCTCACGGCCGCGATGCTCGCCGCCGGCGGCATGCTGCTCTTCCGGTGCGCCGACGGGGCCCAGGCCCGGGCCACCGTGGACTGGCAGGTCCTGGTCGTCATCGGCGCGGGCATCGGCATCGGCAAGGCCGTCGAGTCGAGCGGCCTGGCGACGGCGCTCGCGACCCACGCGCTGGGCGGCATCGGCCCGGGGCACCAGACGCTGCTCCTGGCGGCGGTCTACGTCATGACGTGGGCGCTGACGAGCGTGCTCAGCAACAGCGCCGCGGCGGTGCTGGTCTTTCCCATCGCCCTGCACGCGGCCGGCGCGGCGGGCGTCCCCTTCGAGCCCTTCGCGATGGCGATCGCGGTGGCGGCCTCGTGCGAGTTCACGACGCCCGTGGGCTACCAGACCAACCTGATGGTGCTCGGCCCGGGCGGCTACCGGCCGATCGACTACGTGCGCTTCGGCGGGCCGTTGACGTTGCTTTGCGGTGTCGTGGCCGTCACGGTGCTGTCGTACGTCTACGGTATTCGTTGATGCGGCACGCCGATGACTTGTCTCCCGCCGTTCTTCGTGGTCGGCATGGGCCGATCCGGTACGACCCTTCTGCGGATGATGCTCACGCACCATCCGCGCCTTGCGATTCCGTACGAATCCGGCTTCCTCACGCGCTTCGAGGACGAGGCGGGCCGGTTCGCTCCGCTCGACGCCGATGAGAACCTCCGCCGCCTGGTCGAGGCGATGCTCGCCGAGCCGAACCTGCGGCGGTGGGACCATCGCTTCACGCTCGAGGAGATCCTGAGTGCGGTGACGCACCGGTCCGTCGCCGGCGTGGCGGACACGATTTACGGCCGCTACGCCGCCGCCAAGGGCAAGGCGCGGTGGGGCGACAAGTCGGACTACCTGGACCGGATGCACGTGCTCTACCGGATGTTCCCGCGCGCGCAGTTCATCCACATCGTCCGCGACGGCCGCGACGTGGCGCTGTCGGTGCTCAAGCTGGCGTGGGGGCCGAACGACGTCGTGCGGGCCGCCGAGTGGTGGGACGCGCACGTGGCGATGGCCCGCCGCGTCGGCGCGGTCATGGGTCCCGAGCGCTACATGGAGGTGCTCTACGAGCGTCTCGTCGAGGACCCCGAGCGGGAGCTCCGCCGCTGCTGCGCGTTCCTGAACGAGGCGTACTCGCCGTCGATGCTCGAGTACGCGGCGGGCGCGCCGTCGGCCATCCCCGCGGACACCCGGAGCCTGCACCACGGGGTGGACACCGCCCCGTACCGGACCCGCGTCTACGCGTGGAAGCGCGAGATGAAACCCGTGGACGTCGCGCTCTTCGACCGGCACGCGCACCGCACGCTGGCCGAGCTCGGCTACGAGGTGCCCGCGCTCGACGTGCCCCTGCCGCGGCTCGCCATGCGGTACCTGATGCTGGTGGGCCGCCGGCTGCTCGAGGCGCGCACCGCCGCCTGACGCCGCCTCGCCGGGCGGCCGGGTCGGCTACAATCCTCGCGTGGCCGGCGCGGCGTGCGCCGTCCTGGACGCGGGCGCGTCCCCGGAGGAGCATGGTGAGCGCAGGTCGAGTCAGCGTGTGGAGTGTGGCGGCCCTGGCCGTCGTCGCGGCCGTCGGGTGCGGCGGATCGCAGCCGGCGGCGCCGCCCGCCGAGAAGATCGTTCCGCAGGTGACCGGCGAGATGTCGCCGGAAGAGGCCGGGGGCATGCGGCCGGAGGACTCCACCCTCACCGAACCCGCCGCGCCGGCGAGCCCCCACGGCGGCACGGTGGTGGCGCTCGGCACCGCCGGTCAACTGGAGTTCGTCCACGACCCGTCCAGCGGCCTGCTCACGGCCTACATCCTCGACGGCCAGGGGCACGCCGTCATGCGGATTCCGGCGCGGACCATCACCCTCGAGGTCACGCCGCCCGGCGGCCGCGCCGCTACGCTCGAGCTGATGAGCACGGCCAACGGGTTGACCGGCGACACCGTCGGCAACTCCTCCCAGTTCGGTGGGACGGCGCCGTCGCTGAAGGGCGTCACCGCGTTCAGCGGCGTCGTGAAGGACGCGACGGTCGGCGGCCAGACCTTCCACGACATCGCCTTCAGCTACCCGGCCGCCCGCTGACCGGCCCGGTCCGGACGCCGTCCGGGACCGGCCATCGCCGGTCGGGGCCGGCCCATCGCCGGCCGGCGCCTGCGGTTCGGGAGCCAACCTTGGGTGGGCCGCTTCCGTCTATGTGACGGATGACGCTTCCCACCCACGACCTCCGTCTCGCCGTGCGCGGGCTTCGCAGAAATCCGCTCTTCGCCGCGGTGGCCGTGCTGTCGCTGGCGCTCGGCATCGGCGCGAACGCCGCGATCTACAGCCTGATCGACCAGATCCTGCTCCGCAAGCTGCCGATCAAGGCGCCGGACGAGCTGGTGATGCTCTACCAGCAGGGGCCGCACTCGGGCAGCAACATGGGCACGCGCATGCACTCGTACCCCATGTACCGGGAGTTCCAGCAGCGGGCCGAGCCGTTCAGCGAAGTGCTGGCGCGGCGCGTCGTGGACACGTCGGTGACCGTGGACGGCCAGACCGAGCGGCTGACCGGCGAGATGGTGTCGGGCAACTACTTCTCGATGCTGGGCGTGCCCCCGGCCATCGGCCGCGTCTTCAGCTCCGAGGAGGACGACCGCGTCTACCAGGGGCATCCGGTGGCCGTCATCAGCTACGACTACTGGGTCCGGCGCTTCAACCGCGATCCGTCGGTCGTCGGCCGCAAGGTCCTCGTCAACAACTACCCCATGACCATCGTCGGGGTGTCGGCCGCCGGGTTCGTCGGCCTCGATCCCACCCGGTCGCCTCAGATCCGCGTGCCGATCCTGATGAAGCCGGCCGTCGTTCCCGAGTGGGCGTGGGTGAAGATGGACGACGAGCGCACGCGCTGGGTCCAGGTGTTCGCGCGGCTCAAGCCGGGCTACTCGGCCGTGACGGCCGCCGGCCCGATGCAGGGGCTCTTCCTCCAGATCCGGGAGCACGAGCTCACCCTGCCCGGCGCGAAGGACTTCTCGCCCTACGTCCGCGAGCAGTTCATGAAGGGCACGCTCCGGGTGGTGCCCGCCGCCGTCGGCTTCTCGCAGCTGCGCAACGACTTCTCGACGCCGCTCGTCGTGCTCATGTGCATGGTGGGCCTCGTGCTCCTCATCGCGTGCGCAAACGTCGCCAACCTGCTCATCGCGCGGGGCTTCGCGCGCCAGCGCGAGATCGCCGTGCGCCTGTCGATCGGCGCGACCCGCCGTCAGCTCGTCCGCCAGCTCCTCACCGAGAGCCTCCTGCTCGCCGGGCTGGGGGGCCTCGCCGGCGTGGCGCTCGCCGCGGCCATGACGCGCGCGCTCATCGCCTTCATCCCGGTGGAGGGGGCGCCGCTGCTCGTGAGCCCCGTGCCCGATGGGCGCATCCTCGGCTTCACCTTCGCGCTCACGACGCTGACGGGCCTCGTGTTCGGCTTGCTGCCGGCACTGCGCGCCAGCCGGCCGGACACCTGGGGCACGCTCAAGGACACGGTCGGATCGGTGGCGGCGTCGGGCGGATCGCTCTTCCTGCGCAAGGGGCTCGTGGCCGCGCAGGTGGCGCTCAGCTTCCTGCTGCTGTTCGGCGCCGGGCTCTTCGTGCAGAGCCTGCAGAACCTGAAGGGCACCGAGACCGGCGTGGCGCTCGACAACCTCGTCACGTTCCAGCTCGCGCCGGCGCTCTCCGGGTACGACGACCCGCGCGCCGCCACCTTCTACTCGCAGCTCCAGGGGCGCCTCGAAGGCGCTCCCGGCATCATCTCGGCGGCCTGGGCCAACGTGCCCATCCTGAGCGGCGACGAGTGGGACAGCACCATGTCGGTCGAGGGCCACGAGGCCAAGGACGGCGAAGACATGCAGGCGTTCATGAACGCGCTGTCGCCCGGCTACTTCGAGACGATGCGGATTCCTCTCCTGGAAGGGCGCGACTTCCGGCCCGGCGACGCCGGACAGGTGGGACCGGACGGCACGCCGGCCACGCGCGTGGCCATCGTCAACAAGCAGTTCGCCGACCACTTCTTCCCCGGCCAGAGCGCGCTCGGACGCCACCTCGCGTTCGGCGACCGGCCGGGGCTGACGTTCGACATCGAGATCGTGGGTGTGGCGGCCAACGCCCTCTACGAGGGCCCGCGCGAGGGCATCCGGCGGCAGGTGTTCATCCCGTCCTGGGGGAAGAACAGCGCGACCTTCTACGTCCGGACGCGCAGCGGCTCCGACGCGACCTTCGCGCAGATCCGGCGCGAGGTCGCCGCGCTGGACGCCGGCATCCCCACCTACCAGGTGAAGACCGTCGAGGGGCAGCTCGACGAGACCCTGCTCACCGACCGGCTGATCGCGTCGCTGTCGGCGGGGTTCGGCCTGCTGGCGACGCTCCTGGCGTCGGTGGGCCTCTACGGCGTGATGGCCTTCGTCGTCGCCCGCCGGAACAAGGAGCTGGGCATCCGGCTCGCGCTCGGCGCCGACCCGGGCCAGGTGCTGTGGATCGTGATGCAGGAAGTGCTGGTGCTGCTCGGCATCGGCCTGGCCATCGGCCTGCCGGCGGCCATCGGGCTCGGACGCGTCGTGGGCTCGCAGCTCTACGGCATCGAGGGCAGCGATCCGTGGATGGCCGTGGCCACGACCGCGGTGCTGGCCTTCGTCTCCGCCGCCGCCGGGTTCATTCCCGCGCGCCGGGCCAGCCGGATCGACCCGAACCTCGCCCTGCGCTACGAATAGGCGCGCGACGTACAGCACGAGGGCGCGGCTTCCACCGCGCCCTCCACGTGCCCCGTCGGTCGACGTCCAGGCCGAACGGCGATGCGCGCCCGGCCGCTACTTTGTGATGACGCCGCAGGCGATGCGGTCGCCCGCGTTGCCCGAGGGGTCCGTCTTCATGTCGTCGGCCCCGGCGTGCACCATGAGCGCCGTCCCGCCGTTGGCGAACACCGAGTTCGCCCCTTCACCCAGGGTGACGTTCTTGTTGACGATGGTGGCCTTGGCCGTGCCGTCCGCCGCCACGGTGAAGTTCGCCATGTCGCCGGCGTGCGGGCCCTCGGGGTTCTGCATGCCGTGCTTCTTCATCCCGGGGTTGAAGTGCCCGCCCGCGGACGTGAACGGCGCTTCGCACTTCGCGGTCTGATGGAAGTGGAGGGCGTGCTCGCCCGGCGGCAGCCCCTTGAAGTTGATGGCGATGCTGACCCCACCGCCCGACGCGGCCGAGAGCATGGCCATGCCGACCGACTTGCCGCTGGCGTCCTTGACGTCCACGTGCACCATGCTTTGCGCGCCGGCGCCCGCGGCGAACGCGCCGGTGGCGAGGGCAAGAACGACGAACGAGAATGTGCGGGTCATAGCGCTCCTGTGAGACGGGAATAGGCCGGGAGACCGGTCTCTCCGGAATGTAGTCCAGACACGGGAGCGGCGCAAACCCCTGGGCTGGCTCCCCCACGCCGACCCGCGCGTCCGCGGACGAGGTTCGCCCGGGATCAGAAGCGGGTCCCGATCGCCAGGCGGATCGCGCGGGGCGAGCCGGGCGTGATGTTGTTGTTGCCGTGGGCCGCCTGGAAGTAGCGTCTGCCGAAGACGTTCTCGACGTTGAGCTGCACGTCGAAGCCCAGCGGCAGGCGGCCGAAGAGCCCCGCGTCGACGCGGAAGAACGCGGGCAGGGTGACCGTGTTGTCGGTCGAGGCGAAGACCGCACCCCGGTAGATCGCGGCAACGCCGACCCCGACTCCAGGCCGGACGTCGAGGCGGTTCCACAGGGACGCGGAATGCGCCGGGAGGCTGGCGAGGCTCGCCCCCGCCAGGGCCGATGCCGAGACGGACCGCGTGATGCGGCCGTCCTGGTAGGCATACCCGCCCAGGACGCTCCAGCGGCTCGTGATCCGCCCGCTGGCGCCAATCTCGAGGCCGCGGACCCGTTGTCCATCGACCAGCACGACGGCCGTCGGGTCCACCGGATCGGTGACCGCGACGTTGCCGCGGACCGAGCGGTAGGCCGCGGCCGTCACCGAGGCGCCGCCGGCCAGGTTCCACTTGAGTCCCGCTTCCAGGTTGCGAAAAGTCTCCGGATCGAGCGCCTGGTTCGATGCCGACAAGGAGGACAGCTGCTCGCCGGCCCTCGGCAGGAACGACGTACCGCGGCTGGCGTAGACCGACAACCGTGCGTGCGGCGTGTAGACCAGGCCCACTCTCGGCGACCACACGACATCGCGCGTCGTCAGGGACACCGGCGCGCGGGCGGCGCGGAGGTCGGTGGCGAAGCGCTCGACGCGCATGCCGACGACGGCGGCGAGGGTGGAGGTCAGTGCGGCCTGATCCTGCAGGTAGACGGCAGCCGTCGTCGCGACGACGTGATTGTCGGCGTCGGTCGTGGAGGGCTGGAAGGTCGTGGTCAGTGCCGTGGTGGGGCGGGCCAGCGGCACCGCGAGCGACGTGGCGCCGCCGGCGTCCGGGAAGTACCCGGTCATCCGGCGATTGCCGGTGGCCTGGCGCCCGAACTCGGTACCAAACGCCACGGTATGACGGACGCGTCCCGTGGATGCCGGGACGATGACGTCCGTCTGGCTGAAGGCATTCCGCCGTGCCGTGCGGTTGTTGTAGGCCCCGAGCACCGCCGATTGGCCATCGGCCGTGACGCTCCGGGGAAAGACGTTCTGGTAGAACTTGTCGTAGTCGCCGACCGCCAGGCGGCTGCGAAGCGTGGCACGCGCCCCCAGGCGCCGCTCGATCTGCCCGTAAGCCGAATTGACCGTTGCCGTCGCGTAGCTGAGGTCCGGGTTCCCGAAGAACGTCGACGGCGGCACTGCCACCGGGCGGCCCTCGTAGGACGGCACGCCCCGGTCGGCCGTCCGACGATCGTGGAAGTGTTCGCCGCCGGCCCGCAGGACCGTGGCCGCGCCGAGTCGGACCGTGACCGCCGGCGTCAGCCCGTACCGCTCGAGGCCGACGCCGGACCGATAGGAGTCGGACTCCTCGTACATGCCCATCAGCCGCACGCTCGCCGCGGCGGAGACGGGCTGGTTGATGTCGGCCGTCAGACGGCGGCCGTCGAACGACCCGGCCTGCACGCGCACTTCGCGCGACGCCGTGCCGTCGGCCACCCGCTGGACGCGATTGATCACGCCACCCCCGCCGCCGCGTCCGAAGACCATGGCGTTCGGCCCCTTCAGCACCTCGACGCCGGCCAGGTTGTACACGTCGCGGTAGTACTGCACGTCATCGCGGATGCCGTCGACGTAGAAGTCGGCCGTGGTGCTGTTCCCGCGCAGCACCGGGGCATCCCGGTTGCCTTCGCCCTGTGCCTCGCCGACACCCGGCACGAAGCGCACCACGTCGGCCATCGTCGACACGGCGAGCTGGCGCATGGCCTCCGCGTTCACCACGCCGATGGCCTGCGGGATGTCGCGCAGCGGCGTCGGCACCTTGGTCGCGGTGCGCGTCTCCGGCGCGCCCCGCACGACGACCGCTTCCTCTCGCTGCGCCACGCCGAGCACGACCGCCAGCGGCGGGTCGCCCGCCCGGACGCCGATCGCGACCGACGCGAAGCCGTCGCGGCTGACGGTCACGACGGCGTCTCCGGCCGGCGGCGGGAACGTGAAGCGGCCCGCGCCATCGGTCTGCGTCACCCGTTCGGGGCCGGCGCCATCGAGAACGACCCGGGCGCCGGGAATCGCGGCGCCCGAGGTGTCGGTCACGCGGCCCTCGATCCGGGCGGGGGGCTGGGGCGCCGCCGTGCGGGGAGCGGCGACGACGAGGCAGAGCAATATCAGGTGGAGTCGACGATGCACGGTATTCCTCCTGCATTGGCGTCGACTCGGCCTGCCGCTAGAATGACAGGGTCGAACACGTCAAACGCCGCGTGCGGTTGATGGGTCCTGCCGGGACTCGGTTCGATGGCCCGTCCGGTGTGTCAGCACCGGGCGGGCATTTCTAGGCTCGGACAATCTTGAGACTTGATCTCAACATTGGCGACTGTATCTCCGACCAGTTCGGTCGGTCAAGCCGGTCGCCGGTGGCGGGCGGCCTCGCCCGGGCGCCGGTCACATGGTGTTGCCGGGCTCGATGAGGTGGAAGGCGTCCTGGCGCCGCAGCACCCAGTCCCACGTGCCATCGGGCAGGATCGCGGCGTCCTCCTCCAGGGCGAACGTCACTTCCTGGCCGCCCCATTCCGGCACCGTGTGCTTCACGTTGAGCTCGATCGAGTGCCACGTGTTCGGCCGGAACTGGTAGTCGCCGCGGACGGGGACCCCGTTCTGATAGTCCGTCATGCCGATCGGCGGCCCGGCGGCATGGCCGTGATAGCCGATGGCGTGGCAGTAGATCGACGGGACGAGCCCTTCCTTGCGGGCCTGACCGAGCGCGTCGGCCAGGGCCTGGTTGCCCGTCCGGCCCACCTGGGCGTACTGCCGCGTCAGATCCTGCAGGCGGTTGGCCGCCTTCAGCCCGTCGCGCAGTCCCTGCGGCGCGGTGGTCTCGCCTGGCTTGACCACGTAGGCGAGGTGCTGGGTGTCGGTGGAGAAGCCCAGGTAGACCAGGCCGAAGTCCGTATGGAGCATGTCGCCCGGCCGGATCACGCGGTCGTCCTTCGCGCCGCCCTGGCGGTGGATGGTGACCGAGGGATGGAACCACTTGCCGAGGCCCATCTCGACGACCCGCTGGCGCATCCACCACACCACGTCCTCGGTGGTGGTCTTGCCCGGCGTGATGACGTTGTTCGAGAAGGCCTCGCCGATCACCAGGTGCGCGACCCGCATCACGTGGCGGTACGCCTCCAGCTCCTCGGGCATCTTGTACTCGAGCCAGCCCACCGCGAGCATCTCGGCCGACGTGAGCCGGGCCGCGTACTTCGGCCCGAGGGCGTCGACGAGCAGGCGCTTCTCGTTCGCGGTCAGGCCGTCCGCGTGGTTCCACGCCTCCGACTCGTCGATGCCGATGACGGCCGGGTCCTTCTGCTCGACCAGCGTCTGCAGGCCCGCCCACTGACCGTCGTTCGGCGTCTCGACCACGGTGAAGAGCTTCTCGAGATCGAAGCGTCCGACCGAATACCGCTCGACGGGCCGCCCGCCGCCCGGGTTGACGAAGACCAGGATCGTGCGCCGGCGCGACGAATAGGTGGTGAGCGGCGCCATCGACCGGAAGACGGGATCGTCGTTGTACTCCCGCGAGACGACGATCCACATGTCGATGCCCTCCCGGGTCATGAGCGCCGGGAGCACGGTGTCGAGCCGTTTCTGGATCCACCCCTTCACGAGCGGCGCCTGCTCGCGGTGGGTGAGGACGCGCAGCGCGGGATCCGGATACACCGGCGCCTGGGCGTCGAGCGGGGCGCCGATCAGGACGGCGGCCAGGACGGTCGTCAGCACGGCGAATCGACGGCGAGCGGGGTCGGACATGCCCGGCAGTGTAGACCACCCGGTTCGCAGGATGGCACGGGGCGCCCGCCCGCGCCCCGCGACGGCGTGCCCCGTGCGCTGGCGTGGGTCTCGACTCGTCCGATAGGATGAATGGGAGGCCACCCCCGCCTCGCCGGCGACCCTCATGCGATTTTCGTGGCGGCGGAACCTGCGGGTGGCGAGCGCGCGCCGCCGACTGACCGTCGGCGCCGGCCTGGCGGTCGCCGTCGTGCTGCTGGCGTGGCCCGCCGCCGGGCTGGCCGACGACCTCCGCGGCCGATGCGCCGATGGCCGGGTCTGGACGGCGCCGACGGAGGACGTCGCCGCCATGCTCCGGACGCTCAACCAGGTGCGGCACGACGCCCGGCGTCCGCCCCTGGCGCGCCTGGCGGTGCTCGACGCGATGGCCCAGGCCCACAGCGTGGACATGGCCTGCCGCGACTACTTCGATCACGTGACGCCCGAGCGGCGGCGCCCGAAGGATCGCCTGAAGGCGGTGGCCGGGAGCCGGGCGCCCGACTGGGACCGCCTCGCCGAGGTGATCGGCACGAGCGAGTCGGCCGCCCGCCAGGTGTCACGCTGGCTGGGGAGCCGCGCCCACAAGCGCGCCGTACTCGACGGCGCGCACGCGCGCGTCGGCATCGGGCTGGTGCGCATCGACCACGGCTCCCGCTACACCACCTACTGGACCGTCGAGCTCTTGAGCGAGCACGACGACGATCGCTGACGGGCGGCTAGGACGCCGATCGCGCCGCGGCGACGAGGTCCGCGAACGGCGCCGGCGCGCCGTGGAGCGGCAGGATCCGGTCCACCCGCAGCTTCAGGCGCTCCACGTGCTCCAGCAGGTTCGCGGCGTACGGATGGTACGTGCCGCCCGGGCTGAACGCGTCCACCTCGATCAGGAGGCGCTCGGCGGGCAGGTACGCCATGAGCATCGTCGCGCTGTGCGGGTTATTCGCCACGTGATGGAGCGCCAGCGTACGCGTGCCGTCCGACAGCGTCGTGGAGGTGTCCACCGTCTCGACGGCCACGGTGCTGGGGGTGCGAGCCAGGGCGTCGGGCGCGATCGTGAAGGGGCGTTCGGCCATCGTCTTGACGAAGTCCTCGTTGCCCGCCTGGGTCACGATGGTGAGGCCCTGCGCGATGGCCGCCCTGAGGCCCGCCGAGTGATCGAAGTGATGATGGGTCATCACGAGGTGGGTGAGCGGTGTGCCCGGTCGAAGCTCGCGTGCCTTGGCGATGACGGCCAGCGTCCGTGCCTCGCTCTGCGGACCCTCGATGAGGACCAGCCGATCCCGGAAGGCGACCACCACGCTGTGGTGCGACTGTCCGCCGACGAACCATACGCCCGGCGCCACGTCCGTGACCGCGATATTCAGCGCCGGCTCCGGGGGGCGCCCGCCGGCCGCCTCGGCCGGCGCGGCGAGGTCCCCCGCCGCCGCGACGCGGCTCGTCACCTGGTACTCACCGGTGGTGAAGTCGTCCACGGCCGTCGTGATGCGCGTGGGCATCTGCAGCGCGCCCGCCGGCGCGTAGTCCGCGAAGGTCGTCGTGAGCAGGACGTCACCCAGGTTCGGGTGCGACCCCGCCGAGGCGATCCGCACCGGCCGCTTCTCGGCGTCGATGACCAGGAACATCCGGCCCGCGGCCGTGTCGATGGCGACGCCCTGTTCGCCGTCGTGCACGAGCCCTTCCGGAAGACCGTTCAGGGAGACCGGGGTGCCCGCCGCCAGCGCCGTGCGAACGAGCACGAGGGGGTGGTGGTACCGCTCGGCGCGTCGCTCGGCGGCTGCCGTGATCGAGGCACGCGCCGCCGGGCCTGCCCCAGACGCGTTGTAGGCGACCTCGCCGTCCACGCCCTGCCGCTGCGTCTGGGCCTGCGGGCCCTGGAAATACGCGAAGTTCGGCGTCCTGGTCTGGGTGACGCGCATGCGGGGCGCGGTGAGGTCGTACTCGCGGGTGTAGGCGCCGACGGTGAAGGTCTGCTCGGCGAGACCCGGCCGGACGTCCTGCCCCAGATTGAACTGGCGCCCGGTGCCGTCGACGGTCAGCACCGCCGCCGCGTCGATGGCCGCCCTTCCGCCGAGGGCCGCGGCGGCATCCTCCACGACCTGCTGCTCGGGAGACAGCCGCGCACAACCGATCATCCCGGCCAGCACGCTCACGACCACGAAGGACCGTCGCACCATGTCTTCACCCCCGCCCGTCAGCCTATGCGCGACTGCACGGCGAATTCCAGCGGAGCCGGACGGAGGTCCCAAAAACCGCCGGCGGGGTCCGTCTAAGCGGTCAGAATGAGTGGGCGAGCGACACCGACGCGGGCTCGCGGGCTCTCCACTGACGGGCTGGCCTCCCCCGGCCTCTCCGACCGTCGCCGCGCGTTCCGGCCGACGGCTCCGGGCCGGCGTCGCGAGGACGTCGCGCGTCTCGCCGGCCTGGCCGACCGCGCCGGCGCCGGCCACGTACGCGTCGCCCTTCGCTGCCGCGCGGGCCTGTTCGCGGCGACGCTGGCGGAGAGCCTCGCCCGGTGCGCCGACCTCATCGTGTGCGAGCCCGCGGACGCGGCCGGCATGGCCGGCGCCGACTGGCGGACGCTGCCCGTCGTCGTGGCCGAACTCGATCGCTTCCTCCAGGAACCGCAGGCGTTCCTGTCCCAGGGCAGCCATGCGCGACTGCTCCTCCTGGCCTCGGCCACCAGTTCGGCCCAGGTGCTGGCGGCGCTGCAGCAGGGCGCCTGGGGCGTCGTCCGCTTCGACGCGCACCCCGACGAGCTGCTGACGCTCATCCGGGCAGCCGGCGCGGGGCAGGCGTGGGACGAGCAGCGGTATGCCGGCCAGTTCCTGAAGGACGTGCGCCGCGACGGCGCTGTCGAACCGCCGGTGTCGCGGCCGGTCGTCCTGACCCCGCGCGAACTCCAGGTCGTCGCCGCCCTCGTCGACGGCGCCAGCAACGCCGCCATCGCCGGAAGCCTCGGCCTGCGTCCCCAGACGATCAAGAACCGCCTGTCGACCATCTTCGACAAAGTGGGGGTGTCCAGCCGCCTGGAGCTGGCGCTGTACGCGGTGCACCATCGACTCACCGACCTCCGGACACGCTGAGCGCCGGCAGGGGGGGGTACCAACGTCCCAGTACTTTGAACCCTATCTGAACCCCTGCCAGTCGGGAGATCATCCGGCGTCCGTGGACGTGCCCCCCAGCACCGCGAACCCTAAACGACGCTCCGCACAGGATTTCGACGCCCCTCTCGCCGGGACCGGCGAGCCTGCCGCCGGCCGGGAGCGCCGGCGTGCGCCCCGGTCCGGTCCTCCCGGGCGGCGCGCCTCCGACACGTACCTCGATGGCCCGGGACCCGACGGGCACCCGGCGCTGCGTGTTGGCCTCTGCTGCCGGCCGGCGCTCTTCTGCGCGATCCTGGCCGACTACCTGGCGCACACCCCCGGCTTCGAGGTGGTGGCGGCCGCGGTCCAGTGCACCGAGCTCCTGGCGACGATCGCGGCCCTGACGCCCACGTCATCGTCGCGGACATCGACGCCTTCCTCGCCCACGGGTCCCTGTTCGGCCAGCTCACGGCGGCGGCCGACGGACCGCGCACGCTGGTGGTCGCTTCACCCGACGACGCCCACCTCGTCGTCGCGGCGTTGCGGGCGGGGGCCTGGGGCGCGGTGTTCCGGACCGCCGATCCCACGCAGCTCGTGTCGTTGATCCGGGCGGCCGCCTCCGGGCAGGCATGGGAGAGCCTGGACTATGCCGGACACCTCACGCGCTCGCTCACGCGCGTGCCCGCACGCGATGACGGCGTCCGCCGAGTTGCCCTGTCCGACCGCGAGCGCCAGCTCGTCGCCGAACTCGTGTCCGGCGCCTCCAACGCGGACATCGCCAGGGCGCTCGGGCTGCGCACGCAGACGGTGAAGAACCGCCTGTCGGCCATCTTCGACAAGGTGGGCGTGTTCACGCGCCTCGAGCTGGCGCTCTACGCGGTCCGGCACGGCCTCGTCGAGCGGCCGCGGCCGGCCGACGGCGAATCCCAGTAGCGCGGGCCGTCGCGTCTCACCCGGGTCGCAGCGTGTGCAGGGGCCCCAGGCGCGACAGTTCCGGCCACGCGCGGTGGATCGCGACCACCACCACCATCACGCCGATGCCGCCGCCGACCACCGAGAGGATCGGCCCGAAGAGCGCGGCGGTCACGCCGCTCTCGAAGGCGCCGAACTCGTTGGAGAAGCCCACGAACACCGACTTGATGGCGGACACCCGTCCCCGCAGCTCGTCGGGGGTGATGACCTGCTCCAGGGTCAGGCGGATGACGACGCTGATCGAGTCGAAGACCCCGGTCGCGAAGAGACACGCCATCGACAGCAGGAAGTCGCGGGACAGGCCGAGGCCGATCGTGGCCACCCCGTAGCCCGACACCGCCGTCAGCAGCACGCGTCCCGGATGCTGCCAGGGCCGCAGACGGGTCTGCGCCAGGCCGGTGAGCGTGGCGCCGACGGCCGGCGCGGCCCGCAGCCATCCCAGGCCCGACGGCCCGACCTGCAGGATGTCCTTGGCGAAGATCGGGAGCAGCGCCGTGGCGCCCCCGAGCAGCACGGCGAAGAGGTCCAGCGTGATGGCGGCCAGGTAGATGGGCGTGCTGCGCACGAACCGGAAGCCCTCGAACGCGCTGCGCCAGCCGGCGGTGCCGGCGGTGGGGAGGGGATGCACCTCCGGCAGCCGCAGCAACTGGATCACGAACAGGAGCTGCCCCGCCGCCGCGACGGCCAGCGCGAGGGACGCGCCGCTGGTCCAGGCGATGAGGCCGCCGGCGAGTGCCGGACCCGTGACCGCCGCGAGCTGGAAGGTGGACGACACCCAGGCGTTGGCATTGGCGAACTCCGCCGGGGTCAGCAGGCGCGGCAGGATGGTGACGGCCGCAGGCGTGGCGAACGCCCGCGCCGCGCCCACCAGCACGAGGAGCGCGTAGATGGGCGCCACCGAGGTGGTGGTGCCGGCCGCCAGCGCCATGAGCGCCGTGGCCAGGGCCAGCGCGGCGTGGCCCGTGGCGGCGACCCGCCGGCGGGGAAACCGGTCGGCCACCGTGCCCGTGATCGGCATCAGGAGGAAGACCGGCGCCAGCTCGGTCGCCCCGAGCAGGCCGAGGGCCCACGCGCTGCCGGTCAGCTCGTAGAGGTGCCAGCCGATCGACACCGACATCATCTGCAGCCCGAGGACCGCGCCGAAGCGGCCCCCGGCAAACCGCCGGACGATCGGATTGCGGAGGGCGGCGTAGGCGTCGAGGGACGACATGAACGGGCGCGCCGATCTTACCGGCCGGCGAGGGACGCGCAACCCGGCCGGCGGCGGACCGGCGTCCAAGCCGTGGCGTGCGCGCGGCCACACGGTTGCGCCGGCCCGACAAACCCGGTAGCGTCCCGTCGAGCGGTCGGACCGCCTGGGCGCCGGGTGGCGCCGGGCGGGGACCGCGCGTTCCGGAGGAGAGCCATGACGCGCTCGACGTTGATGGGAATGGCCCTGGGGGCCCTGTGCCTGGCCATGCCGGCCGGCAGCGCCGCGCAGACGCCGCCGGCCTTCAAGGTGCTGGCCACGAGCCGCACCGCCACGATGGAGAAGGAGATGAACGAGGCCGCCCGGCTCGGGCTCCGTTTCGGCGCCGTGATGGGCGGCGAGACGGCCATGGGCGGCAAGGAGGTCGTGGTCGTCATGACGCGGCCGGACGGCGACTCGGCGCCGTTCCAGTACCGGCTGCTCGCCACCTCGAAGACCTCGACGATGAAGCGCGAGCTGCAGGACGCCGCCGACGCCGGCTACGTCTACGTCGCCCAGACGGTGTTCGAGTCCCTGTTCGGCGGCAAGGAAGTGGTCTGCATCCTGGAGCGCCAGGACGGGCGGCGGGGCGACTCGGGGTACGAGTACGAGCTGCTCGCCACGAACAAGACGTCCACCATGGACAAGGAACTGCAGAAGG
>JBFWXO010000055.1:0-44203 GCA_050187355.1 Vicinamibacterales bacterium
GAGACGAGACGCCGAATCAAGTCGATGCGGCCGACGACCGTGATGCCAGGCGCCACGTGTACCTGGATCGGCTTCTCCGAGAACTCCGTGTTGGCGATCTCATTCCCGTGGGCGTCGAAGTACCGCTCGATCGCCTTGATGGCGGCGCTGCGGAGCTGCCCCTTGAGGGCGGTGAACGCGAAGGGCGTGTTCAGGTGGCGGTCCACCAGTGCGGCGGCGGCGTCCTTGGTCACGATATCGCCATCGAGGGCGCGCTTGTGAATTTCGGAGAGCACGTCGTGCAGCGCCTTCCCAAAGCCGAGGGCCTCGTGAATCGGCGCATTGAACCCGTACAGGAACCGCAGCTTGAACTGGTAAGGGCATTCGAACAGGTACTTCAGCTCAGAGAACGACAGCGTGACTTTCGGCGTCTCTCGAGCGGGTCTCGGCTGGAGGCGGTCGCCGTTGACCGGCGCGGCTGCGGTAGACACCCACTGTTGCGCGGCGATGTGGTCGAAAAAGACCGACCGGGTCCGCTGCTGCTGGTTCTCCGCGATCGGGGCGAACGTGGCGTACAGATACTTCTGGGCCCGAGTCACCGCCACGTAGAGCAGGCGCGTCTCGTCTTCTTCAGTCCCGCGGTAGCGGGCCGGGTCATCGATCGCGTCGTCCGGGATGACGTGGCGTAGGGACACGCCGCCCATCACCCGTGACGGGAAGCGGTTCCGCCGCAGCGCCGGCAGGAACACCGCTGGCCACTGCAAGCCCTTCGCCTGGTGCACGGTGGCGATGGTGACGGCGTCTGGCATGGCGTAGCCCACGTCAGCATCCGCGTCGGCGTAGTAGCTCGGAGCCTGGTGCTCAAGCCACTTCGCGAACCCCTCGTACTTGGCCTTCGGCTCCGTCGTGAAGTGGATCTGCTCGTAGTCCGAGATCACCTGGCTGAACTTGCCGAGCTGGTAGAAGACGAGCTCGCCGCGGGTCGCATCTCCTGTCCGGATCGTGACGCGGCGGCGTTGAGCGGGCAGTCGCGGTCCGCGGGCGCGCGAGATTCCGCTTGACAGGTTTTTGAGCGGCGACCGCGCCAAAGTCGGGGACGTCGCGGCAGGGGCGCGTCGCGTGCGTCACGTTGGGCCGTGGGCGTCGATCTCGTCGCGACGTAGCGCCGGAGGTGGATCGCGCGCGACTCGCGTCGCCTGCGGCATCCTCCGATGGCAAATTCTGCGCTGCTAGGATGCGCCATGAACCTCGCATCCCACGTCGAATCCACCCGTGTCGGGGCTGCCGGTCAGGCGGCCGTCCAGGAGCCCGCGCGTCGACCGGAGGCGCACGGACGCGACGTGGAGTCGCTGGGCGAGCGCATCGCGGCACTGGCGGCGCGCCTGCACGCGGCCACCTACGAGCTGCTCGTCCTGCTCGGCGAGTTCGATGCGCGGGAGGGCTGGGCCAACGGGTTTCAGTCGTGCGCGCATTGGCTGCACTGGCGCACCGGCATCGATCTGGGTGCCGCGCGCGAGAAGGTGCGGGTGGCCCGTGCGCTGCCGGCGCTGCCCGTCGTGTCCGCGCACATGCGGCGCGGGGCGCTGTCGTACGCCAAGGTGCGTGCGCTCACGCGCGTGGCCACGTCCGCGAACGAACAGACGCTCGTGGACTTCGCGCTCGCCGGCACGGCCGCGCACGTGGAGCGGTTGGTGCGGGGGTGGCGTCGCGTGGACGACGCGACGGCGGCGCGCGAGGACGAGGCGCGGCATCGGCAGCGGCAGCTCTTCACCTGGGTGGATGCGGACGGCATGGTGGTGATCCGCGGGCGCCTGACGCCCGAGGTGGGCGCCGTGCTGCAGCGCGCGCTCGAGGCGGCGGCCGACCGTCTGTTCCTCGACGCGCAGTCGGCGGAGGCCGATGCCCCGCGGGGTGAGGCGGTGGGGGCGGCGCAACGCCGGGCCGATGCGATCGGGCTGCTGGCCGAGACCGCGCTCTCGGCCGGGCTCGATGCCGGGACGGCCGGGGACCGCTACCAGGTCGTGGTCCACCTGGAGGCCTCGGCGACGGCCGATGTCGCCGGCGGCGGCACCGTCGAACTGGATCACGGCCCGGCGTACGTTTCCGCGGAAACGTCGCGGCGCCTGGCCTGCGATGCGTCCGTGGTGACGATGACGCACGACCCCGACGGCGAGGTGCAGCGCGTGGGCCGGCGGACGCGCACGATTCCGCCGTCGATCCGGCGCGCGCTGGCGGCGCGCGACTCCACGTGTCAGTTCCCGGGCTGCACGGCCCGTCGCTGCGATGCGCATCACGTGGAGCACTGGGCGGAGGGCGGGTCCACGAGCCTCGACAACCTGGTGCGTCTGTGCCGGCGGCACCACCGCGCCGTGCACGAAGGGGGATTCGTCGTGCGGCGGATGACCGCCGGCGAGTGGGCGTTCCACCTGCCGGATGGACGCCGCCTGCCGCGCTCGCCGGGGATCGCCGCCACGGCGGAGTGGCGCTACGAGATGATGAGCGCGGACGTCACGTCCACGCCGGTGTGGGACGGCACGCCGGTGGATCTCGCGTGGGCGCTGGACGTGCTGCACGCAGCGTCGGGGAGCGCCATCCCGTCCCGCGCCGCCGAGCACGCGCGATGAATCCGACGGCGTTCGGGTGATCGCGGGCGTCCCCGCCGGACGCCGCCCGCCCCGTGCGGCTCGACGACGGCGGGGTAGTGGGGCTCTGCACGGGCCCCCGGGCCTCGCACGGGTGTCGTGCGGGCGTCCCGCGGGTCCTCCACGGGTCTCACGCCGCCGTCGAGTCGGCCCAGACCGCGGATGCCCCACATGACGGCGGTCGAATGCCGTGCGGTATCGTGGTGCCGGAATGTCGTCCACGCCGGGCAGAAACGACCCGTGCCCCTGCGGGTCGGGGAAGAAGTACAAGCAGTGCTGCCTGGCGGGCCGGGCCGCCGATGATGCCGCCCGCCTGCGGATCCGCAACCTCGAGCGACAGGTGGTGGAGGCCGTGTTCAAGTACGCCCTCGAACGCTGGGGGGAACCCCTGTTCCACCACGCGTGGGAGGACTTCTGGAACTACCAGGACGTGCCCGAGGACATGCTGGCGACGCCCGAGTTCGATCCGATGTTCGTGCCGTGGTTCACCACGCTGTTCGTCGCCGATCCCGAGTCCGACCGGCGCACCCCCGACTGGCCCGCCGCCACGCTGGCGCAGGAGTGGATCGCGGCCCGGCCCGGTCCCGTGGAACCGGACCTCAGCACCTACGTGACCCAGGCCGCGCGAAGTCCCATGAGTGCCTTCGCCGTGGAGGACGTGGCACCGGGCGTCTCGGTGGACGTGAAGGACCTCCTCACGGGGCGGCGCTTCCACGTCCTGGAGCTCACCGCATCGCGCGCGCTCTGCGTGGGCGACGTCGTCTTCACGCGCGTCGTAACGATGGGCGATGCCTCGGTGATGTTCGGGATGGCGCCGCATGCCGCGCCCCCCGACTGGCAGCTGGAGCTGCTCGACTGGCGCAAGGCCACGTTCAAGCGCCGGATGGCGATGCGGGCCGACCTCGACGACTTCGACGGCGAGATTCGCGACATGTACTTCGACGTGCGTGACGCGCTGCTCAACCCCGTGCCGCCGGTGTTGACCAACACCGACGGCGACGTCCTGGCGATGGTGACGCTCACCTACGATCTCCACGCCAGCGTGGCGGCGGTGCATCCGCTGCTCCTGCCGCTGGCGACGCTGGCCGGCGAGGCGCCCGCCCAGGAGGTGGAGGCGGATGCGACCGGTGCCGTCGTGACGGCCCGGCTCGAGTGGATGAGGCCCGGCAACCGCCGGCACGCCTCGTGGACCAACACCGTGCTCGGGACGCTCGCCCTGTCCGAGGGGCGGCTGGTGGCGGAGGTGAACTCCGAGAAGCGGGCCCGGCGGCTCGAGCGCGAGATCGCGAAGCGCCTCGGCGGGCGGGCCACACTGGTGGGCCGCGACGTCATCGACCCCCTCACCTCGCTGCTCGAGGAGCGCCGCAAGGACAAGGCCCGAAAGGGCCTGCGGCTCGTGGAGCCCGCGCCGGCCCGCGATCCCGAGGTCGCCGCACTGGAAGCCACGTGGCGCCGGCGTCATGCCGAGGAGTGGCTCGACACGAAGGTGCCGGCGCTCAAGGGGAAGACGCCGCGTCAGGCCGCGCGCAGCGCCGAGGGCCGGGAGCGGCTGGAAGCCCTGCTGCTCGGGTTCGCTCGGCGCGGATCGGGCGGCGGCGACGTGGCGTTCCTCCGCGAGGCGCTCGGACTCCCGCCCGGACCCTGACCCGACGCGGCTCCGCCCCTACGTGCCCAGCGGCAGCCGTCGGGCGCCGCGGGCCGGCACCCACGGCAGCGACGCGTCGAACGACAGCTTCGGCGCGTAGCCGTCCCGGGCCTCGTCCAGCTGCGCCAGGATCTCGGCGGCCAGCGCGGGCGGCGCCACCACGCGCGCGTGGGCGCCCCAGCCGAGCACCCACGTCCGCAGCGCCCAGTCGCGGCACACCTTCAGGGTGACGCGCACGCCGCCGTTCGGCAGCGCCTCGAGCTTCTGGCTGGCGTGCCACGTCCGCTCGCGCACGTAGGGCGCCACGCGGGCCGAGAACTCCACCACGATGCGCTCGGGCTTGCCCCCGCGGTTCACGCCCAGCGACTGCGCGAAGGCGCCGTCGCTCAGGTCCGCGGCGGGCGTGAAGGTGGCCGTCTGCAGCGACACGCGGCGGACGCGTTCCACCGCGAACACGCGCACCTGGCGATACTCGGGGACCCAGGCCGTGAGATACAGGCCGCCGTCGGCGTAGGCCAGGCTGTAGGGGTGCAGCTCGTAGTCCTTCTCGCGGTTGCTGTGGACGGAGAAGTAGAGCACGCGGCACACGCGGCGGTCGGAGGCGGCCTCGATCAGGCGCGCCACGAACTCGTCGTGCCTGGGCGAGGTGACGGTCTTCCGCGCCACGGGCTTCACGTGGACCAGGTCGGGCAGCCGCTTCAGGAAGGCGCGCACCTTCGGCGAGAGCGACGTCTCCACGCGGCGGATGATGCCCGCCAGCCCCGGCTCGAACGGCGTGCCCGTGAATTCCGCCACCAGCGTCCGCCCGAGGTAGAGCGAACAGACCTCCGTCACCGAGAGGCCCGCGTCGTTCAGGGCCTTGAGCGGCATCTGCATCAGCCGCCACGCGGTCTCGCGGTCCCGCTTCCCGTCCACGAGCGGGAAGCCCACTTCCTGCAGGGCCTCCATGTCGCGCCACACCGTGCGCTTGGTCACGCCGAAGCGCTCGGCCAGTTCGCCCACCGTGGCGCCCTGCCTGGAGGCATCGATGTGGAGCAGCATCTGCCAGTGACGGACCACCTCGGCGTTGCGCGGCATGCCCCGGATTGTATGCGGCGGCGCGGCGCGCGCCGGCGGCCGCGGGCCGCCGTTCCGGGCGGGATGCCGACTCGGCACATGCGTGACCTGCTCTGTCACACATCCTCGTTACGATAGGGCGCCGGGTCGCCGCTCCCTCCACGTCACTCTCGGTTGTCGCCACATCGTGTACGCCAGCGCGTCCAAGCTCATCCTTTCACCGTCGGACCTGTCCGCGTTCCTCGGGTGCCGGCATCGTGCCGGGCTCGACCTGGCCGTGGCGCGGGGGGCGCTGACGGCGCCCGAGCGTGATGACGCCTTCGCACAGGCGCTGCGCGATCGCGGCCTGGAGCACGAGCAGCGCTACCTGGCGTGGCTGCGCGCCCAGGGCCGCACCGTCGTGGACCTCTCGGCGGCGCGCGGCGACGCCGCGGTGAGGGCCACGCGGGAGGCGATGGCCGCCGGCACGGACGTCGTCTACCAGGCGGCGCTCGCCGGCGACGGCTGGCGCGGCTACGCGGACGTGCTCGTGCGGGTGGAGCGGCCGAGCGCCCTCGGCGCCTGGAGCTACGAAGCGCACGACACGAAGCTGGCGCGCGAGACGAAGGGCGGCACGATCCTCCAGCTGTCGGCCTACTCGGACCTGCTGACGGCGCTCCAGGGCGCGGCGCCCGAGCACTTCCACGTGGTCACGCCGGCACCCGTCGAGGGTCCGGTCGCCACGAGCGTGATGGCGCCGCCTCCCGCCGGGCCCACCCCGGCCGGCGCGAGCGCCCCCGCGGGCCAGGGCGCGCTGCCGTTCCCGGGCGACGGGCCCGACGCCGGCGCGGATCGCGCCACGTCCTTCGCCGTCGAGACGTACCGCGTGGGCGACTACGCGGCCTACTACCGGCGGGTGAAGGCGCAACTGCTCGACACGCTCGGCCGCGGGCACGAGGCCGTGCTGGCCGCGACGTATCCCGAGCCGGTGGAGGCGTGCGAGCTGTGCCGCTGGTGGGGGCGCTGCAACGGACGCCGGCGGCGGGACGACCACCTCACCTTCGTGGCCGGGATGTCGCGCGCGCATGCGGCCGAGTTCACGGCCCACGGCGCACCGACGCTCGCCGCCGCGGCGGCGCTGCCCCTGCCGCTCGCGTTCGCGCCCACGCGCGGGTCGCGGGAGACGTTCGAGCGGCTGGTGGACCAGGCGCGGCTGCAGCAGGAGCAGCGGACCTCCGGCACGCCCGTCCACGAGCTCCTGCCGGTGGAGCCGCCGCTCGGCCTCTGCCGCCTGCCCGCGCCGTCGCCCGGGGACCTCTTCCTGGATCTCGAAGGCGCGGCCTTCGCGCGCGACGGCGGGCGCGAGTACCTGTTCGGGCTCTGGTCGGCCGAGGGGGACGAGCGCTGGTGGGCGCTGGACGATGCCGCGGAGCGGGCGGCGTTCGAGGCGCTGATGGACCGCGTCGAACGGCAGTGGGCAGCGCATCCGGACATGCACGTCTACCACTTCGCGCCATACGAGCCGTCGGCGCTGAAGCGGCTGATGGGCCGCTACGCCACGCGCGCGGACCTGCTGGACCGGCTGCTGCGGGGCGAGCGCCTCGTGGACCTGCTGGCCGTGGTGCGCCAGGCGCTCAGGGCCGGCGTGGAGAGCTACTCGATCAAGCAGCTCGAGCCGTTCTACGGCTTCGTGCGCGACGTCGCGCTCGCGGAGGCGCGGCCGCACCTCGTGGCCATGGAGCTGGCGCTCGAAAGCCGTGCGCCGCAGGCCGTGGCCGAGGCCACGCGGGCGGCCGTGGCCGGCTACAACCGGGACGACTGCCGGTCCACGATGGCGCTGCGCGACTGGCTCGAAGGGCTGCGGGCGAGTCTGGAGGCGGCCGGAACCGTGGTGCCAAGGCCGGACGACAAGGCATCCGAGCCGCCGAAGGATGTCGGCGCGCTGGAAGCGCGCCAGCACCAGGCGCGCGAGCGGCTGCTGGAGGGACTGGCGGCGGAGGCGGCCACGCCGGGGCACCCCGATCATCCGCGGTGGCTGCTGGCGTATCTGCTCGACTGGCATCGGCGGGAAGAGAAGGTGGCCTGGTGGGAGCACTTCCGCCTGGCCGGGCTCGCGGCCGACGACCTGCTCGACGAGTCTGCCGGGGTTGGCGGCCTCGAGTTCGTCGAGCGCGTGGACGTGGTGTTCCGGAAGGGCACGCAGACGCCCACGGGCTCGGTCGTGGACCGCTACCGATACGTGCTCCAGGAGACCGAGGTCGGACGGGGCGCCGTCAAGCGTCCTGGCGGCGACACGTTCGGCGAGGTGGTGGCCTGCGACCGGCAGGCCCGTACGCTCGACATCAGGAAAGGGAAGACGACGGCGGACGTGCATCCGCGGGCGGTGTTCCAGTCCGACGTGTTCGGCACCGGCGTGCAGCAGGAATCGCTGTTGCGTCTGTCCGAGGCCGCGCCCGGCGGAGCGTCCAGCGGCATGGACCTGCTGCATCGCCGCCCGCCGCGCCTCACGTCGGGCGCCCTCGACGCCCTTCCCGGGGAGCCGCTCGTCGATCGAGCCCGCCGGCTGGCGCTGTCGCTCGACCGGACGACCCTGGCCGTGCAGGGCCCGCCCGGCGCGGGAAAGACGTATCTGGGCGCGCAGATGATCCGGGCACTCGTGGCGGCGGGGAAGCGCGTGGGCGTCGTGGCCCCCAGCCACGCGGTGATCGTCAACCTGCTGGATGCCGTGGCCGCGCAGGCGAGCGACGCGCACGAGACCGTGCGGCTCGGGCGGAAGCTGGGGACGGGCGAGGAGGAGGACGAGGGCACCGCACCGGCAATCGCGGGACTGCGGGGCAACGACGACGCGCTGGCCGCCATCGCCGGCCGCACCGTGGACGTCCTCGGCGGGACGGCCTGGCTCTGGGCGCGCCCGGAGTTCACGGGCGCGGTGGACGTCCTGGTGGTGGACGAGGCCGGCCAGTTCTCGCTGGCCAATGCCCTCGCCGTGTCGCTGGCGGCCGAGAGCCTGGTGCTGCTCGGCGATCCGCAGCAGCTCAATCAACCGCAGAAGGGCAGTCATCCCGACGGCGTGGACGTCTCGGCCCTGCAGCACGTACTGGGGAAGGACGTCCAGACGATGCCAGCGGACCGCGGGCTGTTCCTGCCGCACACGTGGCGGATGGCGCCGGCGGTGTGCGGGTTCACGTCCGAGGTGTTCTACCAGGGGCGCCTGGACACGGCCGAGGGCCGCGAGCGTCAGGTGCTCACGGGCACGGACGGGTTCGACGGCGCCGGCCCGTGGTGGCTGCCCGTCGTCCACGACGCCAACCGCAACTGGTCGGCGGAGGAGATCGACGCGGTGGCGACCCTCCTCGACCGGCTGGTCACGCCGGGCGCACGGTGGATCGACCACGAGGGCCGTGCCCATCCGCTCACCGCGGGCGACATCCTGGTCGTCGCGCCCTACAACGCGCACGTCAACCGCCTGGCCGACCGGCTCGGCCCGCGCGGCGTGTCCGTCGGCACCGTGGACCGGTTCCAGGGCCAGGAGGCGCCCGTCGTCGTCTACGCGATGGCGGCCTCGACGCCCGCCGACGCGCCGCGAGGGATGGAGTTTCTCTACAGCCGCCACCGCCTCAACGTGGCGACGTCGCGAGCGCGGTGCGCGGCGTTCGTCGTCGCGAGTCCGGCGCTGCTCGAGCCGGAGTGCCGGACGCCGCGGCAGATGGCGCTGGCGAACGCGCTCTGCCGGTTCGTGGAGATGGCGCGGCGATCGGGGAGGCACGCGTCCGCGGCCGACAAACGAGAAGGCCCGTGACGTTGCCGTCACGGGCCTTCGTGTCCTGCGCCTTCAGCGGTGCGCGCCCTCAGGGCCGCGCGTGGATGGTCACCGTCCGGCCCGGCTCGATGTAGACGTCGAAGGTGAGGGGCGGCGCGCCCTGGTAGACCTCCACCTCCACCTGATATCCGCCGGGCTCCAGGTTCAGCCGCTGGAAGATGCCGTCGTAGTCGTCCACGACGCCGGCGTAGTAGCCGTCCACGAACACCTGCGCGTAACGCGGGGCGTCCACGATGCGGAGCGACCCATACACGAACCCGGGCGCGATGGAGTAGTAGCCGTAGCCGTAGTTCCGGCCGGCGTAGTAGCCGGGGTAGGTGTAGGCGTAGGGGCGGCCGAAGTAGAGGTTCACGCTCCAGCCCGGGCGGTAGCCGTAGGGCCGGTAGCCGTAGGGCGCCACGTAGACGCGGGGCCGGGGGGCGTAGCGGTAGACCCGTCCGGGCGGGTTGTAGCGCGGAGCATAGCGGACGGCGGGCCCGCGGTCGCGGCCGCGATCACGGTCGCGATCACCGCGCCAGCCGTCGTTCCGGTCGCGGCGCTCCGGCTCGGCGCGCCGTGCCTGGTTGTCGTCTCGCGGGCTGGACCGGGGGACGGCCTCGCGGCGCTCGGCGCCGCGATTGCCCTGTTGCGGCTCGGCCCGCTGGGCCCGGGCGCCCTGGCGTCCGGCGTTGCCGTCCGGGCGGCGCCGGGCGCCGCGCGACTGGCTCTGCTGCTGGTCCCCGCCGCCGCGACGACCCTCCTGAGCCAGTGCCGGGGTGGCCGACAGGGCCAGGGTGGCAATCATGGCGGCGATGGTGCTGACTCTGGTGGTGGACATATCCGAGCCTCCGCCCTCTGTAAACGCAAGTTGGCTGCCAACGCGCCGAGGGATCGTCGTTGCGCGCGCAAGACACGAATTGACCGGAAAACCACGGTCGGGCCGTCGTCGAGTGTCCCGTCCCTTGCGCGTGAGGCCTCTGCCGCTGCGCTCTGAAGATGACAGCCGCGACAGCTTCGACCGCCACGCCGCGCCAGGCGCCGCGCCCGGACGGCCGATCGACGCGTGCCCTACTGACGAGTTGTGCCCCACGCCCGTTGGACCGGACGCGCGGGCCCGAGGTTGAATCGCCCGCTGCCCGGCCGCGGCCGGACGGGCCGGGGTCAGCTCGGGGTCAGCCCTTCCGGCCGGTCAGCCACGCGAAGGCCTCGCGCACGACGTCCACCGGGGTGGCGTGGCCCCCGGCGTACTCGCGGTAGGTCACGTCGTAGCCCTCGTCCTTCAACTGCTTCTGGAAGAGCCGGCCCGTGCGGTCGATGGGCATCTGCTTGTCGTCGAGGCCGTGCGCCATGAAGATCTTCGGCGTGCCCTGGCGGCGGACCGGCGCCATCATCCCGCCCGCGATCACGATGAGGTGGTTGAACGTGTTGCCGTAGGCCAGGCCCATGGACAGCGCGTAGCCGGCGCCGTCGCTCCGGCCGCCGAGGGCCACGCGGTCCGGGTCGAGGTTCAGCGTCTGGACGGCCTTGCGGAAGGCGGCGCCGATGAAGCGGACGTCCTGGTCGAAGCCCGGCGCCGAGCGGCCCCAGGTCACGTCGCGGGAATCCGGCGCCACGATCACGACGCCGAACTCCTCGGCCAGCGCGAAGATGGACTTCATGTCGTCGCCCCAGCCGCTGTACCCGTGCAGCATGACCAGCACCGGGGCGGGCGTGTCGTCGCGGTAGCTCCGGGGCACGTACAGCGAGCCGTCGCGCAGGTCGTCGCTCAGCCCCAGCCTGGTCTGGCCGTACGGGATGCCGGCATCGGGCGCCGCCGGCGGCTGCGGCGCAGGCGTTGGCGCCGGGACCTGGCCGGCGGGCGCCGCCTGGCCGGCGACGAGCGCCGCACCGAGCGCCGCGCCCGCCAGGAACCGCCGGCGATTCACGCGGACCACGCTAGGCCTGGTAGGACGTCTTCCCGCCCACCACCGTCCGCACGATCTGGATGTCCTTGATCTTCTCGACGTCCACCGTGTGCGGGTCCTCGGCGAGGATCACGTAGTCGGCGAGCTTGCCGGCCGTGATCGACCCCTTGATGTCCTCCTCCAGCGACGCCCACGCGCCGTTGTAGGTGTTGACGGCGATCGCCTCGCTCACGCTGATGCGCTGGTTCACGCCCCAGGTCTTCCCGTCCCAGCCCTTGCGCGTCACCATGCCCTGGATCCCCATGAGCGGGGCGAACGGCCCGGGGCTGAAGTCGGACCCGGCGCACGCGTAGACGCCCGCGTCGAGCATCGAGCGGTACGCCATGCACCGCTTCATCAGGTCCTCGCCGTAGTACACGAACTTGTCGGGGTTGTAGTAGGCGTAGGTCGTGAACATCGCCGGCACGGCGCCCAGGGCCTTGATGCGGCGCACGAGGTCGTCGGTGATGAGCGTGCAGTGCGTGATCTTGGGGCGGGCGTTGGCGCGCGGGAACTTCTGCTGCGCCTTCTCGAACGCCGTCATGTACATGTCGATGGCCACGTCGCCGTTGGCGTGGCAGTTCACCTGGATGCCGGCGCGGTGCACCTTCTCCACCCACGCGTTCAGGTCCTCCTGCGTGGAGGTGACGTTGCCCTTGTAGCCGTCCTTCCGGTCGGGATACGGCACGCTCAGCGACATGGTGCGCTCGGAGAACGAGCCGTCCACCGTGTGCTCGGACGTAGCGCCGAAGCGGATCCACTCGTCGCCGAGGCCGGTCTTGATGCCGTTGGCGATCATGGCGTCCAGCATCTGGCCGTTCGCCTCGTAGCTCACGCGGTGCACCAGCTCGCCGCGGGCGCGCACGTCCTGGATGGCGGCCATGTCGCCGCTCTCGTGGTGGACGCTCGTGAGCCCGTAGCGCGCGAACTGCTTCGAGATGTAGGCGATGCCGTCGCGCGCGCGCTTCTCCTGCTCGGCCGCCGAATACTCGGGCCGCTTGCCGATCTTCCGGAGGGGCGCCGTGGCCGTGTCGGTCACGCGGCCGTTCAGCTCGCCGTTCGGGTCCTTGTCGTAGGTGCCGCCCATCGGGTTGGGCGTGTTCTTGGTGATCCCGGCCATCTCGAGGGCCTTCGAGTTGTAGAACGACGTGTGGCCGCCGCGGTGGCGCACCACCACGGGATGGTCGCGCGACACCTCGTCGAGGTCGCGCTTGTGGAGGGGCCGCTCGTCCTTCAGCTTCGTGTCGTCGAAGAAATAGCCTTCCACCCAGGTGCCGGGCGGCGTCTGGTCGGCGCGCGCCTTCAGCTTGCCCACGATGCTCAGGATGCTGACGAACTCCACCTCGAACGGATTGCCGACGAGCACGTCGTAGAGCAGCGTCTCGCCGCCCGCGTGGTTGTGGCAGTCGATGAAGCCGGGCACGACGGTCATGCCCTTGGCGTCGAACACCTGCGTCTGGCTCGTGGCCAGGTTCCGGACGTCCGACGAGGAGCCGACGGCGACGAAGCGGCCGTCGCGCACGGCGAACGCCTCGGCGCGCGGCGCGCGCGAATCCATCGTGTAGACCGTGGCGTTCACCACGATCAGGTCCGGCGCGAGGCCCCCGGCCGCAGCGGCCTGGGTGGCGGCCGCCGTCGCGCCGCGCGCCCCCAGCATGGGCCCGCCCACGGCGCCGACGGCGCCAGCGGCGCCCAGGCCGGCCAGGTGCATGAACTCGCGGCGGTTGCGTTGGTCCTTGGTCATCACGACGCTCCAGGCTGGGTACGATATGTGGCCGGCGCGCGCGATTCAAGGGGGACCGGCAGGACCGGTAGACTGTGCGCCATGCGCACCCGCCTGCTCGTGGCCCTGGCCGTGTCTCTGACTGTCACCGCGTGGGTTCGGACGGCGCCGCCACCCCGGCAGGCCGCCGCCGAGCCGCCCATCCTGTCGCCGGGCCCGTCGGCCGCGCGCAGGCCGTCCACCGAGGCGGAGTTCGACACGTATTTCCACCAGGTGAAGAACTGGGGCCGCTGGGGCGCGAACGACGAGCTCGGCGCGGCCAACCTCATCACCGAGGCAACGCGAAAGCGGGCCGCGTCGCTCGTGCGCTCGGGCCGCGCCGTCGGCCTCGCGCACCCGCCGCTCACGGCGAAGGACCTCGACAACGCGAGCCCCTTCGAGCACACCATGAACCGCGGGTTCTCCACCGACACCTACCGCGTGTCGTACCACGGCTACGCGCACAGCCACCTCGACGCGCTCTGCCACATCCTGTACAAGGACCAGACCTACAACGGCTACGCCCGGGCCGAGGTGAACACCGAGGCGGGCTGCACGAAGCTGGGCATCCAGGGCTTCCGCAACGGCTACGTCACGCGCGGCATCCTGATGGACATGGCCCGCCTGAAAGGGCTGCCGTATCTCGAGCCGGGCACGCCGCTCTTCGTGGAGGACCTGGAGGCGTGGGAGAAGCGGGCCGGCGTGAAGGTCGGCCCGGGCGACGCGCTGCTCGTCAGGACGGGCCGCTGGGCGCGGCGCGCCGCGGTCGGTCCGTGGGCGGTGGGGCGCAACGCCGCCGGCCTGCACGCGTCCACGGCGGCGTGGCTCAAGGCGCGCGGCGTGGCCCTCATCGGCAGCGACGACGCGCTCGACGTCGTGCCCTCGCTCGTCACCGGCGTCGCCCTGCCCGTGCACACGCTGGTCATCACGGCGCTCGGGATCAACATCCTGGACAACCAGGATCTGGAAGCGCTCGGCGACCTGGCGGCCGCCGAGAAGCGGTGGGAGTTCCTGCTCACGGTGGCGCCCGTGCCGGTCACCGGCGGCACCGGCTTCCCCGTGAACGCGCTCGCGACGTTCTGAGCGCGGCGCAGATCGCTCCATCGTCGTCGGTCCGGCGGGCTGCACCGCGACAGGCCCCGGCGGGTGCCCGCCCGGCGACGACGGGACCCGCTCAGCTCGCGGGCTGTGCCGCCGCCGCCCGCGCGGCCATCGCTTCCTGCCGCCGGCGGGTGAGGTGCGGCGTGATGCCCATCGACCGCTGCGCCACCATGAGCTGCGCGCGGTGGTGCATCTCGTGCTCCTTGGCGCCGAGCAGCATCTCGAAGCGCGACTTGCTGGGCGGCTGGAGCGGCGGCGGGAAGGTGACGTGCTGCGCGAGCTGCTCCTCGGTCAGCGACTCGAGGAACGCCGCGAACTGCTCGCCGCGCGTGGTCAGCGCATCGAGGATCGCGTCCTTCGTCGTGAGCGACGCCTCGATCTGCTTGGCCTGCGCCATGTAGCCGCCGAAGTCCTCGAACGACAGGTGGCCCTTGGCGTCCACGCCGTGCGCCATCTGGTGGAAGTTCGTGCTCGCCGCCAGGTGCGCCAGGACGGCCGCGACCGTCATCATGCCGTCCGCGATCGGCTGGTCGTACTTGTCGGCGGGAATGTCCTGGGCCGCCTGGATGGTGTTGCGGCGGACCGTGCGGAACGCTTCAGCGAGGTGCGAGCTGCCGTAGTAGGTCATCCGCGCATTGTAGCCGGGCTGGGTCCGGGGCAGACGGAACCGCCGCGCCCGGGTCAGGCGGACGGGCCCGCGATCACTCGCCGTACGGACGGGGCGCCGGGCGGGTCTTCGGCGCGCGCTTGGCCTTGTAGTAGCCGCAGTCGAGGCACCACGACTCGGGATTGAAGCCCGTCACGCCGGCCATGGGCAGGACGTCGCGATGGCCGCAGCACGCGGGCTGATCGCCGTCGGCCGCGCGCTGCCAGCGGCACGAGTTGAACCGGGCCTGCGCCTCGGAGAGGGCGGGCGGTCCCGGAGGATCCGGAGGGGCCGGCGGCGCCGGCGGGTCAGGCCAGTGTGAGTCCAAGCGCCGTCTCCATGGCCTTCCATTCACGCCGCTGATCCGGCGCGACGAGCGTGAGCGCGCGGCCGCTGCTGCCGGCGCGGCCGGTGCGGCCCACGCGGTGCACGTAGCTCTCCTTGGTGTCCGGCACCTCGAAGTTCACCACCACCGCGATGCCGTCGATGTCCAGGCCGCGCGCGGCGATGTCGGTGGCGACCAGCACCGGATGCAGGCCGGAGCGGAAGCCCTCGACCGCGCGCTGCCGGTCCTGCTGCGTGCGATCGGCGTGCAGGGCCGCCGCCCGCACGCCCTTGGCCTGCAGGTTGCGAGCCACCTTGTCGGCGCCGATCTTGGTCCGCACGAACACGAGCACCGGGCCGTCGGCCTCGTTCTTGATGAAGCGGGCCAGGCGTTCCACCTTGTCGCGCGTCTCGACTTCTTCCATCGCGTGCGTGATGGTCCGCGCCGCGCCCTGGCGCCGGCCGATCTGCACGTAGCGGGCGCGGCGCTGCATCTCGCGCGCGAGCGACACGACCTCGTTGGGCATCGTGGCGGAGAAGAGCAGCGTCTGACGGTCCTTGGGCAGCGCGCCGAGGATCTTGCGGACGTCCGGCCAGAAGCCCATGTCGAGCATCCGGTCGGCCTCGTCGAGCACCAGCGTCTGCACGCGGGTGAAGTCGCAGGAGTCGTGGCGCATGTGGTCCATGAGCCGGCCCGGCGTGGCCACCACGATGTCCACGCCCGCCTTCAGCGCGCGCTCCTGGGGCCACATCTCCACGCCGCCGTACACCGGCGCGCTCGAGCAGGGCGTGTGGTAGGTGAGGCCGACGATCGTGTCCTCGATCTGCGAGGCCAGCTCGCGCGTGGGCGCCAGGATGAGGGCGCGCGTGTAGGGCTCGCGCAGCGGGTCGTGGTACGGCGGCTGCTCCAGGAGCAGGCGCTGCAGGATCGGCACGACGAAGCCCAGCGTCTTGCCCGTGCCGGTCTCGGCGCAGGCGACGACGTCGAGGTTCTGGAGCGCCAGCGGGATGACCGTGGTCTGCACGGGACGCGTCTCCTGGTAGCCCATGTCGGCGCAGCCAGCCATGAGGCGGGCGTCGAGGCCCAGGGTCGCGAAGCTGACCGGCGGGATGTCGTCGCCGAGCTCCCAGGGGATGTCGGTGGCGATGTCGGCCTGGGGCAGCGGGGCGGGCGTCGAGGAGGTCTTGCGGCGTCCCCCGGGGGGACCACCGCGGCGCCGGCGACGAGGATGAGCGGATGGCGCGGGCGTCAAAGCAGCGCAGTCAACGGGCGCGGAAGGTGATGATGCCGCGCACCGGATCGTAGGGCGAGACGCCCACGGTCACGCGATCGCCGGGGACGACCTTGATGCGGAAGCGGCGCATGCGGCCGCTCAGCTGCGCCAGCACTTCGTGCCCGGATTCGGTTTGCACACGGTAGAGGCCGCCGCTGTGAACGGCCACCACGGTGCCCTGCATGTCGATTAGATCGTCTTTGCTCAAGTGGACTCCAACCAAGAAGTGTGCCACATGGCCGTTGCCCCCGGCAACCCTTCACAACCACTATGATCGCCCACACCTCAGTCGCATGCCGTCGCTGCCACCCGCCCTCGCCGTCGGCGCCCTGTATGACGAGCTCCTGCAGGCCGCCCTCCGGCAGTTCTTCGAGCGCGCCACGCTCGAGACCGAAGCCGTGCCGTCCCCGTCCTCCGACGGGCGCCTGGCCATCGAGCCCACGCGGGACCCGGCGGCCCTTTCGGTGCGCTGGTTCGGGACGCGGTACACGCTGAAAGTTCCGCCATTCCGGCCGTTCACGCCCCACGAAGTCCGGTTCGCCCGGGCCATCGGCGCCGTCCTGTCGGCCCGCTACCGCGCCATCCTGAGCCCCCAGCTCATGGTGGAGCGCGCCGACCTCTTCCGGGGGGAGATCGAGGACCGCTACGTGGGCGCGTTCTTCGACCAGGCCCCCTACCAGTTGCAGGCGGGGCCCCCGCCCGCGCGGGACCGGGTCGCCCTGGCCATCGAGATGATGCGGGCCGCGGCGCTCTCCACCTACGAGAACCAGCCCGTGTCCACCGGCGTGCTGCTGCTCGGCTCCGACGACGACCCGGTGGCCGAGTACCCGCCGGCCGAGCGCTCGGCCGTCAGCTACACGGGCGAACTGGCCACCATCAAGAGCTTCTACCGCCTGGCCGACGGGCTCCGGACGGTGTTCCTGGTGAACCGCGCCGGCCGCCTCCTGGACATCGTGGACATCGGGCGCTGGGCCCGCGCCGCCGGGCCCGAGTCGAGCGTGGAGGCGCCGTGCGCCCGGACCTACGGCGCGCACGCCAGGGCCACCGCGGGGGGGCCGCACGTGTGCGTCGTCCTCAACCCGCGCCGCGAGATCAAGGTGTTCGGTGAGGGCGCGCAGCTCTTCTCGTTCAGCCACGCCGACTGGCGGCTGCTCGACCAGACGTCGAAGTACGCGCTGTGGCAGACGGCCGTCGGCAACCCGGCCCTGGCCGACCGGATGTTCCGCACGGCGCTGGATCTCTCCGACGCGCGGCAGGGCGCGCTCTTCGTCGTGCTGCGCAAACCGCTCGAGTCGCTCTCGCTGCTCGTCGCGGCCACCGATCGCCTCGACATGGAGCTCGTGCACCCGCCGTCGGCCGCCGGCGCGCCGTCCAGGCGCGATCTCCTGCACCTGCTCGCCGGCCGCACGATCACCGAGCTGGATCCCAGCGTGCTGGCGGCGCTGGCCACGCTCGACGGCGCGACGGTGACCGACGCCGACGGCACCATGCTGGCCGTGGGCGCCATCCTGCGGCACCCGCTGTCGAGCGAGCACGCCAAGGCCGACGGCATCGCCGAGGGCGCGCGCACCACGGCGGCCCTGGCGGCGAGCCGGTTCGGGCCCGTGCTGAAGGTGAGCGAGGACGGGCTCGTCAGTTGCTACGACGGCGGCCGTGTCTGGGATCTCTGAGGCGGTCGTGACCCCGCGCTGGCGTCGAACGCCCCGGCCCGAGTAGAATCGCGGCCTCCCTTCTCGGCTCACCCAATGCACGTTTTTCTCACTGGCAGCACCGGATACGTGGGATCTGCCGTCCTCGACGCGCTGGTCCGCGGCGGGCACTCGGTCACGGCCCTGGTGCGCGATCCCGAGCGCGCGGCGCGCATCGAGGCGCGCGGCGCCACGCCCCTGATGGGGGAGTTGGCCGGCCCCAAGCGCTACGCCCACGCGGTGGCCGAGGCCGACGTGGTCGTGCACACGGCCCTGGACGAGGGCGCCCGACGGACGCCCTCGGATCGGACGTTCCTCGAAGCGGTGCTGCCGGCGCTCCAGGCAGCCAACGCGCTCCGCACGTTCGTGTACACGTCCGGCATCTGGGTGCTCGGCGCCTGCCCGGCGCCCGTGGACGAGGACGCGGCCACCGACGGCGCGGCTCCCTACTCCGCCTGGCGCGTGCCGCACGAGGCGATGGTGCTGCAGGCCGCCACGCCGACGCTCCGCACGGCGATCGTGCGTCCCGGGATCCTGTACGGCGGCAGCCGCGGCATCGTGTCCGACATGCTGAAGGACGCGCTGAACGGGCTCGTGCGGGTGGTGGGCGAGGGCCGCAACCGGTGGCCCCTGGTCTACGACCGCGACCTGGGCGATCTCTACGCGCGCATCGTGGCCGCGCCCGACGCCTCCGGCGTCTTCCACGCCACCGACGACCAGGACGAGCGGCTCGGCGACATCGCCGAGGCCATCGCGTCGCACGTCGATCCGCCCGCCGACATCCGCTACGTCCCCATCGCCGAGGCGCTCTCGAAGATGGGCCCGTACGCCGAGGCCCTCGCGCTCGATCAGGTCGTCCGCAGCCCCCGCGCGCGGGCGCTCGGCTGGGCGCCGACGATGCGCGGCATCACGGGCAACGCGCCCCGCCTCTTCGAGGAGTTCCGGCGCGCCGCGAGCCGCGGGTGATCGACCTTTCGGTCGTCGTCCCCGCGGAAGATGATCCCGGCGCCGACGGCGCGGCCCTCGAGCTTGCCCGCGTCCTCGACGGCCTCGACTGCCGGGCCGAGGTCCTGGTCGTGGGATCGCGGCCGACCGCGTCCACGGACGCCGATCCCCGCCTGCGCCACCTCAGGCCGGTTCGCCCGGGCTACGGCGCCTGCCTGGCAGCCGGGTTCGCAGCCGCCACCGGCACCTGGGTGCTCACGATCGATCCGGACGTCGTGGACCCGGGCCCGGCCGTCACGGCGCTCTGGGCACGGCGCCACGACGCCGAGGTGATCGTGGGCTCGCGCTACGCGCCGGGCGGCCGCGCGGACATGCCGGCCGCGCGCGCCCTCGGCAGCCGTCTCCTGAACGGCGTCTTCGGGCGCGGCCTGTCGCTGGGCGTGCGGGACCTGTCGAGCGGCGTCCGGCTGTACCGCGCGTCGATCCTCGGCGCGCTCCGTCCGCTGCCGGCCGGGCTCGATGCCCTGCAGGCCATCCTCGTGGACGTGTACGCCGAAGGGTGGCGGGTCCTCGAGGTGCCCATCGCCTACCGCGCGGCGCCTGGCGGCGTCTCGCACGAACGCGCCCACCGGTTCCTCGTGGACTACCTCACGACGTTCGGCCGCCTGTGGGCGCTGCGCAATTCCATCGAGTGCGCCGATTACGATGCCCGCGCGTACGACAGCGTGATCCCGCTGCAGCGCTACTGGCAGCGCATGCGCTACCAGCACGTTACGGAGCTCGTCGCCGGCGAGGGGCCCGTGCTGGACGTCGGCTGCGGGTCCAGCCGCATCATCGGCGCGCTGCCCCCCGGGAGCGTGGCCGTGGACGTCCTGCGCCGGAAGCTGCGCTACGCCCGGCGGTTCGGCCGCCCCCTGGTGCACGCCTCCGGGTTCGCGCTGCCGTTCCCCGACGCGAGCTTCCCGTGCGTCCTCTGCTCGCAGGTGATCGAGCACGTGCCCAAGGAGTCGCCCATCCTGGGCGAGCTCGTCCGGGTGCTCCGGCCCGGCGGGCGGCTGGTGCTCGGCACGCCCGACTACGCGAACTGGGAGTGGGTGGTCACCGAGAAGCTGTACGGGTTCTTCGCGCCCGGGGCGTACGCCGACGAGCACATCGCGCACTACACGCGGACGGAGCTGGTCGATCGGTTCACGGCGCTCGGCTTCCGGCACGAGGCGACGCGGTACATCCTGCGCGGCGAGCTGATCTTGGGGTTGAGAAAACTGTAGGGACTGGGGACTGGGGACCAGGGACCTGGCACCAGGGACCTGGGAGGGGCCGGTATACTCGCGGGATGCGGCTCCCGCTTCTCGCCCTGCCGATGGCCCTGCTCTGGGCGTCGGCGTGCTCGCCCACCCCCGCGCCGCCGCCCGCGGCCGCACCGGGGCCGGCCGAATCGGAGATCACGGCCGCCCGCATCGCCGCCCACACCGAGATGCTGTCGCACGACGGCTTCGAGGGGCGGGCGCCGGCGACGCGTGGCGGCGACCTGGCGACCACGTACCTGGCGACGCAGCTCGCGATTCTCGGGGTGGCGCCGGCCGGCGACGGCGGCACCTACTTCCAGCAGGTCCCGATCGTCGAGTCCGTGGTGGACCGGTCGTTCGCGCTGTCCGTGCCCGGCCGGACCTACAAGTACGGCACCGACGTGGTGGCGTTCTCGGGCCTCGAGGCCCCCACGGTCACGGCGGCCGGCGAGGTGGTGTTCGTGGGCCATGGGATCGTGGCGCCCGAGCAGCAGTGGAACGACTATGCCGGCGTGGACGTGAAGGGGAAGTGGGTGCTGGTGATGGTCAACGACCCGCCCGCCACGGCCGCCGAGCCCGACCTCTTCGGCGGCAAGGCGCTCACCTACTACGGCCGCTGGACCTACAAGTTCGAGGAGGCGGCCCGGCAGGGCGCGGCCGGGGCCCTCCTGATCCACACCGATGCCTCGGCCACCTATCCCTGGCAGGTCGTCGAGTCCTCGTGGTCGGGCACCCAGTATTCGCTCCCGCCGGAGCCCGGCGCGCCGGCCCTGGGCGTGAAGGCCTGGATCTCGAACGACGCCGCCACGGACCTCGTGAAGCGGGCGGGCCGGAACCTCGACGACCTGCGGACGGCGGCCTCGGCGCGCGGCTTCACGCCGGTCCCGCTCGGCATCCGGGCCTCGGCGACGCTCACGCAGCGGAGCGCCAGGAAGACGTCGCCGAACGTGATCGGCGTCATCACGGGCACCAACGCGTCCGACGCCGTGGCGATCACGGCCCACTGGGATCACTTCGGCGTACGGGCCCCGCAGCCGGGGGAGCCGCCCGACACGGACCGGATCTTCAACGGCGCCTATGACAACGCATCGGGATGCGCGGGCGTCCTGACGATGGCCCAGGCGTTCACGCGCGCCGGCGCCCGGCCGGGCCGATCGATCTACATCGTGTTCACGACGGCGGAGGAAGCCGGCCTGCTGGGGAGCGAGTACTTCGCGGCGCACCCGCCGATTCCCATCGAGCACATCGCGGCGAACCTCAACGTGGACGAGGTCAACTATCTCGGCAAGGCCACCGACATCGTGGCGCTCGGATCCGACCGCTCCTCGCTGGGCGCGGTGCTGGCCGACGTGGCCAAGGCACGGGGCCGCGTGGTGGGCGAGGACACGCATCCCGATCGCGGCTACTTCTTCCGGTCGGACCACTTCCCGCTGGCCAAGGCCGGCGTGCCGGCCCTGTCGCTGAGCGAGCCGAAGCAGTTCGAAGGACCGAACGCGGCCGCGCTCCTGGCCAGGCAGGAAGCCTTCAACGACAAGGACTACCACCAGCCGTCGGACGAGTTCGACCCGGCCTGGGACTTCAGCGGCGCCGCCGACGACATGCAGCTGCTGGCGGCGGTCGCGTGGCGGGTGGCCGCCGCGCCGGCGATGCCGGCCTACAACGACGGCGACCAGTTCGCCCAGGTGCGCAAGCGATGACACCCGACACCGCCTCGACGATCCCCCTGGTCTCGCTCGACGACATCCGGGCCGCGGCCGGACGCATCCGCGGCATCGCCGTCCACACGCCGGCGCTGGCGCTGGCGTGGCCGGGCCCGGCCGACGACCCGCACCGGTTCTTCGTGAAGTGCGAGAACCTGCAGCCGATGGGCGCGTTCAAGGTGCGCGGCGCCTTCAACATGCTCGCGCAGCTCACGCCCGAGGCGCGGGCGCGCGGCGTCATCACGTACTCCTCGGGCAATCACGGCCAGGGCGTGGCGATGGCGGCCCAGGCGATGGGCGCGCACGCCGTCATCGTGATGCCCACCACGGCCCCGGCCGTGAAGGTGGAGGGCGTGAAGAGCTACGGCGCCGAGGTGATCTTCGCCGGCACGACGTCGCTCGATAGGCAGAAGCGCGCCGAGGAAGAGGTGGAGAAGCGGGGCCTGTCGATGATCCCGCCCTTCGACCATCCGATGATCATCGCCGGCCAGGGCACGGTCGGCCTGGAGCTGCTGGAACAGGTGCCGGACCTGGGCACGGTCTACGTGCCGATGGGCGGCGGCGGGCTGATTGCGGGCGTCTCGGCCGCGATCAAGCTCTCGCGGCCCGACGTCCGCGTGGTGGGCGTGGAGCCGGCCGGCGCGGCGAAGATGACGGCCGCGCGCGCGGCCGGGGCGCCGGTGACGCTGCCCGGCTCGGCCTCGATCGCCGACGGCCTGATGAACCTCCGTGCCGGCGCCACCACCTTCGCGCACGTCCAGCGCTACGTGGACGAGCTCGTCACGGTGCCCGACGACGCCATCCGGCGCGCCGTGGCCTGGCTGTACCGCAAGGGCCGGCTCGTGGTGGAGCCGAGCGGCGCCGCCGCGACCACCGCCGTGATGCTCGGCCTGGGCACGCCCGCCGGCACCGTGGCCGCGATCGTGAGCGGCGGCAACGTCCAGGCGGAGCAGTTTGCGGGGTACATCACGGGGAACTGACGCGGGGGAACTGACGCGGGGGAACTGACGCCGTAGGGACTGGGGACCAGGGACCGGGGACCGGCCCGGCGAGATCCCTATTGGCCGCGCTCGCGCGTGAACAGCTCTCGCGCGAGCGCGATCCCCTCCTCCACCGTTCCGACGCCGCCATCGAGCTGGCGCTCGTAGACGGCGCGCAGGATCTCGCCCATGCCGGGGCCGGGGGCGACGCCCAGGGCCAGCAGATGACGGCCGCGCAGGAGCGGTGTCGGCGCCGCGTGTTCGACGCCGAGCGAGCGCGCGCGCTCCAGGAACCACTCCATCGCCGAGCAGTCGAACGTGCCGGTGCGGCCGCGGCAGTCGGCGCGGGCGAAGCGGACCAGGAGCTCCAGGTCCACCTTCGCGGCCAGCCGCCGGAAGGCGCCGTCCCGCAGGGTGTCCTTCGCCTTGTAGAACGCGCTGGGCCGCAGGTGCTCGGCCACCAGCGCCAGCACCTGGCGGCGGACGTCGAAGCCGTCCAGGCTGTGGACGTTCAGGCGATCCAGGATCGCCGTCGCCGGCGCGATGCCCGCCGGTTCGTGGCCGGGCGAGCGCCAGCGGCCGTCGATGACGGCGGTCGTGGCCGGCTTGCCCAGGTCGTGGCACACGGCGCCGAGCATCACGGCCGCCAGGCGCGGCCGGTCCAGGTCCCCGTTCAGCCGCCGGGCCTCGTCGATGACCAGGAGGGTGTGGGTCCACACGTCGCCTTCCGGGTGCCACTCGGGATCCTGCGGGCAGTCGTAGAGCGGCGCCATCTCGGGCAGCAGGCGCTCGACGACGCCGAGCTCGCGCGCCAGCGCGAAGCCGATCGACGGCCGCTCCGCCACCAGCAGCAGCTTCTCCATTTCGCCCCACACGCGCTCGGCGGGCAGGTCGTCCAGGGGGATGGCGCGGCAGAGCGCGGCGGCCTCCCCGTCGAGCGTGCACGCGAAGCGCGCCGCGAACTGGAGGGCGCGGAGCACGCGGAGGCTGTCGTCGCCGAACGTGCGCGGATCCACCACCCGCAGCCGCCGCGCCTGGAGATCGGACCGGCCGTCGAAGGGATCGACGTACTCGTCGGCGAGCGGGTCCCACGACACGGCGTTGATCGTGAAGTCCCGGCGACGGGCCGCCTCCTCGAACGACATCCACGGGTCGCCCTCGACGGCGAAGGCCGTGTGTCCGCGGCCCTGCTTCGACTCGCGGCGGGGCAGCGCGACGTCGATCGGGCCGAGCTTGAAGACCGGGAACGCCCGGCCCGCCGGCTCGACGCGCCCGAGCGCCCCGAGCATCCCCGGCAGGTCGGCCTCGGGCACGCCGAACACCTCCACATCCACGTCCTTCGACGGCCGGCCCAGCAGCCGATCGCGGACGAAGCCGCCGACGATCAGCGCGCGCCCGCCGCGGGCACGGGCCGCCCGGGCGACGGCGAGCGCCAGGTCGAGCGGCGCGGCGGCGGATGGCCCGGTGTCGGACACGGCGTCCATCGTACTCGGCCGTGCCGGCGGAGGGCGTGGCCGCGGCCCCGGGCGGGCGCCGCTACAATGCCGCGTGATGGACACCGTCGAACGGCTGCTCTCCGATCTCGTCGCGATCGACTCGGTGAATCCCTCGCTCGTGCCGGGCGCCGCGGGCGAGGCCGCCGTCGCGCGGCGGCTGGTCGCCGAGTTCGAGGCGATCGGGCTCGCCGTGGACGTGCAGGAGGTGGCGCCCGGCCGGCCCAACGTCGTCGCCACGCTGGACGGCCGCCGGCCCGGCCGCTCGCTGATGCTCTGCGGCCACATCGACACGGTGGGCGTGGCGGGGATGGCGGCGCCGTTCGATCCGGTGGTGACCGGCGGGCGGCTGTACGGACGCGGCGCCCAGGACATGAAGAGCGGCGTCGCCGCCATGATCGACGCCGTCCGCGCCGTGGCCCAGGGCGGGGGACTCGACGCCGGATCGGTGATCGTGGCGTGCGTCGTCGACGAGGAGCACTCGAGCATCGGCGCCGACGCGCTCGTGACGCGGTGGCGGGCGGATGCCGGCGTGGTCACCGAGCCGACGGACCTGGACATCGCCGTCTGCCACAAGGGCTTCGCCTGGGGCCAGGTCACCACCACCGGGCGCGCCGCCCACGGCAGCCGGCCGGCCGACGGCGTGGACGCCATCGTGCACATGGGGCGCGTCCTCGTGGCGCTCGGCGACCTCGACCGGCGGCTCCAGGCGGGGGCGCGGCACCCGCTCCTCGGGCCGGCCTCGCTCCACGCGTCGATCATCAGCGGCGGCCGTGAGCTGAGCAGCTATCCCGACCGCTGCACGCTGCAGGTGGAGCGCCGCACGCTGCCCGGCGAGCCGCTCGCGCAGCTCGACGACGAGCTCCGCGAGATCCTCGCGCGGGCGTCGGCCGCCGACGCCACCTTCAGCGCCGAGGCCACGGCGCTCTTTGCGAGGCCGCCCTACGCCATCGATCCGGCGCACCCGCTGCCCGGGCTCCTGGGCCGCGCGGCCGGCGCGGCCGGGTGCCGCGCCGCGACGATCGGCATGAGCTTCTGGACCGACGCCGCCGTCCTCGGCGAGGCCGGCATCCCGTCGGTGCTCTTCGGCCCCACCGGCGCCGGGCTGCACGGCGTGGAGGAATGGGTGGACCTGGCCAGCGTCCGCCAGTGCCGCGACGCCCTGGCGTCGCTCGTCCGCGCCTGGTGCGCCGGCGGGCAGGCCTGACGGCGCGCGTCGGCCGCGCGCATCCCGGGCGCCGGCCTCGGCCCGGTACGGCGCTACTCGCGGTGGCGGTCGTGCCAGATGCCCCGGAGGACGAACGCCACGTTGGCGGGCCGCTCGCCGAGCCGGCGCATGAAGTACGGGAACCACTGCTTCCCGAACGGCACGTACACGCGCACGGTGAAGCCCTCGGTCTTGAGCGCGGCCTGCAGGTCGCGCCGGATGCCGTACAGCATCTGGAACTCGAAGCGGTCGGGCCCGAGGCCACGCTCGGCCGCCAGCGCCTTCACGCCCGCGATCATTGCGGGATCGTGGGTGGCGAAGGCCGGGTACGGGTTCTGGTCCAGCAGGCGGCCCGCCAGCGCCAGGAACGCGGCGTTCACGTCCTCCATGCGGTGATGGGCGACGGTCTTGGGCTCGCGGTACGCGCCCTTCACGAGCCGGACGCGGGCGCCCAGGGCATTCAGGCGATCGACGTCGGCGGGGCTGCGCAGCAGGCACGACTGGATGACGGTGCCCACGTCCCGGTGGCCCAGCGACCACAGCGTCTCGACGGTGTCGAGGGTCGCCTCGGTGTGGCGCGAGCTCTCCATGTCGATGCGGACGAAGAAGTCGTGCGGCGCCGCGGTCTGGAGGATCCGCCGCAGGTTGTCCACAGCGGTGGCCCGGTCGATCTCCAGTCCGATCTGGGTCAGCTTCAGCGACACGTTGCGCTCGACGCCGCCGGCCACTACGCGGTCGACGAGGACGCCGTACTCGCGCGTGGCGGCGTCGGCCAGTTCCAGCGTGGCCACGCTCTCGCCCAGGAAGTCCAGCGACGTCCGGTACCCGCGCGCCGCCAGGGTGCGGCAGGCCGTCATGGCCTCCTCGGTGGTCTCGCCCGCGATGAAGCGTCGCGCGAACCCGGAGCCGGGCGCCATCCCGTAGCGCGACGCGAGGCGCTGCAGCAGGCCGACGCGCGCGAGCCCGTGGAAGATGGCCTTCGAGGTGGCGGCGAGCATCGCGCAACGCGACTCCCGGCCGTCAGGCCGGTGCGGCGGGCTCCGGCAGCAGGTGCTCGATGGTCCGAGCGTAGTAGCGCAGCAGGTTGCGATCGCGGACGCGGAAGCGGCCGTCGTCGCGGGCGATGATGCCGCGATCCTCGAGCGGCCCGGCGGCCGCCGCGATCACCTCGGCCGGCGTCTTCGCGTCGAGGTTGGCGCGGATGCCGTTCAGCGCGTCCAGCAGCGCCCCGATCCGGGCCGTGAGCTCGTCGTCGGTCATCGCCGGTCCCATCGCCGCGGCCATGAGGGCCGTGGGCAGCACCTTCACCTGCCGGCCGATGCGGGTCATCACCATGTGGCCCAGTTCGGCCACCGAGCGCCGCGAGTCGGCCTGGAAGTCCTCGATCGGGATCGGATCGCCGAAGGTGACGAACGCGCGGCTCCGGTAGCCCACGGCGTAGCGCACCATCTCGGCCACCTCGCGGCTGAACGCCCGCTGCGACCGCTTGACCTTCTGCCGGGCCAGCACGTGGTCCTCCAGGACCAGGTCGTACGCGATGGCCACGGGCACGATGACGAGCTGCGGCTGGGCCGACTGGAGGCACGCCGTGAAGAGGCCCGTCTTCGGCGACTTCAGCTCGCCGCTGTACGACCGTCCCCCCTCCGGGTAGAAGAAGAAGTCGTGGGTCTTGAGCAGCTCGGCCACGTAGGCCTTGAGCGTGATGTGGTAGGCCGGATCCTTCGTGTTGCGCCGGATCGGGAGGGCCCCGGTGACGTGGCGGTGGATGAGCCCCAGCGGGCCCCCGAACAGGTTGATGCCCGCCGCGATGATGGGCGGCCGCAGCCCGGCGTCGTCCAGCGCCAGCAACTCCAGGAGGTAGTCCATGTGGCTGCGGTGGTTCGAGGCGTAGATGACGCGGCAGCCGCGCGCGACGGCGGCCTTGGGGATGTCCACCCGCTCGTCGGTCCGATCGAGCTTGCGGAGGATGGGGTAGAGCGGATACTCGAGCGCCCGGTAGAGCTCGTAGCGCTGCGTCGTCCGCAGTTCGTCCAGGTACGACGTGACCCGGGCGCGCGCCTCGCTGCCCGTCACCCCGTGGCTGCCCTCGAGGTACTTCGCCACTTCCTCCCGGGCGAAGACGGCCTCGGCGATGGCGTCGCTCATGGGCGCGCCGTCTCCATGGCGCGGCAGATCGCGTCGGCGAACTCGGTGGTCGTCGCCGTGCCGCCGATGTCGCGCGTGCGCACCGATCCGGCGAGCACCGCCGTCACCGTCGTGCTCACGCGCTCGGCGATGGCGTCCTCCTGCAGGTGGTGCAGCATCAGCACGCCGGACAGGAGGAGCGCGAGCGGGTTGGCGGCGTTCTGGCCCGCGATGTCGGGCGCGCTGCCGTGCACGGCCTCGAACACGCCGACGCCGTCGGCGCCGAGGTTGGCCGCCGGCACCACGCCCAGGCCCCCGACCAGTCCCGCGCACAGGTCCGACACGATGTCGCCGTACAGGTTCGGCAGCAGCAGCACGTCGAACTTCTCGGGCGCCATCACGAGCTGCATGCAGGCGGCGTCCACGATCCGCTCGTCGTACTGGACGTCCGGATAGTCCTTGGCCACCTTGCGCGCGCAGTCGATGAAGAGCCCGTCGCCGAGCTTCATGATGTTCGCCTTGTGCACGGCGGTGACGCGCCGGCGCGTGTGGCGCCGCGCATGGGCGAAGGCGAAGCGGGCGATCCGCGTCGAGGCGGCCTCGCTGATGATCTTCAGGCTCTCGACCACGCCCGGCACGACGACGTGCTCGAGGCCGGCGTAGAGGTCCTCGGTGTTCTCGCGCACGATCACGAGGTCCACGCCCGTGTAGCGCGACTTCACGTTCGGCAGGTTCCATACCGGGCGGAGGTTGGCGTACAGCTCGAGCGCCTTCCGCAGCCCGACATTCACGCTGGTGAAGCCCTCGCCGATGGGCGTCGTGATGGGCCCCTTGAGGGCGGTCTTGGTCTTGCGGATCGAGGCGAGGAGCGGCTCCGGCAGGGTCGTGCCGTGTGCGGCGAGCGCGCCGGCCCCGGCGTCGAAGGTCTCCCACGAGGCCTGCAGGCCCGCGGCTTCCAGCACCTGGACGACGGCGCGGGTGACTTCGGGCCCGATCCCGTCTCCCGGCACGAGCGTGATGGCGTGTGTCATTGCGGGGTCTATTCTCGCGCTTCCCAGGCCGCCATCACGATACCGGCGATGGCGATGGCGGTCACGAGCGCCGTGGACCGGCCGTGCAGGGCATCGAAGCGCACGCGCCGGGGATCGTCAGGGGCCACGGTGGCCATCGGGGCCGAGATCTCGCGGCGCAGGCTCTCGGCTTCCGGCAGGAGGATGTGCGCGGTGTAGGCGTTGGCGAGGAGCATGGCGCCCAGCAGCGCGGCCCGGATGCCGTAGCTGAGGGGCCGCGGGCCCAGGAGCCGCAGCACGGTGAGCGTCACGAGCATGACCAGCCCGGCGGCCTCGCCGGCCGTCAGGACCCGCCGGAGCACCTCGCCGAAGGTCGCGCCCGCCAGCACCCGGCCGGCCGCGCCGGCCTGGGCCTCGAGGACGCCGAAGATCGACGGCGCCACGAACGCGCCGGCCGCCACCAGTCCGCCGATCCACACGACCAGTGCCAGCACATACGCGTAGCGCAACGCGACCATCGCCTCATTCTAACGGTCCTGACGCCGGCCGTGCTTGGTGATTGCCCGTGTCAGGAAGCGGCTGCTACACTCCGGCGCGGAGGATCCCGCGTGAGTGTTGAGACGTCCCGTGCCGTGCCCATCCTGCAGAACATCGCGACACGGCTGCGCATCGAGTCGATTCGCGCCACCTCGGAGGCCGGCAGCGGGCACCCCACGACCTGCATGTCCGCGGCCGACATGGTGGCGGCCCTGTTCTTCGCCGAGATGCGCTTCGACCCGGCCGATCCCCAGCACGAGCACGCCGACCGCTTCGTCCTCTCGAAAGGCCACGCCGCGCCCCTGCTGTACGCCGCCTGGGCGGAGGCGGGCTACCTCTCGCGCGAGAGCCTGCTGGATCTGCGCAAGTTCACGTCCGACCTCGAGGGCCATCCCACCCCGCGCCTGCCGTTCGTGGACGTGGCCACCGGCTCGCTCGGCCAGGGCCTGGCGGCCGGCGTGGGCATCGCCCTCAACGCGCGGCGCCTCGGCTCCGACTACCGCACCTACGTGCTGATGGGCGACGGCGAGTCGGCCGAGGGGTCGGTCTGGGAGGCGGCCACCGCGGCCGAACATTTCGCCCTCGACACCCTCGTGGGCCTGACCGACGTCAACGGCCTGGGCCAGAGCCGGGCCACCCAGTTCGGCCACGACATGGGGGCCTTCGAGCAGCGCTGGACGGCGTTCGGCTGGCACGCCATCGTGATCGACGGCCACGACATGACGGCGATTCTCGCCGCGCTGGCCGAGGCGCGCGCCACGCGCGGCCGGCCCACGATGATCCTGGCCCGCACGGACAAGGGGCACGGCGTCGGGTTCCTGGCCGGGCAGCCCAACTGGCACGGCAAGGCGCTGAAGAAGGGCGACGAGATGGACCGCGCCCTGGCCGAGCTCGAGCGGCAGCTCGTGCCCGAGCCCGACGGCGCCGCCATGGCCATCCCGCGGCCCGCCGGCCCCGCCCGCACGCCCGTGACGCCGGCCGCGGTCGCCCCGCCCGCCTACACGCTGGGCGAGCACGTGGCCACCCGCGAAGCCTTCGGGACGGCCCTCGCCAAGCTCGGCGACGCCGACCCGCGCGTGGTGGCGCTCGACGCCGACGTGAAGAACTCCACCTTCAGCGAGCGCTTCGAGGCGAAGCACCCGGACCGCTTCTACCAGGCGTTCATCGCGGAACAGGCGATGATCGGCGCGGCCATGGGGCTGGCCAGCCGCGGCGCCATCCCGTTCCCGTCGACCTTCGCGGCGTTCCTCTCGCGGGCGGCGGACTTCATCCGCATGGCCGCCATCAGCGGCGTGAACGTGAAGCTGGCCGGCTCGCACGCGGGCGTCTCCATCGGCGAGGACGGCCCGTCGCAGATGGCGCTCGAGGACCTCGCCATGATGGCGGCCGAGCCGAACCTGACCGTGCTCTACCCGAGCGACGCCGTCTCGGCCGAACGCCTGGTGGCGGCGGCGGCGTACCACGCGGGCCCCGTCTACATCCGCATCTCGCGGCCGAAGACGCCCGTCATCTACGCCAACGACACGGCCTTCGCCATCGGCGGGTCCACGGTGCTGCGCGAGAGCGCCAACGACGTGGCCACGGTGTTCGGGGCCGGCGTGACGCTGTTCGAGGCCCTCGGCGCCCACGAGATCCTGGCCGCGGAGGGCATCGCCATCCGGGTCGTGGACACCTATTCGATTCAGCCGATCGACGTCGCCACCGTGCAGCGCTGCGCGCGCGAGACGGGCCGGCTCTTCACCGTCGAGGACCACTACGCGGTCGGCGGGCTCGGGGACGCCGTGGCCCGCGCGGCCGCGCCGGCCGGGGGCGTGGTGACGCGCCTGGCCGTGGACCGGATTCCCCGCAGCGGGACGCCGACCGAGCTGCTCGACGTCTACGGGCTGTCGGCGCGGGCCATCGCCGCGGCCATCCGCGGGCGGTGAGCGTGGGCACCGGCTGGCGCGCGGCGCGTCTCGGGGCCGGACTCGCCGTGGCGCTGGCCGCCGCCGGGCACGTCACGCTGGGCGCCCAGCCCGCCGGGACGCCGCTGGTCGGCGCGCAGGATCCCGCCTGGGCGCCCGACGGCCGCCGCCTGGCCGTCTCGGTCCTCGACACGATCTGGACCCTCGCGCCGGACGGGAAGCGCGCCGCGCCGCTCCTGCGCGACGCCGTGCCCGGCGTGGAGCGGGAGCCGGCCTGGTCGCCCGACGGCACGAAGGTGGCCTTTGCGGCCGATCGCGGCCAGGGCTACGACATCTTCGTCGCCACGGTCGGCTCCGGCGCGGTGACGCCGGCCACGGCCCAGCCCGGTGACGAGCGCTGGCCGTCGTGGACGCCGGACGGCCGGCTGGTGTTCGCGGCCCGCGCGCCGCGCGGCGACGCCCGCGGCGCCGATCCCGGCGCGCAGTGGGACCTCTTCGTGACGCGGCCCGTCGAGGGGTCCGCGGCCTGGCAGCCGCCCGCGGCGCTGACCAGCACCACCGACAGCGAGACCTATCCCCGCGTGTCCCCCGACGGCCGGCTGCTCGCGTTCGTCTCCGAACGCGGCGCCGAGGACGACGTGGACATCTGGGTCGTCCCGATGCCCGCCGCCGACGCGCCGTTCACGGCGCTCGGCGCCCGGCCGCCGGCCACCCGGCCCGAGACCGCGCCGGCCCCGCCGCGGCCCACGCGCGTGCTCCGCGCGGCGGGGAAGGAAAGCCACCTGGCCTGGGCGCCCGACAGCACGCGTCTGGCCTTCAACGGGGTGCGGGGCGGCGTGGGCGCGGTGTGGGTGGCCACCGTGGACCTGCCGCAGACCGAGGGCGACGACCCGCCGCGCGCGCGGCCGAAGCCGCCGGCGCCGCCGGTGCTGGTCTCGCGGCGGGCCGGCGCGCCGGCCTGGTCGCCGGACGGCGCCACGCTCCTCGTCGCGGGCCTGCCCGAGCCCGAGCCCGTCTACAACGGCAACCCGCTGCGCGACGATCGCGACGCCCCGGCCCTGTTCGACACCGGCGCCGCGTTCCGTCTGTGGCGCGTGCCCGCGCCCGCGCCGGTCGACGTGGCCGGCGGCGAGATGGCGGTGGCGATCGCCCAGCCGCGGGCATGGCTGGCGACCTTCGACCGCACCTGGGACACGCTGCGGCGCCTCTACTACGCCAGCGGGCCCTCGGCCGAGACGTGGGTGGCGCTGCGCGACAAGTACCGGCCGCAGGCCGAGCGGGCGGCGTCGGCCGCGGCGCTCGAGGCCGTCGTGGACGAGCTCGTCGCCGAGCAGCCCCTCATCAAGCCCGTCGTGACCTCGCGCGGGGCCGTCATCGTCTCCGGCCATCCCCTGGCGTCCGAGGCCGGACGCCGTGCGTTCGAGCAGGGCGGCAACATCGTGGACGCCATGATCGCGGTGTCGTTCGCGCTCGGCGTGGTGGAGCCGGAGGCGTCGGGGCTCGGCGGCGACGGGAGCGCCGTCCTCTACCTGAAGGGCATGGCGACGCCCACGGTCGTCGAGTACAAGGACATGACGCCCGGGCACGCGACGATGGACAACCCGGCCATCGTGCGCGGCGGCCGCCTGGTCGCCGACGGCCCCGCCGCCGCGAACATCCCGGGCGTGGTGGCCGGCCTCGACTACCTGTACTCGCACTACGGCAGCGGCAAGGTGAGCTGGGCGTCGCTCATCGAGCCTGCCATCACGCTGGCCGAGGACGGCTTCGTCCTGGACCAGGGGCTGCCGACGAGCATCGCCGAGGGCCGGCGCTTCCTGGAGAAGTACCCGGCCGCGTCGGCGATCTTCCTGCCCGGCGGCCGTGTGCCGAAGCCGGGCGACCGGTTCGTGAACAAGGACTACGCCGCCACGCTGCGCGCGATCGCGAAGGACGGCGCCGAGACGTTCTACCGCGGGGCCATCGCGCGGCGGATCGCCGCCGACATGGAGGAGAACGGCGGCATCATCACCTACGCCGACCTGGCGCAGTACCGGGCCATGGAGCGGGCGCCGGTCGAGGGCCATTACCGGGGCCACGCGCTCTTCGCGGGCGGACCGCCCGTGTCCACCGGGATCCAGCTCTTCGAGTCGCTGCAGGTCCTGGATCGCTACACGCCGCGGCCGGGCGCCCGGACGACCGCCGACGCCGACTACTGGCACCACGTGATCGAGGCCTGGAAGGTGCGCGACCCGCTGCGCCGCGTGGCCGATCCGGAGCGCTGGCCCGTGGACTTCGCCGAGCACCTCCGGCCGGATCACGCCGCGCGGCTGTTCGACAAGATCGACCCGCGGAAGGCGTCGGTGTACGAGCGGCAGGGCGCCGACGACGGCCCCTTCACGCCGCCGCCGACGCGCATCGGCCGGGGCACGACCGCCTTCGCGGTCGGCGACGCCGAGGGCAACCTCATCGCCGTGACGCAGACGCTCAGCACCTGGGGCGGCACCTTCTACGTGTCGAAGGGCCTGGGCTTCCTCTACAACAACCACCTGCGGAGCACGCGCACCACGCCCGGCGCCTACGGCAGCCTGCTCCCGCTGATGCGGTCCAGCACCGGCACCGTGCCCACGCTGGTGTTCCGCGAGACCGCCGGCGGGCTCCAGCCGCGGCTCGCCGTCGGCTGCGCCGGCAATGCCTGGATCCCGCTCACGGTCTACAACGTGATCACGGGCGTCCTCGACGGCGGGCTCGGCGCGCAGCAGGCCATCGAGGCCCCGCGCTTCCTGCCCGGCCGCGATCCGCGGGATCCGCTGGAGCAGGGCGCGCGCGTCGAGATCGAGGATCGCTTCCCGGCGCGCGTCGTGGCCGACCTCGAGGCCCGCGGCCACCGGTTCCAGAAGATCGGGCGCAAGGGCGAGGTGCGCTACGGCTACGCGTCGGCGGTGCTCGTGGACACCGCGGCGGGCACGGCCGAGGGCGGCGCCGAGCCGCGCCGGGCCCACGCCGCCGTGGCGGCGGCCCCGCACGCCGCAACCGCGCAGCGGTAGGGCCGGCGGCGGCGCGATAATGAGGGGCTTGACCTCCCGCCCCGGGCCCGTCCACCGCTGATGCCGGAATCGCCCGTCCCCGCCGCCGTTCCCGACGCCGGTCCGCTGGTCGAGGTGCGCTTCCGCGTACCCGCCATGGACTGCGCCGACGAGACCGCGCTCGTCCGCGCGGCGGTCGAGACCGATCCCGGGGTCGTGCGCGTGGCCTTCGACCTGGTGCACGCGCGCGTGGACCTCACGATCGATCCGGCGGCCACCTCGCCGGCCCGCCTGCGGCAGGCCATCGCCAGCACGGGCCTGGCGGTGGAGGACGACGCGCCGGTCCCGCCGGCGGCGGCGCGGCGCGCGTGGCCGCGCGACGTCGTCGCGGCCGCGGCGCTCTTCGCGCTGGGCTGGATCGCCGACGGCCTGTCCGCCGACACCTGGACCGAGGCCCTCGTCGGCCACCGCGACGGCGGGTCGCTCGTGGCCGGCCACAGCCCCTGGGCCGTGGCGGCGTACGCGGCCGCCGTGATCGTCGGGTTGTGGCGCCTGTGGCCGCGGGCGCTCGCCGCCCTCAGCCGGGGCCGGCTCGACATGCACGTCCTGGTGTGCCTCTCGGCCGCCGGCGCGGCCGCCATCGGGCAGTGGGCCGAGGGGGCGGCCGTGGCCGTCCTGTTCGCGGTGGCGCACCGGCTCGAGGCCTGGAGCCTGGAGCGGGCGCGCGACGCGCTGGCGACGGTGGCCCGCCGCGGCGTGGCGTCGGCCGATCGCAGCCAGGAGACGGCGCCCGTCGAGCGGTGGATCGAGCGCTTCGCCTCCGTCTACACGCCGGCGGTGACCCTGGCCGCGCTGGTCGTCGCGCTCGGCCCGCCGCTCGTCGACGGGCTCTGGGCCCAGTGGTTCTACCGGGCCCTCGTGTTCCTGGTGATGGCGTGCCCCTGCGCGCTCGTCATCTCCACGCCGGTCACGGTCGTGGCGGCCGTGACCGCGCTGGCCACCGAAGGGGTGGTGGTGAAGGGCGGGGCCCCGCTCGAGCGGGCCGCCGCCACGTCGCACCACACGCGCGAGGCCTTCGCGACCGTCGGCGTCCGGGTGGTGTCCAGCCCCGCCTCGGAGGACGCGCTGGCCGCGGCGGACGTCGTGGTCGCCGGACCCGCCGGCGAACCGCGCGCGCTCGCGCTCCTCGGCCGCCAGGCCGCGCAGGCGGTCCGGGTCATCCGGCAGAACGTGGCGATCTCGCTCGGCACCAAGCTGGCGTTCCTGGTGTCGGCCGTGCTCGGGTCGGCCCCGCTCTGGCTGGCCGTGATCGCCGACACGGGCGCCACCGTCGCCGTCACGCTCAACGGCCTGCGCCTGCTGCGCCTCGCCGCCCCGCCGCGCGACGGCGGGTGACATCCGGCGACAGCCGCCCCCGCCGGCATCGCTACACTGCCGCCACCGTCCTCGACATGCGCGTTTCGTTGCTCGCCTCGTGGCTCGCCGTCGCCGTCGGACTCGCCGCCGGGCGCGCCGCCGCGCAGACGCCGGCTCCGGTGTCGCGGCCGGCCGGCCAGCGGACCCTGGCCGAGGACGGGCCGCCGGCGCCCGAACTGCCCCACACCGTGTCGCGCGACGGCACCGACAAGGTCACCGTGCGGGCCGTGCGCCTCGACGAGCCGCTCGTCCTGGACGGCCGCCTCGACGACGCGATCTACGGCCGCGTCCTGCCGATGGACGGGTTCATCCAGCAGGAGCCGCGCGAGGGCGACGCCGCCACCGAGGCGACCGAGGTCTGGGTGCTGTTCGACGCCACCACGCTGTATGTGAGCGCCCGCTGCCTGGACAGCCATCCGGAGCGCGAGATCGTCAACGAACGGCGCCGCGATCACGTGAACATCTACCTGAACGAGAACTTCATCGTCGCCATCGACACCTACCACGACCGCCGCAACTCGTTCCTGTTCCAGACCAATCCGCTCGGCGCGCTGCGCGACGGGTACATCACCGACGAACGCGTCCACAACCCCGACTGGAGCACCGTGTGGGACGTCAAGTCCCGGCGCGATGAGCGCGGCTGGACGCTGGAGATGGCCATCCCGTTCAAGTCGCTGCGCTACCAGGGGAGCGGGCCGCAGGTGTGGGGCATCAACTTCCTCCGCGTCGTCCGGTGGAAGAACGAGCTCTCGCACCTGACGCGGGTGCCGGCGGCGTGGGGCGCCCGCGGCATCTACAAGGCGTCGTCCTACGCCACGCTCGTCGGCGTCGAGCCGGGCGCCATCGCCCGCAACCTGGAGATCAAGCCGTACGCGACCGGATCGGTCCGGACCGACAACGTCGGGACGCCGCGCCGCGCGAACGAGCCCGGCGGCGACGTCGGCGCGGACCTGAAGCTGGGCCTCACCAAGAGCCTGACCGGCGACTTCACCTACAACACCGACTTCGCGCAGGTCGAGGACGACGAGCAGCAGGTGAACCTGACGCGCTTCAGCGTCTTCTTCCCCGAGAAGCGCGAGTTCTTCCTGGAGGGCCAGGGCATCTTCCAGTTCGGGGGCGTCTCCACGCGCGTGACACCCGGGGCGCTCACGGGCGGCAACCAGGGGCCGGGCGACACGCCCGTCGTGTTCTTCAGCCGGCGCATCGGCCTGAACGGCAGCCGGACGGTGCCGATCCTGGCCGGCGGCCGCGTGACGGGGCGCGCGGGGAAGTACTCCATCGGCGCGATCGACATCCAGACCGGGGAGTCGGACGACGGCGCCAGCGCGTCCACGAACTTCTCGGTGCTCCGCGTCCGCCGTGACGTGCTGAAGCGCGGGAGCCTGGGGATCCTGGCGACGAACCGCGACGTCCGGTCGAGCCTCGGCGGCTCGAACCAGGTCGTCGGCCTGGACCTGGGGCTCGCCTTCCGCAACTCCTGGACGATGGACGGCGCCTACGTGCGGAGCGCGTCGTCGCGCGGCCGCCACGGCGAGAGCTACTGGACGCGGGCGGACTTCGCCGTCGATCGCTACGAGGTCCAGTACGAGCACCTCTACGTCGGGCCCGGCTTCGACCCGGACGTGGGCTTCCTGCGGCGGCGGGACTTCCGGCGCAACTTCGGCCAGGTGCGCTTCAGCCCCCGCCTGGCCCGCGGCCCGCTGCGCCAGGTCCACGTGGAATCCAGCCTGGACTACGTCACGAATCCCACGGGCCGGCTCGAGACGCGGGTGCTCGAGCTGAGCACGCGCGGCGACTTCCGCCTGGGCGACAGCTACGAGGTGAAGTACCTGCGCGACTACGAGTACCTCGCGCGGCCCTTCGACGTGGCGGCGGGCGTCAGGATTCCCGTGGGCGGCTACGCCTTCCAGGAGATCCAGACGTCGTACTCGATCGGTCCCCAGCGCTGGATCTCGGGGCGCGTCGGGATGACGCGCGGCCAGTTCTTCGACGGCGACCGCACCGAGACGAGCTACAGCGGGCGCGTGGAGGTGAACGCGTCGCTCATGCTCGAGCCCGCCGTCTCCCTCAACTGGGTGGACCTGCCCTACGGCTCGTTCCGCAACACCGTGGCGCGCACGCGGGCCACCTACACGCTGTCACCGCGCTCGTTCGTCGGCGCGCTGGTGCAGTACGCGTCGGCCTCGCACACCGTCTCGGCGAACGTGCGCTTCCGCTGGGAATACCAGCCCGGGTCGGATCTGTTCGTCGTCTTCACGGAGGGCCGCGACACCGACCCGCGCGGGCTGCCGGCGCTCCAGAATCGCGGCGTGGTCGTGAAGTTCACGAGGCTGTTCCGGTTCTGAATCGAGTAGGGACCGGGGACCAGGGACCGGGGACCAGGGCGTAGCGTCACGCGGGTTCTGAGGACGCGTAGGGACCAGGGACCAGGGAACAGGCGGCCGGAATCGCGCGTGACTGCAGCACGGAGCGGTGGCGTGGGACAGCGTGACAGCGGGCGCGGCGCCCCCGATCCCTGATCCCGGGTCCCCGTCCCTACCCCTGTTTGAAACGATCGCGTAGGGGACCCCTACCCCTGTCACGAGACGATGTACTGCTCGAGCTGCTCGATGACGAAGCGCTGGTCGTCGAGCATGGCCTTCACGACGTCGCCGATGGAGACGAGGCCGACCAGGCCGTCGGCGCCGAGGACCGGGAGATGGCGCACGTGGTGGTCGGTCATGATCGCCATGCAGTCCTCCATGGTGCACCGCGGTGTCACCGTGAGCACGTCGGGCGTCATCACGTCGGCCACCGTCAGCGTCGCCGACGACTTGCCGCGCAGCACGACCTTCCGCGCGTAGTCGCGCTCGGAGAACATCCCCGCCAGCCGGTCGCCGTCGACGACCACCAGGGCGCCGATGTCGTGCGCGGCCATCAGCGCCAGCGCGGCGTAGACCGAGGAGGTCGGGGCGACGGACAGGACGGAACCGGACTTCGCGGCGAGCACCTGCTGGACGGTCTTCATGCGGGCCTCCAGGTGACGGGGAGCGAACGGTACCGCGGATGATAGACCGCCGGGCGAGCCTGTCAAGCCTGTAAGGTGGCGCGGCGGGGGCCGGGGGAGCGGCGGCCGGATCCCGGAGCGGCGTACGCACGACGGGCGGCCCGATGTCCGGGCCGCCCGTCGCCGGTCGATGCCGGGCCGTCCGCGCTACCCGCGGGGCGGCCGCTGGCCGCGCTGCTCACGGCGCTGCTGCATGCGCTCGCGCATCTGGCCCCGCCGCTGCTCGGCCTGCGCCTTGAGGTCGCGGGCCTTCTGCTGCTGATCGGGCGTGAGCAGGGCCCAGACCTCCGAGTGGATCCGCGCCCGCAGCACCGCGCCCTCGGCCTCGACCGCCGCGAGGTCGGCCGCCCGCTGGCGCACCGTGGCCTCGTCGAACGCCTCGGCCGTCACCGCGTCGTCCAGGGCCTTGCGCGCCGGCCCCAGGGCCTGCGCGTGCGCCTCGAACTCGCCCTTGTGCGCGTCCATCAGCGACCGGATCTGATCGCGCTGGGCGTCGGTGAGGCCCAGCTGCCTCAGGCCCGGCAGCATCGGGCCCATCGGCCCGCCCGGGCCGGGCCCCCGCATGCCGGGACCGCGCTGGAACCCGCCGCGCTGGCCGGCCGGTCCCTGTTCGCGCGCGCCGAGCGCGCTCGTCGCGCCGACGACGAGCGCCAGGCCCGCAACCACTCCCGTTACCGTCTTCCACGTTGTCGTCATTGGCGTGTCCTCCGCCTCCTGTCTGCAGTAGACGGGCACTTCGTGTCGCCCCGAGGGCGCCGGTGTGACAAAAGTATGGCACCGCCGCGCACCGGCGTCCGCGGTCGCCGGGGGCCCGTAAGATCGGTCCAGCGGCGCCGCGCGCCCCACCCATGGCCCACGTCCTCGTCGTCGAAGACGACCCGCACATCCGCGACCTCATCGCCCTGCACCTCGGCCTCGAAGGCCTCGAGCACAGCGCCGCCGGCGACGGCAAGGACGCCCTGGCCCGCCTGAACGCGTCCCGGGTGGACCTGGTCGTGCTGGACCTGATGCTGCCCGGCGTGGACGGGCTCACGGTGTGCAAGGCCATGCGGCGCGGCGGGCCCAACGCCGACACGCCCGTGCTGATGCTGACCGCGCGGGGCGAGGAGTCCGACAAGGTGCTCGGCCTCGAGAGCGGCGCCGACGACTACCTGGCCAAGCCCTTCGGCGTGCGCGAGTTCGTGGCCCGCGTGCGGGCCCTGCTCCGGCGCCCCCGGGCGGCCGCGGGCGCGGGCGCCGCGCACGACCTGGTCGCGCTCCACGGCGTGGAGATCGACGTGCCCCGCCGGCGCGTGACGGTGCGGGGCCAGCCGGTGGAGCTCACGGCGCAGGAGTTCCGCCTGCTCCACCTCCTGGCCACCCATCCGGGCATCGTCTTCAGCCGCGAGGCGCTCCTGTCGCGCGTCTGGCCCGACCAGACCTACGTGACGCCCCGCAGCGTGGACACGCTCGTGAAGCGGCTGCGCAAGCGCATCGAGGTCGACACCGAGACGCCGGCCCTCGTGCTCACCGTGTGGGGCGCCGGCTACAAGTTCGCCGATGTCTGACACGCCGCCCCGCCGCTGGTATCGCAGCCTCTACTGGCGGATTGCCGCCGGCTTCATCGCCGCGCTCGCCCTGATGCTGGTCGTGCAGGGCGGCCTGCTCTTCTGGCTGTCGAGCCAGCGCGACGAGGCGCTGCCGCCGCGGCTCATCGCGGACCTGGCGGCGCTGGTGGCCGACGAGCTGGCGGCCGATGCCGCGAGGGCGCCGGCCGCCGACCTGGCCGAGCTGGCCCGGGCCCGTTTCAAGGAACTGGACCGCCCGGCGGCGCTCGTGCTGCCCGACGGGTCCGTCGTGGCGGGCGCCGTGCCGCCGCCCGAGCCGCTGGTGGCGACGGTGGTCGCGCGGCTGCGGGCCGGATCCGGCGACGGCGACTGGCAGCGGATGCGCCGCCCGATGCCGGGCATGGGCCGGGCGCCGTTCACGCCGCGCGGCGCCGGCGGTTCGCGCGGCGGCGGGCTGGCGGAGGGCCGGCCCCTCGGTCCGCCCTGGGCCGTCGCGCCGATTCGCGCCGAGGGCCGGGTCGTCGCGGCCGTGCTCGTCGCGCGCGGGCGGCCGCTCGAAGCCGTGGCCCGCGACGTCGTGCCGTGGCTGGTGGCGGGAGCGGCGGTCCTGCTGCTGGTCGGCACCGCGCTGGCGTCGCTCGTCGTCTTCCGGCCCGCGCACGCCCGGCTGCGCGACCTGGAGACGGCCGCCCGGCGCTTCGGGGATGGCGACAGGACGGCCCGGGCGGCGGTGGCGGGCGGCGACGAGGTGGCGTCGGTTGCGCGCGCCTTCAACCGGATGGCCGAGGAGGCGGCGGCGAGGGAAGCGGCCCTCGTCGAGGCCGATCGCGCGCGGCGGCAGCTCCTGGCCGACGTGACCCACGAGCTGAGGACCCCGCTCACCGCCATTCGCGGCTATGCCGAGACGCTCACCCTCCCGGCGTTCGCGCCGGCGAGCGCCGAGGGGCTCCGCTTCGTCCAGATCGTGGACGCCGAGGCCCAGCGCCTGGAGCGCCTCGTGAACGACCTGCTCGACCTGGCGCGCTTCGAGGCCGGGGGCGTCACGCTGGAGCGGGAGACCGTGTCGGTGCCGGCGCTCTTCACGCGCGTGCTCGAGCGCCACGGCCAGGCCGCCGACGCGGCGGGCGTCTCGCTCTCGACCGAGGTCGCGCCCGAGGCGGAGGCCGTGAACGGGGATGCCCGGCGGCTCGAGCAGGTCGTGCAGAACCTGACCGCCAACGCCCTCCGGCACACGCCCGCCGGGGGGCGGGTGTCGCTCTCGGCGTTCGTGGACGGCGGGGCGGTGGTGCTGCGCGTGGCCGACACCGGGGAGGGCATCGCGCCCGAGCACCTGCCGCACGTGTTCGACCGCTTCTTCAAGGCCGATCCCGCCCGGGCCGACGCGGGCGGCACCGGCCTGGGCCTGTCGATCGTCAAGGCCATCGTCGAGCGCCACGGCGGCGCCGTCACCGTGGAGAGCCGGCCGGGCGCCGGCACGGTCTTCGACGTGCGGCTGCCGGCCTGACGGCACCGGCGCGCAATGCGGTCAGGCCACGGGGGCCGCGCCGGCCGCGGCGGGCGCCGCCTCGCGCCGCGCCGACGCCGACCGGCCCGCGGCCCGCCGCGCCGCGTGGAGCAGCCCGCTGAAGATGCCCTGCAGGAGCGGCGTGTGATCGGCGAGGAGCTCGAACAGGTCGGCCCGCTCGATCACCAGGGCCGCGCCGGCGTCCTTCACCGCGGCGCTCGAGCGCATGTCGCGGCCGCCGAGCGCTTCGTACATCCCCACCACGTCGCCCGGCGTCGCCGTATCCACGGCGCCGTCGGCCGCGGTGATGGCCACGGCACCCGCCACGACGGCCAGGATGCCCGTGTCGTCGCCGGCCTTGAAGACGGACGCGCCCGCGGCCAGCGGCGCGACGCGCGCGATGCCCGCGAGGTGCACGAGCTCGGTCGTGGTGGCCCGCTGCAGCAGGGGACTGGCCTGCAGCAGGAGGAGGCCGTCCACGGCCTGCACGCCGTCGGTCACGCGGCGCGCCAGCTCGGGCGCGAGCTCGCCCTTCACCACGGTGCGCCACGAGGGCGCGCAGCGCGTCTCGATCAGCATCCGGAAGATGCCCTGCGCGATCTCGACGTTCTCGGAGACGAGGGTGAGGAACTCGTCGGTCGTCATCGTCAGCGTGATCGTGGGTTCGAGCGCCTTGGCGGTCGCCCGCACGGGGTGCCCCTCGAGCGTCTCCTCGAAGCCGATGACCGACGGCGCCTCGAGCGTGGCCGCCTCGCCCTCGGACGACACGCTCGACACCCGGCCGTCCAGGATGAAGTGCAGGTGGTCGATGGGCGCGCCCTCCTGCGCGATGGTGCGTCCCGCCTCGTGGCGCACCTGGCGGCCCAGGCTCGCCACGCGGAAGAGCTCGTCCACCGAGACGAAGTGGAAGAGCGGGACGCGGCGCAGCCGGTCGGCCAGCTCCATGGCCGGCAGGGGCTCCTGACACAGCACGCGGCGCTCGGAGGCGGGCATGCGCTGGGCGGCCAGCGCCCACGACGCGGCCTCGAAGACCCACCAGTCGTGGGCGGGCCGGTGCTGCAGCAGGTGCTCGAGGTCGCCGGCCAGGGCCCACAGGCCCCGTGCCTCCACGAGCTGCACCGCGGTGGCCGACACCTCCTGGCTCTCGTCGTGGACGAGCTGCGCCAGCGTGTCTTCCACGTCGCGGCCCCGCGTGCGGAACATCGCGTTGCCCTTGGCGATGCGCACGTCGAGCGGCATGTCCTCGGCCAGCAGCATCACCCGCGGGCGCGCCTCGCCCTTCAGGATGTTGTCGAGGAACTCGGCGGCGTTCGAGCGGCCGCGCGCGTCGCCGTGGAGGAGCGCGTGGCGCACGGCGGCGATGTCGGCCGGCGGATGGACGAGGGAGAGCAGCGTGAAGAGGCGGTTGAACGCGCGCTCGTACTTCTCCGTGAGCGCCCGCGCGAGCAGGCAGTCCTGGTCGAGCCCGCCCGCGTGGAACAGGTTGTAGTGCAGGGTGAGCCTGTCGAAGGCCCGCGCCGTCTCGGCCGCGATGAGGCGGGTGAGCGTCTCGGCCGGCACGGTGAGGTCCGGGCGGACGCGGCGCAGGTGCTCGAGCGCCGAGAGCGCCTTGTAGCGGAGGAAGCCGTCCGGGTCCTCCAGCGCCCCGACCAGCGCGTGGACCGACGCGTCGCACGGGATCCGCGCCAGCGTGGCCGGCATGTGGCGCCGCACCCAGACGTCCTCGTCGCGGTCGCGCATGAAGTACACGAGGGTGGGGACGACGGCCTCGCCGTAGCCGGCCAGGACGTCGCGGGCCGCGCCCTTCAGCCGGCGGTTGCGGAGGAGGGACACCAGCGGCGGGACGAAGAGGAAATCGCCGGCCCCCAGCCGGGCGGCGCTGCGGATGGCCGCGCGCGCCACGTCGGTGTCGGCATCGAACATCAGCGGCACGAGCAGCGGCCGGAACTGCGGGTTCGTCACCCGGCCCAGCGCCCGCGCCGCCTCCGCGCGCGTCGACGCCCGCTGATCGCGCGAGTCGTCGATGAGGCCGCGGAACGCCGAGATGGCGGCGCTTACGTCGGCCGGATCGGTGCTGTTCGACAGCGCGGACGCCGCCGTGACGACCAGTGCCGGGTCGCTCTCGCGCAGGTAGGGCCGCATCAGCGTCGCGGCTTCCTCGCCCTTCACGGCCGCCAGCGCCCGCACGGCCGCGCCGCGCACCTCGCCCTCGGCGTCGGCGAGGGCGCGCTCGATGCCGCGCAGCCAGCGATCGCGGCCCGACGGGCCGGTGGCCTCGGCCAGCGTGAGCACCCGCGTGCGGACGTCGGGATGCTCGTGGTGCAGCATGAGCGGGCTGACCAGGTGGCGCTTGTCGAGCGACTCCAGCAGGTCCAGCGCGTAGACGACGCGCTTCGGATCCGGGTGGGCCAGTTCCTCCACCAGCGCCTCGATGGTCGAGAGGTCCGCCGTTTCCAGCCGGATCTCGCCGGCCTTCATGTCCTGCTGCACGATGCTCTTGCGGAACGCCGCCATGTATTCCTTGCGCGCCCGGAGCGCGAAGAACACCCACAGCGCCATGATCGAGAGGCTGGCGTAGCTGAGCTGCTGCCACGTGAGGCCGAGGCCCCAGTCCTTGATGAGCACCAGGATGAGCAGCGCGCCGGCGCCCTTGGAGAGCCGATC
>JBFWXO010000056.1:0-41465 GCA_050187355.1 Vicinamibacterales bacterium
GACGCTCTTCCGATCTATGGTCTCGTCGTTCGTTCTTCAGGTGGGCGCCAGGCCTCCCGGCCCTCGGCATTTCCCTGCGGGCCGCCACGGCCTGGGGACAGGCACCGGCCGCCGGCCGGCCGGCCGCCACTGACACCTTCCCGGCGCAGGACCCGGACCTGGCGCGCGCCACGGTTGGCGCGTCGCATCGCGACCTCAAGCGTGTGCAGGAACTGGTCGAACGCCAGCCCGCGCTGGCCCGGGCCTCGATCGACTGGGGCTTCGGCGACTGGGAGGCCTGCATCGATGCCGCGTCGCACACGGGCAACAAGGCCATCGCGGACTTCCTGCTGTCACACGGGGCGCGTCCGACCATCTTCTCCGCCGCGATGATGGGCCAGCTGGACGTGGTGAAGGCGTTCGTCGCTGCGCGCCCGGGCGTCCAGCGGAACCTGGGGCCCCATGGGCTGACGCTGATGTGGCACGCGAAGCAGGGGGGGCCGGACGCGGCCGCCGTCGTGCAGTACCTCACGGGGCTGGGCGACGCCGACGTGTCGCCCACCACGGCCCCCCTGGACGCGGCGGATCGCGACGCGCTCGTCGGGACCTACACGTACGGTCCCGGCCCGCGCGACCACTTCACGATCGAGGTCCGGCGCGACATGCTGGGCCGCGACCAGCTGACGATCGAGCGCACGGGCGCCCCCTCGCGTCAGAACCTGTATCACGTGGGCAATCTGGTGTTCTTCCCGACCGGCGTGCCCAGCGCCAGGATCGCATTTGCCAGGGCCGGTGCGAAGGTGACGCAGTTCACGGTGGCGGACCCGGAGGTGATGGTCACGGCACGGCGGGACTGACTCCGATCGCGACCAGGTCCGGTGGCGGCGTTGGTCGTCGCCCTCCGCGCTCGACCGGTGCCGGTCAGCGGTACGGTGGCTCCCGCTCTGCGGTTAGTGGGACCAACGGCGGGGCGAATGGCGGCCGCGACAGGTCGGCGCCGCGCGGGCTCGTCCGGCGGCTGGCATGAGGCGAGCGAAGGTATCCTGTGTGTTCGAGCCGCCCGAAGGCCGGGCCGCCTGCTGAGGATCCCGATGACCGCTCACCGCACGTCCCTTCGCCGCTCCGTGCTCGTCGTCGCCTGTGCCGCTGCCGCGCTGTCGCCGGTCGTGATTGCCAGGCAGGCCCCCCGCGGGCTCGGCGTGGATCTCTCGGCATTCGATCGCTCGGTGCGCCCGCAGGACGACTTCAACCGTTTCGTGAACGGCACGTGGATGAAGAACACGGCCATTCCCGCGGACAAGTCGTCGTGGGGGTCGTTCGTCGAGCTGGCCGATCGGAGCGACGCGGCGCTCAAGGAGATCATCGAGTCGGTGAGCAAGGGCGCGCCGAAGCCCGGCTCCACCGAGCAGCAGGTGGCCGACTTCTATCTGAGTTTCATGGACACGGCCAGGATCGAGGCGCTCGGCACCGAGCCCCTCGGGCCCGAGCTGAAGTCCATCGCCGCGACGACGGCCCCGGCCGACCTGCCGGGCCTGCTCGGCCGCATGGCGCGGATGGGCGTGCCCGGCCCCTTCGGCGCCTTCGTCGGCCAGGACCAGAAGAAGTCGGACCAGTACGTCGTGTCGGTGACGCAGAGCGGCCTGGGCATGCCCGACCGGGACTACTACCTCCGGAAGGACGAGAAGTTCGACGCCACCCGCACCGCCTATCAGCGCTACGTTGCCACGCTGCTCCGCCTGGCGAAGCAGCCGGATCCCGACGGCGCGGCCACGCGGATCCTCGCGCTCGAAACGGCCATAGCCGACAAGCAGTGGGACCGCGCCAGGAACCGCGACCGCGACGCCACGTACAACCGGATGACGGTGGCGGAACTGGCGACGCTCACGCCGTCGTTCAACTGGACCGCCTATCTCGGGGCCGCCGGCATGGGCAAGGCCTCCGACGTGATCGTGCGGCAGCCGGATTACCTCCAGGCGATGGACGCCCTCATCAAGGCGACGCCGCTGTCCACGTGGAAGGAGCTCCTCACGTACAAGGTGCTGGCGACCTACGCCGACGAGCTTCCGGCCGCCTTCGGCGAGGCGCAGTTCGAATTCCGCGGCAAGGTGCTGCAGGGCCTCGAGGCGATGCGGGCACGCGACAAGCGGGGCATCGACGAGGTGGAGGGCGCGCTCGGCGAGCCGCTCGGCAAGCTGTACGTGGAGCGCTACTTCAAGCCCGAGGCGAAGGCGCGGATGGACGCGCTCGTGAAGAACCTGCTCGCGGCGTTCGGCAAGGGCATCGACGAACTGGAATGGATGGGCCCCGAGACCAAGGCCGAGGCCCACGCCAAGCTGGCCAAGTTCACGGTGAAGATCGGCTACCCGGACGAGTGGCGCGACTACTCCACCATCGGCGTCAAGAAGGACGACCTGATGGGGAACGTGAAGCGGGCCTACGCCTATCAGTACGAGGACATGGTGGGCCGCCTCGGCCAGCCGGTGGATCGCTCGCGCTGGGGCATGACGCCGCAGACGGTCAACGCGTACTACAACTTCGTGAACAACGAGATCGTGTTCCCGGCCGCCATCCTCCAGCCGCCGTTCTTCAACGTGGACGCGGACGACGCCGTGAACTACGGCGCCATCGGCGCCGTGATCGGCCACGAGATCAGCCACGGCTTCGACGACCAGGGCAGCAAGTCGGACGGCGACGGCAACATGCGCAACTGGTTCACCGAGGCCGACCTCAAGGCCTTCCAGGCGCGCACGAGCAAGCTCGCCGAGCAGTTCGCGGCCTACAACCCGATCGACGACCTCCACATCAACGGGCGGCTCACGCTGGGCGAGAACATCGGCGACCTGAGCGGGCTGGCCGTGGCCTACCGCGCCTACAAGATGTCGCTCGGCGGCAGGACCGCGCCCGTCATCGAGGGCTTCACCGGAGACCAGCGCTTCTTCCTCGGCTGGGCGCAGGTGTGGCGCACGAAGATGCGCGACGACGCAATGCGCCAGCAGCTCCTGACCAACCCGCACTCGCCCGGCACCTACCGCGCGTTCGTGCCGCTGACGAACCTCCAGGCGTTCTACGACGCATGGGACGTCAAGCCCGGGGACGGCATGTACCGGCCGCCGGAAGAGCGCGTCAAGATCTGGTAGCCGGCGGGCACGGCGGCGGCGGCCGTGGCACACTGACGCCATGTCCACGACGTCGTCCGCCCTCGCCGCCCTGTACGCCCGCGACCTCGCCCGCCTGGTCCGCCAGCACGACGCGCTGGACGACGCGCACCTGTGGCAGGTGCGGCCGGGAGTGACGAACTCGGCCGGCAACCTGATGCTGCACCTGGTGGGCAACCTCCGGGAGTTCGTCGGCCGGCAGCTCGGCGGCGTCGCCTACGCGCGCGACCGGGAGCGCGAGTTCGGGGCCCGCGACGTCGCGCGTGCCGAGCTCGGCGCGGCGCTTCGCGAGCTCGCCGCCGTCGTCCCGGACGTGCTGCGCGGGATGGCCGAGGAGCGGTGGGACGAGACTTTCCCGCAGAACGTGCTCGGCGAACCGGTGAGCAACCGCCAGTTCGTGATCCACCTGTACGGACACCTGAACTACCACCTGGGCCAGATCGACTACCTGCGGCGCGTGCTGACGGGCGAGGGCGCCCTGCCGCGGCCGGCGGCCTGAGGCCGGGCTTCGTCTACCACCCGCGGTCCCGATCGTGCCCACGCCCTGGCCGGCGTCGCATCTCGTCACGCTCGGCGTCTTCGCGCTCGTCTACCTGGGCATGATCCTGGGCGGGCTGCCGCGCCTGTCCCTGGATCGGACGGGCATCGCGCTCCTCGCCGCGATCGCCGTGGTGGGCGCCGGGGTCCTCACGCCCGAACAGGCCGCGGCCCGCGAGCAACATCGGCTCGGCGCCACGCTCATCGGGAATCCGCAGAACATGCTCGTGGGCCAGGTGCTGGCCCTGCCCTTCGCCGACCACACGCGGCACGCGCTCCCGCCCGTCGTCATCGGCCTGATTGGACTCTGGGCCCTGCTGGCGCGGGAGGTCGGAACGCACGTCGCGGCGGACGCGCCGGCGCCGCCTGCCGTTAGCACGGTGGACCCGCCGCCGTTCGACCGCTGGCAGACGGCCAAGGGCCTGGCGGTGGCGGTCGTCCTCATCGGCATCTTCCTCGCCACGGACTGGCCGCGGGACGTCGCGGCCCTGGTCGGGGCCGGCGTCCTGCTCCTCAGCCAGCGCTTCCACTCGTCCACGGTGATGGGCCTCATCGACTGGCAACTGCTGGTGCTCTTCATGGGGCTCTTCGTCGTGAACCACGCGATGGCGCTCACGGGCCTGGCGCCGGCGGCGCTCGCCTGGCTGGCCGCGCACGGCCTCGGGCTGGGAACGCCGGGCGCTCTCGCCACGGCTACCGCCGTCCTGAGCAACCTGGTCTCGAACGTGCCCGCCGTGATGCTGCTCCTGCCCGCGGCGCAGGCAGCGCCCAGGCCCGAGGCCGCCGGTGAGATCCTGGCCCTCGTCAGCACGTTCGCGGGCAACCTGGTCGTCGTCGGCTCGATCGCGAACCTCATCGTCGTGGACGCGGCGCACAAGGCGGGCGTGGACATCGACTGGCGGCGGCACGCGCGGATGGGCATGCCGGTGACGCCGGCCACCCTGGTGGTGGCGGTTCTCTGGATGGCGATCCTGCACGCGGCGTAGACGCGGCGCGGTCAGTCAGCCCGCCGGGCGCCCAAGTCGAGCTACTCCGGCAGGAGGTGCTCCAGGGTCCACGACTCGTACTTCTTCCATCCGGCGTTGAAGGCGATGGATCGGCCGTCGGGGCGCAGCGACACGTCGCGCAAGCCCTCCATGACCAGACCGGTCGGCGCGGCCGGCCCGCCGGTGGTGGGCACCCGCCACAGGCTCCGTTGAATCGGCGGGGGCGGCGCCCCCGGTCCGGAAGCCGTCCATCTGGTGATCAGCACGCTCAGGCCGTCGGCGGCCCAGCCCTCGAGCGCCATGGCGTCCAGCGACCGCACCCGGAGCAGCTCCCGCGGATCTCCGGCGCCACGCCACACCATCAACGCCTTCGAGTCGCCGGTCGCGTCGTGGCGGAAGGCGACATACGCGACGTCTCCGGTGAACGGCGCCATCGCGTGCCGGCCGATGCCGGTCACGCCCGGATCCTGCCACTCGCGGGCGGTGCCGCCGCGAACGTCGTGCAGCACCAGCCGGCCGTTGCCGCGCTCGGCGATCACGGTCCGGCCATCCAGCCCGAGTGAGCCCCCCGCAATCCCCGGATCGTTGAAGTCCAGCGTCCGCATCGTCCGGCCGGTGGCGGGGTCGCGCAGGATCACGCGCCGGTCGGCCTCGCAGACGATCCCTTCCGGCAGCCACCGGGCCTGCCGCACGCACCCCGCCAGGAGTGACATGCGGCCGGTGGCCCGGTCGACGATCGACAGGCGGGGATTGTTGTCACCCGACACGAGGAGCTTCGTGCCGTCGGGCGACCAGTCCACCACCCGTCCGATCCGCTCGTCGAGCGGCACCGTCGACTCACGATCCGTCCCGGTGTCGTACACCCACAGCGTGCGAACGGTCCGCTCGTTGCGTTCGGAGGTGTAGGCCAGCAGCCGCCCATCGTGCGACCAGGACGGATAGAAATTCCCGAAGGCCAGTCGTGGCGACAGGGCCGTCGGGACTGCCGCCGAGTCCAGTCGCGCGACGTACACCTCGGGATGACCGGCCGTCAGATCCACGTGCAGGACGCCGTCGGCCGTGAACCCACGGGCGCGAATACGGCCGACATCGTCCTTGACCAGGCGCGGCTCGCCCTGCGGCCGCCCCTGCTCCATGGCGACGGCCCACAGGGACAGCGAGCGGTTGCGGTCGCTCACGAACACGAGCTCCCGGCCGTCTGGACTCCAGAGCGGCGACGTGTCGTGTCCGGCCGGGGCGTCCAGTACCCACTGCTCGCCCGTATGGGCGTCGAGGACCACGATGTCCCGGTCCGTGGACGTGGCGCTCTCCGGATGGTCGTACGCGATGTAGCGCCCATCCGGCGACAGGCTCATCTGCTCTGGAAGCTCGTTCACCCAGCCGGCAAGCCGGCGCAGAGGCCTGACGGCGCCGTCCGCCGTGGCCACGAGCGCAATGGTGGCCACGCCCGTCCGATCGACGATCGCCGCCAGCAGCATGGAGCCGTCGCGCGACCACTGATACGGCGTGGCATCGCCATCGCCGTCCGGGGCCACCAGCGTTCGCGGACCGCTGCCATCGGCGCCGACAATCCTGAGCGAGCCGTTTCGCCCGCGCCACCAGTTCACGGCAACCTGCGCCCCGTCAGGCGAGAGCACCGTGATCGACGCATACCCGTCGCTATCGGTGGGGTCGAGGCGGTTGATCCCGAGAGGCCGGACCTCACCCGTGGCCAGATCGACGACGACGGCGTCGGTCAGGTCCCACGAGGAGGCCGCGATGAAGCGGCCATCGGCGGATGGATTGCTCGGCCGCGAGACCACGGGGATGGCCGCCAGCCTGCGCATCGTGACCGAGACGGCCGCCGCCGTGGACGGCGGCGTTCCTCCACCGGCCGGCCCGCTCGCGTTCCGCGAGGCCCCCGTCGCCATCCACGCGATCGCCGCCGTGGCGACGGCCGCAGCCGTGCCCATGGCGAACCGCAGAGCCGTCGAGGCGCGTGGAGAAGTGCTGCCGGTGACAGGAGTCGGCTGGTCCAGCGCCGATTCGAACTCGCCGGCCGTCGCGAACCGGTCGTGAGGAGCGGCTGCGATGGCGCGTTCGACGGCCCGCACGAACGCTGCCGGCAGATCCGGCCTGGCATCTCGCAGGCGGGCTCGCACTCCGCCTGCGTGGGCCGTCCGGATCTCGTCGAGCGAGCGCCCCACGACGGGAAAGCGGCCGCTGACCGCAAAATACAGGAGGACGCCGAGACTGTAGATGTCCGAGCGCTGGTCGGCGGCGCCGCCGGCCACGACTTCCGGCGCCATGTACAGCGGCGTGCCGGCCAGCGTGGCCGCGGCACCCCCGAGATCGGTGCGGACGTCCCGCCCGGCGCCGAAGTCCATCAGGACGATGCGCCCGCCCTCCTCGCGCATGACGTTCCTGGCTGTCACGTCGCGATGCACCAGGCCCGCCGCATGCACGGCCGCGAGCGCCCGGCACAGGTCCAGGCCGATGCCGGTGGCCTCGCGGGCGCCGAGCGGTCCGTTCGCTTCGACGAGCTGCTGCAGCGTCCGTCCCTCGATCAGCTCCATCCAAAGGCCGACGACGCCGTCCCTCGGCTCTGCGCCGTACACCGTGATCACGTGCGGATGGCGCACGCGCGCGAGCAGGCGTCCCTCGTCGACGACCCGGGCCGGATCGCTGATCGAGGCGCCAGGTGCGCCCGGCGACGGACCGGCCCGCAGCAGCTTGAGGGCGACGGCACGTTCCAGGTGCGGATCCCAGGCGCGGTAGACGTCGCCGTAGGCGCCGTGGCCGAGCAGCGTCAGTCCCCTCAGGTGTCCCCACGTCACGGGCTCCTGGACCGCTGCGCCGGTGACGGCGTCCGAGGCGGCGACCGAGCTCGCCCGGTGGAGGGCGGCGATCCGAGACAACACGTGGAGCTGGTCGACGACCTCCCGGTCCCCGGGCAGTTCGGTGCTCTCGGCCCTCGACCAGTCGACGGGCGTCCCGTCGAGGATGGACGCCGCCAGGATGCCCAGCCGCGTTTCTCTATCCACGCGCCATCTCCTCTGCCAGCTTCACCAGGGCCCGGCGCGCCGCCTTGCGCGCGGCATCTGGGCTCGCGCGCCCCGTCGCCTCGGCCAGTTGCTCGAACGTGTAGCCAAGCTCCACGCTGGCCACGACCAGCTCGCGGTCAGTGGGCGTGAGCCGGGCCAGCGCCACCTCATACCGCTCGACGGCCTGACGCCCGACCGCCTCCTCGAGCGGAGACGGACGCTCGTCGGCGATCTGCGAGTCGAGCTCGCCGCCAGCCGCCGGCCGGCGTCCCGCCCGGCGAATGTGGTCGCGAATGCGGTTCATCACCGCCTGCCGCAGATACGCCTGCAGCGCCCCCTCCCCGCGGGCGTCAAAGGTCTCCAGATGCTTAAACGTCTGTGCCACGGCTTCCTGGACAACGTCCTGCGTGTCGGCCATGTCCCGCGCCCACTGGGGCAGGCGGCCGCGGGCCCATCGGACGAGCGGCGGGAAGCAGCGGGCGAACAGGGCGTCGATGGCGGCCTGGTCACCAGCACGGGCCCGCTCGAGCAGCGACAGCGTGCTCTCGGCCGGCGACGACGGGGCGGGACGGCGGTCGCTCACGGGCGCCCCGCATGGTAGCCGAAACCAGTCAGCGGACTTCCTCGGGGAAGCGATGTCCGCTGCCGCCCGGGATGGCGTTTCACCTGATAGCGCCCGGTCGACGCCCGGCGCGGCCGCCACGACACGGGACGTGTCGGGAGGGATCACATGCGACTGCTCATCGTGCCCGCCATCCTGGGGGTGGCTCTGATCGTTGGGGGCCCCTCGGTGGACCTCGCCGCCGCGCCGCCACTCAAGAATCCGTCGCTGAAGTTCTGGTTCGGGGACAACCCGGGAGACAAGATCGTGAGCGACACCCCCGGCGTCGCCTACCAGGACGGGGTCGCCGGCGTCGTCGCCTATATCGACAAGGCCAACAACGGCGTACTGAAGATCTACGGGGTCAGGACCACGCGTAGCATCGGCTTCACCTTTGACACCTGCCTCAGCAACTGTGGCGAGGTGCCGTTCGGCGCGAGCATGGTGAAGACCCCGCAGTTCAATGCGGGCATCAGGAACGTCGACGGCACGTTGGTGGCAAATGGCATGCTGGGCATGGCGGTGGGGACAGAGCACATCTCGGGCTTCCACATCTGGCTCGGCGAACACAGCGGGGCGCAGTGGAACCTGTGCCTCACCAACAAGAATTACGCCACCGGCTACTGCGGCATCGCCGACAACGAGGACACCACGCTGACCCGGGTCACGCGCACGGCGCCCGGCACCTGGACGTTCACCGCCTCGGCCACCGTGCCGGGGACCGACGTCGCCGAGTTGTTCAAGCAAGTCCAGCTCTCCGGCAAGCAGAAGTCGATCACGTCCGAGGGCACGTACTCGATGCCGTTCACGCTGACGGTGCAGTGCGTCAACCCCGCGGACTGTCCGGCGCCGTAGCAGCAGCGAGAGTGAACGGTGCCGGCGTGCGACCAGAGCTGACGGTCAGGGAGCGGCAACTGGTTCGCGTCCTTCAGGCTGGGTCGACCAACCGCGAGATCGCCGAGCGGCTCGGGCTGCGGGAACAGACCGTGCGCAACCGCCTGTCGGTCATCTACGCCAAGCTGGGCGTTCGGAACCGGCTGGACCTGGTGCTCCGAAGCCGGCAGGCCGACGCGTCGAACGAGACCGTTGACCAGTGAGTGACGTCGAGTCGAGGGGCGGGCGCCCGCGTCCGCCCCCTTTTGTTGCCTGCTCCGTGGTACGAATGTACTGGCCGGGCGCGGCGGTGGCCTTGTTACGCTGTCGCGTTCCGTCCGTGCATGGATGGAGGGTCGATGTTCAGCCGCGTGGTCATCCACCCGCTGGTCGTCACGGTCTGCCTCGCGTCGCACGCGGCGGCGCAGGCGCCGCCGGACGGGCAGTTGCGGGGCACCGTCTGGGACGCCACGCGCGCCGTCGTCGCCGGCGCCACGGTCGTCGTCAGCGCGCCGCAGCTCATCGGCGGACCGAGGACCTACACGAGCGGCGCAGACGGGCAGTGGCGCGCGGCGGCGCTGCCGCCCGGCGACTACACCGCGAGCGTGTCGGCCCCGGGCTTCACCACGGTCACCACGGACCGGCTCAGGTTGCTGCCCGGCGCCACGCTCACTCTCGACACCGAGCTCGGCGTCGCGGCGCAGGTGGAGCAGGCACGCGCCGAGGCCGCCAGGCCCGCGATCGACGTCACGACCGCGGCGGTCACCTACACCGTGGGCGAGCCGATGCTGCGCGGACTCCCGACGTCGCGGACGTTCTCGGATCTCCTCAACCTGTTCCCGGGCGTGGCGGGCGATCAGGCACTTGGCGGATCGAAGCTGAGTAACGGCCTCGTCGTCGACGGGGTCGACACCACGGAGGCGTCCGAGCAGAACCCGTGGCTCCGCTTTTCACAGAACTGGCTGCAGGAGGTCCAAGGGGTCGGCCTCGGGGCCGACGCGCAGTACGGCGTGTCGACCGGCCTGACGGCCTTCGGCACGACACGATCCGGGACCAACCGCTACTCCGGCCTGGCCGAGGGCTGGTCGAATCCGAGCTCGTGGGTGGCCGTGAACACCCGCGCGCTCTCGGCGGCGCTGCAGCGTCAGTTCACGTCGGCGCGGGTCGAGACCTATTGGAATGCCAATGCCCAGCTCGGAGGACCGGTGCGGATCGACCGGCTCTGGTTTTTCGCGGGCCTCGATCACACGACGAGCGACGGCGCCCCGGCCGGGTACAACGGCGCTGACATGCAACGCGAGCGCGACACGCGCGGGATCGCCAAGGTCACATGGAAGGCATGGCCCGCCGGGCTCGTCGAAGGGTTCCTGCAGGGCGGCCGACGTCAGGTGCGCAACTTCGGACTGTCGTCGACCGTGCCCAGTGAAGCGGCCGCGGAGTACCGGCAGCCCCAGGTGAGCGGCAACCTCCGCGTCCTGCACGCCGCTGGCGACGCGTTGTTCGAGGCTGTGTACTCGGGAGCCAGAAGTCCCGGCATCACCGCCCCGCAGGCCCCGGGGGCGCTCGATGGCCCGCCAGGACACGTCGACCAGGTGACCGGCGCCTATTCGGTGAATCTGCTCTTCCACAGCCGGGACGACATGTGGCGGAACACCGTGTCGGCGTCGGCCACGTGGTTCGGGCGGTTGGGCCGCCAGACGCACGAGCTCAAGGTCGGCGTCCTGGGCGAGCGGGCGCACGCACAGACCACCTCCGGCTATTCCGGCGGGCTGGCGTACCTCGACAACAACGGCAGTCCGTCCCTCGTGCAGTACTTCGAGGGCTTCGGCACGCAGTCCCTTCGTGGCGATACGGCGCGCCTGACGGCATACCTGCAGGATCGCGTGAGCCTCGGGTCCCGTCTGACGCTGTCGCCGGGCATGCGCATCGACCGTTTCGCCTGGTCGACGGCGGCCGCGGGTGAGGTGCTCTCGACCCGTCCGCTGTCACCGCGGCTCGGCCTCGCCTGGGATGTGCGGCGCGATCACCGCACCGTGGTCCGCGCCCATGTCGGGCGCTACACCGACCCGGCGTTTTCGCAGCCGGTGCTGCTCGCTGATACGGCGCAGCGCCCGCTGCAGATCCTGGCGCAAGTGGTGGCGCCCCGAGTGTTCGAGGAGATTCGGCGAACGGATTTCCGGACCAGGCTGCTCGACGACGACATCCGGCACTCGTACGTCGACCAGTTCGTGGGTGGTGTCGAACAGCAACTGTTCGCCGGGCTCACCGTGCTCGGCCAGTACATCCACCGGGAGTTCCGCTCGTTCCTCGCGTATGCGCCTGACAACGTCGCCTGGACACCGGTGGCACGCCAGGACCCCGGTCCGGACGGCCGCCTGGGCACGCAGGATGACGGCGCCGTGTTCACGGTGTATTCGCAGGTGCTGACCGGAACATCCGGGACGGTCTTCCAGCGGTACGGGAACCTCGAGAACGGCTGGCGGCAGTATCGTGGCGGCCAGGTCGTGCTGCGCACGACGGCCACCGGCCCTGTGCAACTGCAGGCGTCGTACACCAGGTCCCAGACGCGAGGCACGGTCACCACCGGCCTGCATGCCAATGCCGGCGTGCGCGTGTTCAATGCGGCCAATCCGAATCGGCTGATCAACGGTGACGAGCTGACGCCCTTCGATCCGGCCAACGAGGTGAAGGTGCTGGCGCTGTGGAGCCCGCGGCGGTACGGGGGCTGGGTGGCGAGCGGCGTGTATCGCTATCTGACGGGCGGGGCGTGGGGCCGTGTCTTCATGGCCACCGGCCTCCCACAAGGAAACGAGGCCATCCGGGTCGAGCCGCGCGGCACGCGCCGGCTGCCGGCCATCAATCAGCTCGACCTCCATCTCGAGAAGGCGGTCTCGGTCCGAGGCCGCGTCTTGAGCAGCTTCGTCGATGTGTTCAACGTCTCCAACCAGGGCGTGCCCGACTCCGAGTCCGGCGACGTGGTCATCGCGAACTCGGGGCCCAACCTGGGAGTGCCGACGCGCTGGCGACTGCCGCGGCAGGGCCGGATCGGACTTCGCCTGACCTTCTGAGGGACGGCCGGACGGGACGGTCGAGTGCCGAGGCGGCTCGCGTCGTCCGCGCCGCCTATGACGACGTCGCGCCGCCGAGCCGGACGATCGCAGCGTCGCACTCGGCGACGCCCGCGTCGATGCCGAGCGAGGCGTACAGGCTGCGCGTCTCGAGCCACAGGGGCAGCGCCTCGGCCGGCGCGCCCTGGCGCTCGAGGCAGACGGCCAGCGGCCGGACGGTGTTGGCCAGGTCGAGGGCATCGGTCGCGGGATGCCCGCGGTACAGGTCCAGGGCGTCGCGAAGGAGCTGCTGCGCGCGATCGAAGGCCCTGAGCTCCACCTGGACCTCGCCGAGGTGCCGCATCGCATGCGCCAGCAGATGCCGATCGCCCAGTTGACGGGCGTGCGTCACGGCTTCGTCGTAGAGCGGGGCCGCGCTGGCCGTGTCGCCCCCGTCGCGGTGCAGCTGCGCGAGACCGGCCAGCGTGATCACGAGATCCCGCCGGCGTCCCGTGGACCGGCAGATGGTCTCGGCCGCGATCAGGTGGGACCACGCCTCGTCGCCGCGGCCCGCCTGACGCAGTTCCGCCGCCGCCGCGAGGTGCGCGGCCAGCTCCTGTGCCGTCTGATCGTCCGACACGGCTACCTCGTCAGCTCGCGCCGGACGGCACGCAGCACGGCCCGCACCTTGTTCACCTCGCGCTGGAGCCCGACCTTCAGGAACGGCTGGAGCTCCGGCGCCGCCGAGGCGATCGACGCGGCCGCCTCGAGCCGCGGCACGGCGCCGAACTTCAAGGCCGGGTCGTGGTCGAAGCGCTCGCCCCTGGCGTAGTTCAGGGGCACGAGCAGGCGGGCGATCCGCCGAAGCGCGGCATTGTCCTCACGCCGCTCGGGCGCCGCCGCGACCGCGGCATCGGCGGCGGCCGCGTCCTGCCAGCCCGCGATCTCCACGGCCAGGCGTCCCAGGTCGTCCACCACCGCCGACAGGTCCACGAGTCCCCGGGCCTGGTCGTGATAGCCGGCTACCACGGCCCGCATCTCCTCGACCGCGGCGGCGTAGTCGAAGGGATGGAGGGGCGCGTTCAGGATGCGGACGATGGTCGTCAGGTACACGGCCAGGTCGCGGCGCAGGATCTCCAGGTCCGCCACCGGCATCAGGTCGTCGGGCGTGTGCCAGGCGATGTTCCCGCCGCACCCGCCGACCGCGTAATAGCCGCGCCGCTTGCGCTCCTCGATCGGGATGTTCGACAGCAGCATGTAGAGCCCGGTCGGACCGATCTGGTTGAACGAATAGTCGCCGGCCCGGAGCGGCCGCACCCGCTGGCTGTCGAGCCCCAGGGCGTCCTTGATCGACGCGCGGCACAACGCGTCGGCCTCGGCCATCCACATCACTTCCTCGTAGGCCGTGGCGCCCTCGCACCCGGGCGAGTCGATGTCGAGCTGCGCGATGCAGTGCTCGTCGAGCTCGTCGGCGAACGTATCGGCGTACCAGGTGGAGCCCGCGTAGCGGCCCGTGGAGTGCCCGGGCCACCAGGCGATGCGGACCGATCGCTTCAGGCGGCCGCGCAGGCCCCACAGCACGCGCGCGAGCTCGAGCAGGGCCGCATCGCCGGTCGCGTTGTCGCCGATGCCCTCGTACCACGAGTCGTAGTGGCCGTGCACCAAGAGGAACTCGTCCGGGTCCTCGGTGCCGGGAATCTCCACGACGGGCAGCGGACACGGCTTCCAGCCCTCGTCGAGCCACGTCCGGATCGACGCGCGCGTGGCGCCCCGCTCGATGTCGGCGATGAGGGCCAGGCCGTCGGGGTGGTTGATGCACACGACGGGAATCGCGGGCTTGCGGCCGAGCGACTCGGCCGTGGGCGCGCCCCAGATCGACGTGCAGATGCCCTCGTGGACGTTCGTCCCGGGGTGGATGAAGATCTCGCCGATGGCGCCCCGCCGCTCGAAGGCGCCGACGGCGGCCGGCATCGAGAAGCCCTCGGTGAGGACGATCTTCCCGCGCACCGGGTCGTCGCCCCCGCCGCCGCGCGCCGCCTCCGGCAGGTCGAAGAGCGAGGCCGTGCCGCCGGCATACCGCGACGGCACGTAGCAGATCTCTCCCTCGACGGGCGTGTCGCCGGTGGACCGGCCCATCGCCGGCGGCCTCGCGTGCAGCGTCCGCGTGGCGTCGCCCGCCGTCACGGCCAGCTCCGCCTTCACGGGGTTGCTGATGTACAGCGTGGGCTCGTGCACGGTCACGGGGATGCCGAGCGCCGTCAGCCGGCGCACGAGGTAATCGGCCGCCTGCCGCTCGTGGGCGGTGCCCGACTCCCGGACCAGGTGGATGAAGGTGTCGAGCAGCGCCTTCGGCTCGTCGAGGCGGATGGCCTCGCGCGCCGCGGCTTCCAGCGATTCGTCCTTGAACAGGGGCACTCCGGTCACTCCTCGAAGAAGATCCGCAGGTTCCGATCGGGCGTGGGCGGGCTCAGCCGGCTGGCGACGACGAAGGCCAGCGCGCTCAGGACGACGCCGACCTCCACCGAGTCGATGCCGTGCTGCTGCACGGTGTGCTGGCCCGTGAACGTCCACGCGAGGCAGCCCAGGAATCCCACGACCATGCTCCAGATCGCGCCTTCCTTCGTGCCCCGGCGCCAGTTGAGGCCGACCACGACGGGCACGAAGAAGAAGCTCGCGATGAACTTCGCCTGCTCCACCACGATGGCCTGCACGTCGCCCAGCTTCAGGCCGGCGGCCCAGAAGGGCGCGATGCCCAGCACGACGATCGAGATGCGCGTGACCCACACGAGCCGGGCCTGGGACGCGCCGGGATTCACGAGGCGCTTGTACAGGTCGTGGGCGAAGGCGCCGCCCGTCACCAGCAGGATCGAGTTCACGGTGGACATGATGGCCGACAGCATCGCGATGAGGAACAGCGAGCCGAGGAGCGGCGACATGACCGTGGAGGCGAGGATGCTCGACGCCTGGTCGGGCGACGGCAGGTAGGGGTAGATCCCGCGCATGCCGATGCCGAGCGTGAGGACGCAGGCGGCGATGCAGACCTGGAGCAGCATCGAGACGCCGATCGCGTAGCGCACGGTCGCCACGTCGCGCATCGAGTAGTAGCGAGTCATCTCGTACGGCGCCGCCGCGATGCCCAGGCCGAAGGCGAGGCCCGTGGCCAGGATCTCCTTCCACGTGAACCACCAGCCGGTGACGCGCGGCTCGATCGAGCCCACGTACTCGCCAAGGGCGGTCAGCCCGCCCGAGTGCGACAGCACGACGGGCACGGCGCACACGAGCGCCAGGATCATGACGAGCGTCTGGACGAACTCGATGTAGGAACTGGAGCGCACGCCCCCGAGCGCCGTGTAGAACCCGGTCGTGGCCAGCAGCAGCGCCATGGCCGCGCGCGGCGGGACGCCGAACACCGCCGCCGCGATCTCGCCGATGGCCTGGAACTGCGCCGTCAGCAGGATGCTGTAACAGACGATGATGAGCGCGGCGGCCAGCGTCCGGGCGTGTTCGCTGGCGAAGCGGGTGCCGACGTAATCGGCCACCGTCAGGGCGCCGAACTTGCGGAGCTTCGGCGCGACGAACACGGCCGACACCACCCAGCCCGCCCAGACGCCGAACCAGCCGTAGCCCCAGCTCACGCCGGTCAGGTAGTACCGGCCCAGGGTGCCGACGAACGTGCCGGCGCTGATCTGGGTGGCGGCCAGGACGGCGCCGCCCACCCACGGGCCGATCGTCCGGCCGGCGGCGAGGAAGTCCTCCTCGGTCTTGCTCTTGCGGAAGCCCCAGATCGAGACGCCCAGCACCAGGGCCAGGTACGCCACCGAGATCCAGAGGAGCGTGGCGGAGTCAGCGACCATGGCGGTCCCGCTCCCGTGCCCGGTCGCGGCCGGCGGCGCGCCACGCCCAGTAGAAATAGAGACCCAGCCAGATCAGGGCCGCGAGGAAGAACCCGTAGAGGTTCCAGCCGAACCCCATCGCTCAGTGCTCCCCCGCCGGCGCGGTCCGGGCCCGGCGCAGCCACAAGGCGGATCCCGCCACCAGCGCGGCCACCGTGAACGCGTCCATCACGCGGGAGATGTCCCAGGGCAGGGGCTGGCCGGGCTCGGCATACGGCACCAGGACGAACGCCGGGAGGTGGCCCACGGTGGCCACGCCGAGCGCGCCGTCCCACAGAAAGGCGGGCAGCGTCCCCGCCGCCCGGGCGCCCTCGGGCAGCGACACGCGCAGCACGACGTTCCGGGAACGGCCGTCCGTCGGGGCGGCCGGCAGCCACAGCGGGCAGCGGTAGGGCCGATCCGGCGGCTGCTCCACGACGTACCGCAGCGTGTACTCGCCCCCGGCCGACTCGATCACGAGCGCGCGCGTCCGGCCCACGTCGATGGCGGCGGTCGCGATCGCCGCGTGTTCCACCTCGAGGAGCCGGGCGCTGCCGCCGGGCAGCACCTCGAGGCGATGCTCGACGCGCGGCGCGCCGGCGACCGCCACCGCGAGCGAGACCTCGCACGCCGTCGGGGAGGTGAAGCGGATCTCGGCGGTGGCCGACTGGAGCACCGGCGCGGCGGCGGCCGGCGCGAAGACACCCGCCACCAGGGCGCACACGACGACCGCACGGCGGGCGGAGACAGTGGACATGACGCGGCGGAGCGACTGCGGACTGTACCAAGCGCCAGGGAGGTCCGCAAGCGCGCGCCGGGCGGGGCGGCCCGGGCACCGCCGGAGCCTCAAGGGGTCCTTCCCGCGGGCCGATAACTTCGCTGAGGACGTCCGGGCGCCAGCATCACGCCCGGCACAAGCTACCCATGGCGGCACAGCGTGTCTCACTGACCGGCAAAGAGCGCACTTTCGGCGAGCACGAGCTCATCGTCAGCAAGACCGACCTCACCGGGAAGATCACGTACGCGAACGACGTCTTCGTCCGCGTGTCGGGCTACTCGGAGGCCGAGCTCATCGGGGCGCCGCACAGCATCCTGCGGCATCCCGACATGCCGCGGTGCGTGTTCAAGCTGTTGTGGGACACGATCGCCGCCCGGCAGGAAGTGTTCGCGTACGTCATCAACACGTGCAAGAACGGCGACCACTACTGGGTGTTCGCCCACGTCACGCCGAGCTACGACATCCACGGCGCGCACGTCGGCTACCACTCGAACCGCCGGGTGCCGCACGCCGACGCCATCGCCAAGGTGAAGCCGCTCTACGCGACGCTGCTCTCGGTGGAAGCCGCCGTGAGCGACCGCAAGGCCTCCGTGGATGCCGGCACGGCGGCGGTGGTGGCCACGCTCAAGGATCTGAAGCTCACCTACAGCCAGTTCGTCTTCGGACTGTCCGCTTCCACCCGCCTCGACGCGGAGGCCGCATGAGCACGCCCGCCACACCCACGCCCGCCACGCTGGCAAGCCTCGCCGAGGTCTGCGAGCGCGCCGCCCGGGGCGACCTCGAGGCCCGGGCCTCGGGGCTCGGCGACGATCCGGAGCTGTCGCGCGTCGGGCACGCCATCAACGCCATGCTCGACACGGCCGACTCCTTCGTGCGCGAAGCCTCCGCCGCCATGGAGTGCTGCAGCCACGACGAGTTCCACCGCCCGATCCTGCTGCGCGGCCTGAAGGGCGCCTACCGGCAGGGCGCGGCCGTCATCAACGCCGCTGGCGTCAAGATGCGCGACAGCCGCGACGAGGTCGCGTTCGTGGGCGGGCTCGCCGCCGAGAACCTGACGAGCGTGCAGTCGGTCTCGAACGCCCTCGGCCAGTTGAGCGAGACGAACACCCACATCGCCCGCGACGCCACCGACGCCGCCCAGACCACGCGCCGGGCCGTGGAGGAGACCACCCGCGCGGGCGAGGTGGTGAGCGCGATGAACGACGCCGTGCGGAAGATCGACAGCATCGTGGCGCTCATCAACAAGGTGGCCGGCCAGACGAACCTGCTCGCCCTGAACGCCACCATCGAGGCGGCCCGGGCCGGGGAGGCCGGCAAGGGCTTCGCCGTCGTGGCCTCCGAGGTGAAGGAGCTGTCGCGCGACACGGCCAAGGCCACCGAGGACATCAGCCGGCAGGTGGAGCGCATCCAGTCCACGGCGGGCGAAGTCACGGCCATCATCGGCCGGATCAGCCAGTCGATCCAGCGCATCGACACCGGCGCCGAGTCGATCTCGCGGTCGGTGGCGTCGCAGGTCACGGCCACGTCGGAGATCGGGCGGAGCCTGCGCGAGGTGGAGACCAACGCCACGCACGTGTCCGAGCGCATCCAGGGCGCGCGCCCCAGGCGGCGCGCGGCGGCCGCCTGAACGGCCGGTAGACCGGACGTTCACCGGGCGGGTGAACGGCCGGATGATCCGGCGTTCACCGGGCGCCCGAGACGTCCAGGAGGGCGCCGCTCGCGTAGGACGCCTCGCCCGACAGCAGCCACAGGATCGCATGCGCGATCTCGTCGGGCTGGCCCGCCCGGCGCATGGGCACCAGCGGCGCGATGCGTTCCAGGCGGTCGGGTTGTCCGCCGCTGGCATGGATCCCGGTCTCGACGATGCCGGGCCGCACGCAGTTGACGCGGATGCCCTCGGTGGCCACTTCCTTGGCCAGGCCGATGGTGAAGGCGTCGATGGCGGCCTTCGCCGCCGCGTAGTCCACGTACTCGTCCGGTGAGCCGAGCCTGGCGGCCACCGACGACACGTTCACGATGGCGCCGCCGCGGCCGCCGTGCCGCGTGGACATCCGGCGGACCGCCTCCCGCGCGCAGAGCATCGAGCCGATGACGTTGATGGCGAACATGCGGTGGAGACGCTCGGGCGACATCTCGTCGACACGGGCCTTCCGGTCCACCACGCCGGCGTTGTTCACCAGGGCGGTCAGGGGGCCGAACGCGCGGTCGGCGGCCTCGAACAGGCGGCCGACGTCGTCGGCCACGGCCACGTCGGCCGCGACCGCCTCGGCACGCCCGCCGGCGTCGCGGATGGCGTGGACGACCCGCCCGGCCGCGTGGGCGTCCGCCCGGTAGCCGACGACCACGGCGTAGCCTCGCGCGCCGGCCAGCCGCGCGGTGGCGGCCCCGATGCCGCGGCTGCCGCCTGTCACGATCACCACGCCCGGACCCTCACTCACGGTCGGCCTCCCAGTGGAACTTGTGGAGCAGTCGATGGACGAACGGCGCCAGGAGCAGGCCCGTCACCACCAGGAACACCAGCCCGCAGTACAGCGAGTAGAGACCGGCGAACACCTTGCCGCCGTCCGAGCGCGGCGGGTCCACGGGCCCCATGCCGCCGAGCAGCATGGCGGCGTTCAGGAAGGCGTCCCGCCAGGAGAGCGCCTCGTAGTGCACGTAGCCGGCCATGCCGATGAGCAGCGATCCGGCGACCAGACCGACCGCGGCCACGCCGTGACGCAGCAGCCGCGTCGTGAAGCGGCCTCGCGTGATCGGCCGATGGCGGCGGTGTTCGTACATCGGCCCTCACTGTACCGCGGCCGCGGACGTCCGGCGCGTCAGGTCTTCTCCGCGGCGTAGTAGTGGTTCTCGCCCTCGTCCACGAACGTGCCCGTCAGCCTGAAGCTGTGCGCGGACAGGACGGCGGCGTAGGCATCCTCGCCGAGCGACCACATGGCCTGGCGGGTGGTGGGATCGATCCAGCTCGCCGCCTGGCGGGGCGCCGTGAAGAGGAAGCGGCCTCCGGGCGGCAGCGTCCCGGCCACACGCGCGATCACGCGCCGCTGCGCATCCTCGTCGAGCACGAACATGAGGCCGATCGCGACGACCGCGTCGAAGCGCCGGCGCGCGAAGGTGCCGAGTTCCGCCGATTCGCAGGCCGTCCAGGCTCCGGGGAAGCGCTCGCGGTACGCGGCGATCATCCGCGGCGAGGCGTCCACGCCCGACACGACGGCCCCGGCCTCGGCCAGCGTCCGCGACACGGGCAGGCCCCCCCCGCAGCCGAGGTCGAGCACGGCGGCGCCCGGCGGCAGGCCGGCGGCCCATCGACGGAGGACGTCCACGCCGATGGTCGAGCCGTCCCGGTGGGCCAGCATCGCGCCGGCGGCCGCGTCCCAGCCGTTTGCGGGATCCAGGGCCAGCGCCTCGCCCCAGCGCACGGCCATCGCCTCGTCGAACCCGACGAGCACGACCGCCGCGACCGACGACGGCGGCGCCTGGCGGATGGCGCGGACGGCGAGCGCGGTGGCGCGAGCGGCCGGGAAGCCGTACACCCCGCAGCTCACGGCCGGAAATGCCACCGACGTGAGGCCGTGCGCGCCCGCCAGCGCCATGGACGCCCGGTAGCAGCCGGTGAGCGCCTCGTCCTCGCCGGCCTGGCCGCCCCGCCAGATCGGGCCGACGGTGTGGATCACGTAGCGGGCCGCCAGGTCGAAGCCGGGCGTGATCCGGGCCTCGCCCGTGGGACAGCGCACGCCGGGGCGGAGTTCGGGCAGGCGCCGGCAGGCGTCGAGCAGCCGCGGACCGGCCGCGCGATGGATGGCGCCGTCCACGCCGCCGCCGCCGAGCAGCGTCTCGTTCGCGGCGTTCACCACGGCATCGACGTCGAGCCGCGTGATGTCGCCGTGCGCCACCTGCAGCCGGGGCCCGCCCGCGGCCACTTACAGGCCCCGGACGACGCGAATCCGGTGCGACTCGCTGTCGGTCACGTAGAGCGCCCCGCGGCGGACGGCGAGGCCGTGCGGACGGTCCAGCGCGCAGTGGCTCGCGTCGGGCTCGGGGCCGTCGCCCGGCTGTCCCGTGCCGAGGACGGTCGTGATCCGCCCCGTGCCGAGATCGATCCGGCGGACCACGTGGTTCTCGGTGTCGGCCACGTACAGCGCGCCGGGCGCCCACGCCAGGCCCTTCGGCCCGGCCAGGGTGGCCGCCCGGGCGTCGCCGCCGTCGCCGCCGTAGCCCTGCTCACCCGTGCCGGCCAGGTGCCGGAGCGTGCGGGTCGCCGCATCGACCCGGTAGATGGCGTTGCCCTCGCGGAGGGCCAGATACAGGTGCCCGTCGCGATCGAAGACCATCGTGCGCGGGCCGTTGAGCGGCGTGCCGGCCAGCGGCGCGCCGTCGGGCGTCGGTCCGCGCGCGCCCGTGCCGCCGACGGTCGTGATGAGGCCCGTCGCCAGGTCGACCCGCCGCACGCGGAAGTTCCCGGTGTCGCAGATGAGCAGCCCCTCGTCCGACGGCTCGACGGCGATGCTGTGCGGCTGCCTGAGGGCGGCCGCCGTCGCGGGACCGCCGTCCCCCGAGAACCCGGCCGTGCCCGTGCCCGCCACCGTGGTGATGATGCCGGTCCGGGCGTCGACGCGGCGCACCACGTGGCTGTCGCGCTCCGCGATGAACAGGTGCCCGGCCCGGCTGAACCGGACCTCGTGCGGCATGTCGAGCGAGGCGGCGGACGCCGGGCCGCCGTCGCCCGTGTGACCGCGCTGCCCGTTGCCGGCCACGACCGTCGTCCGCCAGGTGCGGCGTCCGAAGCGCCGGACGCGCTGGTTGTCGAGGTCGCAGAAGTAGATCGCGCCGTCCGGGCCGAACACGATGCCGTAGGGATTGGCGACCTGCGTGCTCGAGAAGCCGGGCTGCCCGGTGCCGAGGAGCGTGGTGACGGTGATGTGGCCGGCTCGCGCCTGGCGCGGGACGAGCAGCCCGGCGAACGCCAGCAGCACACCGCGGCGATCCAGACCCTGAAGAGGGGCCACGCGTCGGGATACTTGCACTATCCTTCCGGCATGGCAACCACCACCGTCGACTTCCCCAGCAACGGCCACTCGGCCTCGGGCTACCTGGCGACGCCCGCGTCGGGCACGGGGCCCGGCGTGCTCGTGATCCAGGAGTGGTGGGGCCTCGACTGGGGCATCAAGGCGATGGCCGACGCGCTCGCCGAGTCCGGTTTCGTCGCGCTGGCGCCGGACCTCTATCACGGCGAGCTGGCCGGCCACGACGAGATGGACAAGGCCGGTCACCTCATGCAGAGCCTTCCCGCGGAACGGGCGGCCAAGGACATGAGCGGGGCGGTGGACTTCCTCGCCGGCCACGAGGCCGTCACCGGCGACGGCATCGGCGTGGTCGGCTTCTGCATGGGCGGCATGCTGTCGTTCATCATCGCCGCCAACCGGCCCGACAAGGTGAAGGCGCTGGTCCCGTTCTACGGCTTCCCGCAAGGCGAGGGGCAGCCGGACTACGCGAAGATCTCGGCCGCCATCAGCGGCCACATGGCCGAGAAGGACTCGTTCTTCGGCCCGGAGGCGGCGCGGGCGCTGGAGGCGCGGCTGCGGGGGCTGGGCAAGACGGCGACGCTCACGGTGCATCCGGGCACCGGGCACGCCTTCATGGCGCCGCACAACGCGCTCGGCACCTACGACCCGGACCTGGCGGCCCGGATCTGGCCCGAGGTGGTCGCCTTCCTGAAGTCCACGCTGGGCTGACCGGGGCCGGCGGGCTCAGCGGCTGCCGCTCGCGGACGCGGAGCGCGCCCGCACGACGGCGAGATCCTCGCGCGCCGCCTTCAGCCACGTCGACTCGGGACCCGGCTGCGCGGCCAGGACCCGCTCGGCGGCTTCCAGGTGTGACCGCGCCTCGTCGAAGCGCTGCTGCCGCAGCAGCGTGCGCCCGAGCTTCATGCGGGTGATCGCCACGTTCGGGTGCGCGTCGGGGAGCACCTCGGCGTAGATGCGCAGGGCCTCCTCGAAGCTGGCCCGGGCGCGTCCGTAGTCCTCGTGCTGGAGGTGCACGCTCCCGAGGTTCGCCAGGCTCACGCCTTGCTGGAAGTGGCTGCCGGCGGCCGTGCCGTATCCGTCGGCGGCCAGCGCGAACTCCCGCGCCGCGCGCTCCAGGTCGTCGGCCATGAACGCGAGCATCCCCGCCTCGTTGTGCACGAAGGCCGTCTTCGGATGGAGCGGTCCGAACACGCGCTGCTGCGTGGTGACGGCCTGATCCAGCAGCGCCTGGGCGTCGTCGTACCTGGCCATCTGGGCAAGCACCTGCGCCAGGCTGGTCTGGGCCGACGCCGTCTGGGGGTGCTCCCTGCCGAACCACGCGTCGATGATGGCCAGCGCCTCGCGGAGGTACCGCTCGGCCTCCGCGTGCTCCTGCCGCGAGGACGCGATCGCGCCGAGGTTGATGAGGGCCTGGCCGACCTCGGGATGCTGCGAGCCACGGGCGCGGCGGTTCATCTCGAGGGCGCGGCGGGACTCCTCCTCGGCCCGGGCCATGTCGCCGACGTAGAAGTAGTCGTCGGCCAGCGCCTTCACGGCGACGGCGGCGTCGCGCTCGGTGGGGCCGCCCGGCGGGTAGAGGGCAATGGCTCGTTCGAGCGTCGCAATCGCGGACTTGTAGTCGCCGCGGTCGCCTTGCACGCGTCCCACCGCGGTCAGGGCCGCCAGGCGGTCGGGGTCGTCCTGGCGCAGGCGGCGGTCGGCCTCCGCCAGCGCATCGTGCGCGAGCCGTTCGGCGTCGTCGAGGCGCGCCTGGACGCGCCGGAGGTCGGCCATCGCCACCAGCCCGGAGACGAGGCCCGCGGGGTCGGCGTCGGCGGTCGTCCGGCGGACGGCGAGGGCGCCGGCCAGGAGCCGGTCGGCGCGATCGAGATCCCCGAGTTCGAGCGACACACGCCCCAGGGTGTTGAACAGATCCGCCTGCGCCTCCGGATCGCTGGCGAGCAGGTCGGCTTCACGGACGCCGCGATCCACCAGCGAGAGCACGCGAAGCTCCGCCGACGGCGCCTCCCCACGACCACCGCCGTCGAACAGATCCAGCAGGAACTGGAGCCGGCGCTCGGCCCGCACCGCGGCCTCCTCGGTGGCGGCCCGGGCGCTGGCCACGCGCGCCGTGGCGACCACGGCGACGCCGGCGAAGCTCGCCGCCACGAGGGCCGCGGCCGCGACCGCCCGCCGGTTGCGGCTGACGAACCGGCGCAGCCGGTACCCGGCCGAGGCCGGGGCGGCCGACAGCGGCCGGCCGTCGAGCCACGCATCCAGGTCGCGCACGAGCGCGTCCACGGTCGGGTAGCGGAGCGACTGGTCCTCGGCCGTGGCGATCCTGCAGACGGCGTCCAGGTCGCGGTCGGCGGTGCGGTCGAAGCGATGGGCGCGGCGCCCGAGCCAGCTCACGCGGTGGAACGCCGACGGCCCGGCCGCGGCCAGCAGCTCCCGCAGGATCACGCCGAGGGAGTAGACGTCGCTCTGGACGCCCGGCGTCTCCCCACGCAGTTCCTCGGGCGAGGCGTAGGCCGGGGTGAGCATTCGGAGGCCGCCGGTGGCGCCGCGGCTGGCGGCAGCCTCGATCTGGCGAGCGACGCCGAAGTCCAGGAGCTTCGGCTGACCATCGGCGGTCACCACGATGTTGGTGGGCTTCAGGTCGCGATGGACGATGAGGCGCTCGTGCGCGTGCTGGACCGCCGCGCCGACTTCGCGCACCATGCGCACGATCCGCGCCCGGTCGACGGCGCGGCTGCGGCAGTACTCGTCGAGGGCGACGCCGTCCACGAGCTCCATCGCGAACCAGGGCGTGCCGCCCGCGAGGACGCCCGCATCGAGGATGTGCGCGATGGCGGGGTGATTCAGGCGGGCCAGGAGCCGCTGTTCGCGCAGGAACTGGCCGCGGCGGCGCTCGGACACCCAGGCGTCGCGCAGGATCTTGATGGCGACGTCGTGGCCGAGGTCTTCCCGGGTGGCGACGTAGACGACGCCGGTGCCGCCTTCGCCGAGCGCCCGAGTCAGCCGGTACGGCCCGATCGTCTCGCCGACGCCGGGCGCCGCCGCCGACCCGCCGTCCAGCACGTCGCGCGCGACCTCGCCCACCTCCGCGTCGACGAACGCGGGCGTGGCGTCGGCGTCGAGGAGCTTCTGCACGCGGTCGAGGAGGTCCGCGTCCCCTCCTGCGGCTCGACTCACGAACGCGCGGCGTTCGAACGGCGGAAGTTCCAGCGCCTCCAGGAAGAGGTCCTGGATCCGGTCCCAGCGGTCGCGGTCCATGCCAGCGGCCCCGGCAGATCCGTCAGGCCGGACTCAGCTCGGAGGTGAGCCAGGCGCGCGCCACGCGCCAGTCGCGCATCACGGTGACCTCGGAGACCCCGATGGCCTCGGCGATCTCGGGCACCGTGAGCCCCCCGAAGAAGCGCGCCTCGACGACGTGCGCCTGCCGTTCGCTCACCCGGGCGAGAGCCTTCAGGGCTTCGTCCAAGTGCAGGACCTGGCTGGAGGTGACGGCGCCCAGCGCGCTCTCGTCGAACTCCACCCGCACGTCGTGCTGCGGCCGCTTCTGGGCATCGCGCCGGCGGGCGGCCTCCACCAGCACCTGGCGCATCGCCCTGGCCGCGATCCGCTTGAAGTGGAGGCTGGACTCGGAACTGAAGTCCGGTGACTTCGCCAGCTTCAGCCAGGCTTCGTGGACCAGGCCCGTCGGGCTCAGCGTCCGGCCGGAGTCGCGGCGCGCCACGGCCGCGGCCAGGCGCCGCAGCTCCTCGTACGCCGCACTGTAGTGCGCGTCGAGGCGCTGACGCGCGCCGTCGTCGTCGATCGAGTCCGTCGAGCGAGTCATGGGGGGACCCTGATAGCTCCCGGAGGGGATTTGCGCAAGTGGAGTGTAGCACCGGGTCCCGGCCACGGGCCGGTGCCGCAGCTCTGCCGTTGGCGGGTTGCCTGACGTAGCGGGAAGTTCGTTTCGGGCCTGGAGTTTCATCATGCGAACGAGAGCCATTGGTCTGGTACTGGCGGCGATGGTGATGGCGGGAATGCCGGCCGCGGCATGGGCGCAGGGCGCCCTGGCCAACGGCGAAAACCACACGGGGACGATCACCTTCGCGGGCGAGGTGCAGGTCTGGACGTTCACGGCCAACCAGGGCGATGCGATCGAACTCAGCATCGGCGAGCGTGTCCGCGTGCCGGATTCCGGCTTCTGGCCGTGGATCCGCCTGTACGGGCCAACGAACGCCCTGATCGGCGGGAACTTCAACTACGGCGACCTCGTCGCCCAGATCTCGGCGACGGCGCCGCTCACCGGCACCTACACCGTCTGGGTGGCCTCGGCGGACAGCGGGAACGACGCGCTCGGTGACTACACCCTGACACTGGCCCGCATGCCGGGGACGTTCGGAGTCTCGGCGGGCGACCAGGGGGGCACCCTCGGCAACGGGGTGAACCAGGCCGGCCGCATCGAGGTCGGGGATCTCGACGTCTGGACGTTCGACGCCAACCAGAACGACGCGATCGAGCTCAGCATCGGAGAGGTTCCGGTGGGCAGCGGGCAACCCGACCCTGGATTCTGGCCCTGGATCCGTTTGTACGGCCCGACGGGGGCGCTCATGGGCGGCGCCTTCAACTACGGGAACCTCGTGGCGCAGATTTCAGCGACCGCGCCGCTGACCGGCTCCTACACCGTCGTCGTGGGAACAGCCGACTCGGGCCATGATGCCGTCGGCGACTACCTGCTCCGCCTCGCGAGGATTCCAGGCACCTTCACGGTGCCGACGGGCGACGACGGCGGGGCCCTGACGAATGGTGCGAACCACGCGGGGTTCATCGACATCGGCGACCTCGACATCTGGTCGTTCACCGCCAACCAGAACGACGCAATCAACCTCAGCATCGGGGAGGTCCCGGTCGGGCCGGGACAGATCGATCCCGGGTTCTGGCCGTGGATCCGCCTGTACGGGCCCCAGGGCAATCAGATCGGCGGCAACTTCAACTACGGCGACCTGGTGGCTCAGATCGCGGCGACGGCCTCGCTGACCGGCACCTACACGGTCGTGGTCGGCACCGCCGATTCGGGGCACGACGCCACTGGCGACTACCTGCTGCGTCTCGTGAAGACTCCGGGGTCGTTCGTGGTGCCCACCGGCGACGAGGGTGGGCCGCTGGCCAATGGTGACAACCACTCGGGTCACATTGGCATCGGCGACCTGGACGCCTGGTCGTTCGCCGCCGCCAAGGATGACGCCATCGAATTGAGCATCGGCGAGGTACCCGTGCCGTCCACGCAGCCCGACCCCGGATTCTGGCCCTGGATCCGGTTATACGGGCCGACCGGCGCGCTCATCGGCGGCAACTTCAACTACGGTGATCTCGTGGCGCAGATCTCGGCAACCGCGCCGTTGACCGGCACCTACACCGTGGTCGTGGGGACCGCCGACTCCGGCCATGACGCCGTCGGCGACTACCTGCTCCGCCTCGCGAAGGTGCCGGGCGCCTTCACCGTGCCCACCGGCGACCATGGCGGGCCGATGGCGAACAACACCCCGTACACCGGGCGCATCGAGATTGGCGATCTGGACATGTGGTCGTTCCACGCCAGCCAGAGCGCGGCCCTCAACGTCACCATCAACGAGATACCCGTCGGATCAGGCCAGCCCGATCCGGGGTTCTGGCCCTGGATCCGCCTCTACGGACCCACGGGGGCCCTGATCGGTGGTTCGTTCCATTACGGCGACCTTACGGCGCAGATCACGGCCACGGCGCCGTTGACCGGCACCTACGTGGTCATCGTGACGACGGCGGACAGCGGCCACGACGCAACCGGGGACTACACGCTGAAAGTCATCGGCGCGTCGCAGCCCCCGGTGCCCATCAGCGCTCCGGACACGTACACCACGACGCTCAATACTCCCCTCGTGGTACCGCCTCTCGGCGTGATGACGAACGACCAGAACATCAACGGAGCCACGGTGGCGGTCGTGACCGGCGTCAACACCGGTGTCCTGTCGCTCAATCCAAACGGCGGCTTCACGTACACGCCGCAGAGCGGGTTCACGGGCCTGGCGACGTTCACCTATCGCGCCACCAACGCCGCCGGTCCGGGCAACGTCGCGACCGTGACCATCACAGTGCAGACACCGCAGGCGCCGGTGGCCGCGCCCGACACCTACACGGCCACCAGCGGCCAGACGCTCACCGTGGCCACTCCGGGCGTGCTGGGCAACGACTCGCCGAACGGCGGAGGCGCCCTGACGGCGTTCCTCGTGGCCACGGCGAGCCACGGCACGCTGGCCCTGAACGCCAACGGCAGCTTCGCCTACACGCCGGCCGCGAACTTCGCGGGACAGGACACGTTCACCTACCGGGCGTCCAACACGAACGGCTTCAGCAACGTGGCCACGGTCACCGTCAACGTCGCGTCCTCCGTCACGCCGGCGCCGCCGTCGGGCCTCTACGCCTGGTCCATCGTCGGCAATGTCGTGACCCTTCGCTGGACGGCTCCGTCCGGTCCTGCGCCGACCAACTACCTCATGGACGGCGGCATCGCTCCTGGCGCGCCGCTGGTCAGCATCCCGACCGGCCGCACCGAGCCCGTCTACGTCTTCACGGTCCCGAACGGTTCCTTCTACGTCCGGATCCGCGCGATCGTGAACGGCTCGCCGACCGGGCCCTCCAACGAGATCCGGATCCACGTCAACGTCCCGGTGGCGCCGTCGGCGCCCGCGGGACTCACGGGAACGGTCAATGGCAGTGCCGTGGCACTCTCGTGGCGCAACACCTTCGCCGGTGGCACGCCCCAGACGACCGTCCTCGACGTCAGCGGCACGCTGTCGGGGTCGCTGCCCATCGGGCCGGCCGACTCCTTCACGTTCAACGGCATCCCGGGCGGAACCTACACGTTCTCCGTCCGGTCCGCGAACGCAGCGGGCACGAGCGGATCGTCCAACGCGGTGACGCTCACCTTCCCGCAGGTCTGCACGGGAGCGCCCGCCACGCCGGCCAACTTCCTGGCGTTCAAGACCGGCAACCTCCTGACGTTGCTGTGGGACCCGGCCGCCACTGGCGACGCGACGACGCAGTTCGTGCTCAACGTATCCGGCGCCATCTCGGCGAGCGTGCCCTTCAACACGCGACGCCTGAGCGTGCCCGTGCCCCCCGGCAGCTACACCTTCAGCGTGGCCGCCGTGAACGCCTGCGGGACCAGCCCGGCCACGCCGACGCAGACGGTGGTCATTCCCTAGGAAGACAGGGGATCAGTGACGAACGCTGGGACGGGATGCGGCGGAGGCGCCGCGTCCCGTCCCGTTTCTTTTGGGCTAGACTCGGCCTTTCCCTGTCGATTCCCGCCACGCCCATTCGACGACCAGTCATGAGCTTCCTTTCCGACCTCCGCTTCGCCGTGCGGTCGCTCATCCGGGCCAAGGGCCTGGCCGCGACCGTCGTCATCACCCTGGCGCTCGGCATCGGCGCCAACGCCGCGATCTTCAGCGTGGTCCGGGGCGTGCTGCTGCGTCCGCTCGTCAACCGCGACGCCGAGCGGCTGGTCTACATCCGGCAGTCGGCCAGGGGCATCGGCATCGAGAACGCGAACTTCTCGGTGCCCGAGCTCCGGGACCTGCGCGAGCGGGTCACCACGATCTCGGCGTTCGGCGACTTCTCGGTCATCGAGTTCACGATGGTCGGGATGGGCGAGCCCAGGGTCGTGAAGGCCGGCGTGGTCGGCGGGTCGTACTTCGACGTCATGGGGCTCAGGCCCGTGGTGGGCCGGCTGCTCGGCCCGTCCGATGACGGCCCCTCGGCCGAGGGCGCCGCCGTGCTCACGAACCGGTTCTGGACGACGGCCTTCAACGCCGACCCCTCGGTGGTCGGCAGGACCATCCGCCTCAGCGACCGGACGGCAACCATCGTGGGCGTCCTGGAGCCCGCGGTGCCGTATCCGCAGGAGACGGAGATCATCGCCAACGTGGTGACGAGCCCGCACCACCTCGATGCCACGATGGTGGACGGCCGCGTGCACCGCATGACGGAGCTCTTCGGCCGCCTGGCGCCTGGCGCGACGGTGGAGACCGCCCGCGCCGAGCTCGTCGCCGCGCAGGGCGCCATCAAGACCGAGCACGCGGAGGACTACCCGGCCAACGCCGACTTCCGCATCGACGCCGTCCTCCTGAAGGAGCAGATCATCTCGCCCGCGCGGACGATCCTGCTCGTGCTGCTCGCGGCGTCGGCCCTCGTCTTCATCGTGGCGTGCTCCAACGTCGCCAACCTGATCCTGGCCCGCTCCGTCCGCCGCGAGGGCGAGCTGGCCGTCCGCGCCGCGCTGGGCGCTGGAACGGCGGCGCTGCGGCGCACGCTGCTGGCCGAAGGCCTGGTGCTGTCGGTGGCCGGCGCGGCCCTGGCCGTGGCCGTGGCGCGGCCGATGGTGGCCGTGCTCTCGCGGTACGCCGCACGGTTCTCGGTGCGCGCGCTGGACGTGACCGTGGACGCGACCCTGCTCTGGGTGGGCACGGGCCTCGCCGTGCTGGCGGCCGTGCTGCTGGCCTACGTGCCGCGCCTGCCGTCGGCCGACGCAGTGAGCGGACCGAACCTGGCCGGTGGGAGCGTCCGCATCACCCCGGGCACCAACCGGCGCCTGAAGCTCTTCGCCGTGGCCCAGATCGCGGCGTCGTTCGTGCTCCTGGCCGGCGCCACCATGCTGTTGACCACGCTCGTGTCGCTCCAGCGCGCGCAGACGGGCATCACGGGCGGGAACGTCCTGGCCGTGAACGTGCCGATCGTGTCCTTCAGCCGCCAGAAGGCCGACCTGAACGACTTCTACCGCGAGGTGATTCGCAGGACGAGCGAGCTGCCCGGCGTGGAGCGCGTCTCGATCGGCACCGTGGTGCCGTGGCGCGACCCCGGTTTCTTCGCCGCGCAGTTCACGGTGGAGGGCTACCAGAAGGCCAACGGCGAGGAAGACCCGCGCGCGAAGTTCCGTACCGTGTCGCCGGGCTTCTTCGAATCACTGGGCGTGCCGCTCGTGGCCGGCCGCGACTTCACGATGGACGACAGGGACGGCGCCGAGAAGGTCGTGATCGTCAGCGAGAGCCTGGCCCGGCGCATGTTCCCGGGACAGGACGCGCTGAACCGCCACCTGCTGTGGACCGACCCGGTCACGAAGTTCATCGGCGTGAGCAACGACGGCCGGCGGATCGTGGGCGTGGTGGCCGACGTGGACGACGAGAACATCGTCCCCGAACCGACGATGACCGTCTACCACCCGTTCGAGCAGGAGATGCACTTCGGGCGCCTGTTCGTGCACGCGGCCGTGGACCCGTACACGCTGGTCGGGCCCATCACCAAGATCGTGCGGGACCTGTCGGCGGATCAGCCCGTGGAGCGCGCGGCCACGCTGAACGACATCCGGTCCGAGGTGCTCTCGCCGACCAGGCTGAACACGTTCGTGTTCGGCGGCTTCGCGGGAGTGGCCCTGCTCATCGCGCTCGTCGGCGTGGCCGGCGTGCTGGCCTTCTCGGTGAGCGCCCGCACGCGCGAGTTCGGGGTGCGGCTGGCCATCGGGTCGGCGCCGCGCCAGCTCCTCACGGGCGTCCTGAACGAAGGCGCCGTCATCGCGGCCGGCGGCATCGTCCTCGGGATTCTCGGCGGGCTGGTGCTCACGCGGGTGGCGGGCAGCTTCATCGGCGAGGTGAGGACGCCGGGGCTCTGGGCCACGATCGGGGCCGCGCTCGTGCTCGCGCTGGCAGCGGTCGCCGCGTCGTTCATCCCGGCGGCGCGGGCCGCCCGGGTGGACGTCGCCCAGGCGCTCCGCACCGAGTAGCCCTCGCCGCCGCGGTCAGGCCGTCCCGCCGACGAAGCGCACGATCGCGGCCGCCACCTCCGGCGCCTGGAGGCGGGCCACCCAGTGGTCGTCGGTGTCGAACGTGACCAGCGACGCGCGCGGCAGGCGCGCCCGAAGCCGGTCGGCCACCGCCAGCGGGCTGATCGGGTCGCGCGTCGCCCAGACCAGGAGCGTCGGCACGTCGAGCGCCGAAAGCCGGGCCGACAGGTCCGGGACGGCGTCGGTCGCCCACGGCGCGGCGGCGGGATACGACTCGCGGTAGTCGGCGCGCCAGTCCGCGGCGCCGAGCGCGCGCATGTCCAGGCCGCCGGCGGCCACCGTGAGGACCAGGTGCGAGACGCGCTCCGGACGCAGGAGCGCCGCGGCCATCGCGACATATCCGCCCATGGACTGCCCGACGAGCACCGTGCGCGGCGGCAGCGCGCCCGCGACGTGGGCAACCAGGTCGTCGTAGGACCCGATGCCGGGCACGGCAGGCGCGCCGCCGAGTCCCGGCAGGTCGACGAACGAGCGCGACCAGGCCGCCGGCAGGGCTGCCGCCACCGGCGCCCAGAACGACGCCAGCCCGGCGGCGCCAGGCACGAAGGTGACGTGCGGCGTGTGGCCGGTCGCCGTCACGCCGCCGTCAGCACCACCGGCGCGCCGCGCGTGACCACCAGGGTGTGCTCGAAATGCGCCGACAGGCTGCCGTCGGCCGTCCGCATCGTCCAGCCGTCGCCGCCGGGCACCGCCGTGGCCGACCCGGCGGTCACCATCGGCTCGATGGTGATCACCAGGCCGTCGGTGAGGACGTCGAGCTGCCAGGGGTCGAACTGGTTCGGCACGGTCGGCTCTTCGTGAATCCTGCGCCCGACACCGTGGCCGGTGAGCCCACGCACGCCCGCGAAGCCGTGGCGGCGCACCTCGCGGTCCACGGCGCGGCCGATGGCGTTCACCTTGGTGCCCGCCAGCGCCACGGCCAGGCCCGCCTCGAACGCGGAACGGGCGCACGCCACCAGCCGCCGGGCCTCGTCGCTGCCGTCGCCGGCAATCACGCTCCTGGCCGCGTCGGCCACGTAGCCGTCCTTTTCGAGCGTGACGTCCAGCTTCACGAGGTCGCCGGACCGGAGGGCCCGGGGGCCGGGCACGCCGTGCACGATCTCGTCGTTCAGGCTGATGAGCACCGTGCCCGGGAAGCCGTACTCGAGCGCCGGGGCCGAGCGCGCGCCCTCGCTCCGCAGGATGTCGGCCGCGAGCCGGTCGAGCGCGGCCGTCGTGATGCCGGGCCGCACGTGCGCCTCCAGCGTGTCGAGGACCCGGCGCGTGACACGCGCCACTTCCCGCAGGCCCTCCCAGTCCTCCGACGACTCAATCGACATGGTCACCTCCGTGGCGGGCGTACCCGGCCCGCCCGGCGCCGGCCCGGGCGGGCATCAGACGGTCCAGTCGGGCCGGAGCACGAGCTCCTCGATGCGGTACGCGTGCAGGAAGTCGTGGAGCGCCGCGTGCCGGAACAGGATGAAGACCGAGTACCGGGCGTACTCGGGGTGACGGGCGGTCCGCGCCCAGTCCGACGGCGACAGCGTCCGCAGGCGCGCGACCAGGCGCGCGCGGTCCCGGACGAAGCGGTCGAGCGATGCCTCGAGGTCCATCCGGAGGAGCAGGTCGTCCGGGTCGGCGTCGCCGGGGAGGTACGGCGTGAAGGCGGGCTCGGGCGACGCCAGCATGGCATCGAGCCGGTCGAAGAACAGGCCGTGGACGTGCGCCAGGTGGCAGGCGTGCTCGTGGATCGACCAGCGGCGCTCCGCCGGCCGGCGCGTCAGGACCCCGGGCGCGGCCTCGCGGACCAGGGGAACGACCACCTCTGGTGCACGTTCCAGGGCGTCCACGACGGCTGTGGTGGATGACGGCAGGGGCAGCATCGGCCGACATCATAGAATGAGCGACCGATGTCCACCGGCGCGCCGCCGGGGCCCCTCCCCTGGCCGTATCCCGTCGAGTACCGGAAGATCGAGCGTCAGGACGCCGACGTGCTCGTGATCGGCGGAGGGGCGTCCGGGTGCTTCGCCGCCATGGGCGCGGCCAGCCGCGGGGCGCGGGTGGTCCTCTGGGAGAAGGCGGCGACGCTGACCAGCGGCGCCATGGGCTCGGGCTGCGACCACTGGGAAATGGCCGCCACCAATCCCTGCTCGCGGGTCACCCCCGAAGAGCTGGCCGACGCCATGGTGCGCATGCACCACGGCTACAACAACGGGATCTCGCACTACATCGAGGCGCGCGAGGGCTGGGACCGGCTCCTGGACCTGGAGCGGTACGGCGCCAAGATCCGGGACACGGGCGACGAGTTCAAGGGCGCCGACTTCCGGGACGACGCGACGAAGCTCATGTTCGCGTACGACTACGTGAACCGCTTCACGCTGCGGGTGTGGGGCACGACCTTCAAGCGCGCCATGTACCGCGGCGCCAAGATCCTGAAGGCCCGGGTCGTGGACCGCACGATGGGGGCGGGCCTCTTGACCGAGGGCGGGCGGATGGGGGCCCGGGTGGTGGGCGCGGTCGCGCTGAACGGCCGGACCGGGAAGCTCACGGTGTGCCGGGCGAAGGCCGTCGTGTTCTGCATGTCGCGGCCGACGCGTCTCTGGCTCTTCGCGCCCGGCGCCACCGGCATCTCGGAGTTCCGGCCGCCGCAGTGCACGGGCGACGGCCACGCCATGGCGTGGCGCGTGGGCGGGCAGTTCACGATGCTCGAGAAGTCGCTGCGCGGCGAGTGGTCGGGCCTCCGGAGCTTCCCGCCCTACTCCACCGGCAACAACCACAACACGTGGTACGCCTGCACGATGGTGGACGCCACGGGCCGGCCCATTCCGTGGCTCGATCGCGACGGCCGGGAGCTGGCGACGGTGGACGAGCGGTATCGGCCCTCCCCCGGACAGAAGTTCTACATGAAGGGCGGCGGCGAGCCGGACTTCCCCTTCTACGAATTCCAGGGGCCCGAGACGATGCCCGTCGAGGAGGCCGTGCAGCGGGGCTACAAGCTGCCCTTCTACGCGGACCTCACGACCATGCCCGAGATGGAGCGCAAGGTCATCTGGGGGATGATGGTCGGCAACGAGGGCAAGACGCGCACGCCCGTCTACGGCGAGTACACCGCCAAGGGCTTCGACCCGGGCCGGCACGTGCTCCAGAGCTACGGCGACGGGTGGCGCTCGGGCCAGTTCCTGCCGCAGGAGCGGCAGTTCTTCGGCATTCCTGGCGGCATGGTCAACGACTGGCGGCTCATGACGAACCTCCCGGGCCTCTTCGCGGCGGGCGACGTCCTCTTCGCGTCCGACTGCGTCGGACACGCCGCCGCCACCGGCCACTACGCCGGCCGACACGCCGCGGCGTTCGCGGCTTCGCACGGCGAGGTCGCCATTCACGAGCCGCAGGTGGACGCCGAACGCGCCCGGCTGTACGAGCCGCTCGAGCGGACGACGGGCATCAGCTGGCAGGCGCTGGCCGAGGCCATCACGCGGGTGATGCAGAACTACTGCGGCGCGGTGAAGAGCGACGACCTGTTGCACGAGGGGCTGCGAGGGCTGGAAGAGCTGTGGGCGAACGAGGCCCGGCGGCTCGTGGCGAGGAATCCGCACGACCTGCTCCGGGTCCAGGAGACGCTGAACGTCCTGACCAACGCCGAGCTCGTCATCCAGTCGTGCCTGGCGCGCAAGGCCAGCTCCAGGGAACTGCAGTTCCAGCGTCTGGACTACCCGGATCTGGATCCCCCCGAGTGGCATCGGTTCGTGACCGTGCATCGGGACGACGCGGGCGTCCGCGTGGGCTCGCTGCCCCTGGACTACTACGGCGACGTCGCCGCGAACTACGAGGCGCACAACGCCGGCTACATCCGCGAGGAGGCGGCCCGATGAGCCAGACGGTGTTCGCCCTTGCCGACCAGGCGATCGTCGATCCCATCACGATCGTCCCGGAGCTCTGCACGGGCTGCAATCTGTGCCTGCACGTCTGTCCGGTCGATCTCTTCCTGCCGAACGACGACAAGGGCAGCCCGCCGCACGTGCTGTACCCGGGCGAGTGCTGGTACGAGGGCAGCTGCGTGGACGTCTGCCCGGAGCCCGGCGCCATCCGGCTGAATCGCCCGCCCGCGATGCGCGTGAACTGGAAGCTGAAGGCGGATCTGGGCCGCTAGCCGAGGGTTCCAGTCGAGCTGGCGGCGTGTTCAGCCGTCGGCTCCGATGAGTCGCGTCGGTCACGTGCACCTTCCGGCGACTCGTCCTGCCGTCCAAAGCACTTCTGGGGTCCCCTATCCCCTGTCGTGCGTGTCGCCCGCACTCCCGGTGCACGTGTCGGATCCCCGAGCGACGACGACTCATAGTCGCTCGCCGGCCAAACACGCCGCCAACTCGACTGACGAGCGGGGCTACGACAGGGCGTCGAGCAGGCGCTCGATGTCGGCCATGTCGTTGTAGGCCGACGGCGCGATCCGGATCCAGTACTGCGCCAGGCGCACGTCCACCCTGGCCCGCGCGAGCTTCTTCGCGATGCCGTCCATGTCGTCGTGCGCGAAGGTGACGATCGGCGACGTGCTCTCGGGCGGCGTCTGCGGCGTGAAGCCCAGGCGCGGCATCTCGGCCTGCAGCTTCTTCACGAGCGGGACCCGGTGGGCCTCGATGTTGGCCACGCCGAGACGCTGGATGTAGGGAATCGACTCCGCGAGCGCCGCCGCGACGCTGCTCGCCACGGTGCCCAGCCTGAGGAACGTGCCGGCGGTCCTGCCGAGCGAGTAGCTGATGGCCTGCGGCGATGCCGGGTCGGTGGGCGACCAGTGGAACTCGAGGTCCGGCGCCGACTCGTAGCTGACGTGCGGACGCTTCACGACCGTGTCGAGCAGCGAGCCCTTGATGTACATGAAGCCCAGGCCGAAGTCCCCCATGAGCCACTTGTAGGTGGACGTGGCGGCGAAGTCCACGCCCGTCGCCTTCACGTCGAACGGCACCGCCCCCACGCCCTGGATGATGTCGGCGTACACCAGGGCGCCGTGCGCGTGCGCCAGGTCGCTCACGGCCTTCAGGTCGTGCTGGAAGCCGTTGTACATGGCGACGAACGACACCTCGACCAGCTTCGTGTTGCGGTCGATGGCGCGTTCGAGGTCGGCCAGGTGGACGCGGCCGTCGCGGGGCATCACCACGCGGACGTCGAGTCCCCGCTTCTTCCGCTCCATCAGGTGGACGAGCGCGCCCTCGAAGTGCAGGGCGTCGGTGACCACGTTGTCGCGGCCCGGCGTGAGGCCGAGCGCCTCGACGACGAAGTTCTCGCCCGTGCTCGTGTTCGGGATGAGGCCGACCTCGTCCGGCGACGCGTTGATGAGCTCGGCGAACGCCTTCCACACCGGCGGCGTGGGCACGAACGGCCCGCCCACCGTGCTGCGCCGCCCGACGGCCGCCCGGCAGGCGTCGGCGGACGCCCGGGGCATCGGGTGGGTGAAGGCGCCGTTGATGTAGGTGACTCCGTCGGCGAAATCGAAGTCGGCCTTCCGCGGAAAGGTCGACGACGCGGCCTGCCCGGCCGCGAGGACCGGCCGCGCGCCGAGCGCCGCGGCCCCGACGGCCCCGGCCAGTCCCGTCAGTGCCTGCCGCCTGTCGATGCGCATGGCGGGTAGTGTGGCACGACGCGGGGCCCATGGGTGCCGCGGTCGCGCCGACTCCCCGATCCGGCGGGCGGCGTGCCGTGAAACACTGAGGGCGGAGAGGCACGCGATGTTCGAGACGCAGGACCGCAACCGCCAGAACGCCATGGCGTTCTACGACCTGATGTTCAATCAGTGCCGGCCGCGCGAGGCCATCGAGCAGTATGCCGGCGCCGCCTACACGCAGCACAACCCTCACGTGGCGGACGGCAAGGAGGCTTTCATCGAGTACTTCGAGCGCATGGCCCGCGAGTACCCGGGCAAGCAGGTGACGTTCGTGCGCACCGTGGCCGAGGGCGACCTCGTCGTGCTCCACTGTCACCAGGTGTGGCCCACCGACGCGAACCGGGACTGGGCCGGCATCGACATCTTCCGCTTCGACGACGAGGGCCGCATCGTCGAGCACTGGGACGTCCTGCAGGTGGTCCCTGCGGACGCCCGTCACACGAACGGCATGTTCTAGCCGAGGCCCTGGGTTCGTGGACGACTCCCTGACGGGCAGCCTGCGGCCGGCCGACGAGATGGCCCGCCTGCTGGGCGGGTTCCGCGTCACGCAGCTGCTGTACGTGGCGGCGACCTTCGGCCTCGCCGACGCACTCGCGCGCGGTCCGAAGGATGTGGACACACTCGCCCGCGAGGTCGGCGCGCATCCGGGAGCGCTCTATCGGGTGCTCCGGGCGCTGGCGTCCCATGGCGTCTTCCTCGAGACGGACTCCGGGCGGTTCGCGTCCACGCCGCTGTCGGACGTGCTCCGCGCCGACGTGCCGGGGTCGCTGCGCCCCATGGCGCTCTCCTACGGACAGCCCTGGTGGTGGATCCCGTTCGGCCGGCTGGTGGACGCGGTGCGAACGGGTGAGGCCGCCTTCGATCGGGTGCATGGCGAGCCGTTCTTCGCGTTCCTCGCGCACGAGCCCGGCGCCGCGGCGATCTTCAACGCCAACATGGCGGCCATGACCGAGGGCGAGGCGGACGCCATCGTGGCGGCGTACCCCTTCGATCGGGCGGACGCCGTCATCGACGTCGGCGGCGGCGACGGGACGCTCGTCAGCGCGCTCCTCGCCAGGTGGCCGCACCTGCGCGTGAGCCTGCTGGACCGGGAGTCGGCCCTCGCGGGCGCGCGTGCCCGCGGGCTGGCCGGGCCGCGGTGCACGCTGATCCAGGGCGACTTCACCCGGTTCGTGCCGGGGGGCCACGACCACTACCTCCTGAAGGACGTCCTGCACGACTGGAACGACGATCAGGCCCTGGCCATCCTTCGACAGTGCCGGACCGCGATGACCGGCGGGGCCCGCCTGCTGGTCGTCGAGCGCCTGATGCCGGCGGGGAGCGCGCCGCCGTCCGTCACGCACGTCGACGTCACGATGTTGGTGCTGACGGGGGGCCAGGAGCGGACGCTCGAGGACTATGCGTCCCTGCTGGACCGAGCCGGCCTCGAACTGCTGCGCTGCATCGACACGCGCGCCGACCAGTCGATCCTCGAGGCGCGCACCAGTTCGCCGTGACGGGACGGGCGTCGAGACTCGACCGGTCCGGGCCGCCTGAAGAAGAATGGGGGGATGACTGAGAGATCCGATAGAAGCGTCCGGCTGCACCGCATCCTGAAGGCTCCACCCGAACGCGTCTATCGCGCCTTCCTGGATCCCGAGGCCCTGGCGAAGTGGCTGCCGCCGCACGGGTTCACCTGCAAGGTTCACCACCTCGAGGCGATCGTGGGCGGCACCTACCGGATGTCGTTCACGAATTTCACGACCGGGCACCGCCACACGTTCGGCGGGAAGTTCCTGGAGCTGACGCCGAACGGCCGGATTCGCCACACCGACACGTTCGACGACCCGAACATGCCAGGCGAGATGGAGACCACCGTGTCCCTGGAGCCGTCGGTGATGGGGACCTCCCTGCAGGTCGTCCAGTCCGGCATTCCCGAGCCGATCCCCCTGGACGGCTGCTATCTGGGGTGGCGGGAGTCGCTGGAGCTGCTCCAGCAGCTGGTCGAACCCGAGATCCGCGAGGGCTGACGCCGGCGCGCCGCCGATGACGGCGATCCAGACATGACGCCCGGTGGATTGTTGCCGAGGCGGACGCGGGTGCTCGGCGCGGCGGTGGTGCTCTGGGCGGCGGCGGCCGCGGGCGGCGCCGAGCCAGTCGTCCGGACGACGCATGTCTGGCGCCAGGGCGACGCGACGCTGGCTTACACGGCCGAGGCCGGCCGCCTCGACCTGACCGGGCCCGATGGCCGCGAGGTGCGCGCGAGGATGTTCTTCGTGGCGTATCGCGCCTCCGCCCCGGGCCAGGCCCGGCCGGTCACCTTCGTCTGGAACGGCGGTCCCGGCGCGCCCTCCGCGACGCTGCACTTCGCCTCGATCGGGCCGACGCGCGTGGTCGGCGGCCGGATCGTGGACAACGAACAGTCGATCCTGTCGGTCACCGACCTGGTGTTCGTGGACGCGATAGGCACCGGCTTCAGCCGCGCGGCCGAGCCCCGCTTCGAACCGGAGTTCTACAACACCCTCGGCGACATCGAGGCCTTCGCGTCGTTCGTCCGGCTGTGGCGGTCGCGGTTCGCGTCGCCTCGGGCGCCGACCGTCCTCCTGGGCGAGAGCTTCGGTGCCCCCCGGGCCGCGGCCGTGGCGGAGCGCCTGCTGGCGATGGGCGAACCGGTGGACGCGGTGTCGCTGGCCTCGGGCGGCCTCGGGCTGGGCCGGGCGGCCCTGCCGGCGGAGTGGGAGGCCGCCGTGCGGCTGCCCGAGTGGGCGGGCGTCGCGATGCTGCACGGCAAGGGCCTCGTCGGTTCGGGGCGCTCACCGGACGACGTGAGGGCGGAAGTGCTGGACTGGGCGTCCACCGTCTACGTGGGCGCACTTGGACGCGTGTCCGCGCTGAGCGCCGAGGAACGGTCGGCCATCGCGGAGACGCTCGCCCGCTACTCCGGGCTGGCCGTCGCGGTCATCGACCGCACGTCCCTGGTCATCACGCCTCGCCAGTTCCGGACCGAGCTCCTGCGCGATCGCGGACAGGCGCTGCCCATCTTCGATCTGCGCCGCACGACGCCCGTGGCCTTCGCTCCCGAAGACGACGCGGCCATGGAGCGCCACCTCAGGACGACCCTGCGCTACGAGACGCCCCTGGAGTACGTGGGCCTGGCGCCGGATCGGACCGCCCCCTCGACGGCCGGCGCGCCGCCGGTGAGCGTCAACGAGCGCTGGGACTACTTCGCGCCGGGCAGCTCCGCCGCCGAGCGTGAGGCCGCGATTGCCGAGGCGGTCCGCGTGGGCGGCGGGCCCCCGGGCGTGTCGGAGCCGTGGATCCGCCGCGCGTTCGCGCTGAATCCGCGGCTGCGCGTCCACGTCGCCACGGGACACAACGACGCCGGTCAGTGCCTCCAGATCGCCGAGACGGTGCGGCGCCTCGAATCCCCACTGCGTGAGGCCTACACCACGGCCTGCTACGAGGGCGGACACATGATGTACCTGGACGCCGGCGCGCGCGTCGCGTTCGCGCGCGACCTCACCGCCCTCGTCGGGGCCGTCGCGCCACGCGGGCGGTAGCCCGGGCGGCGGCTACGGCGTCCGGACGGACGCGGCCGTCACCACGACGGACGACTGCGCCGCCATCTGGGTGTAGTAGGAGACGAACCGCTTCGGCTCGGCCGCATCGTAGGGCTCCAGGTTGTGGGCCCAGCGGTAGCCCACCGACTGGTAGCGCAGTTCCACGTCCACGGTGAAGGGGCCGGCGGCGGCGCCGACGGGCACTTCGTAGCGCACGCGGTCGCCCTCGCCGCCGAAGTCGGGATCGCGCAGCGCCTCGCCATGGACGGCGATGTCCGCCTCCGCCGTGGCCTTGTCGAAGCCGCGAGGCAGCAGGCGGTTGTCCTTCAGGTACTGCGTGGCGGTGACGAGGCCGGTCGTGGGCGCACCTTTCGAGTCGCCCAGGATGGGTTCGTAGATCTGCACCTCGTCGGGCCGGCGAATGGTCTGGTAGTGCGGCTCGAACCGCAGTGGGTCGAGGTCCGCGTCGTTGCCGGCGATGGCGCCCGTCGCCTCCCCCGCCCCGGACACGACCAGCGCGCCTCCGGCGGCGTCGCGCACGATGACGTGCAGCCAGGTGCGGCGGGCCGGATAGCCCG
>JBFWXO010000057.1:0-40120 GCA_050187355.1 Vicinamibacterales bacterium
ATCGAGCCGTCCACGTCCACGCGGCAGTCCCAGTCGGACTCCTGCACGTCGATGGGCGCGAAGCGCACGCCGCGGCGCTGGGCGTCCTTCACGTGCGTGGCCGGTTGGTAGAACCCCATCGGCTGGTTGTTGAGGAGCGCGGTGTAGAAGGCCGCCGGGTAGTGCGCCTTGAGATACGCGCTCGCGTAGGCGATGAGCGCGAAGCTCGCCGCGTGGGACTCGGGGAAGCCGTAGAGCGCGAACGATCCGATGGAGCGCACGATGCGATCGGCCACCTCGCCCGAGATGCCGCGTTCGGCCATGCCCGCGCGCAGCTGCACCTCGATCTGCTTCATGCGCTTCTCGGAGCGCTTGAAGCCCATGGCGCGCCGCAGGTCCTCGGCCTGGCCGCCGGTGAACCCCGCCACCACCATGGCCATGCGCAGCAGCTGCTCCTGGAAGAGCGGCACGCCCAGCGTGCGCTTCAGCACCGGTTCGAGCAGCGGATGGTCGTAGACGATCGGCTCGCGCCCGGCGCGTCGATCCAGGTACGGGTGCACCATCTGCCCCACGATGGGCCCCGGCCGGATGATGGCCACCTGCACGACGAGGTCGTAGAAGCACGCCGGCTTGAGCCGCGGCAGCGTGGCCATCTGCGCGCGCGATTCCACCTGGAAGAGGCCCACGGTATCGGCGGTCTGCAGCATGTGCCAGACCACGGCGTCGTCCGGCGGCAAGTGCGCCAGATCGACGCCGTGACGTCTGCAGGGACCAGGGGGCGCGTCGACGCTCCTCGCGTCGACCGCACCTTGCCTGCCGGATTCGCGCCCGTGTTCTTCCTGATCCCCGGTCCCTCGTCCCTGGTCCCTGGTCGTATTGATGATGGCCAGCGCGTCCTGCAGCGCCGCCATCATGCCCAGCCCCAGCAGGTCGACCTTGATGAGGCCCATGTCGGCGCAGTCTTCCTTGTCCCACTGCACCACCACGCGGCCGGGCATGCTGGCGTTCTCGAGCGGGACCACCGACGAGAGCGCGCCCTGGCTGATGACCATGCCGCCCGAGTGCTGGCCCAGGTGCCGCGGCAGGTCCTGCATCTGCTGCCAGAGCTTCGTGAAGTGGACCACCTGCGGCTGCCGGGCGTCCACGCCCACGGCCTGCATGTTCTTCGCGAGCGAATCGTCGGCGTCCTGGAACTCGAAGTTGTGCATCACCTTCGCCAGCCGGTCGATCTGGCCGGGGTCGAGGTTGAGCGCCTTCCCCACTTCCCGCGCCGCGCTCTTGCCGCGGTAGGTGATGACGTTGGCGGTCATGGCGGCGCCGTGCTGGCCGTACTTCTCGTAGACGTGCTGGATGACGCGCTCGCGGCGGTCGCCGCTCGGCAGGTCGAGATCGATGTCGGGCCACTCGCCGCGTTCCTCCGAGAGGAAGCGTTCGAAGAGCAGTTCCATCCCCACCGGATCCACGGCCGTGATGCCCAGGCTGTAGCAGACGGCGCTGTTGGCGGCCGACCCGCGGCCCTGCACGAGGATGTCGTGCTGGCGGCAGAAGTTCACGATGTCCCACACGATCAGGAAGTAGCCGGCCAGGTCGAGCTTCTCGATGAGGTTCAGCTCGCGCTCCACCTGGGCGCGGGCCTTGTCGTGGTACGGGCGGTAGCGATCGCGGGCGCCGATGTCCGCGATCTTCCGGAGGAACGACGCCTCGGTCTCGCCCGGCGCCACGGGATACCGCGGAAAGCGGTAGCCGAGATCCTGCATGGTGAACTCGAGCCGTTCGGCGAGCTCGAGCGACGCGGTGACGGCGCCGGGCAGGTCCTCGAAGAGCCGCGCCATCTGCGCGGGCGCCTTCAGGTACCGCTCGGCGTTGGCCACGAGCCGGCGGCCGGCGAGCGCCAGCGTCGTGTGCTCGCGGATGCAGGTGAGGACGTCGTGCAGGGGCCGCTCGGCCTGGCTCGCGAACCGTACGCCGTTGGTGGCCAGCACGGGCACCCGAAACGCCTCGGCCAGCGAGACGAGCATCTCGTTGTCGTAGGTCTCGTCGCGCTGCAGGTGCCGCTGCACCTCCACGTACACGTGCGCGCGGCCGAAGATGCCGACCAGGCGATCGAGCAGCCCGCCCACGCCGTGCCGCTCGCTCTGCAGCAGCGATCGGCCGGCCAGCGCCACCAGGCCGGTGACGTGCCCGTCGAGATCCTCGAGCGTGAGCGCGCCCTCGCCCTTCGGCGCGCGCAGCTTCATCCGCGTGATGAGGCGGCAGAGGTTGCGGTAGCCGTCGGGGGAGGCGACGAGGACGGGAACGACACATGTAGGGACCGGGGACCGGAGACCAGGGACCAGGGATGGTGTCGGCCGCGCCGACCTCGCTCTTCTCTCGAATCCGCGTTCGTGTTCTTCCCGTGATCCCTGATCCCTGGTCCCTACAGGTTGATGAACCCCCACCGTGAGTTCCGCGCCGATGATGGGGCGGAGGCCGGCGGCTCTGGCGGCCTTGTGGAACCGGGGGGCGCCGTAGACGCCGTCGCGGTCGAGGAGCGCCACGGCGGGATAGCCGAGCAGCGCCGCGCGCTCGACGAGCGGCTCGGGCAGCGACGCGGCCCGGAGGAAGCTGAAGGCGGAGGACGCGTGCAGCTCGACGTACATGAAGCGTAGGGATCAGGGACCGGGGACTGGGGACTGAGGACCAGGAGCGAGCCGAGCCGCCCGGTCAGGACGCGACGGACTCGAGCGAACGGACGAGCGCAAGTAACAGCCGCCCGGCATGTGTCGCCAACTCGTCTGCCGTCGCGACGGCGTTCGGCGAGACGAACCCGAACTCGGCGGCCAGCACGAGGTGGGTTTCGACCTCGGCAAGGGAGCCAAGGGCGATGTTCAAGTGATGGATATAGGGCTGGCGGCGCCGGCTGCCATTCCCTTCGGCGATGTTGCTCGGCACGGAGACGGCCGCCCGACGTAATTGCTGGCCGAGGCCGAATTGCTCCGACCGGGGGAACTGCCCGGTGAGGCGATAGCACTCTTTCGCCAACTGCACTGACACCATCCAGGCGTCGAGATCGCGATACGAACGAATCGAAGACATCGGATTGTCCTGGTCCCTGATCCCCGGTCCCTGCAGGGTTTCTCTCAGTCAAAGCACCCCTCCACGAACCACTGCCCGACGTCGCGCTCCAGGAAGACGCGGCAGGCCACGCCGTCGGCCAGGAGCACGTCCCACTCGTCGCGATCCCAGGCGGTGGCGCGCGAGGACGACGGAGGACTGGACGCGTCGCCGGGCGGCCGATCCCACCAGTGCCCCGACGTCCGCCACGGACCGGCGCACTCGACGATGGCCCCGCCGCTCAGGCCGCGCCGATCGGGCATGAGCCGCACCGGCCGGCCGTCCTGCACCGTGACCCGCGCCGGCACGGGGAGGCGGAAGCGGCGGAAGGCGACAGCGCAGGGACTGGGGACCCGGGACCAGGGACCGGGGACCGCGGTCCCTGCCGCGTAGTTCCCTCCGTCCTTGAGCGCGAAAGCTCTCATCTCGAACGCGCCAGGCCGCCACGAGTCCACGAGCGCGGGCGAGCCGACGTGCGACTCGCCCATGAGCGCGCCGAGGCGGGCCAGGAGCGTGGACACCTGCTCCGGCGACGGCTGGGCGCGCTCGATGAGCGACCACTGCACGACGCGTCCAGGCGTGGGCTCGACGCGCACGGTCACGCGGTCGATCGGGGCCGATGGCGGGTGCGATTCCAGATCCAGCAGGATGAGGGTTCGCAGCGTCTTCGGATCGCGCATGGGCGCGGGCAGCTGCAGCGTGCGCGAGTGAAGCTCGCGCGTCGTGAGATGCAGATCGGTCGTGAGTACGGCGGCGCCCCGGTCCGCGCGCTCCAGGCGCACGGCCAGCGGCTCCAGCACCCGGCCCAGCACGAACGACAGCGGCTCCAGGCCTTCCACGGGCCACTCGAGCTCGAGCGACGCCGCGAACGGCTCCTCCGGCACCAGCGGCACGATGGGCGCCTGATCGTCCCCCCGGGCGGCATGCCACCACCGGGCGCCGAGCGGACCGAGTCGCGTCGCCACCTCGTCGGCCGGCAGGGCCGCCAGCTGGCCGAGCGTGCGGATGCCCCAGCGGCGCAGCACGTCGAGCGCCTGCCCCACGCGCGCTCGCGCGGCGTCGGCGGCGCGGCGCGGCCCGCCGGACATCTCCACCCGTCCGCGTACGTGACGGCGCGTCTGCTGTCCCTGATGGGTGTGGCGCGGGTGCGCCCAGCCTGACGGCACGTCGTCCACGGCGGGCGACGGCTGTGGGCCCGTGTCGCCCCGGCTCTCCCACTGGCTCAGCGTGGCCACGGGCAGGGCCGCCAGGTACCGGAGGGCGTCGGGCGGCGTGGCCGCCACCGTCGCGCCGGGGCGTCCCAGCGCCAGGAGCGACGCGGCCGTGTGCGTGGGCGCCAGGGCCAGCCGCACGGGGCCGGCGTCCACGAGCGCGCGGCGCATGTGGTCGGCCACGTCGTGAGGACCACCGAAAAGACGTTCCACGCCGGTCAGGTCGCACAGCACGACGCGACCCGCCATCTCGACGCGCGGAGAAAACGACTGCGCGACCCGCACCAGCGTTCCCACCGGTGCGGTCACCGACACGAGGGCAGCGAACATCGTCGACTCCCGGCGCGTCAGCGCTCCGCCCACAGCCGATCGACGCGCGGCTCGGCCGCCAGCGGCACCCGGCCCGCCACGTGCCGGCGCGACGACGACACGCGCACGTCGAAGCGCAGGCCGTCGAACCGGCGTGCCCGCGGACGGTCGCCCCGCCAGGCGACCCGCGTGGTCACCGCGTCCCCCGCCCGCTCACGCGCCGCCACGGCCGGCCCCTCGGGCGCCTGCACGTGCAGCGTGACGCCGCCGGCACTGCGCGCCAGCGGTTCGGGCGCCAGGAGCACGCACGTGGTGTCGCTGCCCTCGATGATGCGCTGCACGCGCAGCCAGGTGGTGTACGGAATCCGCCGGAGCGCCGCCGCGGGCACGTCGGCCATGTCGAGCACCACCACCTGGCAGACGCCCGACTGCAGCACCAGGTTGAGTGCCTTCAGCGCGCGGTCGAGCGTGCGCTCCACCATCGTGCCCGGACCGTCCACCGTCCGGACGCCGGGCAGCCACACCGGGTCCACGGCGCACGCGGTCTTCGAGATGGCCTGCCCGCGCACCCACAGCAGCCGGTCGAGATCGATGCCGCAGGCCACGGCGGACGCCGGATCGAACCGGTCGAACGCGTCCACGAGGGCCACCGTGTCGCCCCGGCGGGTGGCGGCCGCCATCCATCGCCAGACGAGGGTGGTCCGCCCCGACGACGCCGGCCCCACCACCTCCGACAGCTGCCCGTCCGGGAGCCCGCCCTGGAGATAGGTGTCCAGCGTCTGCACCTCGAAGGGCACCCCGGCCGGCGGAGGCCCGGACGGCCTGGACGTGGTGAGCGTGCGGTCGAGTTTCCGCTCGCGCAGCAGCGATTCCACGCTGGCACGGACCGGCACCGGCGAATCGACGCGAAGAGGAACGGCAGCTGGGCTCATGGTGTTTTCGCCTTTTGTTCGCAAACCCGATGATAGCGAATTAAAGACGAAAGTCAAGAGCGGGAAGGCCGGTCCCTGGTCCCTGGTCCCTACGCTTCCCTACCCCAACCGTGTACCCTGTCCGCCCATGAAGCACCCACTCGCGGCGACCCTGCTCCTCGTGACCGGCTTCGCGGCCGGCGCGGCCACCACGCACACGCTCAGCGCGCAGACCTCGGGCCGCGTGTTCGAGCTGCGCACCTACACGGCCCCCGAGGGCAAGCTCGGGGATCTCCACGCCCGCTTCCGGAACCACACGCTGCGAATCTTCGAGAAGCACGGCATGACGAGCGTGATCTACCTGGCGCCCATGGACGCGCCGGCGTCGGAGAACCAGCTCGTGTACCTGCTGGCGCACAAGAGCCGCGAGGCGGCCAAGGCCAGCTGGGAGGCGTTCCAGAACGATCCCGAGTGGAAGAAGGTCTCGGCCGAGTCGCAGGTGAACGGGCGCATCGTGAGCAAGGTGGACTCGGTGTTCCTCACCGCCACCGACTACTCCCCGATGAAATGAGGCCGCGCCTGCCCACGCGCCTGCCCATCCGCCCCGCGCTCCGCCGGCGCGTCCACGGCACGCTCGCCTCGGCGGGCCTGCTCACGATCACCCTGTATCAGGGGCAGTAGCTACCGGAACGGGTTCTCGACCCGCAGTTCGGGAAACAGCCCGAAATCGCGATCGCGCGTGTACAGCGTCTCGACGCCGTGCGCCAGGCACAGGGCGGCCACCCGGGCGTCGTGCACCACCGGCCCGCGAACGCGGCTGCGGCGCACCATCCGTTCCAGCACGTGCGTGAACGCCTCGGGCTCGGCCAGCAGCCGCACGTTGGGCGCCTCGAACCAGGCCTCGAGCTGACGCCACGCCTCGTCGGGCGTGCTCGCGGCGTCGCGCCACAGGCGGACGTTCGTGGCGATGCTGAAGAACTCGTAGGCGCAGGGCCAGGGGATCGCCCACGGCCCCCGCGAACCGGCCAGCGACTGCAGCAGGGCGCGAGCCGCCGCGTGTTCCTCCGTCTCCCGCCGGTGCGCGTAGACGAGGACGTTCGTGTCGACGGCAACCATCAGCGGCCGCCGTAGATCTCGTCGCGCAGGTCCGCCCAGGACAACGACGCCAGCGGGTTGCGCCCGCCGGACTCGCCGACGCTCCGATCGGGGATGTCGTAGACCGACGGGGCGCCTGGGGTGTCCAGGACACGTCGCAGCCCGTCCTCCACCACCGCGCGCAACGACCGCCCGGTCTTCTTGGCGTGGCGCTTCGCCCGTTCGAGCAGCGCATCGGCGATGTCGAGCGTCGTCTTCACGGACCCATACTAGCCATACGCAATAATATGGTCAATATGGGCCACTGGAGGCGTGCGGCCGGCGGCTGCGGCCAGGCTGAAAATATGTGCGCCCGCGTCCGGTCCAAGTAAGATCGTCCGGACTTGCAGGCGCACCTCCTCGCGGCCGCACGCCGCCTCGCGTCGGCCCTCACGCACCGGGACTTCCGCCTGCTCTGGAGCGGCGCCCTCGGCTCCACCATCGGCACCTGGATGCAGAAGGTGGCGCAGGCGTGGCTCATCACCACGCTCGCCGGCAGCGCCTCGGCGTTCTTCCTCGGCCTCGACTCGCTGATGGGCGAGCTGCCGATCCTGCTCCTCACGCTGGTCGGCGGCGTCATCGCCGACCGCAAGGACCGCCGCCAGCTCCTGCTGATGTCGCAGTACGTCCAGATGACGTCGGCCTTCATCCTGGCCGCGCTCGTGTACTTCGACGTGGTGCGCCTGTGGCACATCCTGGCGCTCTCGGCCCTCACGGGCACGGCGCAGGCCTTCGGCGGTCCCGCCTACCAGTCGCTCATCCCGCAGCTGGTCAGCAAGGAGAACCTGCCGAACGCCATCGCCCTGAACTCCATCCAGTTCAACCTGTCGCGCATCATCGGCCCGCTCATCGCGGGCGCGGCCCTGACGGCGTTCGGCATGGTGGCGTGCTTCGGGCTGAACGGGCTCTCGTTCCTGTGCGTCATCGCGGCCCTGTTCGCGCTGCGGGTGCGGCACATCCCGCCCGCCGGCAACCGAACGATCCTTCACGAGATGAAGGGCGGCTTCGACTACGTGAAGGGCGAAACCACCATCGTCGCCCTGACGATCCTCGGCTTCGTGGCGGCGTTCCTCGGCGTGCCGCTGCTGACGCTGCTGCCCGTCATCGTGAAGGACGTCTACCAGCAGGACGTCGGGCTCTACACCCGGCTCATGGCGTTTTCGGGCTCCGGCGCCGTGCTGGGCGCGATGATGGTGGCGTGGCGCGGCAAGTCACGGGCCATGGGACGGTCGCTGCTCGGCGGCATCTTCGCCTTCGGCTGCGTGCTCATCGCCTTCGCCTACTCCCGTCAGCTCTGGCTCAGCCAGCTGCTGCTCTTCCTGGGCGGCGGGCTGCTCGTGGCCACCTTCTCGATGATCACGTCGCTCGTGCAGCTCATCGCGCCCAACGACATGCGCGGGCGGGTGATGAGCATCTACATGGTGGCCTTCCGCGGCGCCTCGCCGCTCGGCAACTTCGCCAGCGGCAACGTCGCCACGCTGACCTCGGTGCCGACGGTCATCGCGCTCAACGGCGGGCTCCTGGTGGTGGCCGCCGTGGCCTTCTGGGTGCTCGGACGGGGCGTCCGCGAGACCTAGTGCGCCTGACCCGCCGGAGCGTGATCCGCGCGGCCGTGGGCGCGACGCTCGGCGCGGCGGGACTCGGCGCCTACGCCGTCGCCTGGGAGCCGCACTGGCTGGAGATCGTCCGCCGCGACCTGCCGATCCGCCGGCTGCCCCAGGCGCTCATCGGCACGACGCTCGTGCAGCTCTCCGACATCCACGTCGGCCCGCGCGTGGACGACGCCTACGTGCTCGACGTCTTCGCCCGCGTCGCGGCCCTGGCGCCGGACATCCTCGCCTACACCGGCGACCTGGTGAGCTTCCGCGACGAGGGCTTCTTCGAGCAGGTGGAGCGCATGTACGCCGCCCCGCCCCGCGGACGCCTCGCCACGATCGGCACCTGCGGCAACCACGAGTACGGGCCGCGCTGGATCCACGGCGAGATCGCGGCGGCGCTCGCCAGCCTCTACGAGCGGGCCGGCATCCGCATGCTGCGCAACGCCCGCCTCGACGTCGAGGGCCTGCAGATCCTGGGCCTCGACGATCTCTGGAGCGGCCGGTTCGACACCGCCCCGGCCCTGGCCGGCCTCGACCGATCCCGGGCGATGCTGGCGCTCAGCCACAACCCGGACACGGCGGACCTGGACGCGTGGCGGGGTTTCGACGGCTGGATCCTCGCCGGCCACACGCACGGCGGGCAGGTGAAGCCGCCGTTCCTGCCGCCGCCGATCGTGCCGGTGAAGAACCGCCGCTACACGGCCGGCGCGTTCGACCTGCCGGGCGGCCGGATGATGTACGTGAGCCGGGGCGTCGGCCATCTGTACCAGGTCCGGTTCGACGTCCGGCCCGAGGTGACGGTCTTCACGCTGCAGAAGGCCTGACCGCCATCCCGCGCGGCCGCCCGTGCGCTACACTCCCCCGCCATGAGGCCCCCGTTTGCCCCGTGCGCGGCGCGCGCCGCGTGGGTGCTCGCGCTCGTGCTGGGCGTCGCGGCATCCGCGGCCGCGCGTCCGGATTACCTGGCCCGCTATCAGGCCGACCCGTTGCGGCGGGCCGACGTGAACGGGTGCGGCACCTGTCACGTCAAGCCGGACGGCGGCGGCGCCAGGAACGACTTCGGCGCCGCGTTCGACGCCGCCAACCGCGAGATCACGCCCATCCTGCGCGCCAGCTACCCGCGGCTCTTCGACGTGGCGTCGGCGAAGCTGCCGGACGGCACGACGTTCTTCATGGCCGATCCGGCCAGCACGGTAGTGGTCGTCGAACGCGGCGGCCGGAAGGTGGCGGTGGACGTCGCGGCGCTGGTGGCGCCCAAGGCGGCGCCGCTGCCGCCAGCCGACAACCGCATGACCTTCTTCGTCTCCAGCCACGGCGTCCCGGACGGCGGGAAGCTCGGCGGCCTGGCCGGCGCCGATCGCTTCTGCCAGGATCTCGCGAAGGCCGCCGGCGCGGGTGATCGGCCCTGGCGCGCCTATCTCAGCACGGCCTTCAAGGGCGCCGCCGCGGTCAACGCGGGCGATCGGATCGGCGGGGGCCCCTGGCACAACGCCAGGGGCGACGTCGTGGCGCGCGGCCCGCTGGACCTGCACCGGCGCGGGACCCTGCCCGCGGCCCTGTTCCTCACCGAGACGGGCGAGCCCGTGGCCGCCGGAACGCCGGTCCTCACGGGCAGCGAGGCCTCGGGATTGGCGGCGCCCGACGCGACGTGCGCGAACTGGACGGGCGCGGCCGGGGAGCGCGCGGCCGGGGGACGGACGGGCGAGGCCTGGAACGCCGGCGCCACCGTGGACTGCGGCGCGCCGGCGCCGGCCCCGCGTCTCTACTGCTTTTCTCCGCGATGACCCGGGACGCCGCCGCCGCGGCGATTGACAGGCCCCGGTCAACCCGCATAATTGGCTGACTCCCGGCACGAAGCGGCGCGGCGCATGCTCCATCCAGGGGCGTCGGACGCGTCCGGAGGTTCGGCATGAAGGTCCATCGCGTCGTCGTCGGGCTCACGGCCCTGGCGACCGCCCTCGCGGTCCAGCGCGGCGCCGGGGTCGCCCCCGCGCAGTCCGCGCCGCCGCCGTCCACGGTCGAGGGCCAGCGCGCGTTCGTGCAGAGCTACTGCGTCGGGTGCCACAACGAGCGCGTGAAGAACGGCGGCTTCTCCTGGACCGAGCTCGACGTGGCCAGGCCCGACCTCAACGCGAAGCGCGCCGAGGACGTCATCAGGAAGGTGCGGGCGGGCCTGATGCCGCCGGCCGGCGCGCGACGGCCGGACGCGGCCGCCCTCGCGGATTTCAGCGCCGCGCTCGGCACGCGGCTCGACGAGGCCGCGGCCACCCGTCCCGTCTTCAAGGCGCCCGAGCTCCACCGCCTGAACCGGCGCGAGTACCGCGACGCCGTCCGCGACCTGCTCGCGGTGGACGTGGACGTCTCGGCCCTGCTGCCGCCGGACGCGCGGACGGGCGCCTTCGACAACATGGCCGACGCCCTCACCGTGAACCCGGGCCTGATGCAGGCCTACGTCCGCGCGGCCGACAAGGTGGCGCGCCAGGCGCTCGGCGACCCGGCGGCGCCGCCGCAGCAGACGAAGTACGACGTGCCCAAGCGCGTCAACCAGATGCGGTACGTGGACGGCGCCCCGCTCGGCACCCGCGGCGGGATCGCGGTCACGCACCACTTCCCCGCCGACGGGGAGTACACGTTCCAGAACGAGCTCTACTTCTACTACCTGGGCGAGCTCATCGGCGGGAACCTCCCCGAGTCGCTGCAGGGCCAGGAGCTGGAGGTGTCGATCGACGGCGCGCGCGTGGCGGCCTTCACGATCGACCCGCTGTACGAGGGCAACGAGGGACCGCTCACGACGGCGCCGGTCCACGTCACCGCGGGCCCGCACCGCGTCGCGGCGGCCTTCGTCGCCAAGGCCGACGGGGCCGTGGAGGACTCGGTCCGGCTCGTCGAGCAGACCATCATGGACGTGAGCGTCGGCGTCCACACGGGCATGACGACCCTGCCTCACCTGATGACGATGACGGTGGTCGGCCCCATGCACCCGTCGGGCGTGTCCGACTCGCCCAGCCGCCGGCACATCCTCACGTGCGCGCCGGCGACGCCGGCCGCCGAGCCCGCGTGCGCGCGGGAGATCGCCACCACGCTCGCGCGGCGCGCCTTCCGGCGCACGCCGACCGCCGACGACGTGGACACGCTGCTGCAGCTCTACGCCGTGGGCCGCGAGCACGGCACGTTCGAGGACGGCGTGCGGACCATCGTCCAGGGCGCCCTCACGCGGCCGGAGTTCATCTTCCGGTTCGAGCGCGTCCCGGCGTCGGCGATGGCGGGCCAGGCCTACCGGCTGAACGACTTCGAGCTCGCCTCGCGCCTGTCGTACTTCCTCTGGGGATCGAGCCCCGACGACGCGCTCCTCGCGGCCGCCGCGGAGGGCCGGCTCGCCGCGCCCGACGGGCTCGAGCGCGAGGTCCGCCGGATGCTGGCGGACCGGCGCGCCGAAAGCCTCTCCACGCACTTCGCCGCGCAGTGGCTGCGGCTGACGGGTCTCACCGAGGTGCACCCGGAGCCCACGATCTTCCCGGACTTCACGAAGGACCTCGCCACGGCGATGCGCCGCGAGGTGGAGCTGCTGTTCGACAGCCTCGTGCGCGAGGACCGGCCGATCACGGACCTGCTGACCGCGGACTACACCTTCGTCAACGAGGTGCTGGCCCGGCACTACGGCATCCCCAACGTCGCCGGGCCGGCGTTCCGCCGGGTCGGGCTCACCGATCCGAACCGCTTCGGTCTGATGGGACGCGGGGCCATCCTCACCCAGACCTCGCTCGCCAACCGCACCTCGCCAGTGGCCCGCGGGAAGTACGTGCTGGAGGTGCTCATGGGCGCCCCACCGCCCCTGCCCCCGCCGAACGTGCCGCCGCTGGCCGAGCAGGTGAACAACGAGGCCGTGCTGACCGTGCGCGAGCGCATGGAGGCGCACCGGAAGAACGCCACCTGCGCGGCGTGCCACAGGATCATGGACCCCATCGGCCTCGCGCTCGAGAACTTCGACGCCACGGGCCGGTGGCGCACCCGGGACGGCCTCACGGCCGTCGATCCGCGGGGCGAGATGTACGACGGACGGACGCTCGACGGCCCGGTGAGCCTGCGCCGGGCCCTCGTGGACCACGCCGACGCCTTCCGCTCGGGCTTTGCCGAGAACCTGCTGGCCTACGCGCTCGGGCGCGTGCTGGATTACACCGACATGCCGGCCGCGCGCGCCGTGGCCCGCCAGGCCGCCCGCGGCCAGGATCGCGTCTCCGCCTACGTCATGGCCATCGTGACGAGCGGCCCGTTCCAGATGCGCACGCTCGCCCCGGCCACCGAGACGGTGGCCCAGGACAAGGGAGTCCACTGATGTACCTGACCAAGCGCGCCCTGTCTCGACGCACCGTGCTCCGCGGCCTCGGCGCCACGGTGGCCCTCCCGCTGCTCGACGCCATGGTGCCGGCGGCGGCGACGGCCCGCGAGCGCGCGCTCGCCACGCCCAAGAGCCGCTTCGTCGGCATCGAGATGGTGCACGGCAGCGCCGGGTCCACCGAATACGGGACGAAGAACCACCTGTGGTCGCCGTCCACCGCCGGCCGCGAGTTCGAGTTCACGAAGCTCCTGAAGCCCCTCGAGCCGTACCGGGACCACCTCACCGTGGTCAGCCACACCGACTGCGGCGCCGCCGACCCCGTCTCGGCCGAGGAAGTGGGCGCCGACCACTTCCGCTCGAGCGCCGTCTTCCTGACCGCCGCGCACGCCAAGCAGACCGAGGGCTCGGACATCCGGAACGGCACGTCGATCGACCAGCTGTACGCGCGGGCCCACGGCCAGGACACGCCGCTCCCCTCGATCCAGCTGTGCATCGAGAACCTCGATTCCTCCGGCACGTGCGGCTACAACTACAGCTGCGTCTACATGGACACGATCAGCTGGGCCGACCCGACGACCCCGCTGCCCATGACGCGCGATCCGCGGCTGGCCTTCGAGGAACTGTTCGGCACGGGCGGGTCGTCGGCCGACCGCGCGGCCAGGAACCGGGTCAACAAGAGCATCCTCGACTCGATCACGCGCGACATCGCGAAGCTGCAGCGGAACCTCGACGGCAAGGACCGCGGACGCCTCGACGACTACCTCGAGAACATCCGCGAGATCGAGCGGCGCATCCAGAAGATCGAGGCCTACAACACGGCGCACGGGCCCGAGCGCGAGCTGCCCGCCGCCCCGGTGGGCGTGCCGGACTCCTGGGAGGAGCACGTCAAGCTGATGTTCGATCTCCAGGTGCTGGCCTTCGCCGCCGAAGTGACCCGCGTGTCCACCTTCAAGATGAGCCGCGACACGAGCAACCGCGTGTTCGCCGAGAGCGGCTGCCTCACGCCGTGGCACTCGGCCTCCCATCACGGCGAGCGCGCCGAGACCATCGAGGACCAGGGCAAGATCAACCGCTACCACCTCCAGGTGCTCACCTACTTCCTGGAGAAGCTGAAGGCCACGCCCGACGGCGAGGGCAGCCTGCTGGATCACTCGCTCGTGCTCTACGGCAGCCCGATGGGCGACGGCAACGTGCACGGGCATCGCCGGGTGCCGCTCGTGCTGCTCGGCCACGCGAGCGGCGCGCTCTCGGGCAACCTGCACGTCGTCGAGCCCGACAAGACGCCGCAGGCCAACGTCCTCCTGACCGTGATGCAGAAGCTCGGGGTGGACGTTCCGGGGATCGGCGACAGCACGGGCACGGTCGCCATCTAGGCGCCGGGGCGAGGCACATGGGCATCACGACACGACTCGTCGCCGCCACCATCGCGCTGGTCCTGGCCGCCGTCCCCGCGATGGCCCAGACGAGCCCCGTCGCCGACGCGGCGATGCGCCGCGATCTGCCCGGCGTGAAGGCGCTCCTGGCGCAGAAGGCCGACGTCAATCAGCCGCAGGGCGACGGCAGCACGGCCCTCCACTGGGCCGCCTACGGCGGGCAGCCCGAGATGGTGCGCCTGCTGCTGGCCGCCGGCGCCGACGTGACGGCCGCCACCCGCCTCGGCGGCCTCACGCCGCTCATGATGGCGGCGCGGGCCGGCGACGCCGAGGCCGTCACGCTCCTCCTCGACGCGAAGGCCGAGGCGGTGACCCCCAACGCGAACGGCACGACGCCCATGATGTTCGCGGCGGCCGCGGGCAGCGCCGCGGCCGTCCGCCTCCTCGCCGGACGCGGCGCCGACGTGAACGCCGCCGACGCCACCAACGGGCAGACGCCGCTGATGTTCGCCGCCGCGCAGGGCCGCGTGGAGGCCGTGCGCACGCTTCTGGCGCTCAAGGCCGATCCGGACCGGGCGACCAAGGTCAGCCGGATCATCCCGATGGGCGAACGCTACAAGCAGCGGACCGCCGGCAAGGGGACGCGCGAGATCACGTCCGAGGGCGGCCGGAGCGACATCACGGCGATGGGCGGCCTGACGGCGCTGCTGTTCGCGGCCCGCGAGGGGCACGACGGCGTGGTGCGGGCGCTCGTCGAGGCCGGCGCCGACGTGAACCGGGTGAGCGGCGCCGACGAGCTCAGCCCCCTCACGATGGCCATCGTCAACGGCCGGCTGGACATCGCCGCGTACCTCCTCGACCACGGCGCGAATCCGAACCTGGCCGCCACGACCGGCGTCGGCCCCCTCTGGGCCACGATCGACGCCCGCTGGCCCGAACGGACGTGGTACCCGCCGGCCAGCATCACCGAGGAGACGACGACGCACGTGGAGCTGCTGAAGGCGCTCCTGGCCGCCGGCGCGGACCCGAACGTGCGCATCGTGCGGAAGCCCTGGTACCGGACCTTCCACGGCGACTGGGCGAACCCGATCGGCGCCACGCCGTTCTGGCTCGCCGCCAAGGCCAACGACGTGGAGGCCATGCGGCTGCTCGCGGCCGTCGGCGCGAATCCCACCATCCCGTCCGCGGCCGGCGTGTCGCCGCTCCTCGTCGCGGCCGGCTTCGGCATCGAACCGCAGGTCACGAACTTCAAGCCGAACGCCCGCCTCGCCGCCGTGCGCTACCTCGTGGAAGAGGCCGGCCTGGACGTGAACGTCAAGGACAACCAGGGCTACACGCCGCTCCACGGCGCCGCGCTCACCGCCGACCACGAGCTCATCCAGTACCTGATCGCGATGGGCGGCGACGTGACCGCCCGGGCCAGCAACGTCTTCGGCGGCGAGAACCAGGCCGACAAGGACGCGGGCGGCGGGAAGGGCGACACGGTGGCCGACATGGCCAACGGCCCGCGCGCGCACAACATGCAGTTTCCCGAGACGGTGGCGTTCCTGGAGGCCCTCGGGTCGGCGAACTCCAACAACTGCCGCTACGCGGCCTGCGTCGTGCCGACGCTGCCCTCGGACACGAAGAAGCACTAGCCGCGGGGCCGATCGCCGCCGGCGCGCCATGCCCATCTACGAATACCGCTGCCAGTCGTGCGCCCGGGACTTCGAGACGCTCGTCCGCACCGGGGACACGCCGGCCTGTCCGTCGTGCGGGTCCACCGCGCTGGAGCGCCTGATCTCGCTCTTCGCCGTGGACTCCGACGGCACGCGGCAGGCCAACCGCGATCGATCGATGGCCGCGGGCGTCGCGCGCCAGCGCGACAAGGAGATCGCAGACAAGGAACTCTACGACCGGCACCACCACTGAAGGCGCGATGGCCTCGGATCGCACCACCGGCGCCCCGGCCTCCGGCGGCCCCCGCGGCTCCGGCAGCCGCCGACGCCGTGCCGTGGCCGCCGGCCTGGCCCTGGCGCTCCTCGCGGGCGCCGCCGCCCTCGCGTGGCAGGACCACCGCGCCCGCGTGACCCACGAGGAGGCGCAGCGCGGCCTCGACAGCGTCCTGGCGCTGTCGCGCACGCTGCACGTGGGTGCGCCCGGGCCCGGTCCGGCCGACGCGCGCCGCCTGCTGAACCGCATCGCGGCCGTCATGGAGGGCCTGCCCCGGGACGCCCGCGTGGACCGCCACCTCACGGAGGCGCTCTCGTCCGCCTATCGCCCGCTCGCGGATGCGGGAGCCGCGCGGCCGGGCGGGGACGCCGCCGACGCGGGGGCGATCGTCGGCGAGCTGCGCAGGGCCGCCGCGGTCGTGGACGCCTGGCACATCGACGAGCCCGAGGACCCGCACCTGCTGACCCTTGCCGTACGCCTCCACGCCGACCTCGCGGCCCTGCTCACCAAGGCCGGAGACCCTGGCGCACCGGAGGCCCGCGAGGTGCACGCCGCGCTCGTCCGCGAGCTCGAGGCGCTGCGCCTGGACGACCGGGGTCGCCGGCGCGACGGGCGCTAGGCGGCGGGCCCCAGCAGGTCCCACCGGTTGCCCTCGAGGTCCAGGAACACGGCGATCGTCCCGTAGGCCTCGACGCGCGGCGGCGACACGAACCGGACGCCGGCCGCGGTCAGGCGCGCGTGCGCGGCGGCGAAGTCGTCCACCCGGAGGAACAGGCCGACGCGTCCCGCAAACTGCTCTCCGACCACCTGCGTCTGGCGGACGCCATCGGCGCGGGCGAGCAGCAGCCCCGTCTGCCCGCCGGCCGGCCGCACGACGACCCACCGCTTCGGGCGCCCGTCGTTGGTCAGCGACGGCACGTCCTCGACGAGATCGAAGCCCAGGACGTCCACGAAGAAGCGGATGGCCGGGTCGTACTCCCGGACGACGAGCGTCACGAGCTGGAGGTGCGCCATGCGGCCCAGCGTATCCTGTGGCGCGCAGTACGGCCGCGCCCGCCGACGGACTGCGGTCGAAACGACGCCGTTGGCGCGACAAGACCGAGGAGGTCACGCACGATGCCCATCGCCATGACACCCGGCCGGGCCGCCCTGTGTTGCCTGATGCTCGCGGCGGCGACACCGGCGGCCGGACAAGGCGGCGACGCCGCCGCGGTGACGGTCCTCGACCGGCTCGAAGGCGAGTGGCGCGGCGCCGGCACGATCCTCGGTCAGCCGGCGGAGGTCGAGATGCGCTGGGACCGCGCCCTCGATGGCGCGTTCGCGCGCCTGACCTGGGTGAGCCGGATCGGGACCGGGCCGGCGGCCCGGCGCTTCGAGGGGCACGCGTACTACGGCCGCACGTCGGCCGGTCCCGTGCGGGCCACCTGGTTCGACTCGAGCGGCCTCACGCGTCCGATTGCCGCCCGCGTGCCCGCGGAGGGCGATGCGCTGGTCGCCGCCTGGGGCACGGCCGACACCGAGGTCGGCGAGACGACGTACCGGCTCGAGTCGCCGTCCAGCGTGCTGGTCGTCGACCGCGTGCGCCGGCGGGACGGCGAATGGCGGGAGTTCGGCCGCACGCGGCTGACACGTGTACCTTCCCCCCGCTGACAGTCCCGGGACGGGTGCCGGTCACGCGTGGCCGGCGCCCTGCGTGTTGACGTACACCGCGTACAGCGACTGGCTCGCCGTCATGAACAGCCGGTTGCGCTTGGGACCGCCGAAGGCGACGTTGGCGCAGTTCTCGGGCAGGCGGATCATCCCGATCGCGGCCCCGTCGGGTGCGATCACCTGCACGCCGGGCCGCGCGCCCGCCCAGATGTTGCCGTCCACGTCGCAGCGGATGCCGTCGGCGCCGGAGGGGTCCGACGTGCCCGGCACGCTCAGCACCGCGTGGCGCCGGAGATTCCGCGCCGAGGCGCCGTCCACGTCGAGCACGCGGATGTCGCGGCCGCTGCCGGTGTCGGCCACGTAGAGCCGGCGGTAGTCGGGCGAGAAGCAGAGGCCGTTGGGGCCCGAGAGCTGGTCGGTCACGAGCGCGATCCCGCCCGTCTGCGGGTCCACGCGGTAGACCCCGGGCGTGACCTCCGATTCGGCGCGGTCCCCTTCGTAGTTGCCGCGGATGCCGTACAGGGGGTCGGTGAACCAGATGCTCCCGTCGGCGTGCACGGCCACGTCGTTCGGCGAGTTCAGGCGGCGTCCCTGGAAGCGATCGGCCACGACGGTCACGCGGCCGTCGTGCTCGTAGCGGACCACGCGCCGTCCCCCGTGCTCGCACGACAGCTGCCGTCCCTCGCGGTCGAACGTGTTGCCGTTGCTGTGGCCGGACGGGCGGCGGAACACCGTGACCCGGCCGTCGTCGGCGAGCCAGCGCAACTGCACGTCGTTCGGGATGTCGCTCCACACGAGGAACCGGCCCACGCCGTTCCACGCGGGCCCCTCGGCCCAGAGCGTCCCGGTGTGGAGCCGCAGGAGGGGCGTGTTGCCCAGGATGTAGGGACGGAACCTGGGATCCAGCGCCACGACGTCGGGGTCCGGATAGCGGACCGGCCGGGCCGGGTCCCAGTCGCGCGTGACCGGCGGCGGAACGGGCAGCGTCTGGCCGGCGGCAACCGCGGCCCGGGCGGCGGCGGCGCCGGACGCGGCAAGCGCGGAGTGGAGGAAGGCGCGTCTGGACGTCATGGACGGGACCTCGCGGGTTTGGGATGCCGAACGGCGAGAGCGTACACCGGGGCGGGCCGGCCGGCACGCGACGGGCGGGCGTCGGAAGCCGTCGAATTCGCGGCCGTCCGGCGACTACCCACGAACGCCGCCGCCGGGGATGGGCCCCGGGACGAGCGTTCGAGCGGGCACGGTCGCCACGGCTACACTGGGCCCACAGGAGCGAGGACGATGCGGTATCTGTGTCTGATCTACGACGACGAGAAGGCGATGGCGGCGATGCCCAAGGCCGACATGGATGCCATGATGGGCCAGTACTTCGCCTTCACCGAGGACATCAAAGCGAGCGGCCACTACGTGGCCGGCGAGGCGCTGCACCCGGTGTCGAGCGCCACCACGCTCCGGATCCGCAACGGCCAGACCGCCACCACCGACGGTCCCTTCGCCGAAACCAAGGAGCAGCTCGGCGGCTTCTACCTCATCGAGGCCAAGGACCTGAACGAAGCCCTGCAGATCGCGGGCCGCATCCCCTCGGCTCGCTACGGCAGCATCGAGGTCAGGCCGGTGGTGGACTTCAGCAGGCAGTGAGCGACGTGGACGCCGCGCGGCAGGCGGTGGACGCCGTCTACCGCGCGGACTCGCGCCGGGTGCTCGCGACGCTGATCCGGCTGCTCGGCGACTTCGAGCGCGCCGAAGAGGCGCTGCACGACGCGTTCACCGCGGCGATGCAGCAGTGGCCGGCCGAGGGCGTGCCCGCGAACCCCCGCGCCTGGCTCGTCTCCACCGGCCGCTTCCGGGCCATCGACGCCATCCGTCGGCGCGCCCGCCAGGACGCCCGCGCCGACGCGCTCGTCCTCGACATCGAACGCCGGGCGGTCGAGATCGAGCGCCGCGCCGCCGACCCGCCGGACGCGGCGCCGGACGACGCCGTCGACGACGATCGCCTGCGGCTCATCTTCACGTGCTGCCACCCCGCGCTCCAGCCCGAGGCCCGCATGGCGCTCACCCTGCGCGAGGTGTGCGGGCTCACCACCGAGGAGATCGCGCGCGCCTTCCTCGTGTCGGCGCCGACGGTGGCGCAGCGGATCGTCCGCGCGAAGGCCAAGATCCGCGACGCGCGCATCCCGTACCAGATCCCGGGCGCCCGCGACCTGCCCGAGCGGCTGGGCACCGTGCTGCACGTGGTCTACCTGGTGTTCAACGAGGGCTATTCCGCGACCGCCGGCGCGTCGGTGACGCGCCCGGATCTGTCGGGCGAGGCCATCCGCCTGGGCCGTCTGATCGTCGAGCTGCTGCCGGAGCCCGAGGCGCTCGGCCTGCTGGCGTTGATGCTCCTCCACGAGTCGCGCCGCGAGGCGCGATCCTCGCCGTCGGGCGATCTCGTGCTCCTCGAGGATCAGGATCGGAGCCGGTGGGACCGCGCCCTCATCGCCGAGGGCCAGCGCCTGGTGGAACGCGCCATCACCTCGCGCCGGTTCGGCCCCTACACCCTGCAGGCCGCCATCGCCGCCGTGCACGCGGAGGCGGCGACCAGCACCGCCACCGACTGGGCGCAGATCGTGGGCCTGTACGACGTGCTGCAGCGCTCGGCCCCCTCGCCCGTCTTCGCCCTGAACCGCGCCGTCGCCGTCGCGATGTGGCGCGGCGCCGCCGAGGGCCTGGCGCTCGTCGACGGGATCATGACCGGCGGCACGCTGGACCAGTACCACTGGGCCCACTCGGCGCGCGCCGAGCTGTGCCGGCGGGTCGGCCGCCTCGACGACGCCCGTGCGTCCTACGCACGGGCGCTGGCGCTGGTCCGCCAGGAGCCGGAGCGCCGGTTCCTCGAGCGGCGGCTGCGCGCGCTCGGCGGCGCCGGCGCGGCGCCCGAGCCGCCGGCTTAGGGTCCCGCCGGCCGCAGGGCGTCGCGGTCCAGCTTCTCGCCCTTGAGGTACACGGCGCTGATCCTGCGCGTGTTGGTGATGTCGTCGAGGGGATTGGCGTCCAGCACGAGCAGGTCGGCACGCTTCCCCGCCGCGATGGTGCCCGTGTCGGCCATCTTGAGGAACTCGGCGCCGTTCTTCGTCGCCGAGACGAGGACCTGCATCGGCGTCATGCCGGCCGCCACCATGTCGGCCATCTCCACGTGCGGCGCCCACGGGGTGTTGCCGTCGGTGCCCACGGTGATGGTCATCCCGGCGTCCGACAGTCGCTTGAGGTTGCGCGCCTGGATCTCCCAGGCGGCGTGGGCCTGGGGCCGGTCGGTGGCGCCGGCCTGGATCTTCTCGACCTCCGCGTCCGGCAGGCTCCCCTTCAGCCAGCCGTAGTCGGCGACGACGCCGCGGTCCGGCATGTTCGGAATCAGCACCACGTTCGGCCGCGCCGTGATCAGGGCCACCACCTCGTCGTCGGCGTCGACGTCCCGGATGCCGTGCGCGAACGCATCGATGCCGGCCTGGAGCAGGCCCTTCGCGTCGGACAGGTTGAAGATGTGCGCGGCCACGCGGAGCCCGGCCTTGTGGGCCTCGTCGATGACGGGCGTGTAGAGCTCGGGCGGCAGCTTCTTGTACTTGCCGTCCCGGTCGTCCACCCAGATCTTGATGATGTCCACCTTCTGCGCGGCCTGCTCCTGCACGGCCTTCCGCCCTTCCTCGGGCGTGGTGATCCAGTAGGGCACGTCGGTGCGGCCGGGTTCGGGCGTCGTGATGCCGCGACCCGCGAGGAAGTAGCGCGCGATGCCCTCGGGCTGCTCGGCGCGCACGGCGAACGGATCGCCCGGCGGATCGAGGCCGAGGCTGAGGGCGGCGCTCACGCCGAAGTAGGCGCGCGAGCGCAGATCCTTGAGGAGGGCGTCACGCGTGGTGCCGAGGTGGACGTGCGTGTCGACGATGGTCGGCATCACGGTCTTGCCGGCGAGGTCCACGCGCGTCGCGCCGGGCGACACGGTGACGCTCGCGGCCGGACCCACCGCCTCGATCCGTCCGTCCCGAACGACGATCGTCGCGTTCTCGATGGGCGCCTGCCCGTCCCCGACGATCACGCGGGCGCCCGTGAACGCCGTCGACCCGTCGGGCGGCGGTGGAGCGCTCGTGCACGCCGCCCACGTCCCCGCCACCAGCATCGCCGCGACCAGCCCGGCCGGGCGCATCCGTCGTCTGCAGTCCGTCATGCCCATCCTCCAGAAACGCGCCCGCCAGCGTAGTCCGCGGGCGCGGCCGGCGCAACCGCCGTTCAGCGCGAGCCGGCCGGCGGCGCCGGCTCCAGGCGCAGGAGCGCCCCGTCGTCCTCGTCCGTGACGAGGTAGAGGAGGCCGTCGGGCCCCTGACGCACGTCGCGGATCCGCTGGTGCAGGTCCGTCAGCAGCGTCTCACGGCGGATCTCCTCGAGGCGCTCGTTCAGCACGACGCGCTCGAGCCCGCCGGTCCGAGGCACTTCTCCGCGGCGGGCGCTGCCGACGAACAGGTTGCCCTTCCACGCCGGGAACCGATCGCCCGTGTAGACGGCCAGCCCCGTGGGCGCGATGGACGGGAACCACAACAGCAGCGGCTGCTCCACGCCCTGGCCCACCGGCGCCTCCGATACGCGCGGGCCGTCGTACATGCGGCCGAAGCTGAACTCGGGCCAGCCGTAGTCACGGCGTGGGACGACCTGGTTCACCTCGTCGCCGCCATTCGGGCCGTTGTCGGCCGCCAGGATCGCGCCGGTGGCCGGGTGCCGCACGAGTCCGAGCTGATCGCGGAAGCCGTAGGCCACGATCTCGGGGCGCACGCCGGCCCGGCCCACGTAGGGGTTGTCGGGCGGGATCGTGCCGTCGTCGCGCAGGCGCAGGATCTTGCCGTAGGCGCTCGAGAGCTCCTGCGCGTAGGCGCCGTTGGGAGCGCCGGTCGTGGCGTACAGCGTGCCGTCCGCCCCGAACGCGAGCCGCGATCCGCTGTTCCCGTCCTTGAACTCGGCGGCGTAGATCTCGCGGAAGTCCTCGATGGCGGCGCCGGTGAAGCGGCCCCGTCCGATGGCCATGGCCGTCTTCGGCGGCTGGCTGCCGTCGGCCTTGTTGTAGGTGAGATAGACGAGGTGGTTCTCGGCGAACGACGGATGGAGGACGAGGTCCTGCCACCCGCCGCCGCGAACGGCCGCCGGCGCGGGGAGTCCCGCGATCGGGGCCGGCTCCAGCCGCGGCGACGGACCGGCCGCGCCGCGGACCAGGCGGAGGCTCTTGCCGCGCTCGGTCACCAGCGCATCGCCGCCGGGCAGGAGGGCGACCGCGAACGGGTGCACCAGCCCGCGGGCCGCGACGACCACCCGCAGCTGGTGCTGCTCGGCGGTGTCGAAGACGTACGGCGCGTCGTGGAGGGTGACGGCCGCCACGCCGACAGGGGCGGGCTGCTGCGCGGTCAGGAGCGTGCCCGCGGCGCCGCACGCGGCCAGGACGCACCCGACGATCGAGGACAGGCGGTAGCTCATCGGGCGATCCTAGCCGCGTCGCCGCAGGGGCGCCAGCGCCTCGGCGGCGTGGCAGAATCTGTCCCGAGCCGCGGCCGCGCCCCCGCACCGCTCGCCCGGACCCTTGACGGTGACACCCGACGTCCGGCCATCCGCCGGTTGCGCACCGACCTTCCTGATCGTGGGCGCGCCCAAGGCGGGCACGACTTCGCTGTACGAGTGGTGCCGCCAGCACCCGGCGGTCGGCATGAGCCCGATCAAGGAGCCGTCGTTCTTCGCGCCCGAAGTGGCGGACTTCACGCCCCGCGCGCGCGAGGTGTTCGACGCCGACGCCGCCGGGCTGCGCCGCTGGCTCGACGGCGCCCGGACCGTGCCCCGCCGCCACGGCCTGGTGCTCGACTGGGCCGACTACCTCTCGCTCTTCCGAGACCACGCCGACAAGGCGGCTCGCGGCGAGGCCAGCGCGAGCTACCTGGCCTCCCACGGGGCGCCCGGTGCCGTGCGCGACCGTCTGCCGGACGCCCGCATCGTCATGGTCCTCCGCGATCCCGTCGACCGGCTCCACTCGCAGTTCACGACCGGCCTGAACACCGGCGACGCGACTGGGCCCTTCGGCGCGTGGGCGCGGGCACAGGTGGCGGCGGAGGCCGCGCGGCGCCCTCCGTTCGGGCCGGTGTGGAGCGGCCGCTACGCACGGCACGTCGCGCGCTGGCGCGCCGCCGCCCCGGCCGGGCGGATCCGGATCTACCTGTTCGAGGATCTGGCGGCGGATCCCGCCGCGACGATGGCCGACCTGTTCACCTTCATCGGTGTGGACGCCGGAACGGCCGTGGACGTCAGCCAGCCCCGCAACGTCACGACGCTGCCGCGGTGGCCGCGCCTGGCGCGGGCCGTCCGGCCGGTGACCTCGCGCGTGCTGCCCGTGCTCCCGGAGCCGGCGCGCCGCACCGCCCGCCGCTGGCTGCGCCTGCCCGCGCGGCGCGTCGCCCCGCCGACCGCCGAGGAGCGGGCCGCGCTCGTCGCCGTGTATCGCGACGACGTGCTGGCGCTCGAGTCGCTGCTGGACCGGCCGCTCGATCGATGGCTCCGCTGAGGGGCACGCGTGCCGTGCTCGACGGGCGATGAGCGTCCGGCCGGCGCCGCGGGACGCCCGCCAGGGCGCCGGCGTGGCATCATCACGTGGATGCCACCGAAACGCTCCGCCCGCTCCGCCCAGCCGCCGGCCGTCCCCTCCGGGACCCTCCATCCCTTCCGGCCGCACCCCTGGCACGGTCTCGACGCGGGTCCGGAGCCTCCCGGCCTCCTGAACGCCTACATCGAGATCACGCCGTTCGACCTCATGAAGTACGAGGTGGACAAGGTGTCGGGGTACCTGCGGGTGGATCGGCCGCAGCGCTCCTCGGCGCAGCACCCCTCCCTGTACGGCTTCGTGCCCCGGACCTACTGCGGCGAACGCGTGCGGCGCCTGGCGCCGGGGGCCACGCGCGGCGACGGCGACCCGCTGGACATCTGCGTGCTGAGCGAACGCGCCATCACCCGCAACGAGATCCTGGTGCGGGCCCGGGTCATCGGCGGTCTGCAGATGGTGGACCGCGGTGAAGCCGACGACAAGATCATCAGCGTCCTCGACAACGACTACGTGTGGGGCGAGGCCCGCGACCTGCGGGACCTGCCGCACGTCTTCGTCGAACGCCTGCAGCACTACTTCCTCACCTACCGCCTGGTGCCCGGCGAGAAGCCGCTCGTGAACATCGCCAAGGTCTACGGGCGGGCGCACGCGGTGAAAGTGGTGCAGGCCGCCATGGACGACTACGTGGACGTCTTCGCCCGCTGACGACGCCGCGCTCGAGCCTTGCCGCCCGGCCCCGCCGGGTCCGCGGGCGCACCAATCCGCTGCCGTCCGCCGCAGTATGATGCCGCGAATGTCCCGCCCGGGATGCCCGCGTCGCGGTCTGGCGCTGCTGACCGTCCTCGGCCTCGCCCTGGCGGCGGTGGCGCACGCGCAGGACGCGCCCGCGCCGGCCACGCGCGCCGAGGCGCTCGAGGCCCTGCGTGCCGCGCGCACCGTCGAGCCCGTGACGCGGCCCCTCCTCGAACGCGCGCTCATCTACGTGGAGGAGAAGCGGATCGTCGAGCGCCTGAATCCGCCCGAAGGGTTCTACCCCCTGGTCGGCAGCGTCGCCCGCGGCAGCGGCTGGGGGGTGGGAGCGGGCTACCGGCGCCGGCCCCTGGACGGCCGCCTGCGCGTGGACACGTCGGCCGCGATCACCTTCCGGAACTACCAGACGGCCCAGTTCACGGTGAGCGCGCCGCGCCTCGCCGGCCGCCCGATCGAGCTCTCGACCGGCACGCGCTGGTACGACTATCCGCAGGAGGACTTCTTCGGCCTCGGCCGCCAGTCGAACGTGGACGACCGCGTGAGCTTCACGCTCAGGGGCCTGGACGTCTTCGGGCAGGCCGCGGCCCGGCGGGCCGGCGGGTTCGTCACGCGCGCCCGCGCGGGCGTGCACCGCTACGAGACCGGACGGGGACGCGATGCCAAGTACCCCACGGCCGGGGACCTGTTCACCGAGGCCACCGCCCCGGGGCTCACGGAGGCGCCGACCCTCGCCTACGCCGAGGGCGCGGTCGGCATCGACACCCGGGACGAACCCGGCAACACGCGCAGCGGCGGGCTCTACACCGTGGGCGTCGGCCTGTTCCGCGACCGGCGCGGCGACTTCGACTTCAACCGGATCGACGTCACGCTGCTCCACGTCATCCCGATCTTCGACAAGAAGCGCGGCATCACGCTGCACGCCGCCGCCTCGCGCATCGCCCCGGTCGCGGGCGGCCGCGTGCCGTTCTTCCTGATGCCCACCGTGGGCGGCTCCGACTCGCTGCGGGGGTATCGCGACTTCCGCTTCCGCGACGCCGCCGCGGTCGTGCTCAACGCGGAGTACCGCTGGGAGGCGTTCTCCGGCCTCGACCTGGCGCTGTTCGTGGACGCCGCCGATGTCGGGCCGACGTGGCGATCCCTCGTGGGGGCGGACCTGCGATCGTCGTGGGGCCTCGGGTTCAGGTTCAACACCAACCGGCGCGTGTTCCTTCGCCTCGACGCGGCCGGCGGACGGGAGGGGGCGCGCCTGTGGGTCGCCATGGGCCCGTCCTTCCGCCGATGAAACCGCCCTTCCTCCGGCTGGCGGCGCTCGCGCTGATCCTGGCAGCCGCCACGGCGGCCCGGTCGGCGTCGCCCGTCTATTTCCCGGACGATCCGCTGCCGGTCGATCCGGAGTCCCGCGACGCCTCGGGCGTCGAGAGCCGCGAGCTGAGCGATCCGTACGACTTCCTGGAGAACACCTTCCTCAAGGCGGGCGACCGCGCCAACCTCCACGCCGTCAACGTGAACACCATCGACGAGGTCCCGGATTCCTCGTGGTTCACCAACCGGATCGGACAGCGGCCCCTCACGACCGCCGAAATCGTGCGCGGTCCCGGCGTGTCCGGGCCGCCGGCGCCGGGCGCGTGGACCGTCGTCTCGGGGAAGAGCGACGGCATCACGCCCGGCTTCACCGTGCGTGACTCGGCGGGCACGACCTGGTTCATCAAGTTCGACCCGCCCTCGAACCCGGAGATGGCCACCGGCGCCGAGGTGATCTCCACGAAGCTCTTCTGGGCGATGGGTTACCACGTGCCCGAGAACTACCTGGCCGTGCTCGACCCGGCCGCGCTCGTCGTCGGCGACGGCGCGACGATCCGCGACAGTCTCGGGCATCGGCAGGCCCTGACGCGCGAACGCGTGGACGCACTGCTGGCCCAGGGCGCCCGCCGGCCCGACGGGCGGTACCGCGTGATTGCCAGCCGCGCCCTGGCCGGCCGGCCCGTCGGCCCTTTCAAGTACTTCGGGACGCGGGCCGACGACCCGAACGACGTCTTCCCGCACGAGCACCGCCGGGAGCTGCGCGGACTGCGGGCCTTCTCGGCGTGGCTCAACCACGACGACTCGCGGTCGATCAACACGCTCGACACCCTGGTGGACGCGGGGGGACCGACGGTCGTCCGCCACCACCTCATCGACTTCGGCTCCACGCTGGGCAGCGCCAGCGTGACCGCGCAGAAGCCGCGGGCCGGCAACGAGTACATCTGGGAAGCGCGGCCGACGTTCCTCACGATGCTGTCCTTCGGCTTCTGGGTGCGGCCCTGGATCAAGGTCCACTACCCGGACTACCCGGCGGTCGGCAACCTGGAAGCCGCCTACTTCTGGCCCGAGCGCTGGAAGCCCGAATACCCCAACGCCGCGTTCCGCAACACCAGGGCCGACGACCTCTTCTGGGCCGCGCGGCGGGTCATGGCGGTGTCCGACGAGGCGATCCGGGCCGTGGTCCGCTCGGCGGAGTACTCCGACCGCGGGGCCGAGGACTACATGGCCGACGTGATCATCGCGCGGCGGGACAAGGTGGGGCTGCAGTGGCTCACCGGCATCAACCCGCTCGTGGACGTCCAGCTCGATGCCGCCGGCCGCCTGACCTTCTCGAATGTCGCGACGCGCACGGCCCGTGCCTCGGCGCCGGAGGGCTACCGGATCTCATGGGCCCGCTTCGACAACGCCACCGGCCGCTCGACCCCCCTGGGCGACCCGGTCACGGTTACGACCGAGGCCGCCCAGGCTCCGGCGGGCGTGCTGACCGCGGAGTTCGTCGAAGCAGCCGTCCAGACGCTGCACCCGGGGTTCCCTGCCTGGCGCGACCCGGTCGTGGCGCACTTCCGCCGTGCCGGCGCCGGGTGGACGCTGGTGGGCCTGCGCCGCACCGGCCTCGACTGACGCCTGCACACCGCGGGACACCATCACGCGCGTCTGCGCGTGACCCCGTCGGACGGCGCGTCCATGGCGATCGGGCCCCAGCCCGGATCACGAGGCTGTGAGCGGGCGTGTTCCAGTCCGTGACACCGTGCTCTGAATCGGAGCACCAGCCTCCGGCGGCTCTCCTTGCCATGCCGCGACGCGCAGCCACGACGCGCGGCGTGCAGGTCACGGGCGGCGCATGGACCCGATGCCCCGGGCGGCGCTCCGAGGGTGTGCCGTCGCAGCACAGGCCCGGGGCCAGGCGGCGCATGGCGGAAGCGCTCTAAGTGGTTTCTCTCCAACAGGTTGACACAGATCTGACGGCATGGCACCGGCGTTGCTCAACGGGACGACGTGAATCTTCCACGCAGTCATCGAGGAACGACCGTGAACAGCAGAACGAGCATCAGCCGCCAGCACCCCCCCGAAACGCGCGGCAAGGCCACCTGGAATGCGCGGCGGAAGGCCATCTGGGCCGACCGCGGCCTTCAGGCGCGCCGCGTCGTTGGCGTCGTCCTCGCGGCGATCGTCGCGCTGACGATGCTGCCGGCGACGGCGGCCGCGCAGCACCTCGACATGCGGATGCGCGCCAACCTGCGGAACCGGCCGGACAGCCTGGTGAAGGTGATCGTCCGGGTCCAGCCGGGCCGTCGGGGCCTCGTCAAGAGCCTGCTCCGCCGGTACGACGCAACGCTGCAGAACGAGCACGACCTCATCGACGGCCTCACGCTGTGGGTGACGCCGCGCCAGGCCGAGCGGCTCGCCAAGCACCCGAACGTGCTCTCGGTGTCCGAGGACGCGCCGGTGGCGAGCACGCAGGTCGGCGGCCAGCCGAACCTGCAGCAGTCGGTCGGCATCCTGCCGTACCGCTCGGGCATCCCCGGCACGCCCTACGAGGACGGCTACGGCGTCGGCGTGGCCGTGGTCGACTCGGGCATCGCACCGCGCCCGGATCTCCTGGGCCGCATCGTGGCCTTCCGCGACTTCACGACGGGCGTCGCCCTGGCCGTGCCGCCCGTGGACGGCTACGGCCACGGCACGCACGTGGCCGGCATCATCGCCGGCAACGGCAACGGCGCCGGCTACAACCAGACGTTCCAGGGCGTCGGGATGTATGTGAACCTCATCGGGCTGCGCGTGCTCGACAACACCGGCGCCGGGTCGACGTCGAACGTGGTCGCCGCCGTGCAGTGGGCGACCGCCAACCGCGCGGCCTACAACATCAAGGTCATCAACCTGTCGCTCGGCCACCCGATCTACGAGCCGGCCGGGACCGACCCGCTCGTGCAGGCCGTGGAAGCGGCCGTGCGCGCCGGCATCACCGTGGTGGCCTCGGCCGGCAACTACGGCACGAATCCCACGACGGGCGCCGTCGGCTACGCCGGCATCGGCTCGCCCGGCAACGCGCCGTCGGCCATCACGGTCGGCGCCGTGGACACGCGCGCCACGGTGTCGCGCGGCGACGACCGCGTGGCCGATTACAGCTCGCGCGGGCCGACGTGGTACGACGGCTTCGCCAAGCCCGACCTCGTCGCGCCGGGCCACCGCGTCGTCTCGCTGGCCGACCCGGTGAGCACGCTCTTCCTGCAGTATCCGACGTTCCGCGTGACCGCGCCGAACGCCCTGCTGGCGAACTACCTCCGCCTGTCCGGCACGAGCATGGCGGCGCCCGCGGTGGCGGCCACGGTGGCCGCGATGCACCAGGTGAACGTGGAGATGGGCACCTTCACGACCGGCGTGCCCCGCACGGCGCTGACGCCGAACGCCATCAAGGCCATCCTGCAGTTCACGGCCACCGACGTGAAGAACGACGGCGGCGCCAGCTACGACCGCCTCACGCAGGGCGCCGGCGAGCTGAACGCCCGCGGCGCGCTGGACCTGGTGCGCAACATCAACCCGTCGGTGCCCGTGGGCGGCTGGTGGCTGACGGGCAGCGTGAGCGAGACCTCCACGTTCGCCGGCGCGGTCACGCCCTGGAGCAAGTCGATGTTCTGGGGCCAGAACATCGTGTGGGGCGAGTCGGTCTACACGAACAACATCGTGTGGGGCGAGAACATCGTGTGGGGTGAGAACATCGTCTGGGGCGAGAACATCGTCTGGGGCGAGAACATCGTCTGGGGCGAGAACATCGTGTGGGGCAACAACATCGTGTGGGGCAACAACATCGTGTGGGGCAACAACATCGTGTGGGGCAACAACATCGTGTGGGGCAACTCGGCCTCGCGCGATGCCGGCGCCGGCACCGACGAGAGCACCGACCCGCCCGAGGTGACCACCGAGGACACGACGACCGTGATCAACGTCCCGGTCAAGAAGTAGCGGCCCCCCCGGCCACGGCGACGACGGGGCTGGCGCGTGATGCGCCAGCCCCGCGTCGTGTACGGAGACGGCCGGGCACGACCGTTCTGGGGGCCCGCGTGTGGCGCGCTCGAGGCCCGTTCCGTCGGCCCACGCAATATACTGACGACGCATGCCGCGCATCCTGGTGGCGGAAGACGACGCCGACATCGCCGACCTCGTCCGCCACTACCTCGAGAAGGACGGATTCACGGTGGAGGCGACCGCCACCGGCAGGGACGTCGCAGCCCGCCTGGCGGCGACGCCGTCGGACCTGGTCGTCCTGGACCTGATGCTGCCCGAGGTGGACGGCCTCACGGTGTGCCGCGCCCTCCGGGCCGATCCGGTGACGGCGGCCGTGCCCATCATCATGCTCACGGCCAAGGCCGCCGAGTCCGACCGCATCGCCGGCCTCGAGATGGGCGCCGACGACTACATCACCAAGCCGTTCAGCCCCAAGGAACTCGTGGCGCGCGTCAAGGCGCTGCTGCGCCGCGCCGAGCGCGCCGTGCCGTCGGCGGGCCGCCTCGACTACGGCCCGCTCGCCGTGGACCTCGATCGGCATGTCGTGACGGCCGACGGCAACGAGGTGCGGCTCACGGCGAAGGAATTCACGCTGCTGCGCTACCTGATCAGCCACCGCGGCCGCGTGCTGTCGCGCGACCTGCTCCTGTCGGACGTGTGGGACTACTCCTACACGGGCGGCACGCGCACGGTCGACGTCCACGTCCGGCGGCTGCGCGAGAAGCTCCCGTTCCTGGTGGACGCGCTCGTGACCGTGAAGCAGTTCGGCTACAAGCTCCAGGATCCGGCCCCGACGGCCGCCGGCCTGGCCCGCGGGGACTGACGCGGCGTGCGACGCGACGCGCGCGCGACGGTGTTCGCGGCGGCGGCGGCCGTGTCCGCGGTGGCATTGGCGTTCGTGTGGCTCGTGATGGCGCGCGGCGCGGTGACCCGCCCCGGCCTCGCCGTGGGGCTGGGCTTCGGGCTGGCCCTGCTCGTGGCCTTCGGCGCCGCCGCCGTCATCGGCGGTCGGCTCGAGGCGCGCGCGCGCGCCATCGCCGAGGTCGGCCGCCGCTACGCACTCGGAGACGTGAGCCGGGCGGGCCCCGACTACGGCGACGACGAGCTGGGCCTGGCGGCCAGGGCCATGGACCACGCGGTCCAGGAACAGGAGCGGCGCATCGTCACGCTCCAGCGCGACCGGGCCCGCATGGAGGCGATCCTGGGCAGCATGGTCGAGGGCGTGCTGGTCGTGGACGAGAGCGCGCGGCTCCAGCTCGTCAACGAGGCGGCTCGCCGGATGCTGCGCATCGACCGCGACGCCGTCGGCCGGCCGTACGTCGAGGCGCTGCGGCACCCGGGCGTCGTCGAACACGTGGGCCGGGCGCTCGGGGGAGGACCGGCCTCGGCCTTCGAGCTCGCCTCGACGCGCGAGGCCGGGCGCGACCTGGCGGCCCGGATCGCGCCGGTCCAGGGCGCCGGCCGCGGCGTCGTCGTCGTGCTGCACGACGTGACCGAGCTCAAGCGCACCGACCAGATCCGGCGCGACTTCGTGGCCAACGTGTCCCACGAGCTCAGGACGCCGCTCACCGCCATCCGGGGGTACGCCGACGCGCTGGCCGACGACGCGGACGACCCCGAGGCGCGCCGCCGCTTCCTCGGCATCATCCAGCGGCACGCGGGACGGATGGAGGGCCTGGTCCGCGACCTCCTGCGGCTGGCCCTACTGGACGCCGGCAAGGAAGCGCTCGACGAGGCGCCGGCCGACGTGCCCGCCATCGTCGCCGCCGTGGTGGAGGACCTGTCGCGGGCCGCCGCGGCCAAGCGCCTCGCCGTGACGACCGACGTCCGGCCGGACACCCGCGGCGTGCGCGTGGACGGCACGAAGGTCCACGACATCCTGCGGAACCTGATCGAGAACGCCACGAACTACACGCAGGAGGGCGGCGCCGTCGCCGTGAGCGCCTGGCGCGACGGCGACACGCTGGCGCTCCGCGTGGCCGACAACGGCCCGGGCATCCCGCCCGAGGACGTCGGGCGCGTGTTCGAGCGCTTCTACCGCGTGGACAAGTCGCGCGGGCGTCCGGGCGGCACCGGGCTTGGGCTGGCCATCGTCAAGCACCTGGCCGAGCTGCACGGCGGCAGCGCGCGCGTGGAGAACCGCCCGGCGGGCGGCGCCCAGTTCGACGTGCGGCTGCCCCTGGCCGGCACGGACGGGCCGGCGCCTAGCTGATCCCGGCCGACGCCAGGACGTAGTAGGTCACGGCGGCGATGAGCGCCGCCGCCGGGATCGTGAGGACCCAGGCCCAGACGATCTGGCCGGCCACGCCCCAGCGCACGGCCGACATGCGGCGCACCGAGCCCACCCCGACGATGGCTCCCGTGATCGTGTGCGTGGTGCTCACGGGAATCCCCAGGCCGGAGGCCATGAAGAGCGAGAACGCGCCGGCCGTCTCGGCCGCGAACCCGCCGACCGGCTGCAGGCGCGTGATCTTCGACCCCATCGTGTGGATGATGCGCCAGCCCCCCGAGAGCGTGCCGGCCGAGATGGCCAGGTAGGCCGCGATGATGACCCAGCCGGGGATGTCGAAGGTCTGGATGTAGCCGCCGGCGAAGAGCGCGCTCGCGATGATGCCCATCGTCTTCTGGGCGTCGTTGGCGCCGTGGCCGAGCGAGAAGAGGGCCGCCGACACGAGCTGCAGGCGGCGGAACCAGCCGTCCACGCGCGACGGCGCCATGCCCCGGCAGGTCCAGAAGATGATCGCCATGAACACGAACCCCAGGACCATGCCGATCAGGGGCGACAGCACGATAAACACCAGGGTCTTGGTCCAGCCGGACGGGAGGATGGCGACCATCCCCGCCTTGGCCACGGCGGCCCCGCCGTAGCCGCCGATGAGCGCGTGCGACGAGCTCGTCGGCAGCCCGTAATACCAGGTGATCAGGTCCCAGACGATGGCCCCGAACAGCCCGGCCAGCACCACCGCGCCGGTGACGACCTTCAGGTCGATCATCCCGGACCCCATGGTCTTGGCCACGGCCGTGCCGAAGACGAAGATGGCGGCGAAGTTGAAGAACGCCGCCCAGACGACGGCCTTGCCCGGCGAGAGCACGCGCGTCGAGACGACGGTCGCGATGGAGTTGGCAGCGTCGTGGAAGCCGTTGATGTAGTCGAACACCAACGCCGTCACGACGACGACGATGACGAGCGAGTGATCCATGACCGGCTAGCCGTGCTTGACCACGACGCCCTCGAGCACGTTGGCCACGTCCTCGCACGCGTCGGTCGCCAGCTCGAGCAGGTCGAGCATCTCCTTGCACTTCAGGATCGTGACCGCGTCCTTCTCGTTCTCGAAGAGCCGGCGGAGCGCCTCGTCGTGCAGGGTGTCGGCGGCGTTCTCGAGGCGGTTGATCTCGACGGCGCGGTCGTGCACGCCGGTCTTCTTCTCGAGCGCCTCCACGGCGACCTTCACCTGCATGGCCGAGCGCCAGATGAGCGAGGCGAGCTCGCGGGCGCCGTACGGCAGGGCCGCGATGCGGTAGCGCCGGACGACGCCGGCCGCGGCGTCGATCGCGTCCATGACGTCGTCCAGCGACTTGGCGAGCGAGTGGATGTCCTCGCGATCGATGGGCGTGACGAACGTGCGGTTCAGGCGCTGGATGATCTCGTGCGTGACCGAATCGCAGGCTTCCTCGACCTGCTTGATCTCGATGCCCATCTCCCAGGCCGGGGGATCGGACGCCAGCATCTTCTCGAGCAGCGTGGCGCCGGACACGATCCGGTCGGCGAGGGCGATGAAATCGGCGTAGAACTTCTCTTCTTTCGGAATCAGGCGGAACGCGGCCACGGCTACTCCTCGGTGCCCGGCGAGCTCGGCCGTCGGGCACCGGGAGTGTGTCACAAATCCCGTTACAACGACGTTACATTTGTCTCGGGCGCCTCAGTCGGCGACGACGTAGCTGAACACCTTCCAGCGGCCCGCCTGTTCGACGAGCGATCCGCAGATGCGCACGGTCGCGGACCCGCCGCCGTCGGCCTCGACGTCCACCACCGCGCCCCGGTGCACCGTGACCGCGGCGTAGACGCTGGCTCCGCCCTCGAACCGCACGCGCTGCAGCCGGTAGCGGCGGCCGCCGTGGCGCGCGAGCACCTGGCGCAGGCTGGCGTCGCTCTTCTGGTGCAGGTCGCCCCACACGTAGCTGAACGGGAGGTTCCGCTCGGGGCGCGCCGCGGGCAAGCTCGGCCATACGAGCCGCCGGAACTCCTCCTCGTCGAGCGCCAGCCCGTCGAGCGCCTGCCGGTCGCGGGCGGCCAGGCGGTCGAGCACCGCCCGGAGGAGCGGCTCCGGTCCGTCGAACGCGGGCTCGAGACGCGGGTCGCCTGCACAGGCCGCGGCCAGCGCGCCGGTGGCGAGGGCGAACGCCTGGCGGCGGGTATACCGCGAGGGGTCGGGTGTCACGGGGAGAAGTCTATCCGTCACGCGCGACAGCGAGGCCCGGCGCATACCGCCGCAGCCTCGCTGCTCCTGGTCCGGCGGGCTAGCGCTGGGGGAACGACGTCCAGCCGTCCATCCAGTTGGCCGCCGGGGCCGGAGGAATCGCGCCGATGAAGGTGACGGGCTCGAAGAAGCCGTCGTTCGGGGGCTGCGTGGGCGCCAGCTGGCCGCCGGCCAGCGTCGCCACCGACGTCGGCTGGAAATCGGGTGCGTCGTGGTTGGCGCACATCGCCGCGGACAGGCCCACCTCCGCGTCGGAGGCCGACAGGCGGATGTTCGTGAAGAGGCCGCGGTTGATGAACTGCGTCACGCTCGAGTGCATGACGGGCGTGCCCCAGACGACGCCCGAGTCCATGTGCGAGGTGCCGTTCTCGACCTGGCCGGTCGTGGCCGTGTTGCTCGTCTCGATCTGGAACCCGGTGGACTTGAACCCGGTGATGAGGAAGTTGCGAATCGTGAAGGCCGTGCCGCGCCGCAGGTTGGCCGCACGCACGCTCTCGCCGCCCTCGTTCCGATCCGGGTCCCCGCAGAGCGTGATGTTGTAGATCTGGGGATTGGACCGGGGCAGGTCGTTGTTGTTGAACTCGCTGTTGTCGGCCTCGATGCCGTTGTCCGCGTCGTCGCCGCGCTGCGTCACGACCATGAACTGCGCCCGGCCGCGCCAGCCGAAGGTCCAGTCGAGGCTGTCGTCGGCGGCGTTGGAAGCCACCATGTGCTTCACGTCCGCGGTGCCGCCGAACCACTCGAAGGCGTCGTCGCGGTTCATGTGCACCTGGATGTAGTCGAACGTGGTGCCGCGGCCGACGCCCTGGAACGCGATCCCGTTGAGCTCGTTGTCGGGGCTGAACTCGACGCCCGCGAACTCCACCCGGACGTACTTGAGCGTCCCGCTGTTGTCGTCCTCGTCGTCGCCGCCGTAGATGCCGGTGTCGGCCTCGCCCTGGCCTTCCCCACCCTCGAGGTTCACGGGCGCCCGGCCGTTGATGATGAGCCCGCCCCAGTCACCGCGGTCCCGCGACCCGATCGGCTGGTCGCTGGTGAAGACGATGGGCTGGGCCGCCGTGCCGACGGCGTTCAGCCGCCCGCCGCGCAGCACGATGAGCGTGCCCACGCTGCCGGCCTCGCCGATGACGCGCGTGCCCGCCTGGATGTTCAGCGTGGCGCCGTCCTCGACGAAGACCGCGCCCCGGAGGACGTAGTAGAAGTTGTTGGTCCAGCTCTCCGTCCCGGAGATGCGGCCGGTGACGACGACGACGGGCTTGTCGATGCCCGGCACCGTGACCGGGGGCGCCTGGTTGGTCGAGACCGGCACCGTCGTCGTCAGGAACAGCGCCGCGCCCATCGCGAGAGCGGCCCACGTGCGGAAAGAAGCCATCATGATGTCGTTTCGCTCCAGAGTCAGTGCGGCGGCCTAGAACACGTTCAATCCGAGCGAGACGCTGTAGGTCCGCCCGAGCTTGAAGGAGCGCTGGTCTTCCGCGCCCTGCGTGAAGCGCCACGCCGCGTCGGTCAGGTTGTCGGCGGCGAAGCGGAGGGTGAAGCGGCCGAGCTTCTGGCCGACCACGAGGTCCACCGTGCCGCGGCCCTGTTCGAGGACGTCCGGGGCCTTGTTGGCGCCGACGTCGGAGATCCGGTCGCCGAAGTAGTTCACGAGGACGCGCGTGGAGAACCCGCCGGCGGTGTACTCCCCCACCACGTTGAACAGGTTCTTCGACTGGCCGGCCAGGGGCCGCTCCAGCGACGTCTGCACCGTGCGCTGCTCGGGCAGGAGGGTGATCTTCGAGTCGACGTAGGTGTAGTTGGCGTTGACGAAGAGCCCCGGCGCCAGCGCGTGTCCCAGTTCGAGTTCGAGGCCGAAGTTCCGGGCGGTGTCGGCGTTCTGGAAGGTGACGATGGGCTGGGCGCCCGCGATCACGACCCGCTCGATCGGCTGGGCGAAGTGCTTGTAGAAGGCGCTCGCCGCGAACACGGAGCGGCCGCCCGGGAACAGCTCCCAGCGGAGGTCGGCGTTCTGGATCTTGGCGCGCTCGAGCCCGGGATTCCCGCGCACGGCTCGGCTGCCGACGACGTCCGTGAACTCGAACGGCGCGAGCTCGCGGAACTCGGGACGGTTGACGGTCGCGCTGTAGCTGACGCGCAGGTTGGTCCGCGGCCCGAGCGCCTGGACGAGGTTCACGGCCGGGAAGATGTCGGTGTTCCTGTTGGTGGTGGTGACCGTGCGCTCGAAGAGCCCGAACGGGTCGAACGTGTCCACGGTCTGCTCGAACCGCTCGACGCGGGCGCCGCCGATGACGCGCGTCGCCGCCGAGAGGGCGACGTCCACCATGCCGTAACCGGACGTCGTCGTCTGCTGGCCCTGGTAGGCATCGGTGGGCCGGGTCTCTTCGTTGAACCGGAAGTTCACGCCGATGTTCTGGCTCGCGAACAGCTCCTCCGGCGTCTGCCTGAGGTTGGCGGCCACGCTGCCGCCCGAGGTCAGGACGACCGGGATGAACCGGAAGCGGCGGGACTGGAAGTCGCGCGTCCGCTCCACGTAGCTCGCGCCGAACTTCCACTGCGTGGGACGCCCGCCGGTGGTGCTGAAGACGCTCCAGTTGGCGGCGGCGTCGATCGTGTCGTCGCCCAGGGTGTTGAACTGACGGAACCCGCTCTGGGACTCGTCGGCCAGGACCGGCGTGCCGGTGGGCGTGAGGTTGGTCGAGGACGCGAAGGCCGCCTGGTACAGCGTCTCGCGCAGGTCCGGTTCGTCGCGCGTGGCGCGCGCGGACGTCACGCGCCAGTCGATCCGGCTGTTCGACAGCGTGCGGAAGAAGTGCTCGCCGATCAGCGAGTTCGAGAACAGCCCCTCTTCCACGTAGGAGAGGCGGTTGTTGAACAGGTAGAAGCCGGCCTCGGTATTGGGTCCCTCGAAGAGCCGGCCCTCGTCGCGGCCCCCGTGGCTGTAGAAGTTCTCGAGCGACACGCGGTGATTCGGCGTGAACTGGTAGGCCAGGTTCCCGATGGCGCCGAGCTGCGCCCGCTGGGTGCCGAAGCGCATGTCGTAGTCGCTCACGGCCTCGAGCTCGCCCTCGTCGGCGACGCGGTAGAACGCGCGGCGTTCCCGGACGAACGTCTCCTTGTAGGAGTGCGTGGCGCTGGCGACGACGCCCAGCTTGCCGAACCGGTTGCCGAACACGCCGCCCCAGTTCTGGCCGAGCCGGCCGTCGGCGTTCTGCGGCCGCCAGGTGTTGTCGAGCGCCCGCCCGAGCGACGTGATCTCGTCCGCCGACAGGCCGACGTTCGGTGTGTAGATGCCCCGGCGGACGATCCTGTTCGACGGGAACGAGCCCGGCAGTTCGCGCGTGCCCCCGTCGTAGCCGAAGAAGTCGTGCCCGTCGAGCGGGCTGAGCGGGATGGACTTGCCCGTGGCCAGCGCCGACGCGCCGAGGCCGACCGACAGGTCCACTACGGGCCGTGCCGGGAACTTCAGGGGCACGATGGAGACGAGGCCGCCGGCGAACTCGGCCGAGCGGTCCGGCGAGTAGGACTTGTTGACCTGGATGCTGTCGAGGAGTCCCGCCGGGAAGAGGTCCAGCGGCACGACCTTCTTGTCCGGCTCGGTCGTCGGGATGATGGCGCCCGAGAGCGTCGTGTTGCTGTAGCGCTCGCCCAGCCCGCGCACGAACACGAACTGGTTGTCCACCACCGAGAGCCCCGTGATCCGCGTCATGGCCGACGCCGCGTCCGAATCGCCGTTGCTCTTCATCTCGGCCGCGCCGAGGTTGTCGGTGATGATCGGCGCCTGCTTGCGCTCGATGAGCTGCATCTCGGCGGTGGACGTCACCGCGTCGAGCGGCGCCGCCGCCGTCACCGTCACCGTCTCGGCGAAGGCCGTCATCGACAGGCCGATGTTCACGTCGGCCGGCCGCTGGCCCGCGGCCACCGTCACGGTGACGGTCCGCGGCTGGTAGCCGTCCATCGCCACCTTCAGTTCGTGGGTGCCGGGCGCGAGCTCGACCACGTAGCGCCCGTCGACATCCGTGTAGACGGTCTGGCCGCCCACCACTTCGACGGGGATGCCGGGGAGGCTGATCGCGTTGGCGTCGTCGCGCACGATGCCGGTCACGCGAACCGTACGGGTGGCCGCCGGCGCCTGGGCCAGGGCTGGTGGGGCCGCGATGCCCAGCAGGGCGGCCGTGAGCAGGACTGCGCTGACGAGTCGGACGTTCATACGCTCCTCGGATGCGGTCGTCGGATGTGTCACGGGCGACAGGTTAGTCACCGGCCGTGAAACGGCTGCGACGGGGCCGTTACGAGTGCGTTAACTCCCGGGGCGGGGCGGGCGCGGCGGGTGGACGCGCGGCGGGAGCGGGAAGGAAGCGTGTGGGGACGGCCGTGCCGGGACGTGCGGCCGTGCGCCGGCTAGCGCGGCGCCAGACGCGACAGCGCGAGGCTGCCGAGCGCGTGATCCGTCCGGCGGCCCAGGCGGAGCTCGGCCCGGATCACGTTCTCGCGCTGGACGGCGCAGGCGCTCGTGGCCGGGGCGCCCGCCACGGGATCGGCGCAGCGGCCGGAGACATGGCCGGCCTCGAGATACGGCACCGCGTGGCCGTACACCTCGTGCGCCAGGACGCGCTCCAGGTCGGCGTCGAACTCGCCGGGCAGCGAGCCTTGCCGCTCGTGGGCGTCCCGCATGGCGCGGACGTTGACGACGACCACGACCGCGCCGACGCGGCCCGTGTCATCGGCAATCGGCGAGACCTCCGCCAGGGCGCCCGGGTCGAATGCGGCCAGCTGGGCCGTCGCGGCGTCCCGCACTACGACCTCGTCCGGGGTGAGGACGACGATGTGGCGGTCGGCGCCGGCCAGGCGCGCCAGCGCCGCCCGCCAGGACGCGCTGCCGCGGGCGATCCGTGCCAGCGCGTCGTCAATGCTCCGGTCGCGGGACAGGATCACGGGGGCGGCAGGGCCTCCGGCGTCCGGCCGCTCCTGGGCATGCGCCGGCCTGGCGGCGGCAAGCGCCACGGCTCCGAGAACGGCGAGTGCTCCCAGCTTCCCAGGCATGAGGCGGATGACTCGTAAGACGTTGAAGCGACGGTAACGTTAAATCTGCGTTAATTCAACGAATTTATCGGTCAATCGCGACCGCGACGTGAGGCCGTCGAAATTCACACCCCGGAATCCGGGGCGTTGCCGGGCCGTTACCTCCCCGGCCTACTGTCACGACGTGCGGGCAATCGCGGCGATTGTGGCGACGGTGGCAGTGCTCGGGACGCTCCTGACACCCATCGGCCGCATCGCGTGCGCGCTCGACCAGGCGCATGTCCTGGCCGACGGCACGGATCAGGCGGCCGACGGCACCGTCGATGTCGCCGTGGCGGCCCGCAGCCAGACCTGCGAGGCGCCGCCGGCGGCGCTCCTCCCCCGTCCGTGCGCGCGGCCCCTCGTGGCCCGCGGCGCCGCGGCCCCCGTCACCCTCCCCCACCGG
>JBFWXO010000058.1:0-39483 GCA_050187355.1 Vicinamibacterales bacterium
CCCCGGGGCGCGCGCTTCCGTACGATAGGAGTGGGGTGCGGCGTTGTCAAGACGACGCCGATACGACGGCAGTAGGGTTCGCGTCAGCGGACGCCGGGGGTTGCCGAAGCATGCAGAAGGAATGCCCGCAGTGCGGCGAGACGATGCGCCTCAACGTGCGCGAGGAGGTGCGCTACATCCCGGGCACGCCCGAGATCTCGCGGCGGTCGATCCGCGAGTGGATCTGTCCCGACTGCGACTACTTCGAGGAAGTCGAGCCCGACGAGGACCTCGGCGACTGACGCGCCGCCTCGCGCCCGCCGGAGGTTCGCGCCCGGCCGGCAATACCGCTACACTCGGCGGCGTCGTGCCGGACGTCGCTCCTCCGGGCTGGCGGATCTGTATGACGCGGGACGAGGGCGCGGACGGCGCGCTGAGTTCGGCCCTCGCCGGCGCCGGGCTGTTTCCATGTCGGTGCCCGCTGCTCACCGAAGCCCCGCCCGCCGACCCCAGGCCCCTGGCGCGCGCGGCCGCCGCGCTCGAGGCCTACGACTGGATCGTCGTGGCGAGCGCCCGCAGCGTCGCCGCGCTGCGCCGGGCCGCCGGCGCCTGGCCGCGCGGCGTCCGGACGGCCGCCGTCGGCGCGGCCACAGCCCGCGCGCTGGTCGAGGCGGGCGCGACGCCGCCGCCGCTGGTCGGCGAGGGCGGCGCCGAGCCGCTGTGGCGCGTGCTCGGGCCGGCCGCCTCGTGGCCGGGTCTTCGCGTCCTGGTGCCGACCACGGCAGGCGGGCGCCCGTTCCTGGCCGACGCCCTGCGCGAGGCGGGCGCCCGCGTGGATCTGGTGGAGGCCTACCGCATGATCCCTCGCGCGCCCGAGGCCATCCGGGCGGACTGGCGCGCGGCGGCCGCCGACGCGGTGGTCGTGGCGAGCCCCCGGGCGGCCGCGACGCTCGTGGCCGCCGTCGGACGGGAGCCCCTGGCGGCGCTGCGCGCCGTGGTCGCCATCGGAGCCACCACGGCCGAGGCGCTCGCGGCGCTCGGCGTGCCCAACCGCGTGTCGCCTGCCGCGGACTTCCCCGCCGTGGCGCGCCTGCTGCAGGATCTCAGTCGAGCGGAGCCCGTACGATGACGGTCCAGGTGCCAGGCGCCGAGGCGGTGTTCGATCGCACGTTCGTCGAGTGCAGCATGCTGGGCTTCCAGTCGGTCCTGACGCTGCTGCTCGCCATCGCGTGCGCCGTGCTCTGGCGGCGCGGGCAGGGCGAGTTCTTCCTGACGTGGTCGGCCGCGTGGGCGGTCTACGTCGTCAGGCTGGCGTGCATGTCCGCGTTCCTCGTCCGCCGCGATCTGGTGTGGCTGTTCCTGCACCAGGCGGCGACGGGCGTGAGCGCGCTCTTGCTGCTGGCCGCGGCCCTGCAGTTCTCGCGCGGGTTCCGGCTCCGCCCCGTGCACGCGCTCGGCATCCCGCTGGCCGTGGGCTGGGCGTGGCTGGTCATCTACGGCGTGGGCAGCATGGTGGCCGCGGGTATCGGTTCCACGCTGCTGCTGTCGGGCGTGACGATCTGGACCGGCGTGGTGTTCTGGCGCGTCCGGAACGACGTGCCGAGCGGCGCCGCGCGCAGCCTCGGCATCGTCTTCGTGTTCTGGGGTCTGCACCACCTGGACTACCCGCTCGTCCGCGGATTCGGCGCGGCGGTGCTGTACGGCGTGTTCATCGACGTCCTGGTGCTCTTCGCGATCGGTCTCGGCCTCCTCTTCTTCGTCCTGGCCGGCGAGCGGCACCGCCTGGCCGCCCGCACGGTGGAGCTCGAGCAGCTCACGCGGCTGATGCTCCGCGTGCAGGAGGACGAGCGCCGGCGGATCGCCCGCGAACTGCACGACGAGGCGGGCCAGGTGCTGACGGCCGTCAAGATCGAGCTGGAGCTGGAAGGCAAGGCCGAAGCGGGAGCCATGGTGGGGCGCGCGCTGCACCAGGTGCGCCACCTGAGCGACCTGCTGCGGCCGTCCGCGCTCGACGACCTGGGGCTCGTGCCGGCGCTGCGCGCGCTGGTCGAGGACTTCGCGACGCGCACGCGGCTGGCGGTGACGCTCGACCTCGACGGCGCCAACCGGACGCTGCCGCCGGACGTCGAGGTCGTCGTGTACCGCGTGGTGCAGGAGGCGTTGACCAACGTGGCGCGCCACGCGCGCGCCTCCTCGGTCCACGTCGCGCTGGCGAGCGGGTCCGGCCACGTGGACATCGAGGTCGTCGACGACGGCCAGGGCCTCGGACAGGCCGAACCGCATCTCGGGTGGCTCGGCATGCGCGAACGCGTCGCCGCGACCGGCGGGCGGCTGAGCATCGATCCCGGGCGCGCCGGCGGCGTCCAGCTCCGCGCGTGGATTCCGATTGGCGGGGTGTCGTGACCGGCACGCCGATCCGCGTGGTGCTCGCCGACGACCACACGCTGGTCCGAGCGGGCATCCGCCGCATCCTCGAAGGCCAGGCGGGCTTCGAGGTGGTCGCCGAAGCCTCGACGGGCGCGGACGCCGTCGCGCTGGTGGGCCGCCATGCGCCCGACGTGCTGGTGCTGGACGTGAGCATGCCGGACGGGGACGGCATCGAAGTGCTCCGCACGCTCAGGCAGGCGCCCCCGGCGCGGCCCCCGCGGATCGTGGTCCTCACCATGTATGCCGGGCGCGAGTACGTCGCCCGGGCGATGCGCGAGGGCGCCGACGCGTACCTGCTGAAGGACTCGGCGGTGCAGGACCTGGTCGCGGCGGTCCGGGCGGTGATGGCCGGGCGCCGGTATTTCAGTCCCGCCGTCCAGGCCGTCATGGCCGACTGGGTCGGGGGCCGTTCGAACGCGGGGCCCCAGGGCCTCACCGAACGCGAGCGGGAGGTCCTGGAGTGGCTGGCACGGGGGTGTTCCAGCCGTGAGGTGGCCGGGCACCTTTCCATCAGCGTCCGGACGGTCGAGACACACCGGGCGAACCTGATGCAGAAGCTGGACGTGAAATCCGTGGCCACCCTGATCCAGGTCGCCATCCGCGAAGGCCTCATCTCGCCCCCGGCCCCTCAGTAGTTGTACGGAGGCGGATCGGTAGTCCCCCGAATTGTCCGGGGGCCCGGGGATGCCTACGCTGGGCTGGGCATCTCATGGCCGGCCAGACGTCCAGCGGGCACGCGACAGCGGTGGAGGCGGTACCGGCGCCGGCGGCCTGGCCGACGGACGCCGCCAGCGGCCTCGAGACGCTCCGCGCCCTCACCCTGAATCACCGGACCGTCGGCCTGCACGCGCTGTCCGACGCCTCGGTCGGCGCCGATCACGCTGCCGCCCTGCACGCCCGCCTGCACGAGGCGGGCGTGGCCTCGGTGGTCCTGGCGACGTGCAACCGGACGGAGCTTTACTGGCAGGCGCGCACGCCGGACGACGACAGGATCGTCCTCGACGCGTTCGCGGCCACCGTGCGGGCCTGCGTCGTGCCGCACTTCTTCCGCGGCGACGCCGCCGCCGAGCACCTGTTCCGCGTCTGCTCCGGGCTGGAGTCGCTCGTCCTGGGCGAAGCCGAGATCCTCGGCCAGGTGCGCTCGGCCCTCGACATCTGCGGACACGCCGGCCCGTTCCTCACGGGCGTCGTGCGCGCGGCGCTTCGCACCGGCCGGGCCGCCCGCGCGGAAACGGCGATCGGCGTCGGCGCCACGTCGGTCGCCTCGGCATCGGTGAAGCTGCTGGCCACGCACCTCCGTCTCGCCGAGAGCCGCGTGCTGGTGGTGGGCGCGGGCGCGACCGGGCTGAAGGTCGCGCGCCAGCTGCGGGCGCTGGGCGTGAAGGCGCTGGTCCTCGCCAACCGCACCCGCGAGCGGGCGGCGGCACAGGCCGGACTGGTGGACGCCGAGAGCGTCGGCCTCGACGACCTCGCGCGCGAGGTGGCCGCCGCCGACGCGGTCGTGGGTGCCGCGGCCGCGCCGGACGTCCTCGTCACCGAGGCGATGCTGGCGGCGGCGGTCTCGGCCCGCGGCGGGGGGCTGCTCGTCACGGTGGACCTCTCGATGCCGCCCGTGATCGCGGCGCCGGATCTGGCGGGCCTCGTCCGGCTCGATCTGCCCGCGATCGACCGCCACGTGGCCCGCGAGCACGACAAGCGCGCCGGCGAGATTCCGAAGGTGGATGCCGTCGTGGCGCGCGAGCTGGCCTTCCTGCGCACGTGGGCCCGCCAGCAGGCGCTGCGGCCCCTCTTCGCGAGCCTGCGGCGGACGGTCGAGGGCCTGCGCCCGGCCGAGCTCACCCGCGTCCAGGACGTCCTCGGCGTCGCACGGGGCACGGATGCGACGACGCTCGATCGCCTCAGCCGGCGCCTGCTCGACCGTATGACCGCCTCGTCCGAGTGCGGCCGCCAGGCGAGCAACGCCGGGGAGCGCGAGTTCCTGCGGCGCCTGCTAGCATCGGGTCGGCCGCCGTCATGAACCCGCTTCGTCTCGGTACTCGGGGCAGCGCGCTCGCGCTGTGGCAGGCGCGTCACGTCGCCGCCCGCCTCACTGGACTCGGCATCGCGGTGGAGCTCGTGGAGATCGTGTCGACCGGCGACCAGGTGGTGGACGTGCCGCTCGCCGAGGTGGAGGGCACGGGCTTCTTCACGGCGTCGCTCGAGCGGGCCCTGCTCGACGGGCGCGTGGACCTGGCCGTGCACAGCTGCAAGGACCTGCCCGTCGGCGAGACGCCCGGCCTCGTGGTGGCGGCGATCCCCGAGCGCGGCCCCGTCGAGGACGTGCTGGTGGCGCCCGCCGGCGTGACGCTGGCCTCCCTGCCCGCGGGCGCGAAGGTCGGCACGTGCAGCGTCCGGCGGACGGCGCAGCTCGCCGCGCGGCGCCCGGACCTGGCGTTCGTGCCGCTGCGCGGCAACGTCCCGACGCGCGTCGGACGGGTGACGTCCGGCGAGCTCGACGCCATCGTCCTCGCCCGGGCGGGCCTGGAGCGCCTGGGCCTCGAGGCCCACATCGCCGAGGTCTTTCCGCTGGCGCAGGTGCTGCCCGCACCCGCCCAGGGCGCGCTGGCGATTCAGTGCCGCCGGTCGGACGACGACCTCGCGCGCCGCCTGGCCGGGCTCGAGGACGCGGACGCGCGGCGCGCCGTCGAGGCCGAACGCACCGTCCTGCACCTGCTGGGCGGCGGCTGCTCGGTCCCCGTCGGCGCCTTCGCTCGCGTGGACGCCTCGGGCCTCTCGCTGAACGCGGCCGTGTTCGACCTGGGCGGCGGCCCGGCGCTGCGCGCGGCCGCGGCGGGCGACGACGCCGTCCTGGTCGGCGAGCGGGTGGCCGAATCGCTCCTCCGCCAGGGCGCAGCCCGCGTGCTCGCCGCCGCCGACAAGACGCCGCGACAGTGGCACGTCCGCCCCGAGGAGGTCTCATGACGCCGCCCATGTTCCGGGGCCGCCGGCTCCGCCGCACGCCGGCGCTGCGTGCGATGGCGCGCGAGCACGTGATCCGGCCCGAGCAGCTCGTCGCCCCGCTCTTCGTCGTGCCGGGCCGCGGAGTGCGCGAGCCCATCGCCTCGATGCCGCGGCACGCCCGCCTGTCGGTGGACCTGGCCGTACGCGAGGCCGCCGACCTCGCCGCGCTCGGCGTCGGATCGGTGCTGCTCTTCGGCATCCCCGAGGGGAAGGACGAGATGGGATCCGGCGCCTGGGACCCGGCGGGGCCGGTCCCGTCGGCGATCCGCGCGATCAAGGCGGAGGTCCCGGACGTGACGGTGTGGGCCGACGTCTGCCTGTGCGAGTACACCAGCCACGGGCACTGCGGCGTGCTGGCGCCGAACGACGTGGACAACGACGCCTCGCTGCCGCTGCTGGCGCGCACCGCCGTCGCCTACGCCGACGCCGGCGCCGACGTGATCGCACCCTCCGACATGATGGACGGCCGCGTCGGCGAGATCCGCCGGGCCCTGGACGGCAGCGGCCACACGCAGACCGTGGTCGTGTCGTACGCCGCGAAGTACGCGTCGGCCTTCTACGGGCCGTTCCGCGACGCCGCCGGATCGACGCCCCAGCACGGCGACCGCCGCGGCTATCAGATGGATCCGCCCAACGTCCGCGAGGCCGTCCGCGAGGCGCTGGCCGACATCGCGGAGGGCGCCGACGTCGTCATGGTCAAGCCGGGCCTGCCCTACCTCGACGTGATCCGGGCGATTCGCGACCGCGTGGACGTGCCCGTCGCCGCCTACCAGGTGTCCGGGGAGTACGCGATGCTGCACGCGGCCGCCGAGCGCGGCTGGGTGGACCTGCCGCGCGCGATGCACGAGGCCACCATCGCGCTGCGCCGCGCGGGGGCCGACCTGGTCATCACGTATTTCGCCAGGGAGCTCGCCTCGTCGCTCCGGCCGGCCGCGGCCCGGGCCGCCGTCGAGGCGCCGGCGTGAGTGCGGCGGCCTCTGCGCCCGGCACCGCCTGGTTCGCCAGGGCGGCGCGCGTGACGCCGGGCGGCGTGCACTCGCCGGTGCGCGCCTTCGCCTCGGTCAAGGCGGACCCGATCGCCGTCGTCTCTGGGCGCGGCGCCACGGTGACCGACGTCGAGGGCCGCACGTTCATCGACTACATCGGGGCCTGGGGCCCGGCCCTGCTCGGCCACGGCCACCCCGCCATCGAGGCCGCCGTCGTGGCGGCGGCGGGCCGCGGGCTCCTGTTCGGGCTCGCGGGCCCGGCGGAGGTGGATCTCGCCGAGCGTCTGTCGGCCCGGGTGCCCGGGTGCGAGATGCTGCGCTTCACCGTGACGGGCACGGAGGCGACCATGAGCGCCGTCCGCGTCGCGCGGGCGGCCACCGGCCGGCGAGTCGTGGTCAAGTTCGCCGGCGGCTATCACGGGCACGCCGACATGTTCCTCGTGAGCGCCGGTTCGGGCGCCGCGACGCTCGGCGTGCCCGACTCGCCCGGCGTGACCCACGCCGCGGCCGGCGACACCGCGGTGGCCGAGTTCAACGATCTCGCGAGCGTCGACCGCGTGCTGGCCGCGCACGCGGGCCAGGTCGCCGCCGTGATCGTCGAGCCCGTCGTCGGCAACATGGGCTGCGTGCCGCCCGCGCCCGGCTTCCTCGAAGGGCTGCGCGAGCGGTGCACGCGGACGGGCAGCGTGCTCATCTTCGACGAGGTCATGTGCGGACTGCGCGTGGCGCGGGGCGGCGCCGCCGAACGCTACGGCGTGACGCCCGACCTCGTGACGCTCGGGAAGGTGGCCGGCGGCGGGATGCCCCTGGCGGCCTTCGGCGGCGCGCGCGCCCTCATGTCGCTCGTGGCGCCGGCCGGCCCCGTCTACCAGGCCGGCACCTACGCCGCGCACCCGCTGTCGGTGGCGGCCGGCCTGGCGATGCTCGACGCGATCGACGCGCAGCCCGACCTCTACGACCGGCTCGAGCGCGCCGGCGCCCGGCTGGCCGCGGGGCTCGCGCACGGGGCGGCCGAGGCCGGCGTGGCGATCTCGCTCCAGCGGGTGGGCTCGATGTGGACGGGGTTCTTCTCGCCGCGGCCGGTGCGCAGCTGGGCGGACGCCTCGGAGGTGGACCGCGACGCGTTCGCGCGCTTCTTCCGGGCGATGCTCGCCAGGAACGTGCTCCTGCCGCCCTCGCCGTTCGAGGCCGCGTTCCTGTCGGCCGCGCACGACGACGCGATCGTCGACAGCACGATCGAGGCCGCGCGGTCGGCATTCGAGGAGGTCCGCGGATGACCGATCGATTCCTCCGGGCGTGCCGGCGCGAGGCCGTGGACCGCACGCCGGTCTGGATCATGCGCCAGGCCGGGCGCTACCTGCCCGAGTACCGCGCCCTTCGCCAGCGCGTGGACTTCCTCACGCTGTGCAAGACGCCGGAGCTCGCCGTGGAGGCCTCGCTCCAGCCCCTCCGGCGCTTTCCGCTGGACGCGTCGATCATCTTCTCCGACATCCTTCTGCCGCTCGAGGCCATGGGCTGCGAGATGACCTTCAACCCGGGCCCGAAGCTCGCCGCGCCGGTGCGGACGCGCGGGGCGGTCGACGCGCTGACGCTCCGGCCGGTCGAGGAGACGGTGCCGTTCGTCGGCGAGGCCATCGCGCTGCTGCGCCGGGAGCTCGACGGCCGGACGCCGGTCATCGGGTTCTGCGGCGCGCCGTTCACGCTTGCCGCGTACCTGGTCCAGGGCGAGGGCAAGGAAGGCTTCGGCGCCCTGAAGAGCCTGATGTATCGGGAGCCCGCCACCGTCGAGGCCCTCCTCGAGAAGCTCGCGGCGCTCATGACCGCCCACCTGCGCTTCCAGATCCGCTCGGGCGCGCAAGCCGTGCAGCTGTTCGATTCGTGGGCCGGGCTCCTGGATCCGGCGACCTACGAGCGCTTCGCGCTCCGATGGGTGCGGGCGATCGTGCGCGACGTCGCCGACCTGGGCGTGCCCGTGATCTACTTCGTGAACGGCGCGCCCCACCTGGTCGAGGCCGCGGCCACGTCCGGCGCCGGCGTGCTGGGCGTCTGCTGGCGGCTGCCGCTGGACCGCGTCGCCGCCGCCGCGGGCGAGGCCGTGGCCCTGCAGGGCAACCTGGATCCGCACGCGCTCTTCGCGCCGCCCGACGTGGTCCGGCGCCTGACGGCCGACGTCCTCGCCCGCGTCGCCGGCCGGCCGGGCCACATCATGAACCTCGGCCACGGCATCCTCCCCGAGACGCCCATCGAAAGCGTCGAGGCCCTGATCGACACGGTGCACGCGCCCGTCCGCCCGGCAGCCGCGGAGGCGGCCCGCCCGTGAGCGCGCCCGACGCCGCGACGGTCGCCGGGCTCCTCGCGCGCTACAACAAGCCGGGGCCGCGCTACACCTCGTACCCGACCGCGGTGGAGTTCCACGGCGGCGTCGGCGCCGGCGCCTACACGGCGAGCCTGGCCGCCGCCGACGCGCGGCAGGACGAGCCCCTGTCGGTCTACGTCCACCTCCCGTTCTGCGAAGAGCGCTGCGCCTACTGCGGCTGCTTCGTCGTCATCACGAAGCACCGCGACGTGACCGGCCGCTACCTCGACTACCTCGAGCGGGAGGTCGACCTCCTGGCCGCCCACCTGCCCCATCGCCGGCGCGTGTCCCAGCTGCACTGGGGTGGCGGCACGCCGACGTACTACAACGCGGAGGAGCTCGGCCGGCTGTTCGGCCGGCTGGCGTCGCACTTCACGTTCACGGCGGACGCCGAGATCGGGGTCGAGATCGATCCCCGCGTCACCACCGTGGAGCAGCTCACGACCCTGCGGGGGCTCGGCTTCAACCGGCTGTCGATGGGGGTGCAGGACTTCACGCCCGAGGTGCAGGAGGCCGTCAACCGCATCCAGAGCTACGAGGACACGCGCGCGCTGGTCGAGCACGCGCGGGCCATCGGGTTCCGCTCCATCAACATCGACCTCATCTACGGCCTGCCGTACCAGACGCCGGCGACCTTCGCGCGGACGCTGGACCAGGTGCTGACACTGCGGCCCGAACGGGTGGCGGCCTATTCGTTCGCCTTCGTGCCGTGGATGAAGGCGCACATGAAGCACCTGCCCGAGGACTCGCTTCCGGGCCCCGACGTCAAGATCGCGCTGCTGTCGCTGACGCGCGAGGCGTTCGTGGGGGCCGGCTATCGCGAGATCGGCATGGACCACTTCGCGACGCCGGAGGACGAGCTGTCGCGGGCGCTGGCCGGACGCACGCTCCACCGCAACTTCATGGGCTACACGGTGCAGTCGGCGCGCGACATGGTCGCGCTCGGGGTCTCGGCCATCGGCGACGTCCAGGGCACGTTCGTCCAGAACACCAAGAAGCTGAACGAGTACTACGACGCCATCGACGCCGGGCGGTTTCCGATCGAGCGGGGCTACGCGCTGGACGACGACGACCGGCTCCGCCGCCACGTGATCACCGAGCTCATGTGCAACGGGCACCTCGACGTCCGCGCGGTGGAAGCCCGCTTCGGCATCGTCTTCGCGGACTACTTCGCCGAGGCGCTCGCCGCGCTGACGGGCCCGGGCTCTCCCGCCGACGACGGCCTGGTCGAGGTCGGCCCAGACGCCCTGGTCGTGACCGACGTCGGCCGGATGTTCGTGCGCAACGTGTGCATGCCATTCGACCGGTACCTGGGCGCACGGACCGCCGGGGCCAGGCCGGTCTTCAGCAAGACCGTATGAGGGCGCCGCGGGTCGTCGTGGTCGGAGCCGGAGTCTCGGGGCTGGCGTGCGCCAGCACGCTCCAGGCCGAGGCCGAGCGGCGGCGGATGCCGCTGGCCCTCACCGTGGTGGACGCCAACGAGGAGCCCGGGGGACACGCGCGCACGGTCGCGGTCGACGGCTTCCTGATCGAACGCGGTCCGAACGGGTTTCTCGCGCGCGACCGCGAGACGCCCGCGCTCATCGAGATGGCGGGGCTCACGAGCCGGCTGGTCGAGGCCAGCCCGGCGGCCCGGAAGCGCTTCATCGTCCGCGACCGCCGCCTGTGCGCGGTGCCGGATTCCCCCGCGGCGTTCGTCCGGTCGCCCGCCCTCTCGTGGAAGGGCAAGCTGCGGCTGCTCGCCGAGCCGTGGGCCGCCGGTCCCCCGACCTTCGAGGAGACGGTGCACCAGTTCGCCGCGCGGCGCATCGGCGCGGAGGCCGCCGAGATGCTGGTGGATGCGGCCGTCGCGGGCATCTCCGCCGGCGACAGCCGCGCGCTGTCGGTCTCGGCGCAGTTCCCGATGATGACGGACATGGAACGCGAGCACGGCGGCCTCGTCCGGGCCATGATCGCGCGGCGCTCGCGGCGCCAGGGCCCCTCGCGCCTCCTGTCGTTCGACGGCGGGATGGGCCTGCTCACGGGCACGCTGGCGCGCCGCCTCGGACCGTCCCTGCGCCTGTCGTGCGCCGTGCGCGCGGTGACGCGGGGCGCGGACGGCTGGATCGTGCAGCTGGCCGAGGGCGCAACGCTCGCCGCGGATCACGTGGTGCTGGCCACGCCGGCGCGGGTGTCGGCGCTCCTGACCGGCGACCTCGACACCTCGCTGGCCGCGGCCCTGCAGGACATCCCGTACTCGAGCCTCGCGGTGGTGGCACTGGCCTACCGGAGCGGCGCCCTCCCGCGACCGCTCGACGGCTACGGCTACCTCGTCACCCGGCCGGAGGGCCTGGCCACGCTCGGCGTGCTCTGGGAGTCGTCGATCTTCCCCGGGCGGGCGCCCGACGGCGCGTCGCTCCTCCGCGTGTTCCTGGGCGGCGCGCGGCGGCCCGAGGTGGCACGCCTCGACGAGGCCGCGCTCGTGACCGTGGCCCGCGACGAACTGGCCGCCGTGCTCGGCTCGATGCCCGACCCGGCGCATACGCTCGTCGTCCGCTGGCCCGAGGCCATCGCGCAGTACACGCTGGGGCACGCCGGCCGCGTGCTGCGCGCCGCCGAGCGCCTGCGGGCGCTGACCGGCCTCCACTGCTGCGGCGCGTCGTACCACGGCGTGTCGTTCACCCAGGCCATCGCGAGCGGGCGCGCCATCGCGCGACAGGTCGAGAGCGACCTGTGGGCGGGCTCCCAGTCGCCTGCCTCCATCGCGGTCTGATCGTGGAGAACGGAGGACCGATGTCGCGCCGGCACCACGTCGTCCTCGCGACCTACGGTGAGCCGCAGGTGCCCGCCTTCGTCGACCAGTTGACGTACTCGTGGCGCATCCTGCTGGGCCTCACGCGGAAGGTGGACGCCATCCCTCGACCCCTGCTGCCAGTCATCGCCGTGGCGCGGGCGGTGGGACGCCGGCGGACGTGGCGTGCCGAGTCCTACGAGTCGCCGCTCGAGCCGATCACCGAACGGAAGGCACGGGCGCTCGCCGAGCGGCTCCGCGCGAGGGCGGGCGGCGTGGACTGGCAGGTGCGGGTGGCCTACGAATACCGCCGGCCGCTGGTCGGCGACGTGGTCGGCCTCCTCCCGCCCGGCGAGCCCACCGTGGTGGTGCCGCTGTATGCGGCCGATTCGGCGTTCACGCACCAGTTGTCCCGCGAGGCGGTCGCGGGGCGGCCCGGCAGGGTCTCGGTGCTCGGTCCGCTGGCGCCGTCGGTCCTGGGCGCGATCTCGGCCGAGCACGTCGCGTCGCTCACGGCCGGTCCCTCGTGGCATGGGCCCGACGTGGCGCTCGTGCTCGCGGCGCACGGCACGGTGCTCGATCCGCCCAAGCCGATCGACACGGGCCGCGAGGCGACCGAGGCGCTCTGCGCGGACATCGCCGCGCGGCTCGCGCCGCGCTTCGGGCTGGTCGTGAACGGCTGGCTGAATCACACGCGGGGCGGCCGGTGGACGGAGCCGCCGGTCGACCAGGCCCTCGCCGAGGTCGTGCGGGCCGGCTTCAGGCGCGTCGTCTACTTCCCGTACGGCTTTCTCGGAGACAACGCCGAGAGCCAGCTCGAGGGCCGGGTGGCCCTCAGGCAGACGCCGCTCGAGGCGCTGCACCTGCCGTGCCTGAACGACGCGCCGGCCCTCATCGACGTGCTGGCGGGCCAGGTGGTCGACGGCCTCGGCTCGGCGTAGCCCCGGCCCGGGCGGCCGCGGGCAGCGCTCGCGCGGGACGTCCTGGCGGACGCGACGCGGAACGACGAAAAACGGAGGGCTGAACTACGGGACGGCGCCCTAGCGGGCGCCGACGGTGAGCATCACTTCCCGGCGAAGCGCGTCATCGGCCTCGTCGAAGTTCAAGGCGGTCTCGCACTCGTCGCAGAGCACCTCGAAGACGGCAGGGCGGCTCTCGTCGGTGACCTCGACCCTCGAGTCGTCGAGCTTCACCACGTGCATCTGCAGCGTCTTGACCTGGAAATTCTGGTCATTGCCGCAATTGGGACACGTCAACGCCACGCCACTGCTCCTCTCGCCCGTTCACTACCGGTCATGCTGTCGATAGTCTAGTGAAAAGCTTCCAGGGCACACAAGAAAGAAAACTCATACATCGATCCGGATGACCTGCCCCGCCACCGGCGTCGCGGGCACGAGCCGGCGGATACCTTCCACATACGCGGTCACCTGGCGCTCGTCGGACGCACGGGCGGCCCCGGTCTTGAACTCCACCACGGTGAGGCGGCCGTCGGCGTGCCGGACCACCGCGTCCACCACGGCCCGCACGGTCCGCCCGGCCGAATCTGTCCAGGACACGGGCACCTCATGGCGGACATCCGGCTGGCTCATGAGTTCGCGGACGTCCTCCCGGGCCGCCGTCCGATCGAGGGCGGCCCCCGCGGCCGCGATCAGGTCCGGCGCGGCCTCCGCGCCCAGCCGCTGGAGGATCGCGGGGCGGTCCTCCGGTGACGCGGAGAGCGCCCCGCCCGCCACGGCCGCGTGCACGAGCTCGCCGAGCGCGCGGGCCCGATCGCGATCGCGCGGCGGGCCGGCGGGGACCGGGGGCGCCTCGTCCGAGCGGGCGACGTCGCTCGCGGCCAGCGGGGGCGGCGGGCCCACGGTCAGCGGGCCGAAGTCGTCGGCGGTCTCGACGGTCGCGGGCGCGGGCCGCACGATCGCGGGGGCGTCCTCGAACGCCACGACGCGGCACACGTGGGTGCGTCCCGACGCCGCCACCCAGTCCACCCACGGCCCGCCGGCGGCCGCGACCTGGAAGACGGCGCCGAGCGTCGCCGGCAGCACGTGGCCGAGGGCCGTGCCGGCCGGCGTGAAGGCGCCCTGCCGGGACAGCGTGGTGGACAGGTACAACCGGTCGCGCGCGCGTGTCATCGCGACGTACACGAGCCGCTTGGTCTCTTCGCGCTCGCGCGCCTCGATCTCCTGGCGCGCGTCGCCGACGAGCGCGTCGATCGAGACGAGCTCCTCGGCGCCGCCGTCGGCGGCGGCCCGCGTGACGACGTCCACCGCGTCGCCGCGTCCCCCGGCGCCGCGCGCCAAGTTCACCACGAACACCACCGGGAACTCGAGGCCCTTGGCGGCGTGCACGGTCATCAGGTTCACGGCGTCGGCGGCGTCGACAATCGCGTTGGACTCGTCGCCCGCCATCAGCTGCGAGAGCCGCCCGGCGATGCGCCCGAGCGTGGCGTAGCCCCGGTTCTGCAGGCGGCGCACGAGCCCCCGCAGCTTCTTGAGGTTCTCGCGCGCCTGCGCGTGTCCGGCGCCCCGCAGCTCCGCCGCGTACGCGCTGTCGTGCAGCACCGCGTCCACCAGGTCCGCCGGCGGCCAGCGATCGGCGCGCGACACCCAGGCGCGCGCCGATCGCCGGGCCAGCGTGACCACGCGCCGATCCTCCGGATCGAGCAGGTCGAGCGCGGCGGGGGCCTCGTCGGACGTGAGCGCCGCCGCCAGGCGCGGCGCGAGCGTCGCCAGCCCCTTGTCGGACACGCGGACGAAGCGCGAGCGCAGGAACGCGGCCGCGTGGCGGTCGGACGCGGGCTCGGCCAGGAACCCGATGAGCGCGAGGACGTCCTTCACCTCGTCGGCGTCGAAGAACCCGAGGCCCTTGTAGACGTAGTACGACACGCCGACCGCCTCGAGCTCGCGCTCGTACTCGCGGTGGCTGTCGCGCGAGCGGAACAGAATCGCGACGTCGCCGGGCGCGATCTGGCGCGGCACGCCGGTGTCGCGGTCGCGCACGGTCTCCCCGGCCGCGAGCATCCGCTGGATCTCCCGCGCGGTGGCCCGCGCGCACGACGTCGCGTCGGGACCCACGACGAGGCCGACGGGGCGCTGCCGCGGATCGGCGTCGGTCACGGGGAAGCGGTCGATGTCGGAGTAGCGGAACGCATCGGTGCGATCGGCGCGCTTCTCGACCTCGTCGCAGACGTCGTTCACGAACTGCTGCAGCGCGGGCACGGCGCGGAAGCTCTGCACGATGGCCCGCCGGGCCTCGCGCCCGGGGCGCAGGCGTCCGATGAGCCGAGCCGCCTCTTCGAGCACGCCGACCTCGGCGTCGCGAAAGCCGTAGATGGACTGCTTGCGGTCGCCCACGACGAACAGCGACGGCGGCACGGGGCCCTCGTGCGACACGCCCGCGCCGGCGCCCCACGCGCGCACGAGCAGCTCGACCAGCGCCCACTGCGCGCGGCTCGTGTCCTGCAGCTCGTCCACCAGGACGTGCTGGTAGCGCGCCTCGAGGCGATAGCGGCTCTGCGAGAACTCCTCCATCTGCTCGAGGAGCGCGAGCGCACGGGCGAGCGCGTCGGTGAAGTCCACCATCGCGTGCTCGTCGAGCGTGCGCCGGTACTGCTCGATGGCCCGGGCGGCCAGCCAGCGGAGCCCGCGCGCGAGCACGACGTTGGCCTCGCGGCGATGGGCGTCCACCAGGCCGGGCAGCGCGCCGCCGAACTCGGCGACGAGCGCGCCGTGCGCCTGGAACGCCGCCGCGGACGGGAAGGCCGCCTTGACGTGCGCGAGGCGCCTGCGCGGCGTGCCGCTCTTCGTGCAGCAGTAGGCCTGGAGGCGCTCGAGGGCGTCGGCGACGAGGCCTGCGTCGGGCGCGGCCGACGGCTCCAGGACGCCGGCGAGGGTGTCGGCCAGGAGCCGGAAGTCGCCGGCGTCCGGGCCGGTCGCGATGAAGCGCGAGAGGCGGCCGCCGCCCACGAGGTCGCCGAGCCGCGCCACGGTGCGGGCGGCGACGGCGGCCGACGTCAGGTCGTGCGGCGCCCGCGAGAGGAAGCGGTCGAGCACGGCGAGGGCCACGAGGCGGCGGTCGAGCAGCCGCACGAGCGCGCCCCGCAGGCGCCCCTCGCCGAGCCGCGCGAAGAGCCAGGCCACGTCGGGATCGTGCGCGCTCTGGACACGGCCGATGCGCAGCGCGCGGTCGAGCGCCTCGTCCATCAACCTCGGCGTCTCGGTCTCGTCGGCCACGCCGAACCCGGGGTCGACGTCGGCTTCGAGCGGAAACTCGCCGAGCAGCGACAGGCAGAAGGCGTCGATCGTGGAGATGGCGATCTCGCCCAGCCGGCCGCGCAGGTGCTTCCAGACCTCCGGCGGCATCGTCCCGGCCTCGGCCATCCGGGTCAGCTCGGCCAGCACGCGCGCCCGCATCTCGGCGGCCGCCTTGCGCGTGAAGGTGATCGCCAGGATGTGCCGCGGCTCGACGCCGGCCCGCAGCAGGTTGACGTAGCGATCGACGAGCACGCGGGTCTTGCCGGTGCCGGCCGAGGCCTCGAGCGCCACGTGTTCGGCCGGATTCACCGCGTGCTCCCGCGCGTCGCGGTCGCGGGCCAGCGCGCCGTCGGCCGGCGGCGCGGCCTGGTCGTCGAAGCCGAAGTCCAGCTGGTCAGCCATCGCTGGGGTCACCGGGCGCGGCGGGCTCCGGCACGGACGCCGCGGGCTCGCCGACGTAGTCCTTCCGGCACACGGCGGCGAACGCGCAGTAGCCGCACAGCGACCGCTCGACCGGCCGGGGCGGGAAGTGGCCGGCGCCGATGTCGTCGAGCACGTCGAGCAGCCGGCCCTGGGCCTCGACGAGGCGGCCGGGCAGCTCGGAGGGTTTCTTCGTGAGGGGCACCACGGCCTCGGGCCCCTCGTAGGAGAGGTACCGGGCGTCCCCGGGCTGCCAGCCGCGGCCGCCGTGGCCCTGGAGCCGGGCCTCGACGCACACGGAGTAGATCGGGAGCTGGAGCGCGCGCTTGGGATCGGGCACGCCGCGCGTCTTGTAGTCGATGAGGTGGAACGTGCCGTCGCCGAGCAGGTCGATCCGGTCCACCTTGCCGCGCAACGTCAACGTGCGCGCGCGGCCGTCGGCGGCCTCGAACGTGAAGGCGCCCTCGATGGGGTACTCGAGCAGCCGGTCCACGACGGCGCCGCCGCGCTCCACCTCCATCGTCAGCACGCGCCGCGCGATGCCGGGCGCGCCGGGCGTCCCGAACAGGCGGAGACGCTCGATGGCCGCCTCGCCCTGGGGCAGCGTGGCCAGCGCGCGGCCGGCCACGGCGTCGAACAGGCGCCGGGCCTCGTCCAGCGTCTCCACGGTGATGGCGCCGTGCCCGGACGCCTTCCACTCGGCGAAGAACCGTTCGAAGAGCTCGTGCAGGAACAGCCCGCGCTCGAGCGGCGTCGGACCGTCCTCGTCGGCCGGCGGTTCGGCGAGCCCCAGGACCTGCGACGCGTAGAACTTGAACGGGCAGTCGAGGTATCGCTCCAGGCGGCTGACCGAGACCCGCGGCAGCAGCCAGGGCCCGGCCTCGCCGTGGAACGCCGCATCGGCCCCCGACGTTCGCGCCAGGCGCAGCGACGCCCATTCCCGGGCATCGCCCTCGAAGACGTCGGGGATGGGCGGATCGAGCGCCAGCGCCTCCCACGGAAAGATGCGGACCCCCGCGCCGGAGTCCGCGACCTGCCGGGGCGGCGCGAGGGCGCGCACTTCGTGGAGGAACGCCGAGGGCTCGACGACCGCGTCGTCCTCCAGCCGGATCGTGGACAGCGCGAAGCGGTCGCGCGCCAGCGCCAGGAGATCGAGGAAGGCCGCCCGCGCGCCTTCGAGCCGCTGCCGTTCGTCGGGCCAGCCGAGCGCGTGGAGCAGGAACGGCGGATAGAAGATGCTGCGACGCTCGCGCTCCGGCCAGTCGCCGTCCACGAGGCCCACGACCTGCACCTCGTCGTAGAGCCCGTAGGGCGCCGTCGCGGCGTCCACCAGGTGCACCCCGCCGTCGCCGGTCGCGGGCGCGAAGGTCTGCGAGCCGAGCCACCGGCGGACCGAAGCCGCGACCGTCGCCAGGTCGAGCCGCGCGTCCGGGTCGAAGGCGGCGTAGGCGGCCGCCAGGGCCCGGCAGGCCGCGATGACGGCAGCCCGCACGCGGGCCTCCCGCTCGTGGAGCGGGTCGTCGCGGTCCGGTCCCCGGAGGTGCGCGGCCAGGAAGTCGTCGAGCGTGGCGATGTGCGCGGCCACCGGCCGTTCGTCGGCCAGGGGCTTCAGCCGCAGAGCGCTGGCGGCGGCCGCGCGGGCCGCGGGCAGCGCTCGCCGCGCGTGCTCGTGGCGCCGCCGGTCCGGGAGCGCGGACCACGCCTCCACGAGCCCGGCCAGCCGATCCGCGTCGCCGAGGTAGCGCGCATCGCCCAGCGCGCGATCGAGCGCGTCCACCTCGGCACCCGCCACCGGACGGCCGTCCACCTCGAAGTGGAAGTGCGGCGACCTGAGCAGCGCGACGGTGGACGCCCGCGCGAAGCCGGTGGCCACCCATTCGAACACCAGGTCGAGGGCCGCCGCGAAGGGCTCGGCCGCGAGCGGCAGCGTGTCGCGCGTCTCGTACGGGATTCCCGCGCGGCCCAGCACGTCGCGCGCGAGATAGAGATACGGCAGGGGCCGGCGCACCACGACCGCGATGCGGGCGCCGGGCTGGAGGCGGCCGGCCCGCCGCTCGGCCTTCAGGCGGCGCGCGAGCGCCGCCAGTTCCTCCTCGCGGTCGCGGCTCACGAACACCCACTCGTCGGCCGACGGCACGAGACAGGTCGGACGCGCGTGGTCGCCCGACGGCACGACGCGCTCGTCGATCCCCGGCAGCTCACGGTGGAGGCGCTCGAGCCAGCCGGCCCCGAGCACGCCCTCGGTGGCGACCAGGTCGAGATGCGTCATGCCGGGCAGGCGCGTGAGGAGGTCGAGGTCGGACGGCCACAGGCCCGCGGGGTCGGACACGCGGTCGGTCACCGTGACGACCACCCGCCGCACGGGACGGGGCGCCTCGTCGCCGAGCAGCCGATCACGCAGCGCATGCTCGTCCAGGCGCCCGCTGGCGGCGGCGCCGGCCTCGTAGCCGCGGAACGCCTCGGCCAGGAAGCGCGTCTCGGCCAGCATCCTCACGGCCCCGCGATCGTCGGAGCCGGCGAGCTCGTCGCTCAGGAACTCCTCGAAGCGCGCGACGGTCCGGAGCTGGCGGCGCAGCGTGTCGTAGAGCGCCAGCATCTCGGCCACGAGGCCGGGCCGCAGCACGAACGGCGGCGGCGCGCCGCCGGCCGCGGCCGCGCGGGCGGCGCGCGCCAGCAGCACCTCGCGATCGAACGGGCTCAGCCGGTCGGGCCGCCGCGACAGGCGGCCGGCCAGCGTGTCGAGGAGATCCGCGCGCGTCCCGATGTGGGGCAGGCACAGGGCCCGCACGCCGTCGCGCCAGGCCAGGTGCTCGAGCGTCCGGCGCAGCTCGGCGGCGGCGGCCCGCGTCGGCACCACCACGACCATGTCGCGCGCCGCAAAGGGCTGCGCCTCCGCGACGAGGCCGGCCACGGCGCGGCGGAAGCCCTCCAGGTCCGCGGCGCGGTGCAGGCACGACCGGCGCGGCGTCACGGCAGCGTCGGCTCTTTCACGGCGAGGGCGATGTCGTCGCGGGCCCGGGCGGCGAGCATCAGCGCCCCGGCGGCCGCGGCCGACGCCTCGGCCGCGCGCGTCCCGTCGGCCTCCTCCACCGCGCGCAGCCGGAGGCGCACGGCGTTGTTGGCCAGCTCCCACGCGCTCTGCAGCACGGCATGCGCCGCCGCGAGTTGCGGCGGCGGATTGGTGGCGGCCACGGCCGACCGCGCGCGCACGAACCGGGCGAGCGTCCGCTTGAGAACGGCCGGCCGGGGGCCCGCCTGCGCCCGGATATCCTCGAGCGGGGCCACGGCCTCGGCCAGGGCGCCGAGCGCCGGGGCGACCGCGCGCTGGTAGCTACGGTACGCGGGCGCCAGCAGCCGCCACTGGTCGCGTTCGAGCCGGAGGCGACGCGCCGTGTCGGTCGCGGCGTCGATCGCGGACAGGAGGGCCGAGACCTGCGCCGGCCGCCGGCCGCCCAGCCGCTCGTCGCTCTTCAGCGTCTCGGCGCGCAGGCGTTCGAGGCCGCGGACGTCGGCGGCCTTCGTCCTGGCCGTCGCCCGATCCAGGACCGACGTACTCAGCTTGCCGTAGGCGGCGTCCACGGTCCGTTCCGACCCAATCGTCGCCGTGGCCAGCGTGCGGATGCTGGCGGCCCAGGCGTCCGGCAGGACCCCGGCGGCGCGATCGATGAAGCCGACGAGCCGTTCGAGAAGCGTCACCCGCTCGACCGGCGAGGCCGCGAGCGACGAGGCCGACAGCAGTTCCTCGGCCAGCTGGGCCGGGGACGGCGGCGGCAGGAGCGGCTCGTTCGGCCCCTCGGTGGCCGCCACGAGATCCACCGCGAAGGAATCCTTGCCCGCCGCCGCGCGCAGGTCCGAGACCACCTCGTCGAGCAGCCCCAGCATCTGCCGCACCTCGGCGGCGCGGTAGCCGTAGTGCTGGCTCGGCCATTGGGCCAGCGCCGCGCGCGCGGACTCGGCGATCGTCAGGCGGCGGCCGCGGTCGGGCTCACGCGCCACGCCCGTGAGGACGGCGGCCACCTGATTGGAGAACTGCGCGTAGTCCTCTTCGGCGCGCGTCGCGGCGTAGTGGACGGCGCGGGCGGCGTGCGCGTAGCGCTCGGTCTTCACCCAGTCCACGCGGTCGGCCGGAAGCGTGATGAGCTGCAGGTCCGGCGCCGGACCCGCGTCGAGCGGCAGCGAAAAGACCACCGAGCTGTCCAGGCGGGCCCATTCCCCGTAACTCGTGAGCGACGAGCCGTCCAGGAGGAACACGCGAAGCAGCGGCGTCTCGACCGCCTGCGCCTCGGCCACGGGCCCGGAGGCGAGAATCGAGAGCAGGCCGGCCAGCGCCGCGAGCGACCAGTGCGCCACGGCGAGAGCGTACGTGTCGGCAATTCGTGCGGTCAAGGCGGCTCTTCGCCTTGGACGTCGGGCGCCGCGGGACGGCCGCCTGTGGAAAACCTGTGGACGAACGGTGCAAAGACTGTGGAGAAGGAGCGGATGAAATTAAATTCTGCGAGGAGATGGGCCTCGACCTCGTGCCCGATGGCCGCGCTGCCGCATCTTCGTACCGACCTTCGCTTGTTTCGTCGCGCCAGCGTCGTAGAATCGTCGCCCTGTCGTCACCCAACGCCTTCCCCACCTTCCACATCGCGCCCGTGAACGTTCACCGCTACGAAGAACAGATCGCCGGCCGCACGTACCACATCGAGGTACATGCCGTGTCGAGCGAGCAATGGCGTGCAAAGCTCGCGCGCCGGCCCGGCATGCCCACCGCGCTCATGCCGTTCTACGGGAGGACGCCCGAGCTGGCCGCCCGCGAGCTGACCAACTGGCTGTCGCTCGTCGCCAACCGGCCGCGCGGCTCCACGGCAGCGGCGGAATCCTGACGGCGCCGGCCCCGCCCGGCAGTCCAGATCGGCCAGAATAGGCCATGCGTTTCCGAGCCCTCCCGGCCCTCGTCCTGTCCCTGCTCGTCTCGCTTCCGGCCGCGGCGCAGACCGCCCTGCCCCACGTCCACCTGGTGGCCACGGGCGGCACGATTTCGAACCGCGACGGCGGCCGGCTGACCGCCGAGGAGCTGGCCGAGTCGATGCCGGGCCTGGACCGGGTGGCGCGGCTCACCTACGAGCAGTTCGCGAATGTCGCCAGCAGCCAGCTGACGCTCGACCAGTGGCTGCGCCTCGCGCGCCACGTGAACGAGCTCTTCGCGGGCGACGCCGCGCTGGCCGGCGTCGTCGTGACGAGCGGCACCGACACCCTGGAGGAAACGGCGTTCTTCCTCCACCTCACGGTGCGCGATCCGCGGCCGGTGGTGGTCGTGGGCTCGATGCGCAACCCGAGCACCCTCGGCTACGAGGGCGCCGCCAATCTGCTCGAGGCCGTGCGGGTGGCGGCCGAGCCTTCGGCGCGCGGCAAGGGCGCGCTGGTCGTCCTGAACGACGAGATCAACTCGGCGCGCGACGTCACCAAGACCGACGCCCTTCGCCTCCAGACCTTCCGCAGTCCCACCCACGGCGTCCTCGGCATCGTGGACCGCGACCGCGTCACGTTCTTTCGCGAGATCCTGCAGCGGCACACGTCGAAGAGCGAGTTCGACCTGGCGGGCGTGACAGCGCTGCCGCGGGTGGACGTCGTGCTGGTGTACCAGGGCGCCTCGGGCGACGTGATCAAGGCGCTGGTGGACCTGGGCGCCAAGGGCATCGTCGTGGCCGGCGCCGGCGCCGGCGCCACGAGCGGCGACCAGAACGACGGCCTCGACTACGCCGCCTCGAAGGGCGTGTTCATCGTGACCGCCACGCGCACGGGTGCGGGCCGCATCGCGCCGCCGCGCGGCCAGGGGCAGGGCAACGGCCCCTCGCTCACGCCCGCGCAGCAGCGCCGGCGGGCGTTCACGATCTCGGCCGAGGATCACATTCCAGTGAAGGCCCGGATCCTCCTGATGCTCGCCCTCACCAAGACCAGCGACCGGGACGAGATCCAGCGGATCTTCGGCGAGTACTGACGGCCTCCGCCACGGCCCGGCCCCGGCCCGCCGCGGCCGGCAGGGCCGCGCGCCGGGCATCGCGTGCGCGCCGGATCGGTGGCCACGAGGACAGCGGCGGGGGGCGTCACCGCCGTGAGCCGGCCCCGGGGAATCTGCTATGATGAGGTTCTCTCCGACGCGTGGGCCTGTGGCGCAGCTGGGAGCGCGCCTGAATGGCATTCAGGAGGTCACCGGTTCGATCCCGGTCAGGTCCACCAAACCCTTGCTCCCGCCTGCCAACGTTCGCGTGAGCTACGGTTCGCAGGCCACGCGAAGGTTGTCCGCCGTGGAGCGACGCGCGCAGGTGGACCTTCACCGCCCTGGCCTGAGCGACGGTTGGCAGGCCAATCTTCCCGTTCACGTTGATCCGACATCGTGAGAACAGGTGATACCCGCTCCGTCGCGCGCGCAATCCTTGCGAACAGAGTCGGACCTCGGTTCGCAACGGACCCTATCCCGACTCGACCGTCGGTGGCGCGAGCCTTGCTCCGCAGGCCGCATGTAGAAGCAACTCCAGCGAATCGTCTACGTGCTCAAGAACCACGACACGCCGCCGAAGTACTACACCAGGCTGACGTCCCGTCTCGCGGAGCGGCTCGACGCGCACAACGCTGGACGCTGTGCGCACACAGCCAAGCATCGACCGTGGGGCATCGACGCGATGATCACATTTGCGGACGAGCCGCGCGCCATCGCGTTCGAGGAGTACTTGGAATCGGGTTCCGGCGTCGCGTTCGCCCTGCGCCATCTGCGATGAGGCGTCCTCGCCGCGTTCGCGCGTGTCGTCACGCGGATCGAACATCGCGCCTCCTCCCGAAAACGTCGACTGGAGTGGGTCCGTGAAGGCACCCAGGCCGTAACGGCGAGGGGCGGTTCAGCGGTCGCCGTGGCGCGTGGGTCGAAGACCGCAGCGCGACACTGGCGTGGTCCGTGGGAGTCCCGGTTCGGTGCCCGTGGGGCAGCCGTGCGAGGAACTCGCTCCGCAAGCGCATCAGGCGCCGGGGCCGCAGCCGGCCAGGAAGCTGCTGGGATCCTCATACGCCTGCGGGAATCGGCGCGCAAGGTCGTCTCCGCTGGCCGAGGAATCACTGCGCCAGTGCGAGGTCCGTCCGTATAATCGAACGAGGAGCCCATCGTGAACTCGGCCGAGACCATCGAGCGGGTACCGATTCACACCGACGCCGACGGCGTCGTACGTGTTGCTGGCACCCGTGTGACGCTCGACACCATCGTCGGTGCGTTCGACACCGGTGCGACCGCCGAGGAAATCGCGCAGCAGTACTCGTCCGTCCCGCTGGCCGATGTCTATGCCGTCATCACGTACTACCTGCGGCACAAGGCCGAGGTCTGCGCCTACCTCCGGGAGCGGGAGAAGCAGGCTGACGAGGTTCGGGCGGAAGTCGAGCGGCGGTTCCCTTCGGCAGGTCTTCGTGAACGATTGCTAGCCCGCCGCCTGTAGGGGCGCCCGTCCGATGCTGCGGCTGGCAGTCGACGAGAACTTCAACGGCGACATCGTGCGTGGTCTGCTTCGGCGCAATCCGCAACTCGATATCGTTCGCGTTCAAGACGTCGGGCTGTCAGGCGCCAACGATCCGGCAATTCTCGAATGGGCCGCCACTGAGAATCGCGTGGTCGTCACGCACGACGTTTCTACTCTGGCAGGTCACGCGTTCGCGCGTGTTGCTGCGGGTGACTCGATGACGGGGGTGTTCGCTGTTCCCTCGCTGCTCGCAGTCGGCCGCGCCATCGACGACCTTCTGCTGATCACCGAGTGCAGCCACAGTGGCGAGTGGGACGGGAGGGTGCAGTTCCTGCCGCTGTAGGTAACTCCGTTCTGCTGCTGCTAGCCGACGCTACTGCGCACGGGCGACCGGACGGGCCTTTCGTCAGGGAGTTCCACACTCCCCGGCGAATTCCAGCATGCCAGACGTCACGCGCAGCGTCGTGACGATTAGGCGGGATGAACGGGTCGCGGGGGCAACGGAACCGGCGTTGTCGGACCTTCACGCCTGAATTCGTCGAAGATTCGCCCCCCAGCCATGGAGTCGCCCCCCAGCCACAGGGCAGATGACGTCCACGCCGCGCCGGGCGCAGCGCTGATGACCAGTGAGGGCGCGGGGACGCCACTGACAGGACGCGCCTCCGACGGCCCGCGCGGCGAGCGCACTCGCGCCGCACAGGGTGTGCCGACTCAGGCGGCCTTCTCCGTGACCGAGCCGCAGCGGCCGGCGCCCAGACGTCCACCAACACTCCCAAATCCAATTCAGTCAATGATCTGTGGCGGCTGTCTTGGCCGGCTACTTCATTGGCGCGGCCGCGCTCTCGGTCGCTCCTTGAACGGGTTGTGAATCGTGATACCCGCGATCGACTGTCCGGCGTCGAGATCCTCGGACACGATCCGACGCGCGCCAGCGCGAGCGGCGACCGCGATGATGAGCGCGTCCCAGAATCCGATGCGTGCCTGATCCTCGATCTGGAAGGCGGCCACGAGATCGTTCGGCGTGATGCTTTCCACGCACCATGGCCCGTATGTATCAACGACGCTTCGGGCCTCGGGCTTCGTGAGCGGCTTCCTGAGCTTCCGCGTGGCATTGACGTAGAACTCTTGGAGCACCTGCGTGCTGAGAACTCCGGCGCGCTCGACCCAGAGAGAGCGCAGCAAGTCCTGAGCGACTTCACGCTTGCGGCCCGCGTCGACATCGTGCGCGTAGATCAGGACGTTGGTGTCGACAAACGCCCTATCGCTCGTGCCACTCATCACGCGTCGCCTCTATCTGCCCACCAAGATGGAATCCACGTTCCAGGAGTGCGAGCGCTCGTCGTTGAGCCAGCTCGTAGGCGTCGTCCTCGCCCACCAGTGTTTCGATCTGTTGGGCCAGCAAGCCGCTGATCGACGTGTTTCGCTTGGCGGCCAGCACCTTCGCTCTCCGGAGCGTTCGTCGGTCCAGCCGGATCGTAATGTTTTGACTCGCGGACGCGGTGGGCATGTCAGATTCTCCTGCACGTATTATACGTGCAGCACGCGCGCCACGTGGCGTGCCTGAGATTGCTCCGTGGCGATGTGCTCGCGACTGGGCAGCCTCCCGAAGGGCGGCCATCCGCTGCACCCAGAGGCGAAGGCGGTTCCAACTGGCGCGGGTCTGGTCCGGTCGCCCGGCTTCTTCGCGAGGCAGCGCGCCACCAGGGTCACAACCGCGGGCGGGGCGTCGGGCACCAGGGCGGCGAGACTCGGCGCGGACTCCTGCACGATGTACAGGTCGTCGTCGACGACGCCGACGTCCCAGATCCTGACGACGTTGGGGTGATCGAGGCGCGCGATGGCCGGCGCCTCGCGCATGAACCGCTCGCGCAGCTCTGGGGTGGGCGAAGCCACGACCTTGATGGCCACCTGCCGCCCGAGCAGTGTGGGTGGGCTGGTAGACGCGGCCGACACCGCCCCGGCCGAGGCGCTGCTCGATGGCATACCGGCCGGTGGCGAGCGTCTCCCCGCTTTCCCATGGCGGTGGCCATTGCAGGCGAGCCCGTGGCCGGCGGCGCGGGGGCGCGTCTCCGCGGAAACGTGCGGCGGTCTGCGCGCTCCGGACGCTCACCGTACCAGCGGCTTGTCCAACGCGTCCCACCCGTAGGCGCTGGCCACGCGCGCTTCGATCTCGGCGATGACGTTGCTGCCGGCATCGCCGTTGGTCATCACCACCACGCCGTAGCCCTTGCGCACATGCGCCAGCAGCGAGCAGCGGAAGCCCCAGTTCGAGCCGCCGTGGCTGAAGTACCAGCCCTGGCCGCGCTGCTCCACCGAGAAGCCCACGGCATACGGACCGGTGCCCACCGGCGCCGTCATCTCGCGCGCCGAGGCCTGCGTCAGCACCTTCCCCTTCGGTCCACGCACCGCTTCCTGCACCTCGATGGCCACACGCGCCAGGTCGCTGGGCGTGGTCCAGAGCCCGGCGGCCGCCTGCTCGGGATACACGTGCCACGGCACGCTGCCATGCGCGCCCTGCCCGTTGTGCGCATGCGCCAGCCGGGCCGCGCGAGCCTCCGACGGCGGCTGCTCGTACGAGCTGTCGGCCATGCCCAGCGGACCGAGCACCCGCTGCTGCATCAGCGCCGCGAAGTCTTCACCGCTGACGTCGGTGATGAGCAGCTGCATCAGCGTGACGGCACCGCCCGAGTACTTGTAGGCGGCATACGGCGGACGCGCGAACGTCACCTTCCCCACGTTCGAGGGCGCCGCGCCGTCCAGCACCTGCACCACCGTTGGCCGCGGCGCCGCCGGCTCGTAGCCGGGGAAGCCGAAGCCGTCATCCGCGCCCGACGTGTGGCTCATCAGCGATCGCGGCGTCACCGGCTGCGTGCTGGTCAGCGCGGATGCAGGCACCTTCCACGACTTCAGGTGGCGGTTGACGTTGTCGTCCAGCGCGAACTTGCCGTCCTGCACCAAACGCATCGCGGCCATGGCCGTGACCGGCTTGCTGATCGACGCGGCCTGAAAGGGCGTGTCGGTGCGCACGGGCCGGCCGCTGCTCACATCCGCCACGCCGTAGCCCTTGGCCCAGTGGATCTCGAAGTCCTTGATCACGGCCACGCTCACACCAGGCACGCGGAAGCGGCGCATCACCTGCTCCAGGGTCAGGCCGTCCAGTCCCTGGCGGTCGGGGACTTGCGGCGCCTCGATACGGGCCATCATCGCGGCGGCGTCGGGGGCCGGCTGCGCGAATGGCGCGGTGGTGCCGAGCGAGACGACCAGGGCCAGGGTGACAAGGCAGAGGATGGGACGCATGGCGGGCATGGTATCTCCTTGCCCGTATAATCCACGCGCCATATGGCCCTCACACCCCGCATGCGAGACCTTGGGCGAGCGAGCGCCGCGACGCTGTTCCTCGCTTCCGCCAGTTGTGCCCCGGCGCCGGCGCGCTCCGGGCCGTCGACGCCGCCGTTCCAGGTGGAAGAGGCGACCATCGCCGATCTCCACGCGGCGATCACTTCGGGTCGCACCACCTGCCGCGCCGTGGTGGAGGCGTACGTGGCGCGCGCCAAGGCCTACAACGGCGTGTGCACCAGTCTCGTCACCGCCGACGGCGCCGACGTGCCGCCCGCCACGGGCTACGTGCGCGCCGGGGCGCCGCTGCGCTTTCCGACCACGACGACCAAGGCCTCCACCATGTTTCCCGATCTGGAGCGCTATCGCGGCAAGCCGCTCGACTACGGCCGCATGGAGCCGACGGTGAGCAACCCCGCGGTGATGACGCAGATGGGCATGCGCGTCGGCATCCCGAACGCGGGACAGATCAATGCGCTCGAGACGCTGAACCTGCGCGGTGAGCGGTCGCAGACCTGCCGGGGCTCCTTCGACCGGCATCCGTCAGATGGGCCGCTGCCCGACGGCGCGCCAGCGGTGTGCGAGGCATTCCGGAAGCAGCCCGACGCGCTCGAGCGCGCGGCAGAGCTCGATGCGACCTACGGCGCAACGCCAGACCTTGCGGCCATGCCGATGTACTGCGTCGTCACCGCTGTGAAGGATCCGTACGACACGAAGGACATGCGGACCACCGCCAACAGCGACGTCGCCTTCGCGATGGATGCGCCACCGGTCGACGCCACGCTGGTGGCGCGGCTGCGCGCCAAGGGGGCGATCATCTACGCCAAGAGCTCTGCCGCCGAGTTCAACTCGGGTCCGGGCGACCCCGGCGGCAAGGCCGAGAGCCGGACGAACACCGTGGGCGGCGGCCAGGCCATCGGCGCGTGGGGCGGCCAGGCCTGCAATCCCTACGACACCGAGCGGGTGCCCCGAGGATCGAGCAGCGGCTCTGGCGCCGCTGTGGCGGCGAACCTCGTCGCGATCGGCATCTGCGAGCAGACCGGCGGCTCCTGCCAGGGGCCGGCCTCGCGCAACGGCACCGCCATGCTGCTGCCGGGCAAGGGCATCATGCCCGACGATGGCGGCATCGGTTACGGCTGGATCATCGATCGCGCCGGCGTCCATGCGCGCACGCTGGTCGACGCGGCCAGGGTGCTCGATGCCCTGCGCGGGCCGGACGGCACGCTCTACGACCCGCGCGATCCGCTCACCGCGGTGTCCGCCGCACTCGTCCCCGCCCGACCGTACGAGAGTTACGCCGTGGGCACGGCGGCCGTACAGGGCAGCGCCAAACCACTGCAGGGAATGCGCATCGCCATCCTGCGCGAGCACATGGTGAAGGCCACGCCGAATCACGAAGCGATTGCCGACGCGCTCGATCGCGAGATGAAGGCCGTGCTGCGCGACCGGCTGGGGGCCGAGCTGGTCGAGACGCGCGCGGAGAAGGTGCCCGACGATCCGGACGTGCCCGACGTCACCTACACCTTCGCCGACGCGTTGTCGGAGCTGCTGCCGCGGCTGATGCCGGAGGTGTTCACGCGTCGCGACGCCAAGGGGCAGTTGCTGTTCGCCGTGCCTGGCCACGACGTGACGTCGTACGCCTACCTCCTGGCGCTCAGCCGGCGGCAGGCGCCGCTGACGCCCGCCATCACCATCACGAACTTCGCCACCTACGGGATCGAGCGCTGCTTCACGGGCCTGTGCGGCGACGTGGCCATGGACATCGATCGCTACCTCGCCGGCCGCGGTGACGCCACGATCAAGACTTGGGCCGACTGGATCCAGCATGCCAAGTTCCGCGAGGACGCCTCGCGCGCCGGTGCCGAGAACTGGCTGGCGCTGCCGTCGCACGACTCGCCCTGGAAGACCGAGCACCTGGCCCGGAGCTACGTGGGGCGGCTGGCCTTGCAGCGCATGATGCGCGAGAATCGCATCGCCGCGTTCGTGCACCCCGAGAACACGGTGCCGACGCCGAAGATTCAGGGCCCGAGCGTGGGCATCAACAGCCTCGACGGCATCACGCCGTTCTTCCAGATTCCTCGCGTGGTGGTGCCGGCCGGCATGAGCGACGCGGTCGTCGAGCCCAGCTACGCCCTGAACTCCGACCGCACCGATTACGTGTCGGTGATTGCCGAAGGCACGCCGCGCACCACGCTGCCCCACCCGATGCCGATCGCGCTGACGTTGTTCGCCGGGCAGGGGGACGAGTCGACGCTCATCCGCATCGGCACGGCGTACGAAGCCGCGACCCAGCACCGGACGCCGCCGCCAGCGTTTGGGCCGCTGCCGCCAGCAGCTTCTCCAGCACGATGATGTCGTTGGCGAATGCCGGTGGTGCCGCCGAGGATGTGAGCCACAACGCACGGACGCCGCTTCGCCTCTTCGTCGACGGGTGTCGAGTTGCCGAACCTGACGCTCAAGCGCGTGACGCGCACCGACGCGGGCGCCGAACGGGTAGACGCCGTGCTCACCTTCGGAACGGAGTCGATGACGCCGGAAGCGGCAGCGGTAAGTCGCGCCGCATGGGCTCGCCTGCTGCGCACCGCCCGCAGCAAGGCGTGGTACTTCGGGCACGGTGATCTCGAGGTGTCGGTCGGTCCGAGCGGCGGTCCGCAGTGGGACACCACAGCTCGCATCCGCATCCACTGGCTTGACCGCACTGGCCATCGACGAACGCAAGACCACGGTCGATGCCGGCGCCGGCCACCACCCGTCAGTTCGTGATCGACATCCTGAGTGGCGACCATCGGGAGATCAGCTTCCACCGCCTGCAGATGGCGGCCTGGACGGTGGCGCTGGTCGGCGTCTTCCTGGTGAAGGTCTGGCGCAACTTCGCCATGGCCGACTTCGACGCCACCACGCTGGGGATTCTGGGTGTCAGTTCTGGGACTTACCTGGGCTTCAAGTATCCAGAGAAGAATGACTGAACAGGAGAGGGGCGCGCATGGCTACTGGCGAACTCGGCATTCGAATCACAGACCTGGCCGGGCAGATGCTCCCCGGGGTCCGGATCGACCTCGAGCCCGTCACCGGCGAGCCGGGGAGTGGCGGCGAGCCTCGGACAGTGAGCGTGGCCGGAACGGTCGAGGATCTGACCATCACCGGCATTCCATGCCGGGAGGGCCTGGCACCACGTACAAGGTCAGCACGTCGGCGTCTCATTACCGGGTCTCCGGGGTCAACGGAACTGGCGTGAGCGGACCCCTGGGCCCTTGTCCGCCGGAGATTGCCCCGCCACAGCCGGACATTCCTCCAGCCACCGCGACGGCACGGCGATGAGGAGCAGCAGCGGGGCCGCCTGGGCCACGACGCGGACGCGACGCATGGGCGGCCAGTCTTGCCGAGGCGGGGAACGGACGTACCGGTGGCGTCAGGCCGGCGGTCGCGAAGCCGCTCTGTGGCGGACGGGCCGCCGTGGCGCCGGCGGCGCGCCGCGGGTGGCGGCCGTCACGAGGCCGAACGCCGCCCACATCGCGTCCCACCCGGGCTCGCCGAGCGAGGCTCGCAACGCCTTCTGGGCCCGCCGCCATGCCGGCCGGGCGGCGTCGAGGCGCTGGCGGCCCCGCGCCGTGAGCATGCACGGCCGTTCGCGCGCGCTCACCGCTGCGGCGTCCGCGATCCAGCCCTTCGTCCGCAGCACCTTCAGGTTGCGGGACAGGGTCGTCTTGTCGAACCCGAATCGCTCTCCGAGCGCCGCCTGCGTGGACGGACCGCTCGCGTCGAGCAGCGACAACAGCAGGAACTGCGTGTTCTCGAGGCCGAAGGGACGGAGGTGGGCGTCGTAGAGCTGGGTGAGCGTCCGGGCGACCCGCCGGGCCGTGGCGCAGGCGCACGGCAGGTCGGCCAGTGTGGGGCGCTCAGGGCTTCGCGGCACCGGCGTCACCGAGCAGCTGGCGCAGCGGCGTCAGCGTGGTCAGGGGCACGTACTCGAAGGTGACCAGTCCGGCCTTCGAGAGCGGCAGCGTATCGGTGATGGCGCGGGCGTCGTCGGTGGTGACGCCCTTCAGCACGAACACCACCCCCCGGCCGGCGTCGGTGGCGGGGCCCCCGGCGTCTGCGCGGCGAGCGGGGTCGCGGCGCCGAGGGAGGCGGTGATGAACACGGCGGCGAGCGCGGGACGAAGCCAGGTGGACCGGTGCGGCATGATGGAGCTCCAATGGTTGCACATACAACTGTTTCGACCGTACCCCGGCCGGCGGCGGCTGTCAAGCGGCGGCGATGCGCCGGGAAGCACGAGGTGTGGACTCCACGGCCGATAGCATCCGGTGCTGTCGTAGAGTGAGGAGGCATGCCGCGTGCCCGTCACACCGCCGCCTTGGCTGCCGCGCTGGCGGCGCTGGCCGCCCCGGCCTCGCCGCAGGGACCCGCGACGACCATCCGCGCGCGGCTCCTCACTCCGGTGTCATCGGCGCACTCGAAAGTGGGCGACCGCGTGGAGGCCACGGTGCTCGGCCTGCCCGGCGCAGCCGCGCCGGTGCCGCGCGGCTGCACGCTCGTGGGACGGGTCCAGCAGGCCGACGAGCACGACGGCGACGCCGACCGGCGGGCGGAACTGGTGCTGGCCTTCGAGCGCGTGCGCGACGCCGCCGGCGACGAACACCCCGCCGCCTTCCAGGTGACGGCCGTCGAGAACGGCTGCGAGGACGTCGATGACGACGGGCGCATCCTCGGACCGCGACGCCTGCGCGCGCTGCCGCCCCGCCGCGAGGACCTGCTGATGCTGGCCGCTTACGCGCATCCGCTGGTCCTGGCTGCCGTGGAAGGATCCCGGCTCGCCCTGGGCGCGGCACGGCCCAGCCAGATCCAGCTCGCGCGCGCCACCACGCTGATCCTGGCCGACCGCACCGGCGGAAACGTCGCCGACGGTCGTTCCCTCCGGTCCGACGTGCGCACGTTCCTGGCAGTGGCCGACGACCAGGGCTACCGCCAGGGCCCGGTCTCGCTGCTCACGCTGGACGGCGTCCCGCCGGCTCTCGTGTTCGAGCAGCAGACCAACACCTACGCGAAGCGCCATCACATCCGGCTGTGGCCGGCCACCGGCGCGGCGCCTGGCGGCGAGACCGCCTGGGTCGGCGCCGCCACGCACGACATCGGCATCGAGTTCTCGCACGCCAGCCGGCACTACACGCACCTGATCGCGCCGGCAATCGACGACGAGCGGGCGTCGCTGCTGATGGACCTGGTGGCCACCGGCCTCGTGCCGCGCTACGCCCTGGTCGAGCGGGCGGGCGTGCCGGCGCGTTCAGTGAACGCGGCCGGCGATCCCGTCGTGACCGACGGCCGGGTCGCCGTCGTCTGGATCGCCCCGGGCACCGTGCCCAAGTGAGCGGCGGCCGTCAGGACCAGCCGCGCCGTCACCGCGCTCGCTCAGATCCAGTTCCTCCCCGGGCACGTGCCATGCAGACGACGGAGCGCTGCCTCGGCTGCGAGCAGAAGTTGCGGCACGCCGTAACGACCGCCTCGGGATCGAGCCCGAGAGGGCAGAAACACCTGGGGGGTCAGGGGATACTCTGGCTCGGCCCTTCGCGAGTTTCGGGGACCCATCGCCCGGCCAGCATCGCAGCCCAACGGCCGGGACGGTCCGACGTCCCATCCGCACTCGATCCTGGAACATTCCTGGAAGTCGGTTGGAGTGCCTCCGTGCCAGTCCGCTCCGGTCGATGCATGCCGGCTCGCGGGCGTGATCTGTCGTGGCCGGTCACGAGGTGCGACATGGACGTGCGCCGGCTTCCCGGGTTCCTGATCCTGACGTTGATGCTCACCGGCTGCGACGGGACGCGGCCGGCGAGCCCGGTCGGCCCGTCGGGGAAGCCGCTGATCGTGAGCCCCGCCCGTCCGTCAATCTCGGGCTTCGTGGTCGACACGGCGTCACGCCTGCTCCCGGACACCACGATCGAGGCCATCGAGGGGCCGGGCGCGGGCGCATCGATGACGACCAGCGCCGGACAGTTCGTCCTGATCGGCGCGTTCGATGCGACGACGCGCTTCCGCGCTTCGCATCCCGGCTACGGCAGCGAGACGATCACGCCGACGGACGACGGCACCAGGCTGGCCTTGTATTTCCTCCTGGAATCCGACGCGCCCCCGCTCGACGCGGGCGGGCGCTTCCTGCTGCAGATGTCGGCGGATGCGACCTGTATCGGCCTGCCCGACGTGGCGACCTCGCACACACTCTCCGTCGTCACGACGCGTGACGCGTCGAAGCCGTGGAAGTACTTCGTCGACGCGCCCTCGGTCACACTGCTGCACGGCTATGCCTGGGAGGGGTGGACCATCGGCGTGGCCGCCGACGTCCTGTCGTTCGGCGGCGGCCACCTGCATGGCGATCCCGGGCTGGTCGAGCAGGTGGGGCCCGACGCGTACCTCGCATTCGATGGCTGGGCCGAGGGCACTGGCAGCGGCGCCGGCGGTCCCTGCTCGACACGGCCTTCCAGGGGCACATCGAATACTGCGGGCTGCCCGCGGACAGCCCGGTCCCGATCGCCGACGGTCGGTACCAGTGTCCCGCCCAGGCCCGCGTGCGCTGTTACTCGACCGGTCACCACTTGACGCTGACTCGCCAGTGACGCCGGAACGGCGGCGCCCGCCGGTGGGTCGTCGCCTCACGCGGCGCGTACCACTGACGAGACTCTTCGCCGCGTTGGCCGTGGCGGGCGACCGCTGCAAGCGCGCGGCGAGGGGTGCCGCCGACCGTTGCGCGATATCAGATGTCCAAGGATGTCGAATGCGGCCGGCATCCGATGTGGTCCCCGGATGGCCGGGGCGGTTCTATCCGCCGGCTCCGAGCACAACGATCAACGCCGTCCGCGCACGACGCAGCCGATCTCAACGTTTCACCGAGGCCACGCCCGTGCTCCCTAGTTCCAAGACAGCTGCCGGCATGTCGGCTACAGGGACTGCCGCGCCATCAACCGGGCGAAGACGCCGCCAGACCGTGCCAGCTCCTCGAAGCCCCCCGATTCCACAATCCGGCCGCTCTCGATCACGTAGATGCGATGCGCCCTTCGGATGGTGCTCAGTCGATGGGCGATCACGATGCGCGTGACGCCGAGCGCCTCGATGCTGCGGCTCACGATGTCCTGCGTCCGGTTGTCGAGGGCACTCGTGGCCTCGTCGAAGACGAGCACGCGTGGCCGCGTGGCCAGCGCCCGGGCGATGAGCAGGCGCTGCCGCTGTCCCCCGGAGAGGTTCGTCCCCCCCTCGGTGACGAACGTGTGCATGCCCATGGGAAAGGCCTCGATGTCCTCCGCGAAGCCGGCCTGACGCGCAGCCGTCCAGGCGTCGCCGAGCGCGATCGAGGCCCCGGCCGCGATGTTCTCGAAGATCGACGCCGCCGTCACGCGGCTCTGCTGCATGACGACACCGAGCTGGCGCCGGACGGACCGCACGTCGAGTCCGGCAAGGTCGCGGCCGTCGTAGGCCACGACTCCGGACTCCGGCGTCTCGAACCCCAGGAGCAGTCGCAGCAGCGTGGATTTGCCGCTCCCGGAGGGGCCCACCAGCGCGACGAATTCTCCGGGCGCCGCCTGGATGCTCACGCCGTCCAGCACCGGCGGACCGTCCGGGCTGTAGCGGAACGTCACGCCGGTGAGGGTGACCTCGCCGCGGAGGGTGCCCGCCTGCACGTGGTACGGCTGCACTTCCACGGCCGATTGCAGCAGGGGGCGCGCCCGCTGCCACGAGCCCACGGCGTTCAGCGACTCGATCCCGGCGGTGCTCAGCAGGCTGACGCCCGCCACGAGCGCGCCGAACGCCGCGTTGAAGGCCAGGAACGTGCCGGGGGTGAGCTCGCCGGCCAGGGCGCCGCCGGCTCCGCCTGCGGCCGCGAACACGAGCGCGAGCGACGCGGCCGGCAGGATGAACACCCCGATCGTGACGAGGTTGCGCACGCCGTGGATGCGCCACGCGGTTCGTTGCTGGTCAGCATAGGTCGTGGTCCAGCGGTCGAACGCCCGCCGCTCTGCCGCGGCCACGCGGAGCTTGGTGACGTTCTGCACGACTTGCAGCGTCAGCCCCAGCGTCTCCCCTGCTTGCTGCTGCAGCGCCGCCTGGCCGCGAAGCTGCAACAGCCCTCCGACGGTCATGGCCAGCAGCACGAGGGCGAGCAGTCCGAGCGCCCATCCGGCGAGCCTCGGGCTGTACCAGACCATCAGGGCCACGTTCAGCAGCGACGCCACCCCGGCGAAGAGCGCGCCGACCGAGGCCGCCGACAGCCGCTCGCTCATGGCGTCGATCGCGCCGATCCGCGCGTGGAGATCCCCGATGGAGAACCGGCGGAGGAACGGCAGCCGCAGTTCCAGCACCCGGCTCCAGACGGCGAACTGCAGGTCGGCGGCCGCGCCGGTTTCGGCTCGCACGGACGCGAACGCCGCCGCCACGTCGAAGAGCATGCGGCCGAATGCCGCCGCCAGGAGGCCCAGGCCCAGCTGCCAGATCAGGTTGCGGTCGGCATCGGGGATGGCCACGTCCAGCAGCAGGGCCGTTGCCGGGGCCGCCACCATCGCGAGCAGCGTCGCCGCCACGCCCGCCGTCGCGAACACCGAGAGGTCGCGATGCCGTCCGCGCAGCCCGAGCTCGACCAGGGTCCGCGGCGATGCGGGGCCCGCCGGGAGCCGAGGGTACAGGCAGTGAGCGCGCGTCGAGAGCCCGGCGGCGACCTCGGCCGTCACCCGCAGCCGATCGCCGGTGGTCGGGTCGACCAGGTCGTACCGTCGCGGCCCATCCGGCAGGAGCGCCACCGGACGGCCGTCCCCGTGAATCCAGCCGACCAGCGGCCCGTTGTCGCGGCGCCACCACCCGTCGACGAGCCTGACCTCGCGCGTGTGGAATCCGCCCCGCCGGGCGATGGCGGCGAGCTGTTCGATCTGGCCGTGCGCCAGCTCCGGCGCGTGGACGGCGATGCCAAGGCGCCGCCCGACCAGCGCGACGGCCTGGAGCAACGGCGATCCTTCCGGCGGGTCCGGCAGCGCGGCCCGGCCACGCGCCGCCGATTGCAGGCGGCCCAGGGCCCGTCGCGCTGCCCGGGCGCCGAGGTGGTGTTGCCGTTCCAGGCGCGCCTCCAGCCGGCGCGCCTCCTCGTGGTCCATCGCCGCCAGCCGGGCGACCGCCCACGCGCGCCACGTCTCGAGCAGCTGCGGCGCCCCGTCGTTCGGCCACTCCTCATGCCGTGGTCCGTCCCCGAGGGCGGCAGCCATCCGTTCGCCCCAGTTCATGACCGCCGCGCGGGCGTTCGACTCGTCGAACTGGTCGAGGCTCACGTCACGGACCGTCGTGGGCTCCACCGCGGCGACGATGACGTCGACGCCGCCCCGGCTCAACGCGAACACCACGTCGCCGGGCCGTGCCGTAAACAGGAGTCGCGGCCCCCCGTCGGGTGCTCCGACGGCGAGCACGTCGGCGGCGCCGGCCTCGATGAGCCAGCCCACGCCGGGCGTGGCGAGCGGGACGGCTCGACGGGCGTCGAGCATCCGTGTCGCGCGGCCGGCGGTTGATGCGGGGTCCATCATGACGGCCCCGTCACAAGGCCAGACCTTCGACGGCGATCAGCCGGGCGTACTCGTACCCGGCCGCGAGCAGCTCGTCGTGCGTGCCGCGCTCCACGGCGCGGCCGCCCTTCATGACGATGATCTGGCCCGCGTCACGAATCGTGCTCAGCCGATGCGCGACGTTGATGACGGTGCAGCCCCGCCGTCGCAGCCCGTCCACAATCGCCCGCTCCGTCTCGCCGTCCAGCGCGCTCGTGGCTTCATCGAGGAGGAGGAGCGCGGGCCGGTGCACGAGCGCGCGGGCGATCTCGAGACGCTGCCGCTCGCCTCCGCTCAGGTTGGATCCGTCCTCGCGGAGGGGCGCGTCGTAGCCTCCCGGCTGCCGGGTCACGACGTCGTGCACGCGCGCGTCCCGCGCGGCGTCGGCGAGCTGCGCGTCGGGGACGCCCGCGTCCCACAGCGTGAGGTTGTCCCGCACGGACCCCGAGAAGAGCGTCGCGTCCTGGTCGACGAAGGCCAGCGTCGTGGCGAGCGCCTCGCGCGGCATCGCCGCCACCGGCGTGCCGTCGATGAGTACCTCGCCGCTCCACGGCTCGTAGAGTCCGCAGACCAGGCGCAGCAGGGTGGACTTGCCGGACCCGCTCGCGCCCACGATCGCCACCGAGTCCCCGGGAGCGACCACCAGCGAGAAGTCGTCGACGAGCGGCGGGCCCAGATGGTTGTAGCCGAAGGTGACGTGCCGGAACTCCAGACGCCCCCGGCCAGGGTGCCACGGCGCCGCTCCGTCAGGAGAGTTGGCCGCCGCCAGTGCTGCCCGATTCCCGAGCACGTCGTCCAGCCGTTCGATGTCGGCGTGCACCTGCTGGATGTCGGTGCCCAGCGCCACCAGCGTCTGCACCGGGGCCAGGAACGCGGCGAGCAAGCCCTGAAAGGCCACGAGCATGCCGATGCTGAGCCGCCCGTCCATCACGCGGAAGCCGCCGGCCACGAGCACCGCGGCACCCGCCAGCGCGGCCAGCACGGTCGGGACGACGGCCACGATCTGTGCCGAGAGCTCCAGCGATTGCCGCGCGTTCAAGACCCGGGCCTTGTACCCCGACCACCGCGCGAAGAAGTCGCCCTCCAGCGCCGCGCTCTTGACGGTCTCGAGGCTCTGCAGGCCCGCGATGGCGTGCCCGTCGGCCATGCCGCCGACCCGCCGCAGCCTGCGGTTCGCGTCGACGCGTCGCCGCGACACGGTCTGCAGGACCGCCAGGTCGATCGCGGCCGCCGCGATCGCCAGGGTTCCCAGCAGCGCGTCGTAGTGGAGCATCACGCTTGCGTACGCGGCCATGGCCGTGGCGCCGAGGATGGCCAGGGCCAGCCGGCCGGACAGCACCTCGGCCACGCGATCGTTCAGGGGCAGGCGGCTGGCGATCTCACCCGCGAAGCGCTGCGTGTAGAAACCGGTCGGCAACCGCAGCAGGTGCCACACGAAGTCGCCGGTCATCGTCACCGACAGGCTGAAACGCATCCGTCGCAGCGCCCGCGCCTGCAGGGCCGCGAGGCCGGCCTGGACCAGGATCACGGCCCCCATGGCCGCCAGCAGCGGCCGACGCCAGTCGTCGTAGCCGCGAATGATCACGTTGTCGATGAACGCCTGGGTGATGGCGGCCAGGAAGAGGCCTGGCACGGCGAGCAGGAGCCCGGCCACCACGCAGTACGTCAACGCCGGCACGGCCCTGCCGAGACGCGCCCCCAGTGCCCGGGCGATCGAGGGCCTCGTCCCTCCGCGCTCGAACCCGTCGGTCGGGACGAAGGTGAGCACGACGCCCGTATACGCGTCGCTGAACTCTTCGAGAGTGACGCGCCGCCGGCCGTCCGCCGGGTCGTTCAGGTACGCCCACCGATCGTCGAACCCCTCGACCACCAGCAGGTGGTCGAAGTTCCAGAAGGCGACGAAGGGCGGCGTCACGCGCTGCACGGCGTCGAGGCTCTTCTTGAGTCCTTTCGCCGAGCAGCCGTACCGCGCCGCGGCCCGGACCACGTTGAGCGCCTGCGTGCCGTCGCGGCTGACGCCGCACGCTTCCCGAAGCTCGGCCAGCCCGACCCATCGGCCGTGATACGCCAGGACGATGCCGAGCGCGACGGCGCCGCACTCCACGACCTCCATCTGGAGCATCGTGGGGGTGACGACCGGGCGCGGCCTGGCCGCCTCAGTAGACGCCACTCACCGACCTCAGGAACGGCAGCACGTAGCTGATTGGGGCGCGGCCCTCCACCGTGACGCGGCCCGTGGCGATGGTGCCCGCCGAGATCGGGAGCGGCGGTCCGGTCGACGACGACCATCGGTACCCGCTGGGAGTACGGGGGTCGGTCTCCAGCTCGACGACGACCTCGAGACGCGGCTCGCTGGCGATGAGAGCGTCGGCCAGCTCCGCGTTCCCCAGCGTCATCGCCACGCTCTCCCGCGTCGTCGGCAGCTCCGCCACCGACGCGATCCTGCCCACGATGCCCCCGTAGCGCTCCCGCGGCACGACGTCGGGGGTGATGTAGGCCGGCATGCCGGCGCGCAACCGCTTCCCGTCACCGGTCGTGAAGTACAGGACCGAGCGAAGCGACGCCTCGCCCTGATCGAGCTCCAGCATGGCGAGCCGCCCGCCGGTCACGACGACCTGGCCGGGCTCCACCACCAGCTCCAGAATCCGTCCCGCGGCCTGCGCCCGAATCTCGCCGGTCTCGGCGAGCTGGGCGTCGAGCACGGCGATGCGCGCCCTGATCTCGTCCATCTGGTTCTGCCGCTCGGTGGTGGTCTCGAGCCGTTCCTGCCGCAGGCGTTCCTGGCGCGTGTCCAGCTGGGCGCGGTCGATGTCGAGCTGTTTGAGGTTCGTCTGCAGATCGGCGACCCTGGCGTGGTTCTCGAGGGCGTCCTGCTCGGCGTCGAGCAGGCTGTCGGCCATGGGGGGGATGAG
>JBFWXO010000059.1:0-38678 GCA_050187355.1 Vicinamibacterales bacterium
CTGCTTCGGGTTCGACACCGCCGTGTCGTTCGCCGCCGACGCCATCGACCGCCTGCATTCCACGGCACAGTCGCACAAGCGGATCTTGGTCGTGGAGGTGATGGGCCGCTACGCGGGCTGGATCGCCCTGCACGCGGGCATCGCCGGCGGAGCGGACGTGATCCTGATCCCCGAGATCGCCTACGACCTCGACAAGATCGCCGCCCGCATCCGCGAGCGCGAGTCGTGGGGCGCGCGCTTCACCATCGTCGTGGTCGCGGAGGGCGCCATGCCCGTGGGCGGCACCCACACGGTGCGGGCCGCGGCCCGGCCGGGTGTGGTGGAGCGCCTTGGCGGCGTGGGCCAGCAGGTGGCCGACGCGCTCGGCGCGATGACGGGGAAGGAGAGCCGCTGCGTGGTCCTCGGGCACCTGCAGCGCGGGGGATCGCCGACGGCCTTCGACAGGGTGCTTGCGACGCGCTTCGGGGCCAAGGCCGTGGAGCTGATCAGGCGCGGCGTCTACGGCCGGATGGTCGCCAACAACCCGCCGGACATCGTCCACGTCCCGCTCGCCGACGTCGTGGGCCGCACCAAGACCGTGCCGCTCGACTACGACCTGCTCGCCAACGCCCGCGCGCTTGGCGTGCACCTCGGCGACTGACGCCGCCGGGGACCGTCAGCGGACGGAGTGCAGGACTTCGAGGTACTTCAGCGCGCCGCCCGTATTGAAAAGCACCACGGATTCGTGGCGGGCGATGTGGCCCGACGCCAGCAGCATCCTGGCGGCCGACAGCGCCGCGGCGCCCTCGGGCGCCGCCGAGATGCCTTCGAGGCGGCCGATGACGACCATGTCGTCCACCATCTGGCGGTCAGACACGGCGACGGCCGTGCCTCCGCTCTTGCGGATCGCGCGCAGGACCAGGAAGTCGCCGATCGCCCGCGGGACGCGCAACCCGTGGGCCTGGGTGTCCGGCGCTTCCCACGTCGTCGCCTTCTCCGCGCCGGTCTCGAACGCGCGGACGATGGGCGCGCAGCCCGTCGGCTGCACGGTGACCATCTTCGGCCGCTTGGAGCCGATCCATCCGAGCGCCTCCATCTCCTCGAAGGCCTTCCACATGCCGACCATGCCGGTGCCGCCGCCCGTGGGATAGATGATCCAGTCGGGCAGCTCCCAGCCGAGCTGTTCGGCGAGCTCGTAGCCCATCGTCTTCTTGCCCTCGGCGCGGTAGGGCTCCTTGAGCGTCGAGACGTCGTACCAGCCGTGCCGCGCGGCCTGCTCCCCGGCCATCCGGCCGGCGTCCGTGATGAGGCCGTCCACCAGCGTGACGTGCGCGTCGTACAGCCGGCACTCGTCCAGGAAGGGCTGCTTGGCGTCGCGGGGCATGAAGACCTCGCAGCGCATGTCCGCTGCCGCGGCGTAGGCCGCCGCCGCGTTGCCGGCGTTCCCGGCCGTCGGCAGCGTGACGGTCGTGGCGCCGAGCGCCTTGGCGCGGGTGACGGCCGTGGACTGTCCCCGCGCCTTGAAGGAGTTGGTCGGGTTGAACGACTCGTCCTTCACGTACAGCGTGTCGAGCCCGACCGACTCGCCGAGCCGGCACGTACGGAGCAGCGGGGTGAACCCTTCGCCGAGGCACACCGGCACCTCGCCGGGGAAGAGCGGCAGCATCTCGCGGTAGCGCCACATGTTCGGCGTGCGGCCGGCCAGGCTGTCACGGGACCACGTCCGGGCCTTCGCCATGTCGTAGCGGGCCAGCAGGGGCATCCCGCACGCCGGACAGACGTGATGCCGCTGTCGGGCGTCGAACGGTCCGGCGCCGCAGGGCACGCTGCACTCGAGGTGACTGAAGAACATGGCGGCTGGCGGCTAGGGGCTAGGCTAGCCGGGGCAACTTCTGGCTCTCGCAGCGCGACGCGCCGGGCCGGCCGCTAGCCGCAGGCCCGAGCGCCGACAGGTCATTTCCCGAGCAGGTCTTCGTCCTTCTTGCGCTGGAGGTCGTCGATGGCGTGAATGGACGCGTCCGTGATCTTCTGGACCTCGTCCAGCCCCCGCCGCTCGTCGTCCTCCGAGATCGTGTGGTCCTTCATCATCTTCTTGAGCTTGTCGTTGGCGTCGCGCCGGATCGTGCGCACGTGGTTGCGCCCGTCCTCGGCGGCCTTGTGCACATGCTTGGACAGATCCTTGCGGCGCTCCTCGGTGAGGGGCGGGATCGGAATCCGGATGACCTTGCCGTCGCTGGCCGGGTTCAACCCGAGGTCCGACGTCCGGATGGCCTTCTCGAGGCTCGCCATCGTCGACGGGTCGAAGGGCTGCGCGATGATCAGGGACGGCTCTGGAATCGACAGCGTGGCGACCTGGTTCAGCGGCATCTTGGCGCCGTAGGCCTCCACCAACAGGTTCTCCAGCATGCCGGTGCTGGCGCGGCCGGTGCGGACTCCCGCCAGTTCGCGGCGCACGTGCTCGACGTGGCCGTCCATGCGCTTCCGCGCCTCGGCGTAGAGCTCCTTCAGATCGTTGACGTCCATGCCTGTCACCTCGGACGGCCCGCCCGCGCCGCCCGGTCACCGGGGCGGCACACCGGCGCCCGCCAGATCAGCTCGTCACCGTCGTGCCAACGGCCTCGCCCGTCACGACCCGGCGCACGTTGCCCGGGGTCCGCAGATTGAACACGACGATCGGGAGCTTGTTGTCCATGCACAGGGAGATGGCCGTCGCGTCCATCACCTGCAGTCGGTCCTGGAGGACCTGCAGGTACGAGATCGTCTCGTAGCGCGACGCCTCCGGGTGCTTGACGGGGTCCGCCGTGTAGATCCCGTCCACCTTGGTGGCTTTCAGGATGACGTCGGCCTTGACCTCCATCGCCCGGAGGGCCGCGGCCGTATCGGTCGTGAAGTAAGGGTTGCCGGTGCCGGCAGCGAAGACCACGACCCGGCCCTTCTCGAGGTGGCGGATGGCGCGGCGGCGGATGAAGGGCTCCGCGACGGCGCGCATCTCGATGGCCGACAGGACCCGCGTGGCCACGCCGAGGCCTTCGAGGGCGTCCTGCAGGGCCAGCGCGTTCATCACCGTCGCCAGCATGCCCATGTAGTCGGCCGTCGAACGGTCCATGCCGCGCGCGCTGGCCGCGACGCCGCGGAAGATGTTGCCCCCGCCGATCACGATCGCGGTCTGGACGCCGAGCGACTGGATGTCGGCCACCTCCGCCGCGATGCGCCCGGCGACGTCGGCGTCGATGCCGTAGGTGCCATCGCCCATCAGCGCTTCCCCCGACAGCTTCAGGAGCACGCGGGCGAAGCGAACGGACGGCGTCGTGGCAGCGGAGGCGGACATCTCAGGCCGGCATTATAGCGAGGTCGGACGGCGGGATGGGCCCCGAAGGGCCCAGTCGCGCGTCACTCCGCCAGTTCGCCCAGCTTGAAGCGCACGAAGCGGGAGACCGTGATGTTCTCGCCGGTCTTCGCCGTCGCCGCCTGCAGCATCTGCTGGATGGTGACGTTCGGATCCCGGACCGACGGCTGGTCGACGAGGCACACCTGGGCGTAGAAGCTGCCCAGCTTGCCCTCGACGATCTTGTCCACGACCGCCGGAGGCTTGCCGGAGCCCGCGAACTGCGCGCGGTAGATCTCTTTCTCCTTCTCCAGTTCCGCGGCCGGGACCTGCTCCCTGGAGACGTAGCGGGGATCGGCCGCCGCGACGTGCATGGCGATCTCGCGGGCCAGCGTCTGGAAGTCGTCGGTCCGCGCGACGAAGTCGGTCTCGCAGTTCACTTCCACCAGGACGCCGACCCTGCCGCCCATGTGGATGTAGTGGCCGACCACGCCTTCCTTGGTCGCCCGGCCGGCGCGTTTGGTCGCGCTCGCGATGCCCTTCTTGCGAAGGATCTCGACGGCCTTGTCCATGTCGCCGCCCGATTCGGCGAGCGCGGCCTTGCAATCCATCATGCCTGCGCCGGTCTTGTCGCGCAGCTGCTTCACCATATCTGCCGTGATTGCCATCTGGTTCTCCATCGAAGTGCCCGGAGGCACCGACCGCGGCGCGGCGCGCCGGCGGTACACGAAAACGCCGGCCGAGACGGTCCCGGCCGGCGCAAACTTGGGCCCGGCAGGCGACGCTACGCGGGGGTGACCGGCGTCTCCGCGCGCTGCGGGCGGCGAATCGACGCTGGACGGACCACGCGGGCGGCCTCGTCGGCCGCGGCCTGCTCGGCGTCGGCGGCCGCCTGCTCGGCCCGGCGCGACTCGCGCTCGGCCTGGCCGTCCAGGACGACGTCGGCGATGCGGGCCGCGAAGAGCTTGATCGACCGCAGCGCGTCGTCGTTGCCGGGAATGACGTAGTCGACCTCGTCCGGGTCGCAGTTGGTGTCGACGATGCCGATGACCGGAATCTTCAGCTTGCGGGCCTCGTCGACGGCGATCTTCTCCTTGCGCGTGTCCACGACGAACAGCGCGTCAGGAAGCCGGGACATGTTGCGGATGCCGTCGAGGTTGCGCTGGAGCTTGCGCTTCTCCTTCTCGGCCCGGGCGATTTCCTTCTTCGGCATGAACTCGTAGCGGCCGTCGGTGGCCATGGCTTCGAGGTCGCGGAGCCGCGCGATGCTGCGCTGGATGGTCGAGAAGTTCGTGAGGAGCCCGCCCAGCCACCGCTCGTTGATGAAGTACATCCCGCAGCGCGCCGCTTCGGTGGCGATCACATCCTGGGCCTGCCGCTTGGTGCCGACGAAGAGGATCGTCCTGTCGTCCGCGGCGAGCCGCCGGACGTAGTCCTCCGCTTCGCGAAAGAGCTTCACGGTCTTGCCGAGGTCCAGGATGTAGATGCCGCTGCGTTCGCCGAAGATGTACGGCTTCATCTTCGGGTTCCAGCGCTTCGTCTGGTGCCCGAAGTGCACACCAGCCTCGAGCAGGTCCTTCATCGCGAGTGGGGTCAAGCGTCCTCCGTCCTTTCGTCGTTTAGCGCTTGCTGAACTGGAAGCGCTTGCGCGCGCCGGCCAGCCCGTACTTCTTGCGTTCCTTGGCCCGCGCATCACGCGTGAGCAGGCCGTCCTTCTTCAGGCGTCCGCGCAGCTCGAGGTCGAACGAGCAGAGCGCACGCGCGATGCCGAGCCTGACGGCGCCGGCCTGGCCCGCCACGCCGCCGCCGGCGACGGTGCAGAGCACGTCGAACTTCTCGGCCGTTTCGGTGAGGAGCAGCGGCTGCCTGACGGTGATCCGCAGCGACTCGGTGGGGAAGAAGTCCGTGATTTCCCGGTGGTTGACGGTGATCGCCCCGGAACCCGGACGAAGGAAGACGCGCGCGGTGGACGTCTTGCGGCGTCCGGTCGCGTAATACTGCAGTGCTGCCACGTTAGGCCACCTCGAACTTCGTCGGACGCTGCGCCTCATGCGGGTGCTTGGCGTCGGCGTATACCTTGAGCTTGCCGTACATCGCATCGCCGATCGCGCTCTTCGGCAGCATGCCGCGTACGGCCTCTTCCACCAGGCGCGCGGGCTGGCGCTTGCGGACGACCTTGGCCCGCTCCTCGCGCAGTCCGCCCTCGTAGCCGGAATGGTAGCGGTAGACCTTCTGATCGTCCTTCTGCCCGGTGAGCTTCACCTTGGCCGCGTTCACGATGACGACGTGGTCGCCCGTGTCGATGAACGGTGTATAGGTGGGCTTGTGCTTCCCCTGGAGCATCCTGGCCGCGGCCGTCGCCACGCGACCGAGGACCTGGCCCTCGGCGTCGATGACGTGCCAGCGGCGCGCCACCGTCTTCGGTGTCGCCACGTACGTTCGCATCGTTTCAGTACCCTTCCCGTGCCGGCTTGACAACGGCAAACCCAAATAATACGCGCCCTTCGCTGGAGCGGTCAAGACGCGCCGGATGAGGCGGAGGCCCGTCAAAATGTCGGCGCGCTGACCATTCCGATTACGGAATGGTGCGAAGTTCCGTGCAGCCGGTGCCAGAGGACTGCCGGTCATTTCCGACCGCTACCTGCTCGTGCACGCGACCTTGGGGGCCATTCTGCGCTCGGCTGCACGGGCGTTCGTGGCGCTAAACCAAACTGCCCACGCGACTTCGCCTTCTGTAATCGCCGGGTTCCGCCGATAGCCACTTGGGGAGGCGGAGGCTGTGCGAGACCTGAGCACGACGGAAAAAACTGTCAGTCGCTCTCGTTTTTGTCAGTGCGGATCCTGCCATTCCCGGGGCAGGGGAGCGGCGGCCCCCACAGTTTCGGGCATTTTCCAGCTGAGCCCAGAACTTTGCGGGTTGGTATCAGGTTTGCCCCTGCCGGGCGGTCGGCGGCCGCGCCTCGCGTGCTGGCCACGAGAAGGGAAGGCGTCGTAGTGCTGTTCAGCAGAACCAAACCCGTCGTCGGGCTCGACATCGGCTCCAGCGGCGTCAAGGCGATCGAGCTGAAGCGGTCGGGCAAGAACTTCAAGGTCACCGCGATCGGCGTCGAGCCGCTCCCGCCCGACAGCATCGTCGACGGCGCCATCATCGACGCCGGCGTCGTCACCGACGCGGTGCGCCGGCTGCTCCAGTCGCCGCGCTTCAAGGCCAAGGACGTCGTGGCCTCGCTGTCGGGCAGCTCGGTCATCGTCAAGAAGATCAGCCTGCCGGTCATGACCGACGCCGACCTGGCCGAGTCCATTCACTGGGAAGCCGAGCAGTACATCCCGTTCGACATCCAGGACGTCAACCTCGACTACCAGATCCTCACGCCGCCGGCCGAGCGCCAGGGAACGATGGACGTGATGCTCGTGGCGGCGAAGAAGGACAAGATCGCCGACTACACGGGCGTCGTGAGCGCCGTCGGCAAGTCGCCGGTGGTCGTGGACGTCGACGCCTTCGCGCTGCAGAACGCGTTCGAGGCCAATTACCCAGAGGATCACGGCAAGGTCGTGGCCCTGGTGAACGCGGGCGCCAGCGCCATCAACATCAATCTCGTCTCCGGCGGCACGTCGCTCTTCACGCGCGATGTGGGCATCGGCGGCAACACGTTCACCGAGGCGGTCCAGAAGGAGCTCGGCCTGCCGTTCGAGGGCGCCGAGGACGCCAAGCGCGGGCTGCCCGTGGAGGGCGTGCGCCACGAGGACGTCGGCCCGGTGCTGCAGGCGGTGATGGAGAACGTGCTGCTCGAGATCGAGCGGACGTTCGACTTCTTCAAGGCGACGGCCGCGAGCGACCACATCGACAAGGTGATGGTCAGCGGGGGTACGTCGCTCGTCGAGCACTTCTCTGGAGCGCTGCGCGAGCGCCTCGGCACCGAGGTCGACCGCTTCGACCCCTTCAGGAACGTCCCGATCGACGCGGCCGCATTGAACGGCTCGAACGCTGCCGACCTCGGCCCGATGTGTGCGGTCGCCGTGGGCCTGGCCCTGCGGAAGGAGGGTGACCGGTGATTCGCATCAACCTCCTCGCCGAGAAGCAGAAGGCGGCCGCCCCGAGCCGCTTCACGCTCGACGAGGGCAAGAAGATCGCGCTGGCCGGCGGCCTGCTGGTGGCGCTCGCGATCGGCTACGTGGGCTGGAGCTTCTGGTCGATGGGCCAGGAGGAGGCGTCGCTGAACGCCGAGATCGACGCCGCCCACGCGGAAGAGCAGCGGCTCATCAAGGTGATCTCCGAGGTCCACGACTTCGAGGCCCGCCGCGAGCGCCTGGAGCAGCGCGTGTCCCTCATCGAGGAACTCCGCCGCGGCCAGACGGCGCCCGTGCACATCCTCGACCAGATCAGCCGCAACCTGCCGGATCAGATGTGGCTCACGCGCGTCGGCCAGTCGGGCTACGACCTGACGATCGAGGGCAACTGCCTCTCGCTGACGGCCTTGTCGGACTTCGTCGGGGCGCTCGAGCAGTCCCGCTACTTCGCCCGCCCCGTCGAGATCGTGAACAGCGAGGTCGTGGCGGCGACGAGCGCCGCTCCCGAGCTCATCAAGTTCTCGGTGAAGGCCGGGTTCCAGATGGCCGGCCTGAAGACGGTGGCCGCGCCGGCCGCCACGCCGCCCGCGAAGGGAGGCGCCCGTGGCTAGCCTGCAGATGAACAAGCTGCCCTGGTGGGGCCAGATGCTCGTCTTCGCCGTCGTGGGCGGGCTGATCGTGGGCGGCTACAAGTACTTCTACGAGAAGGCCCGCCACGACGAGCTCGACATGCGCCGCGCCGAGCTGGCGGCCATCACCGGACGCATCGACAAGGGCCGGGAGACGGCCCGTAAGCTGCCCGAGTTCCGCGCCCAGGTCGGCGATCTCGAGGGGCGGCTCGAGAGCCTCAAGGCCATCCTGCCGGAGGAGAAGGACGTCGCCGATCTCCTGCGCCGCATCCAGACCCTGGCGGCGCAGTCGAGCCTGACCATCCGCCACTTCCGGCCGCGGGCGATCGCCGTGCGCGAGCTGCACGCCGAGTGGCCGATTGAGATCGAAGTCGAGGGCTCGTACCACAACGTGGGGCAGTTCTTCGACAAGGTCAGCAAGCTGCCCCGGATCATCAACATCGGCGCGATCGAGATGGTCACCACGCCGCGGCCGACGCCCGGCACCACGGTGACGGTGAAGTGCACGGCGATGACGTTCGTGCTGAACGAGCAGCCGCCCCAGACAGGAGCGCAGGCCGCCAGCGGGCCCGCGAAGAAGACCGAATGATCCGCCTCGTCTCCGTCACGCTCGTGATCCTCCTCGCCGCCGCGCTGCCGGTCCGGGCCCAGGCCCCGGCGGCGGCCCCGGCGCCCGCGCAGGCCGCGCCCGCCCGCGACCTCCCAACCCCTCCGGCCGACTTCACCTACGGCTCCGGCGGGCGGCGGGACCCGTTCGCGCCCCTCACGCGGGGCGTCCTGCCGATCAGCGCCACCGGCGGCAGCCGGCCCGCGGGCGTGGCGGGCCTCGGCGCGGAGGAACTGGTCGTCCGCGGCATCCTCCTGAGCGATGGCGCGTTCGTCGCCATGATCTCGGGCCCCGCCAAGGGCCAGAACTTCACCGTCAAGGCCGGCGCCAAGCTGTTCGACGGGACGGTGCAGTCCATCAACGCGCAGGAAGTCGTCATCCTGCAGCAGCTCAACGATCCGCTCGCAGTCCAGAAGCAGCGCGAGGTGCGGAAGGCCCTGCGCTCCCAGGAAGAAGGCAAATGATGCTCCGGCGAATGGCTCCACTCGTGACGCTCGTGGCGTGTGTCACCCTTCTTGCGGGACACGCGGCCGTGCTCGGCGCCGCCTCCGCGGTCGCGGCGACGCCCCTCCTGCGGGCCCTCTCCACTCGTGACGACGGCGGCGTGAGCGCCGTGGTGATCGAGTCCACCGAGCCGGTGGCCTACGTCACCTCGCAGCCGGACCCGCTGACGGTGCTGGTGGACCTGCGGAACGTGCGGCTCGGCGTGTCGCCGGTGCCGGGCGGCCGCGAGGGCATCGCCCCGGTGGATCGCGTGCGGCTCGAGGAGACGGTGGCGGCCGACGGCACGCCCCTCGCGCGCGTCCGCGTCTCGCTCGACCGGGCCGCGCCGCACCGCGTGCGGACGTCGCGCAACCTGATCCTGGTCGAGGTCGACCGCGCCGCATCGGCGCCGGCCGCCACGGCGACGACGGCGGCGGCTGCCGCGCGTACCGCGGCGACGGAGCTGCGGGCGGTGCGCGCCTCGCGGTCGGGCGACGAGGTGACGGTGGCCATCGTCGGCAACGGCGTCCTCAAGGCCTCCACGGTCGAGGACGCGAAGGACCTGCCGCCGCGCGTCCTGCTGGACTTTGCGGGCGTGGCCGCGGGCCGCGCCGTGCCGTCCGTCATCGGGGTGAACCAGGCCGACGTCTCCCGCGTGCGCGTGGCGACCAACAGCCGCGACCCCCTCGTCACCCGGGTGGTCGTCGACCTGAAGCGCAAGCTCCCGTACCGCGTCGAGGCCGGCGACGGCGACAGCGACGAGGTCCGGATCGTGTTCGCGGCCGACGCGGCGCCAGCGGCGCAGCCCGAACCAGGCGCCCCGAGCGTCGAACCCACCGTCGAACCCGCGCCTGCGGCGCCGGTAGCCGCCGCCGAACCCGCGCCGGCGGCCACGGAGCCCGAACCGGCACCGGCCGCGGCGGTTGTGCCGCCGGTGGTGAATGCGGCCCCGCGTCAGGAGCCGCCGGCCGCGCAGACGCCGGCCATGCCCAGCCAGATGCCGGACGCGGCGCCCGCGGCCGCACGGTTCAGCGGCCATCCCGTGTCGCTCGACTTCCAGGGGGCCGACCTGCGCGCCGTGCTCCGGACCTTCTCGGAAATCAGCGGGCTGAACGTCGTGATCGACCCGAGCATCAACGGGACGGTGGACGTGTCGCTCCGCGACGTGCCGTGGGACCAGGCGCTCGACATCATCCTGAAGTCCAACAAGCTCGGCTACTTCGTCGACGGCACCATCGTGCGCATCGCGCCGCTCACGGTGCTGGCCGACGAGGAGAAGCAGCGCCGGGCGCTCGCCGACGAGCAGGCCCTGGCGGGCGAGCTCCGCGTGTTCACGCGGCCGCTCAGCTACGCCAAGGCGGCCGACCTCATCCCGATTCTCACCCGCAGCGCGCTCTCGTCGCGCGGTGAAGTCCAGGTGGATCCGCGGACGAACACCATCATCATCCGCGACCTGCCCGCCCGGCTGACCGCCGCCGAGAACCTGCTGGCGGCGCTGGACCTGCCGCAGCCGCAGGTCGAGATCGAGGCGCGCATCGTCCAGACCACGCGCGACTTCGCCCGGAACATCGGCGTCCAGTGGGGCGTGAGCGGCCGCGTGTCGCCGGAGCTCGGCAACACCACGGGCCTGGCCTTCCCGAACAACGGCAGCCTCACGGGCCGGACGGGCCCGGTGCAGGGGCCCGAGGCCGCGCCGACCGGGGTGGGGCTCGGGGTGGCCAACGCGACGAGCGCACTGGGCCTCGCTCTGGGCTCCATCAACGGGGCCGTCAACCTCGACGTGGCGCTGAGCGCCCTCGAGCGTTCGGGCCAGGGCCGCCTGCTCTCCACGCCGCGCGTCTCCACGCAGAACAACGTCGAGGCCGAGATCACGCAGGGCGTGCAGATTCCGATTCAGACGGTGGCGAACAACACCGTGACGGTCACGTTCAAGGACGCGGCGCTCACGCTGAAGGTGACGCCGCAGATCACGGCGTCGAACACCGTCATCATGCGCGTGAACCTCGAGAACGCGGCGCCCGACTACAGCCGCGCCATCAACGACATCCCGCCCATCGACACGCAGCGCGCGGTGACCACCGTGCTCGTGGCCGACGGCGAGACGACCGTCATCGGCGGCATCTACCTGAGCCGCGAGCAGTCGGTCCAGGGCCGCACGCCGCTCCTGTCGCGCGTGCCGCTCCTCGGATGGCTGTTCAAGCGGGACGAGATGAGCGATGAGAGCCGCGAGCTCCTCATCTTCATCACGCCGCGCATCACCAAGGGCTGATCCGCCGCGACCCCACGGGCATAGAGGACATCATGCGAGTCTCGAGTTTCACGCGTCGTGCAACGGCAGTGATGGTGACGGCGGCCGCCATGTGGACGGCGGCGTGCGGGGACGTGGCCCGGTCGGGCCGGTCGCCCGCCTATCTGGTGCTCGTGGCGCTCGACGGCGCCAGCGGCGCCGAACCGGACAAGTTCGGGTCCACGGTGTCGTCCGACGTCGTCACCCTCGTCGAGGTGGACGTGAACGGCGAGAAGGTGAAGGTGCCCACCATCTTCGGCGACATCGGCCGCGCCACCTTCCGCATCGGCCTGAAGGACCCCGGGACCCCGGACCTGCCCACGCAGCCCACGTCGCTCAACGACGTCACGGTGACGCGCTACCGCGTCGTCTACCGGCGGGCGGACGGGCGCAACACCCAGGGCGTCGACGTGCCGTACGCGCACGACGGCGGCATGACCGTCACCGTCCGCGGCGGCCAGGCCGTCACGGGCTTCTTCGACCTGGTTCGCGTGGTGGCGAAGCGTGAGCCGCCGCTGGCGAACCTCCGGAACATCGGCGGCGCGCAGTTCATCGGGACCGTGGCGGAGATCACGTTCTGGGGTGCCGATCAGGCCGGCAACGAAGTGTCGGTGACGGGCGAGATGTCCGTGAGCTTCGCCGACTACGGCGACCCCCAGTAGGGCCGCCCATTCAGACGATTGGAAAGGACTCAGCCGTGACGTTCTCCATGTCTCGTGCCTCTTCGCTGGCACTGCTCGTCGTCGCCGCCATCGGCGTCGGTGCCTGCACCGTCAAGAAGACCGAGGTGCCGCCGCTCTCCGGCCCGTCGGAGCTCGGCCTGTCGCTGACCACCAAGGTCAGCCCGGACCTGCTCAAGCAGGACGGGGCGTCCATTGCCTCGGTCGAGATCACCGCGCGGGGCGCCGACGGACGTCCGGCGCGCGCGGTGCAGCTGCGCGTCGAGATCATCGTCAACGGCGCGGCCTTCGACTACGGCAAGCTGTCGACGCGCACCGTCGTGACGGGCGACGACGGCGTGGCCCGGCTCACGTACACGGCGCCGCTACCGCTGGCCGACCCCATCGATCCGTATACGGTCGTGAACCTGGCCGTGACGCCGGTCGGGACCGACTTCGCGGGCTCGGTCGAGCGGTACGTCGAAATCCGGCTCGTGCCCCCAGACGGCACGATCATCCTGCCACCGAACAGCCCGCCCGTGGCGGCCTTCACGGTCACGCCGACGCCGGTCAAGGCCTACGTGCCCGTCACCTTCGATGCCTCGGCGACGAAGGACGAGGGCGCGCCCTGCGGCAGCGCGTGCGCCTACTCGTGGGACTTCGGCGACGGGTCCCAGGCCACGGGCATGGTGACGAGCCATGAGTTCCGCGCGTCGGGCACCTACGCGGTGCGGCTCACGGTCATGGACGTGCGCGGGTCCACCTCGACGACGTCGCAGTCCATCACCGTGACCGCCACGGCGCGGCCGACGGCCAGCTTCACCTACTCGCCGGCCGAGCCGCGCTTCGGCCAGGAGGTGTTCTTCAACGCCGCGTCGTCCACGGCGGCCGAGGGGCTGACGATCGTGGCCTACGACTGGGACTTCGGCACCGGCCGGACCGGCAGTGGCATGACCGTCGCCAAGCGGTACGACGTGGACCTCATCCCGCCGGGGGCGCTGCCGGGCGACGACGTCACCTTCAACGTGACGTTGACCGTGACCGACAGCAGCTTCTCGCCGAACGGCGTGGGCGTGGTGACCCAGGCCGTCAAGATCAAGGTACCCTAGGAGCCCCGTGTCACCATCGCGCATCGACGAGCTTCGGCGCCGGGTCCAGAACGACCCGGCGTCGATCGCCTTCGCCCAGCTCGCCGAGGAGTACCGCCGCTCGGGCCAGACGGATGAGGCCGTGCGGGTGTGCCGTGAAGGACTCACGCGCCACCCGGGCTACCTCTCCGCGCGCGTCACCCTGGGCCGGGCCCTCCTGGACCTCGCCCAGCTGCCCGACGCCCGGGCCGAGTTCGAGTTCGTGGTCACCGAAGCGCCGGAGAACCTCGCGGCCGTCAGGGGGCTGGCCGAAATCTGCCAGCGCGACGGCCGCCTGGCCGATGCCCTCACCTATTACAAGCGCGCGCTGGCCCTGGCGCGGCACGACCCCGAGATCGAAGAGCTCGTCCAGCAGCTCTCCCGGCAGGTCGGCGCGGCATCGTCTGGCGACGCCAGCGGCCTGTCGTTCGAGGAAGCCCACCGGGAATTGCTCTCGGCCGCCGAGCGCGTGCCCGTGGCCCGGCCGACGGCCCCGCCTCCGCCTCCCGCGGACGGCAGCGGCGCGGCCGGCAGCACCGCCCCGTTCGACTTCGATCGCCTGGTGGCCGCCCTCGGCACCCCGGCCGCACCTCCGCAGCTCGAAGCCGTCATCGAGGGGCGGCCCGTCGCGGCCCCCATCGACCTGCCGCCTCCCGGGCCGTCGGACGTCCCGAACCCGTTCGCCGCGCTCGAGGCCGAACTGCGCGCCCAGGAGACGGCGCGGGCCGTGCCCGTGCCGGCCGTCGATGCGCCGTCTGCCGCCCCGGCGGACGCGTCCGTCGACGCGGCGCCCGAACCGCCGGCGCACGCGGCGTCCGAGACGGCGACCGTGGTCACGGCCGCCGAGGCGCTCGTCGAGGTCAGCGTCGCGGATGCCCTCGCACAGGGACCCGCACCGGCGCTGGATTTCTCTCAGCTCCTCGTCGAACAGCCTGCTACGCTGGAACCGCCTCCGCCGGCGGTCCAGGCGGAGGAGGCCGGCCATCCGGGGGAGGGAAGGGCGGATCTCGTAGGCGCGGCGGCCACTTCGGCTGCGGCGGCACCTGCGGGCGACGACCTGCTCGGCGACCTCGAGGGCTGGCTGAACACCCTGCACGAGCGCTCGAACGGCTGATCCCGCCGGGCGCCGGCGGCAGGGTCCGGGTGCCATGCCTCCTCCCGACGATCGGCTTCGTGCGCGCCTCGCGGCCGCCCAGGACCTCGCCACCGCGCCTGACCGGGACGCGCTCCTGGTCACGTCCCCCATTCATCTGCGCTACCTGTTCGGCCTGGACGTCTCGGCGGGCGCCGCGCTCGTCCGGGGCGGGGGAACGGCGGTGGTGGCCGACCAGCGATACCTGGACGTGTTCCGCGAGGTCGGGGGCCGGCTCGGGGTCGACGTCGTCGCCGTGCCGCGAGGCGGCGCCTACGAGACGGCCATCGCCGCGCTCGCCGCCGAAACCGGCGTCCGCCGGATGGGCATCGAGGCGGACCACCTGACGGTGGCGCGGCGCCAGGCCCTGGCCGAGGCCCTGCGCGCGACGGGGGCGGGCGCGTGCGTCGACACGACGGGGCTCCTGGCGGGAGAGCGCGTCCTCAAGGACGCCTGGGAGCTGGGGGTGCTGCGGGAGGCCGGACGGCGGCTGACCGAAGTCGCGGCGTGTATACTCCCAAAGGTGTCCGTCGGCCCCACCGAGCGGCAATTGGCCTGGGAAATCGACCAGGCGTTGCGGAACGCCGGATTCGACAAGCCCGCCTTCGAGACGATCGTCGCCTCGGGCCCGAACGCCGCACGTCCTCACCACCGTCCCACCGGGCGCCCCCTCGCGGAGGGCGACCTCGTGGTCGTCGACTTCGGCGGGCTGCTGGATGGCTATGCCGTGGACATGACCCGGACGGTTGCCATCGGCCGGGTGCCCGCGGAGCACCTGCGCTGGTTGCGCGCGGTGGCGGCGGCCCAGGACGCGGCCATCGCCTCGGCGGCGCCGGGCAGGCTGCCGTCGGCCGTGGACGAGGCCGCGCGTTCCACCCTGGCGGCCGAAGGGCTGGACGGATACTTCGTCCACGGAACCGGGCACGGCCTGGGCCTCGACGTCCACGAGCGGCCCTGGATCGGCCCCCGTGGCGACGCCGACGGCCCCCTGGCCGCCGGTATGGTCTTCACCGTGGAACCGGGAGTCTACGTGCCGCCCGTGGGCGGCGTGCGCATCGAGGACGACGTCGTCGTCACCCCCTCCGGCGTGGAGCGCCTGACCGGCGTCCCGCCCACCTGCGAGATCCAATGACCGCTGACGAGATCAAGGCCTTGCTGGAGATCGTGCAGGCGCACGACCTCGCCGAGTTCGAAGTGGAGGACGCCGGGTTCAAGCTCCGCGTGAAGCGGGGCGGACCGCACATCGTCACGCACGTCGTCCCGGCGGCCGCGCCCGTGGCCGCCGCGCCGCCGCCGGCCGTCGACGCCCCGGCGGCCGCCCCGGGGCCCGTGCCGGACGGGACGGAACTGGCCATCGTGAAGTCGCCGATCGTCGGCACCTTCTACCGCTCCCCCGAGCCGGGCGCGCCCTCCTTCGTCTCGGTTGGCGACACGGTGAAGAAGGGCCAGGTGCTCTGCATCATCGAGGCGATGAAGCTGATGAACGAGATCGACTCCGAGTACGAAGGCGAGATCGCCAGCGTCTACGTGGAGAACGGCCAGCCGGTGCAGTACGGCGAGCGGATCTTCGCCATCCGGCTCCACTCGTAGCCATGTTCAAGAAGATCCTGGTCGCGAATCGGGGCGAGATCGCGCTGCGCGTGATCTTCGCGTGCCGCGAACTCGGCATCAAGACGGTCGCCGTCTACTCGGAGGCCGACGAGAACTCCCTCCACGTGCGCTTCGCCGATGAGGACGTGTGCATCGGCGGCGCGCGCAGCGCCGAGAGCTACCTGAACGTGCCGGCCATCATCAGCGCCGCCGAAATCACGGGCGCCGACGCCATCCATCCCGGCTACGGCTTCCTGTCGGAGAGCGCCTACCTGGCGGAGGTGTGCGAGGCCTGCCACATCCGCTTCATCGGTCCCGATCCGCACGTGATCCGCCTGCTCGGCGACAAGTCGAAGGCGCGCCGGGCGATGAAGAAGGCCGGCCTGCCGATGCTGCCCGGCAGCGACGGGGCCGTGGACGGCGAGGCGCAGGCCCTGCAGGTGGCCAAGGACATCGGCTACCCGGTCATCATCAAGGCCGTGGCCGGCGGCGGCGGGCGCGGCATGCGCATCGTGAAGACCGCCGCCGACCTCCCGCACAACCTCAGGACGGCCCAGCGCGAGGCCGAGGCGGCGTTCGGGCGGGGCGAGGTCTACATCGAGCGCTACCTCGAGGCGCCGCGCCACATCGAGTTCCAGGTGCTCGGCGACCACCACGGCTCGGTCATCCACCTGGGCGAGCGGGAATGCTCGATCCAGCGGCGTCACCAGAAGCTGCTGGAGGAGTCGCCGTCGCCGGCGCTGTCCGAGAAGGTGCGGCGCAAGATGGGCGCGCTCGTGGCCGACGCCGCGCTGGCCGTCCAGTACACCAACGCCGGCACCTTCGAGTTCCTGATGGACGACAAGGGCCAGTTCTACTTCATGGAAGTGAACACGCGGGTACAGGTGGAGCACCCGGTCACGGAGTTCGTGACGGGCCTGGACATCGTGAAGGAGCAGATCCGGATCGCGGCGGGCGAGCGCCTGTCGGTGCGCCAGGGCGACGTCACCTTCACCGGGCATTCCCTGGAGTGCCGGATCAACGCCGAGGACCCCGACACCTTCGTGCCCTCGCCCGGCGTGATCCACGCCTTCTCGATCCCGGGGGGGCCGGGCGTCCGCGTGGACACGGCGGCGCACTCCGAGTGCACGATCACGCCGTACTACGACTCGATGATCGCCAAGGTGATCGTCCATGGCCGCGACCGCGCCGAGTCCATCGCGCGCATGCGCCGCGTGCTCGGGATGACCGTGATCGAGGGGATCAAGACCAGCATCCCCCTGCACCTCAAGATCCTGAACGACCCGGATTTCGTGGCCGGCCGGATGAGCACGCACTTCATGGAGCGCTTCATGCCGCCCGCCAAGCCGTCGTCCCTGGCCGAGTCGGCGTAGGCGCGGGGCGGCGTGACCCCCCTCTACGCGATCGTCGACGTCGACGTCTGCCGCGGCGCGGGCCGCGACCCGACCGAGACGGCCGAGGCCATCCTGTCCGCCGGCGTATCCCACCTCCAGATCCGGGCCAAGACGCTCGGCGGGGGCGCCTTCCTGGCGCTCGTCGAGCACGTGGCCGAGGCGGCCCGCCGGACGGGGGCCGCCGTCGTGGTGAACGACCGGGTGGACGTGGCCCGCTGCGCGGGCGTCGGCGTCCACCTCGGACAGACCGACCTGCCCGTGGCGGCCGCGCGGGCCATCCTCGGCCCCGACGCCGTCATCGGGCGGTCCACGCACGATCCGGACGAACTCGAGGCGGCGCTCGCCGAGGCCGCGTCCTACGTCGCCTACGGACCGGTCTTCGCCACCCGGACCAAGGCCAACCCCGATCCCGCCGTCGGCCTCCAGGGCCTCGCCGGCGCCGCTGCCCGGGTCCGCCGGGATGGGCGCCCCCTCGTTGCGATCGGCGGCATCACCCTCGAGACGGCGGCGTCGGTGCTGGCGGCGGGCGCCGATCAGGTCGCCGTCATCAGCGACCTGGTCGCGAGTCCCGACGATCCCGGCGCCCGCGCGCGCCGGTTCCTGCGGGCGCTCTCGAACGAACCTGTATAATTCCCAGACTTTTGGGGCCGTTCTCGCGCCAGCGTCGAGAGTCGACGGGCTCCCATGGAGGCTGAATGGATTCGAATCTCCTCAAGACGAAGTCCATCGAGCAGCTCGTCGGCGACGTGGAGCACGGCTCGAAGGCACTTCGGCGCAGCCTGACCGCCTGGGACCTGACCCTGCTCGGCATCGGGGCCATCATCGGCACCGGCATCTTCGTGCTGACGGGCACGGCTGCGGCCAACCAGGCGGGACCGGCCATCATGGTCTCCTACCTGGCGGCCGGGCTGGCGTGCGGATTCGCCGCGTTGTGCTACGCGGAGTTCGCGTCGATGATCCCGATCGCGGGCAGCGCCTACACCTACGCCTACGCGACTATGGGCGAGCTCTTCGCCTGGATCATCGGCTGGGACCTCATCCTCGAGTACGCCGTCGGCTCCATGACGGTCGCGATCGGCTGGAGCGGCTACATGCAGAAGCTGCTGTCGGGCGCCGGCATCACCCTGCCGCTCTGGATGTCCGCCGCGCCGAGCGCGTCCTCGCCCGGCACCGTCATCAACCTGCCGGCCGTGATCATCGTGCTCTGCATCATGTACCTGCTGGTCGTGGGCATCCGCGAGAGCGCCCGCTTCAACGCGGTCATGGTCGGCGTGAAGCTCGCGGCGGTGCTGTTCTTCATCGGCGCGGGCGCGGTGTACGTCAAGCCCGAGAACTGGTCGCCGTTCGCCCCGTACGGCTGGGCGGGCGTGATGGGCGCGGCCGGGGTGGTCTTCTTCGCGTACATCGGCTTCGACGCCGTGTCCACCACCGCCGAGGAGGCGCGCAATCCGCAACGCGACCTGCCCATCGGCATCATCGCGTCGCTGGTCGTCTGCACGGTGCTGTACCTGCTCGTGGCCGGGATTCTCTCGGGCATCGTCCCCGTCGTCGACTACAAGGCCGACCAGGCCTTCCTGAACGCGCCCGTCGCGTTCGCGCTCAGCCTGATCGGCCAGGACTGGGCGGCCTACCTCGTCTCGGCCGGCGCCGTCGCCGGCATCACCTCCGTGCTGCTGGTCATGCTCATGAGCCAGCCGCGCATCTTCTTCGCGATGAGCCGCGACGGCCTGCTGCCGCAGGGCGTGAGCAAGGTGCATCCGCGGTTCGGCACTCCCTACATCACCACGATCATCACGTGCGTCATCGTGGCCATCGTCGCCGGGCTCACGCAGATCCAGACGGTGGGCGAGATGACGTCGATCGGCACGCTCTTCGCCTTCGCCATCGTGTGCGGCGCCGTGCTGGTGCTGCGCATCAAGCGGCCGGAGGTGCACCGGCCGTTCCGCGCGCCCGGCGGATCGGCCTTCCCGGTGCTCGGCATCCTGTCGTGCGCCTACCTGATGCTCAACCTGCCCGTGCTCACCTGGGCCCGGTTCCTCGTGTGGCTCGACATCGGCATGGTCATCTACTGGTTCTACGGCCGCACGCACAGCCCGCTGGCGGATCGCGCGGAGGCGGCGCGGCGGACGGGGTTCCAGAGCCTCGGCAACTTCGTCTACGTGGCCGGTCTGCTCGGCGTCTTCAACTTCGCCTGCGTCACGGTGCTCGCCTACATGACCGAATTCGGGATCACCAGTCCCGACATCGCCAAGTGGCACGAGATCGGCGTCACGCCCGAGGCGGCGGATGCCTTCGCCCTGCGCTGGCTGGCCATCGCCGTCGCCGTGTTCGTGGTGGGCTTCGGCCTGAGGAAGGCCAGCGGGGCGGACGCGGCGTCGGCCTGACCCGCGGACCGGACGACGTGCGTGACTCGAGACCGTTCGCCTGGGGCGACAGCGTCGCCGGCGCCGCTGTCGTGGGCGCGCGGCCCCGGCCTGGGGCTCGTGCTGGTGGGCGCGATCACGCTCGTCGGGACGCTCGGGTACATGGTCATCGAGGGATGGGGCGTCTGGGACGCCTTCTTCATGACCATCATCTCGGTGACGACCGTCGGCTACGGGTACGTCCGCGAGTTGAGCCGGGCCGGCGAGGTGTGGACGACCGTCGTCCTGCTGGCCGGCGTCTCCACCTTGTTCTACACCGCTTCGGTGGTGATGGGTCTCGTGGTGGACGGGGCCTTCCACAGGGGCTTCGAACAACGGCGGTTCGAGCGCATGCTCGATGAGCTGACGAACCACTTCATCATCTGCGGATACGGCCGCATCGGCGGCACGATCGCGGACGAGTTCAAGCGGCAGCGCGTGCCCCACGTGGTCATCGACCGCGACCCGGACAAGGTGCACGCGATCATCGCCGGCGGGGGACTGGCGGTGGAAGCCGATGCGAGCCGCGAGGAGGTCCTGCGCCGGGTGGGGCTGTTCCGGGCCCGGGGGCTCATCGCCGCCGTGTCGACCGACGCCGAGAACGTGTACACGGTGCTCACGGCGCGGGTGCTTCGTCCGGACCTCTTCATCATCGCCCGCGTCGAGTCGGAGGACGCGGAGGTGAAGCTCAAGCGCGCGGGCGCGGACCGCGTGATCTCGCCGTACACGCTGGGCGCCATCCAGATGGCCCATACGGCCCTGCGGCCCGCGGTGGTGGACTTCATGCGGCTGGCGACGAGCTCCGAGCACATGGACCTGTCGGCCGAGCAGATCGAACTGGCCGACACCGGAGCCCTGATCGGCCGGACGATTCGAGAGGCGGAACTCCGGCAGCGGTTCGGGGTCATCGTGGTGGCGATCCGCCGGCGGGCGGGCCACATGGAATTCAACCCGCCGCCGGAAGCCCGGCTGCAGGCGGGCGACCAGCTGGTGCTGCTGGGCAGCGCGGAGAAGCTCCGCGAGCTCGATGCCGTGGCCAGGCCGGCCGCGGTGGGAGGTGTGTCGTGAGTGCGCGAAGCCTGGACGGCGTGGCGACGGCCAAGACCATCAGAGACGAGCTCGACTCCCGGATCCGGCGCTTCACGGCCGCGCGCGGCCGGCCGCCGGCCCTCGGCCTGGTCCTGGCCGGGGCGGATCCGGCCTCGGAGATCTACGTCAGCAACAAGCTCAGGACCGCCGCCGAGGCGGGCTGCCGCGCCGAGCTCTTCCGCCTCGCGGGCGACGCGTCGGTGGACGAAGCCCTGGCGATCGTCCGGCGCCTGAACGACGACGACGGCGTGGACGGCATCCTGGTGCAGTCGCCGCTGCCCGCCGGCATGGGCAGGGACGCCGAACAGCGGGTCTTCGACGCCGTCGACCCCCGGAAGGACGTGGACGGGTTCCACCCCACCAACGTCGGCCTGCTGTCGCAGAAACGCGCGGCGCTCGTCGCCTGCACCCCGTCGGGCGTGATGCAGCTGCTGGCGCGCTGCGGCATCGCCGTCGCCGGCACCCGCGCAGTCGTCATCGGGCGCAGCGACATCGTGGGAAAGCCGATGGCCCTGCTGCTGCTGCACCAGGACGCCACGGTGACCATCTGCCATTCGCGCACGCCGGACGTGGCGGCCCTGGCCGCCGAGGCCGACATCGTGGTGGCGGCCGTGGGCCGCCCGGCGTACGTGACGCCGGCGTTCGTGAAGCCGGGCGCCACCGTCATCGACGTCGGCATCAACCGCGTGACCGACGCCGCGCTCGTCGAGCGGTGGTATCCGGACGGGCACCCGCGCCGCGCGCAGTTCGCGCGCAAGGGGAGCATGGTCATCGGCGACGTCCATCCGGGCGTGTGGGACGTCGCCGGCGCCGTCACGCCCGTGCCGGGCGGGGTCGGCCCCCTCACCATCGCGATGCTGCTGGCGAACACGGTCACGGCCGCCGAGCGGCGCGCGGGGCTGGCCGGATCGGCCTGACCGGGCCATGCGGGTCGCGCTCACGGGCGGCATCGCCACCGGCAAGAGCGCCGTGGTGCGCGGCCTCCAGGCGGCCGGCTTTCCCACGGTGAGCGCGGACGCCGCCGCCCGCGCCGTCGTCGAACCGGGCACGCCCGGACTCGCGGCCGTCCACAGGCGCTTCGGGCCCGCGGTGCTCGGCCCGGACGGAGCGCTCGACCGGGCGGCGCTGGGGCGGCTGGTCTTCGCGGACCCGGCCGCCCGCCGGGACCTCGAGCGCCTGCTGCACCCGCTCATCCGCGAGCGGATCGACCGTTTCTACGCGGCCCTGCCGGCGGGCGCGTGCGGCGTCGCCGAGATCCCGCTGGCCTACGAGACCGGGTGGGGCGCGGGCTTCGATCTCGTCGTCGTGGCGGCCTGCCGGCCCGAGACCCAGCTGGCGCGGCTGCAGGCGCGCGACGGCCTCTCGGCGGAGGACGCGCGCCAGCGAATCGCCGCCCAGTGGCCCATCGCGGACAAGGCGCGCCTCGCCGACGCCGTCGTGATGACGGAGGGGACGATGGCCGACACCGCCGCCCAGACGGCGGCCCTGGCGGCCTGGCTCAGATCTCGGCCGTGTCCTTCGTGACCGGGGCGATCCGCTCCTCGACGAACGTGTTCCACTCGTGGCAGTGCGGACACTGCCACAGCAGCTCCGTGCTGCGATAGTGGCACCGCAGGCACACGTGCGGGTCGAGGTAGAACACCGCGGCCTTGGCGTGCGTCACGTACCGCTCGACCGAGGCCCGCTCGAGCCCGGCCCCGAGCAACAGGTCCCAGATCGCCTCGTGCACCGTGAGGCCGTGCGGGTTGTGGCTGAGCGCCTCGAGATACTGGTCGAGCGCCGCGTCGGACTGTCCCTGGCGGGCCAGCGCGCCCCCGAGCGCGAGGCGGGCGCGCCAGTTGTGCGGCTGCGAGGCCGCCACCCGCCGGCAGAGGTCCAGGAACCGCTCGGGGTGTCCGGCGGCCGCGTAGGCGTCCCGCAAACGGTCCAGCACCAGGTGCGACCGCTCGGGCGCCTGCTCGACGAGTCCTTCCCACCGCCGGACGGCTTCCGCCGTGTCGCCCTGGCGCGCCAGCGTGTCCCCGAGGTTCACGAGCGCCGGCGTGACCGCCGCGTCCAGGTCCAGGGCATGCGCGAAGCGCGTCCGCGCCCCGGCCAGGTCGCCGGCCTTGAGCGCCGCCAGGCCGCGCTCGTTCTCGAGGAAGGCCAGGATCGTCTGCCCGCGCGCCGGCGACTCCGGTCCGGCCATCGCGATGAGTTCCTGTCGGACCTTCGCGGCCTCCTCCCACTGCCGCTGCTCCTCGTAGACCTTCTCCAGGTGCAGCAGGGCGTACGCGTTCGCCGGGTCGAGGCGGCGGGCCTCCTTGAAGGCCTCGACCGCGCGGTCCACGAAGCCGCCGCGCTTGTAGTCGAGCCCGAGGCAGAGCATCACGTAGGCATGCTCCAGCCGCGTCAGCTTCTGGCGCTGGAGCAGCGACTGGTGCACCTGGATGGCGCGGGACACCTGGCCGCGCTCCCGGTAGACGTTGCCGAGGATCAGGTGAATCTCGAGCGCGTCCGCGTCGACGCGCGCCGCCTGGCTCAGCTCCTCGATGGCCAGGTCGATGTGGTTGGCCACGAGGTAGTTGAGGCCCAGCACGTAGTGGTGGGAGTCGCGGGCCTTCCGCCGGTCGATCCAGCGGCCGTCGCGCAGCTTGTAGCGCTCCCACGCCTTGCCGATGGCCACGCCCACGAGGAGCGCGATCAGGGCCGAGATGAACGGCAGATACCCGTCAAGCACCGGACGCTCCTCAGACCAGGCCCGTGCGCCACAGGTCGTGCAGGTGGACGACGCCGGCCGGCCGCGCCGAGGCATCGACGACGACGACGGCCGTGATCTTCCGCGATTCGAGGAGGTGGAGCGCCTCGGCGGCGAGCGTGTGCGGCGCGACCGTGACCGGCGACCGGCTCATGACGTCGGCTGCCGTGAGCGCCAGCACGTCCGGCGCCGAGGCCACGGCCCGCCGGACGTCGCCGTCGGTCACCACGCCCGCCAGCAGGCCGCCGCCGTCGACGACGCACGTGATGCCCATCCGGGCGCGTGTGATCTCGGCCAGCACGTCGCGCATCGGCGCCTCGGGCGCCACGACGGGCATGTCGCCGTTGCGGTGCATGATGGCGTCCACCCGCCTGGCGCGGCGGAACAGCCCGCCGCCGGGATGGAGGTCCGCGAAGTCGTCGGGGCTGAAGCCCTTCTCGACGAGCACCGTCATCGCCAGCGCGTCGCCCAGTGCCAGGGCGGCCGTGGTGCTCGCCGTGGGCACGAGGTTCATCGGACAGGCCTCCTCCGGGACGCTGCAGTCGAGCACCACCGTGGCGGCCCGCGCGAGGGTGGAGGCCGGATTGCCCGTCATGGCGATGAGCGCGGCGCCCATGCGCTTCAGCGTCTCCAGGAGGCGCGTCAGTTCCTCGGTCTCGCCGCTGTAGGACAGGGCGATGACCACGTCGTCCTTCTGGATCATCCCGAGGTCGCCGTGCACGGCCTCGGCCGGATGGACGAAGTAGGCGGGGGAGCCGGTGCTGGACAGCGTCGCCGCGATCTTGCGGCACACGATGCCCGACTTGCCGATGCCCGTGAGAATTACGCGCCCCCGGCAGTGGCGGACCAGCCCCACGGCGGTGACGAAGCGGTCGTCGAGGCGAGCGGCCAGCGCGCGGACGGCCTCGGCTTCCGTGACGAGCACCTTGCGGGCGAGCGAGAGATCAGACATCGCCCGTCACCACGGCGTGAATGGCCGTCAGGCGGCGCAGCAGCGGCTCCAGGTCGGCGAGCGCCAGGGCGTTGGCCGCGTCGCTCTTCGCCCGCGGCGGGGCTTCGTGGACCTCCATGAAGACGCCGTCCACGCCCGCCGCGACACCGGCCCGCGCCAGCGGCGCGATGAACTCCGCGAGTCCCAGCGTGACCCCCTCGCCGGCCCCCGGGAGCTGGAGGCTGTGGGTGACATCGAAGATGACGGGCACGCCGAGCTCGCGCATCATCGGCAGCCCCCGCATGTCGACGACCAGGTTGTTGTAGCCGAACGAGCTCCCGCGCTCGGTGAGCAGGATGCCGGCGGCGCCGGCGTCGGTGAGCTTGGCGACGACGTGGCGCATGTCGCGGGGCGCCGAGAACTGGGCCTTCTTCACGTTGACGGTCCGCCCCGTGCGCGCGGCCGCGACGAGCAGGTCCGTCTGGCGGGAGAGGAACGCCGGAATCTGGAGGACGTCCACCACCTCGGCGGCTGGCGCGGCCTGCGACGGCTCGTGGATGTCGGTCAGGATCGGCAGCCCCGTGCGCGCCTTGACGGCGGCCAGGGCGCGAAGGCCGGCGTCGAGACCCGGCCCGCGGTACGACTGGTGGGACGTGCGGTTGGCCTTGTCGAACGACGCCTTGAAGACCAGCGGCACGCCGACACGACCGGCGATCGCGGCGATCTCGACGGCGATGTCGAGCACGTGCGCCTCGCTCTCGATCACGCACGGACCGAGGATGAAGGCCAGCGGGTGGCCGGGGCCGAACGTGACGGCGCCGGCCTGCACCTGTCGGACGGGGGACATGCTCGGCCGCGCGCTACGCCAGCGCGCTGGCCTGCCCCACGCGGCCGTGCGCGCCCTGGCGATGCCGGTAGGACGCCTCGACGAAGCTCGCAAACAGCGGGTGCGGCTTGAGCGGACGCGACAGGAACTCGGGGTGGAACTGCACGCCCAGGAACCACGGGTGATCCGGCAGCTCCGCGATCTCGACGAACTTGCCGTCGGGCGAGCGGCCCGAGATCACCATGCCGTGTTCGCGCAGCACCGACTCGTAGAGCGTGTTGAACTCGAAGCGATGGCGGTGCCGCTCCCAGACCACCGGGACGCCGTACACCCGGCGCGCCAGCGACTCCGGCGCCAGCTCGCAGGCGTAGCGCCCGAGGCGCATCGTGCCGCCCAGGTCGTCCACGCCGAGCAGATCGCGCAGCTTGTAGATCACCTTGTGCGCCGCCGACTCGTCGAACTCGGTGGAGTCGGCGCCGTCGAGTCCGCACACGTTGCGCGCGAACTCGACTGTCGCCCACTGGAAGCCGTAGCAGATGCCGAAATACGGGATGCGGTGGGTGCGCGCGTACTCGGCGGCCTTCATCATGCCCCGGGTCCCGCGCGTGCCGAACCCGCCGGGCACGAGGATGCTCGCCGCGCCCTCGAGGAGGCGCGTGCCGCCGTCGTGCTCGAGCGCCTCGGCCTCCACCCACTGGATGTTCGCGCGCAGGTGGTGTGCGAAGCCCCCGTGATAGAGCGCCTCGTTGAGGCTCTTGTAGGAGTCCTCGTAGCCGGTGTACTTGCCGACGACGTGAATGGTGATCTCGTCCTTCGGGTGCTTGATGCCCTCGACGAGCTGCTCCCAGGCACGGACGTCGCCGGGCGTGGAGGGCAGGCCCAGGCGCTGCAGGACGACCCGGTCGAGGCCCTCCTCGCGCAGCGCGAGCGGGACCTCGTAGATGGTCGAGACGTCGCGGGCCGTGATCACGGCCTCCTGATCGACGTCGCAGAACAGCGCGATCTTCTGCTTGATGTCCTTGTCGAGCGGCCGGTCGGTGCGGCAGAGCAGGATGTCGGGCTGGATGCCGATCGACCGCAGGTCGCGCACGCTGTGCTGCGTCGGCTTGGTCTTGAGCTCCCCGGCCGAGCCGATCCAGGGCACCAGCGTCAGGTGGATGTAGAGCGTGTGCTCCTTGCCGACGTCCTGACGGAACTGGCGGATGGCTTCGAGGAAGGGCAGGCTCTCGATGTCGCCGACCGTGCCGCCGATCTCCACGAGGGCGACGTCCACGTCCTTCCCGACGGCGCGGATGCAGTCCTTGATCTCGTTGGTGATGTGCGGGATCACCTGCACGGTGCGCCCGAGGTAGTCGCCGCGGCGTTCCTTCTGGATGACCGACATGTAGATCTTGCCGGTGGTCCAGTTGCTGTTCCGGGTGGTCGTGGTGTCCGTGAAGCGTTCGTAGTGGCCGAGGTCGAGGTCCGTCTCGGCCCCGTCGTCGGTCACGAACACCTCGCCGTGCTGGTACGGGCTCATCGTGCCGGGGTCGACGTTGATGTAGGGGTCGAACTTGAGCAGGGCCACGCTGTGGCCGTGGCCCTCGAGCAGCGCGCCGATGGACGCGGCCGCGAGGCCCTTGCCGAGCGACGAGACGACGCCGCCGGTGACGAAGATGTACTTGGTGGTGCGAGCAGGTGTGGTCATGGGCGGGGCACCGTGCGGCGCGCGTGCTCGAGGTCGGCCGGCGTGTCCACCGACAGCGACCGGTAGGCCGTAGCGACGACGCGAATCGGGATTCCATGCTCGAGCGCGCGCAGCTGCTCGAGCGACTCGGTGAGTTCCAGCGGGGTCGGGGGGAGTCCGGCCAGCGCGAGCAACGTGGCGCGCCGGTAGGCGTACACGCCGACGTGGACGGCGGGCGACGCCGCGGCCGTGCGAGGGTACGGAATCGGCGCCCGGGAGAAGTACAGGGCGTGGCCGCGCCGGTCGACGACGACCTTCACGAGGTGCGGCGAGGCGGCGTCCTCGTCCTCGGCCAGGGGCCGGCTGAGCGTGGTCATCCGCTCGGCGCGATCCTGGAGCAGGGGAGCGACCAGCGCGTCGATGGCGGCGGGATCGATGAAGGGCTCGTCGCCCTGCACGTTGACGACGACGTCGCAGGGCAGCTCGGCGGCGAGCTCGGCCAGGCGGTCGGTGCCGGTCAGGTGATCGGGCCGGGTCAGGCAGGCGATGCCGCCGAAGCGCTCGACGGCCTCGACAATCCGCTCGTCATCGGTCGCGACGATGACCGCGTCCACGGCCGCGCGCGTCGCGCGGCGGTAGACGTGCTCGATCATGGGCCGGCCGTCGATGGGAGCGAGAGGTTTTCCTGGGAGCCGGGAGGAGTGATACCTCGCCGGGACGATCGCGACGACCGAGGATTCCGTCAGTCCGGCCGGCAGTCTGCCTGGAACGGCGGGCACGGCGAATACTACCACACCGCGCTGCACGTTTCGGCACGCGGGCTGCACGCCGCGGCGAGGGTTCGCTACTATGGAGCGGCGCGATGGTCACCCTTTCATATCGCACGCTCGGCGCGGTCGTCGCCGGCGCCGTTGTCGCCGGATGGCTGTCGGCGTCGGTGGCCACGCCGCCGCGGGTGGTCTCGCAGGAACTGCCGGGGCGGAGGGCAAGAGCCGCCGACGTGGCGGCGATTCCCACACTGGTCCTCGACGTGGCGGGTCGGGCGACGCCGCGTCCCGCGAGCGGTCGCAATCCCTTCACCTTCGGCGGCACCCGGGCGAGCGAGCCCGTCGGCGCCGCCGCGATCGCCGACGGGCTCGCACGCGCGGAGGCCCCGCGCCAGGAGCCAGCGCTCGCACCGGGGCCCCGCTGGTCGCTGGCCGGCATGGCGACGGACGCTGCCGCGGGCCTGACGGCGGTCCTGTCAGGGCCCGGCGGGGTGCACCTCGTGAAGGCCGGCGATCGGCTGCCGGACGGCGCGGAGGTGATCGAGATCGCGGACGACCGGGTCACCCTGCGCGGCGCCGACGGCGACACGCGCGTCCTGCGCCTGCCGTAGGCGGACCGTCGACACGACGGGCCACCGGCCCACCCCACGATCGGCCCGCGCCAGGGCTGGACGCGCCTCAGCGCGGAGCGGCGACGACGTTGCGGGCGACGCCCGTCACCAGGAAGTCGCGAACGGCCGTGGCCGTGTCCATCCCGACCCGGGCCTGCGCTTCCGCCGTCGACGCGGCGACGTGCGGCGTGGCGATCACCGACGGGTGTCCGGTCAAGGCCTGGCCCGTCGGCGGCTCGGGATCGAAGACGTCGAGCGCCGCCCCGGCCACGTGCCCGGAGTCGAGCGCGGCCAGCAGCGCCGCCTCGTCGATGAGCTCGCCGCGCGCCGTGTTGACGAGGCGCACGCCCGCCTTGCAGCGGGCGAGCCGGGCCGCATCGAACATGTGGCGCGTGTCCGCGGTGACGGGCAGGTGGAGCGAGATGTAGTCCGCCGCCGCGCAGAGGTCGTCGAGGGCGACCTGCCGGATACCCGCGTCCGCCGGCACCGTCGCCGGATCCGCGCCGACGACCGTCATGCCGAACGCGCGCGCCAAGTGGGCGACCCGCCGGCCGATGCGTCCGCAGCCGACGACCCCGAGCGTCTTCCCGGCCAGCTCCGTGCCCGCGAACTTCTTCTTCTCCCACCGTCCGGCCTTCATCGACCGGTCGGCGGCCGGGACGTGACGGGCCAGGCCGAGGAGGCTCGCGAGCGTGAGCTCGGCGACGCTGATCGTCGTCGCGTCGGGCGCGTTCATCACGACGATGCCCCGGCCGGCGTCGGCCGCGAGATCGATCGTGTCCACGCCCACGCCCGCCCGGGCGATCACCCGAAGCGCGGGCGCGGCGTCGATGAGCGCGGCGGTGACGCGGGTGGCCGACCGCACCACCAGGGCATCGGCGACGGCCACATCCTGAGCGAGCTGGTCGGCCGGGCGGCCGGTGCGGGTGTCTGTCGTCCAGCCTTCCGCGGTGAAGACGGCGAGCGCAGACCTGTCGAGATCGTCGGGAATGAGAATGTGCATTGGGAGGAGCGCGCAGGCGTTCGTTTCGACCGCGAGTGCGCACGATATAATGCCACACTCGTGATGCGTGAGTCGGGATGCGCAGGTGATGCGCGTCCCGGCACGTGGTGCGCACCACCTGTGGTGCAAAGCGGTGATTTGTGCCAGTTCGGGCGGGTCAAAAGGCTCCGCACGAGGGCTTTTCCACAGGCTTTTCCACAGAAGTTGTGAACGGCAAGAAAACGCGCGATGGGGGCCTGACCTAAACGGCCGCCCGCGCTCGCTGGGAGTGCATCGATGAATCGAAAGGTCACCGTGGTTGGGGGCGCCGGCAACGTCGGAGCCACCGTGGCGCGCGCCGTGGCACACAAGGAACTCGCGGATGTCGTGATCGTGGACATCGCCGAGTCGAAGGCGGCCGGTATCGCCCTCGACATCTACCAGTCGTGCCCGATTGCCGGGTCGTCGGCGCGCGTGCTCGGCGTGGGCACGAACGACTTCGCCGCCACGGCCGGATCGGACGTGGTCGTCATCACGTCGGGCGTGCCGCGCAAGCCGGGCATGAGCCGGGACGACCTGCTGGCCGTGAACTACAAGATCATGCAGGACGTCACGGCCGAGGTCGTGAAGCACTCGCCCGACTGCATCATCGTGCCGGTGGCCAACCCGCTCGACGCGATGTCGCAGGCCGTCTTCCGCCTGAGCGGCTTCCCGCGGTCGCGGGTCATCGGCATGGCCGGCGTGCTGGACTCGGCCCGGATGCGCACGTTCGTGGCGATGGAACTGAACGTCTCGGTGTCCGACGTCACGTGCTTCGTGCTCGGCGGCCACGGCGACACGATGGTGCCGCTGCCGCGGCTCTCCACGGTGGCCGGCATCCCGCTGACCGAACTGGTGTCGATGGGCAAGCTCACGCAGGAGCGGCTCGACGCCATCTGCACGCGCACCGCGAATGGCGGCGCCGAGATCACCAAGCTCGTCGGCACGAGCGCCTGGTACGCCCCGGGCGAGTCGGCCGCGGCCATGGTCGAAGCGATCCTCAAGGACCAGAAGCGGATCATGCCCTGCTCGGTCTTCCTCCAGGGCGAATACGGCGTCCACGATCTCTTCGTCGGCGTGCCGGTGAAGCTGGGGGCCGCGGGCGTCGAGGAGATCGTCCAGATTGCCCTGACCGACACCGAGATGGCGGCGCTCCAGAAGTCGGCGGGCGCCGTGAAGGAACTCGTGGACGTCATCAAGGTCTGAGCGGGGCAACGCGGTGAAGATTCACGAGTATCAGGCCAAGGCCATCCTCGCGCGGTACGGCGTGCCCGTGCCGCGCGGCGAGGTGGCCGTCACGCCGCAGGAAGCCGTCGAGATCGCCCGGACGCTGGGCGGTCCCGTGGCCGTCGTCAAGGCGCAGATCCACGCGGGCGGCCGCGGCAAGGGCGGCGGCGTCAAGGTCTCCAAGGGCCTGGACGCCGTCGAGGCGAACGCCAAGGCCATCCTCGGCATGCAGTTGGTCACGCACCAGACGGGCCCGGCCGGCCAGCGCGTCTCGCGCGTCCTCGTCGAGGAGGGGCTGGCGATCGCGCGTGAGCTGTACGTGGGCATGCTGGTCGACCGCTCCACGCAGAAGGTGGTCCTCATGGCCAGCGCCGACGGCGGCATGGACATCGAGGAGGTCGCCGCGAAGACGCCCGAGCGCATCCACAAGGCCTTCATCGAGTCGGGCACCGGCCTGCTGCCGTTCCAGGCCCAGCGGCTCGCGTTCGCGATCGGGCTCACGGGCGACAGCGTGAAGAAGGCGACGAAGCTGATGCTGGCGCTCTACCAGGCGTTCATGGCCAGCGACGCGTCCCTGCTCGAGATCAACCCGCTCATCGTCACCGAGGGCGGGGACCTCCTGGCGCTCGACGCCAAGATGAACCTCGACGACAACGCGCTCTACCGCCACGCGGACTTCCGCGACCTGCGCGACCTCAGCGAGGAAGACCCCCTCGAGGTGGAGGCGTCGAAGTTCGCCCTCAACTACATCCGGCTCGAGGGCAACATCGGGTGCATGGTGAACGGCGCGGGCCTCGCGATGGCCACGATGGACATCATCAAGCTGTCGGGCGGCCAGCCAGCCAACTTCCTGGACGTCGGCGGCGGCGCCAGCGCCGAGCAGATTCGCAACGCCTTCAAGATCCTGATGTCGGACGTGAACGTGAAAGCGGTGCTCATCAACATCTTCGGCGGGATCCTGCGCTGCGACGTGCTGGCGGCGGGCGTGATCGCGGCGGTCACGGAGCTGGGCGTGCCGGTGCCGATCGTCATCCGCATGAAAGGCACCAACGTCGAGGAAGGGAAGAGGATGCTGGCCGAGAGCGGGTTGAACTTCACGACCGCGGACACGATGGGCGATGCCGCCACGTCGGTGGTCCGGCTGGCAGGGGGCGTCCAGTAATGGCCGTCCTCCTCGATTCCTCCACGCGCCTCCTCGTCCAGGGCCTCACCGGCCGCGAGGGCACGTTCCACGCGAAGGCCGCGGCCGCGTATCACACGACCGTGGTCGGCGGGGTGACGCCCGGGAAGGGCGGCACCACCCACGAGGGCTGGCCGGTGTTCAACACCGTGTCCGACGCCGTCGCGGCCACCGGCGCCAACGCCTCGGTGATCTTCGTGCCGCCGCCCTTCGCGGCCGACGCGATCATGGAGGCGGCCGACGCCGGCGTGGCGCTGGTCGTCTGCATCACCGAGGGCATCCCCGTCGCCGACATGCTCAAGGCGATGACGTTCCTCAAGGCGCGGCCGGGCACGCGCCTGATCGGCCCCAATTGCCCCGGCATCATCTCCCCGGGCCAGGGCAAGGCGGGCATCATTCCGGCGAACATCTGCAAGGCAGGCCGTATCGGCATCGTCTCGAAGAGCGGCACGCTCACCTACGAGGCGATCGATCAGCTCACCCGGCTGGGCCACGGCCAGTCGACCTGCATCGGCATCGGGGGCGACCCGCTCATCGGCACGACGCACATCGACGCGCTGTCGCTCTTTCAGCAGGACCCGGACACCGACGCCGTCATCATGATCGGCGAGATTGGCGGCTCGGCCGAGGAAGAGGCCGCGGCGTGGATCAAGGACCACTTCACCAAGCCCCTCGTGGCCTTCATCGCGGGCCAGACGGCGCCGCCCGGGCGCCGCATGGGCCACGCCGGGGCCATCATCGCCGGCGGGCAGGGCACGGCCGCCGACAAGATGGCGGCCCTCGAGGCCGCCGGCGTGACGGTGGTGAAGAGCCCCGCCGACATGGCACAATCCCTCGTCGCACGACTGACGGCCCGCTGATGACGGCCCGACGCTTTGCCTTCGTCTTTACCTTTGCCGGCGGCGACGCCGGCCCGGGGGGCGTGTAGGCGAGCGACGAGCATCCGCCGGTTCCACACACACCGCCGCCCGGACCCCTGGTTCGGGCGGCGGTTTTCTTTTGGAGGGCTTCTCATGACCGCTTCGCCCCTGGCCGACCTCCGGCGCGCGCTGGACGACCTCGACAAGGTCGTCCTGAACGCGCTCGGCGAACGCGCCCGACTCATGCGCGAGATCACGTCGGTGAAGGCCGCACACGACCAACCGCTCCGCGACGAGGAGCGGGAGGCGGCGCTGCTGGCCCACCGGTCGGCGTATGGAGAGCGCCTGGGGCTGGACCCGGGCCTCGTCAGACGGCTGTATCGCGAGATCCTGGAGGACGCGCTCCGCCGCCAGCGCGACTGGCTGCGGGACGCGCCCGGCGACGCGCCCGCGCCGCCCCTCGCGGTGGCGTTCCAGGGCACCGAGGGCGCCTACGGCCACGAGGCGGCCGTGCGGCATTTCGGCGTCGAACGGCGGGTGGTCACCTTCAAGCCGTATCGATCGTTTCGCGAGACGCTCGAGGCCGTGCAGCGGGGCGATGCGCACCGCGCGGTGGTGCCGATCGAGAACAGCACGGCCGGGTCGGTCCACGAAGTCTACGACCTGCTGTTCCAGTTGAACCTCGCCATCGTCGGGGAGGAGGTCCTGGAGGTGAAGCACTGCCTGCTCGGCCTGCCGGGCGCCGGGCTCGACGGGCTGACCCGGATCCTGTCGCACCCCCAGGCCCTGGCGCAGTGCAGCGAGTTCCTGGCCGAGCACCCCGGGATCGACCAAGTGCCGGCCGCGAACACCGCCCTGGCGGCGCGCCGGGTGGCCGACGACGGGCGGCCGGAGCAGGCGGCAATCGCCAGCGCCGAGGCCGGCGACCGTTTCGGCCTGGTGGTGCTCGCCCGGGACATCGCCAACCAGGCCGTGAACCTGACCCGGTTCGTCGTCGTGGCGGCCACCCCCGTGGACTGCGACCCCAAGGTGGACGCCAAGGTCGCCCTGGTCTTCGGCACCCGTCACGAGCGGGGGGCCCTGGTCCGGTGCCTGAACGTGCTCGCCGACGAGGGCCTCAGCCTGACGAAGCTCGAGTCGCGTCCCCGGCCGGGCCTGGCGTGGGAGTACGTCTTCTACGTGGACGTGGAGGGGCACGTCGGGGAGCCGCGGATGCAGGCGGCGCTGGCCCGCCTGTCCGGCACCACGCAGTTCCTGCGGCTCCTGGGCTGTTTCCCCCGGGCGATCGCCGCGGGGCGGGAGCCCGGGCAGGTATAATCAGCCGGATATGCAACGTACTTTTGCCATCATCAAACCAGATGCCGTGCGTGCGGGGAACATGGGCCGGATCCTGGCCCGGGCGGAGGCCGAGGGCTTCACGGTCCGGGCCGCCCGCCTGGCCCACCTGTCGAAGGCCGAGGCCGAGGGCTTCTACCACGTCCACGCCGCCCGCCCTTTCTTCAACGCGCTCACGGACTTCATGTCGTCCGGCCCGTGCCTGCTCCTCTGCCTGGAAGCGCCTGACGCGATCAAGAAGTGGCGCGATCTCATGGGCGCGACCGACCCGGCCAAGGCCGACCCCGGCACGCTCCGCAAGGAGTTCGGCGCGTCCATCGACAACAACGCCACGCACGGCTCCGACGCGCCCGAGACGGCCGCGTTCGAACTGGGCTACTTCTTCCGCGGCATGGAGCTGCGCTAGGGGACGGACGTGGGGCCGCTGCTGGTCGTCGTCGGTCTCCTGGTGGCCGCGGCCGGCGCGCTCGTGTGGATGGGCGTGCCGCTCGGCCGGCTGCCCGGGGACATCGCGATCGAGCGCGACAACTTCCGGCTCTACGTCCCGATTACGACGTCGCTGCTCGTCAGCGGCGTCCTGATGCTCATCAGCTGGTTCCTGCGGCGGTAGACGGCCGGACTCCGAGGGCGGCATGGCGATCAAGAGCGACAGGTGGATCCGGCGGATGGCCCTGGAACACGGGCTCATCGAGCCGTTCGAGGACCGGCAGGTGCGGGCCGGCGTGGTCTCCTACGGGCTGTCGTCCTACGGCTACGACACGCGCGTGGCCGACGAGTTCAAGGTGTTCACGAACGTCTACAACTCGGTCGTGGACCCCAAGCACTTCGATCCCCGCTCGTTCGTGGACATCAAGGCCGACGCCTGCATCGTCCCGCCGAATTCGTTCGCCCTGGCGCGGACCATCGAGTACTTCCGGATTCCGCGCAACGTCCTCACGGTCTGCCTGGGGAAGTCCACCTACGCCCGCTGCGGGATCATCGTCAACGTCACGCCGTTCGAGCCCGAATGGGAAGGGCACGTCACCATCGAGATCTCGAACACCACGCCGCTCCCGGCCAAGATCTACGCCAACGAAGGCATCGCGCAGGTGCTCTTCTTCGAGAGCGACGAGCCGTGCGAGGTGTCCTACAAGGACAAGGCCGGCAAGTACCAGAACCAGCGGGGCGTGACGCTCCCCAAGATCTAGCGGGGCCCGGGACCGGGACGAACGGAATGATTCGAGCTTACAAGGGCACTTGGCCGGCGGTCGCGCCGACGGCGTTCGTGGACGTGTCCGCGCAGGTGATCGGCGACGTGCACATCGGCGAGGAGTCGTCGGTCTGGATGAACGTCGTGGTCCGGGGCGACGTGAACGCCATCCGGATCGGCCGCCGGTCGAACCTCCAGGACCTCACGATGGTCCACGTGATGAACGGGTCGCATCCCACCACGATCGGCGACGAGGTGACCATCGGCCACTCGGCGTGCCTGCACGGCTGCACCATCGAGGACCGCGTGCTCGTCGGCATGGGCGCGCTGCTCCTGAACGGCGCGCACGTCGGGGCCGACAGCATCGTGGCCGCCGGCAGCCTGCTCACGGAGGGCACGCGCATCCCGCCCGGCTCGCTCGTCATGGGGCGGCCGGCGACGGTGAAGCGCCCGCTCACGGACGACGAGATCGCCGGCATCCGCCGGTACGCCGACAGCTACGTCCGCTACCGCCTCGACTATCTCGCCGAGGCCGGAGCCTGACATGGGCGCCTCCACCAAGCCCGCCCGGGGCATGCGCGACTTCCTGCCCGCCGACGTCCGGCGGCGGCGGTTCGTCATCGGCGTCGTGGCCGACGTGTTCGAGAGCTACGGCTTCGAGCCGATCGAGACGCCGGCCGTCGAGAACATCGAGACCCTCATCGGCAAGTACGGGGAGGAAGGCGATCGCCTCATCTTCAAGATCCTGAAGCGCGGGGAAGGCGCCGCCTCGGGCGAGGCGGACCTGGCCCTGCGCTACGACCTCACGGTGCCGATGTCGCGGGTCGTCGCGGAGTACCGGGGCGCGCTGCCGAAGTATTTCAAGCGCTTCCAGATCCAGCCGGTGTGGCGGGCGGATCGGCCCCAGAAGGGCCGCTTCCGCGAGTTCTACCAGTGCGACGTGGACGCCACCGGGTCCACGTCGATGGCGGTGGAAGCCGAACTCCTGGCGGCTGCCGCCGACGTGCTGGCGCGTCTCGGGTTCGGCGACTTCGCGATCCGCATGAACCACCGGCAGCTGCTGACGGCCCTCCTCGACGCGGCCGGCGTGCCGGCCGCCCTCCACGGGACCGCGCTCGTCGCCCTGGACAAGGGCGACAAGATCGGGCCCGACGGCGTGGTGACCGAGATGGCCGGGCGCGGGGTGCCCGCCGGCGCGGCGCAATCGCTCGTCGATCTCCTCTTCGGCCTGAGCGGCCGCGGACGCGACGAGATCCTGGCGGCGCTCGACGGGTTCATCGGGAGCCACGAGGGCGGCCGCGCGGCGCTCGCCGACCTCCGCGAGATCCTGCGCCTCGCGGACGGCTTGTCGGCGGGCCCCCACCTCCGCATCGACCCGTCGCTCGCCCGCGGCCTGGGCTACTACACGGGGGCCATCTTCGAGATCACGGTCGCCGACCTGGCCGGCAGTCTCGCGGGCGGCGGCCGCTACGACGACCTCGTGGGCATGTTCCTGGGCCAGCGCGTGCCTGCCTGCGGCATCTCGCTGGGCCTCGAGCGCATCCTGGTCGTGATGGGCGATCGCGCCATGTTCCCGCCCGGCGTCGATCGACCGCCCTCCTCGGTGCTCGTCGCCAACTTCGATGCGGCCGCCGTGGCCGATACGCTGGCCCTGGCCGCGCTCCTGCGGCGGGAGGTGGACGGGCGGGCGCTGGCCGTCGAGGTCTATCCCGATCCCGACAGGCTGGGCAAGCAGTTCAAGTACGCCGCCGAACGGGGCATCCCGTTCGTCGTCGTGGTGGGGGACCAGGAGCGCCAGGCGGGCCAGGTCACCGTGAAGACCCTGGCCTCCGGCACGCAGGCGGCGGTCCCGCGCGGCGAGGCCGCCCGTTACATCGCCAACCAGATGGGGAACACTCGTGGCTGAACAACTGGGCGGTCTCGCCCGCACACACACCTGCGGCGCACTGCGCGCCTCCGACGTCGGCGCGGGCGCGGTCCTCCTCGGCTGGGTGCAGAAGGTCCGCGACCTCGGCGCCATCGTGTTCATCGACGTGCGCGACCGCTACGGGCTGACGCAGGTCGTCGTCCAGGACGACGCCGACCTGCTGGCGCGCGCGGGACGCCTCCGGGCGGAGTTCGTGGTGGGCATCGAGGGCGTCGTGGAGCGCCGGTCGCCCGAGACGGTGAACGCGAAGCTCGCCACGGGCGAGATCGAGGTGCGGGCGACCGCCATCCGGCTGCTGAACGAGGCGAAGACGCCGCCGTTCCTCATCGGGGACGACCAGGCCGTGTCGGAGGAGACCCGCCTCCGGTACCGGTATCTCGACCTGCGGCGCCCGGCCCTCCAGGCGAACGTGGGCCTGCGCCACCGCGTCACGATGGCCCTCCGGCGCTACTTCGACGAGCAGGGGTTCTGGGACATCGAGACGCCCATCCTCACGAAGTCCACGCCCGAGGGCGCCCGCGACTTCCTCGTGCCGAGCCGCGCCCATCCGGGCGAGTTCTACGCGCTGCCGCAGTCGCCGCAGCTCTTCAAGCAGATCCTGATGATCGCGGGCATGGACCGCTACGTGCAGATCGCCCGCTGCTTCCGCGACGAGGCCCTGCGCGCCGACCGCCAGCTGGAGTTCACGCAGGTGGACCTGGAGATGGCGTTCGCGACGCCGGAGATGGTGTTCGAGGTCGTCGAGGGCGCCCTGGCGGCGGCCTTCGCCGAGATCGGCGTGACCATCGTCCGGCCGTTCCGCCGGATGCCGTACGCCGAGGCCATCGCCCGCTACGGGTCGGACAAGCCGGACCTGCGGTTCGATCTCGCCATCCAGGACGTCGGCCCGCACTTCGCCGAGTCGCCGTTCGGCATCTTCCGCGAGGCGGTCGAACACGGCGGAACGGTGCGGGGATTCGTGATCCCGGCCGCGGGCGGCGCCTCCCGGCGCGAACTGGACGAGATCGTCGAGATGGCCAGGCAGTCCGGGGCGGCCGGGCTCGTGTGGGCGCGGCGGACGGCCGACGGCGTGCAGACCTCGGCGAAGGCCATCGGCGAGCCGGCCACGCGCGCCGTGCTGGACGCGATGGGGGCGGGCCCGGGCGATCTCGCCGTCCTGGCCTGCGGGGCCGCCGATGCCACCTCGAAGATGCTGGGGCTGCTGCGCCTGGCCGTGGCCAGGAAGCGGGGCCTCGTGCCGGAGGGCCGGTGGGAGCTGCTGTGGGTCACGGAGTTCCCGCTCTTCGAATGGAACGCCGACGAACACCGGTGGGACTCCCTGCATCACCCGTTCACGTCGCCCCGCGAGGAGGATCTGGCGAAGCTCGCGACCGACCCGGGGTCCGTCCGGGCGCGCGCCTACGACGTGGTCCTGAACGGCTGGGAGCTCGGCGGCGGCAGCATCCGGATCCACGACCGGGAGACCCAGGCGACCGTCTTCCGGCTGCTCGGGCTCAGCGACGAGCAGGCGAAGAAGCGGTTCGGGTTCTTCCTGGAGGCGCTCGAGTACGGCACGCCGCCGCACGGCGGCCTGGCCCTGGGGCTGGACCGCATCGTGGCCCTGCTGTCGGGCGAGTCGTCGATCCGCGAG
>JBFWXO010000060.1:0-38108 GCA_050187355.1 Vicinamibacterales bacterium
GGCCGCGTACTCCGGGTCGTAGCAGGTGAGGTACACCGCCGAGCAGACCGTCTTGGCGTAGCCCGACGTGTTGTGGGACAGGGCGTCGCCGGGCGGCGGTTCGTAGGGCGTCGGCAGCACCAGGGACTTCCCGCGCGCGATGAGCTTCTCGCGCGCGGCCACGGCCGGGTCCACCGGCGGCGCGGCGGTGTCGGCCGGCGGTGGCGTGGAATTGCCCTGGCACGCCGCGGCCGCGAGCGCGAGCCAGCCGATGGCCGCCGCGCGGGCGAACCCGCCCCTGGAACGTCCGTTCGTCATGTCACATTCCCCCGTGTGTCCGGCCTTTCGGCCTGGTTCGCGGGGCAGTCTACACCCCGTGTGACTTTCCACGAAGGGGCCGTGTCTCTCCAGACGGGCCGGCGACGTCCGGTCCGCGCGCGACCGGGAGCATGCCGCCCCGTCGAAGGACGAGGCGGCTCCCGAGCCCGCACAGGTCATGTCCGGCCCACTCGGCCGGACGGCGTGGCTGGTTCGCACGACGGGTGCGAATCGGTAGCCGGTCGGCCGCCTTTCTAGGGGGGAGGGCGCCGGCCGGCTTTTTCCCGGCGCTTCGCCCGTCTTGACGCCGCCGGCGGCGGGACGCTACAAACCCTCATGCTCATCCGCGCGATCGCGCTGGCTCTGGCCCTGGGCGCGATCGCCGCCGCCGGTCCGGCGGCGGCCGCCATCACCACCGTGCGGGGCGAAGTCGTCTCGGTGGAATGCGCGCTGACCAAGGGCGAGGCCGGCCGGGGAGAGGCGCACGGTCCCTGCGCCATGGACTGCGCGCGGCGCGGCGACCCGATGGCGATCCTGGCCGACGACGGCCTCTACCTGATCGTGGGCGACTATGCCGCGCACGCCAACGCCCGGCTGCTGGACTTCGTCGCCAAGCGGGTCGAGGCCAAGGGCACCATCGCCGTCGAGGATGGCCGGAAGACGATCAACGTCGCCGCGATGATGGTCCTGAAGGATCCCCCGCCTCCGGGCCGCCGCTAGCGCCGCACCGCACGCGCCGTGTTGCCGAGCCGGCGGACGTCGCGCCCGGGATAGGATGTCCCCGCGTGATTCGCTCCGCCGTCGTCCCCTCCGACGCCCCGCCGCCGCTCGCGACGGTGCCCCCCGCGCGTGCGCGGGCCCTTGCCGCGCGGCGCGGCGCCGCCGGCTAGGACCTCCGCCGACCATCCGCGATGGCCAAGGGCCTCAAGGAGAACGCGCTCTCGATCGTCGACACGCTCACGCTGGCCGTGGCCGGCAGCGCGCCGTCCTACTCCCTGAACGCGACCACGGCGGCATTGGTCGCCGCGGTGGGGCTGGCCGGACCCGCGGCCCTGCTCTTCGGCGCGATCCCGATGTTCGGGATCTCGTTCGCGTTCAAGTACCTCAACGAGTGGCGCGCCGATGCCGGGGCCGCGTACGTGTGGGTCGGCCGGTCGATCGCCCCCGCGCTGGGATTCCTCGCGGCATGGACGTTCCTGCTGCTCAGCACCGTCTTCATGGTGACGGCGGCCCTGCCGCTCGGGGTGGCCACGCTGCACCTGGCGGCCCCGGCCTACGAGTCGAGCGTGCCGATCGCCGCGTTCATCGGCGGACTGTGGTTCAGCGGGGCGGTCGCCCTGACCATCGGGGGCGTGCACCTGGCCGCCAGCGTGCAGCGCTACATGACCGGCTTCGAGGCGCTCGCGCTGCTGGTGCTCGTCGTGGCCGCCTACCTGCGCTTCTCCGCGGCGCCCGTGCACCCGTTCTCGCTCGCGTGGTTCTCGCCGGCGGCCTTCGGCGACGTCGACACGTTCATGCGCGGCATGCTCGTGGCCGTCTTCTACTACTTCGGCTGGGACGTGACGTCGAACGTCGCCGAGGAGGCGCAGGGCAAGGGCGAGTCCGGCGGATTGAGCGGCGTCATCGGCATGGTCGGGATCATGTGCGCCCTCATCGCCGTCCAGGTGGCGGTGCAGACGGGCATGTCCGTCGAGACGGTGGAGCAGCACGGCGCGAACATCCTCGGCGCGCTCGGCGACGCCGTGCTGCCGCAGCCGTGGTCGAACATCGCGGTCCTCGCCGTGGTGCTGAGCACCGTGGGGACGATCGACACCCAGCTGACCCAGTGCGCGCGGCTCCTGTACGCGATGGGCCGCGACCGCGTGATGGATCCGCGCTTCGCCGAGATCCACCCGCGCTTCCAGACGCCCTGGCTGGCCGGCGTGGTCATCTGGCTCCTGTCCATCGTGCTCATCGCGCTGTCGAGCGCGTCGGACAGCGTCGGCGGGGTGATGGCGCAGCTCATCAGCGCCATCGGCGTGATGGTGTCGATCTACTACGGCCTGACCGGCGCGGCGTGTGTCTGGTACTACCGCCGCACCCTGACGCGGACGGCCGGCACGCTGGTGATGCGCGGCCTCTGGCCCGGGCTGTCGGCCGCGTTCCTGCTCTACTTGGGCGTGCGCCAGACGGTGGAGCTCGGGCGCGACGTGGTGGGCCTGACCGTGCTGGCGCTCGCGCTCGGCCTGCCGCTGATGGCCTTCTACCGCGCGCGGTTCGGCGCCGCCTTCTACACCGAGCCCTCGGAGCACGATCCGGCCGCGTGAGCGCGGGCGTGCCGCGTCAGCGGTGTGGGACGCGCCGCCGATCGAGCGCGGCGATCACGTCCCTCAGCGTTCTGTCCGCGTCGCCGGCCGCGTCCACCCGCGCCCAGTCCGGCGCCGCGCCGCCGGCGGCCGCCTGCCGACGGACCACGTCGGGGGTGGCGTCGGAGGCGTCGTCGCGCCGGGCCGCCACCCGCGCCACGAGCACCGCGGGCGGCGCGTCGAGCCACACACCCACGAACGGCACGCCGGCTTCGTCGGCCAGCCGCGCCAGCGCCGTCCGGCGGGCGGCGTCGGCGTAGACGGCGTCGCAGACGACGGCGTGGCCGGCCGCGAGCCCGGTGCGCGCCAGGTCCAGGAGCCGCTCGTAGACGCGGACCGACACCCCGGCGGCGTAGGCCTCCTCCCCCAGCGGGGCGAGCGGGTCGACGCCGAGGAGCGCCTTGCGCTCGACGTCGCTGCGCCGGTGCAGCGCGCCCGGCGCGGGCCCGAGGCGCGGCGCCAGCGCCGCGGCCGCGACCGCCTTGCCGGCTCCCGACAGCCCGCCCACGGCCACCCGGGTCGCCGGCATCGGTGCGAGGAAGTCGATGGCCATCGCCAGGTACTCGCGCGCGGCGGCGCGCAGCGCGCCCGCCTGGGAGCCGCCGACCACCGCCGCGGCCGTGGCGCTCGTCTTGGCCCGGACGGCCGCACGGCAGGAGAGGAACAGCGGCAATACGGACAGGCCGTCCACGTCACCCGTGAGGCGGACGTACTCGTTCAGCAGGAGGTTGGCGTGGCGCGGCAGGCCGCGCCGCCAGAGGTCCATCAGCAGGAAGGCGAGGTCGTAGAAGACGTCGGTGCACGCGATGTCGTCGTTGAACTCCACCGCGTCGAACGGCGTGGGCACGCCGTCGAGCATCACGAGGTTCCGCAGGTGCAGATCCCCGTGGCACTGCCGCACGAGGCCGCGCGCGCGCCGCGCGTCGAGCGCGCCGGCCGCGCGCTGCAGCGCCTTGTCGACCGCCTCTGCGAGGCGCCGGCGCCCGTCGGCCGGGAACACGTCGTCGCCGGCGTCCGCGAACGCCAGCGCGTTGCCGTCCACGACCCACCGCATGCCCGCCGCGCCGCCGAATCCGGGGCGCACGTCGGCGCCCGCGTGCATGTCCGCCACGGCGCGCGCCAGCAGGGGCATGGCCCGGAGGGGCAGGGCGTGGCGTTCGGCCAGTCGATCGCACAGCGCCTCGCCGTCGAAGCGGGTCATCTCGAGCAGCCACTCGACGGGCGTTCCGCGGCCGTCGAGGGCCAGCGCGCCGCCGTCGTCCAAGGTCAGCGCCACGACGCCGCGGTAGAGCGACGGCGCCGTCCGGCGGTTCAGGGCGAATTCGGCCTCGATGAACCGCTTCCGGCGCTCGACCGTGGAGAAGTCGAGGTAGTCGTAGCGCACGGCGCGCTTCAGCTTGTAGGCCCTGTCCCCGGCCAGGAAGACCACGGCGCTATGGGTGTCGATCCGCTCCACGCGGTCGCAGTGCGGCCCGTAGGTGTCCGGCCGGGACAGGCAGTCGAGCACCGCGCGCTGGTCGTCGGTGATCACGTCATGGGCACCTGCAAGGCACGCGCCGCCTGCCGGCGAACCGGAGGCTCGTCCCTGAAGAAGGGCGCGTGATCCTCGTGGGAGATCCCCCGGGAGGCGCCGAAGTTCCCGCGCCCGCCGGGTCGAGGCGGCTGACGGACGTGCTTCAGGGCCCGATCCGCGACAGGTGTGGCGGCACCGTTCTTGATGGATCCGCGACGGGGGGCGGCATGTCGAATCTGACGGACATCCGCGCCGATCTCGAGGGTCGGCTCGCCACGCTGCTACGCCGCGTGGATCGCATCAGCGGCGACTTGCGGCGGACGGCGGACCGCGACTGGCAGGAGCGCGCCATCGAGCTCGAGAACGACGACGTGCTCGAAGGGCTCGACGACGCCAGCCGGGCGGAGGCGGCCGCGATCCGCGCCGCCCTTCAACGTCTGGACGCCGGCACGTACGGGCGGTGTGCGCGGTGCGGGCGCGAGATCGCGCCCGCCCGGCTCGCCGCGCTGCCGAGCGCGACCACCTGCGTGGCCTGCGCCGGCGCGGCCCGCTGATCGCGCTACTTCGCGGTGGCTTCCCAGGGCAGGCCCGGGCGGCCGAAGTGTCCGTAGTTGGTGGTCTGGCGGTAGATCGGCCGCAGCATGTCGAAGGCCTCGACGATGGCGCGCGGCCGGAAGTCGAAGTGCTGCATCACGAAGTCGGCGGCGGCTGCCTCGTCGCCCGTGCCGAACGTGTCCACCTTGACCGACACCGGCTTGGCCATGCCGATGGCGTAGCCCACCTGGATCTCGGCCTTCTTCGCGAAGCCCTTGGCCACGACCTGGCGTGCCACGTAGCGGCAGTAGTAGGCGCTGCTGCGATCCACCTTCGACGGGTCCTTGCCGCTGAACGCGCCGCCGCCGTGCCGGCCCCAGCCGCCGTAGCTGTCGACGATGATCTTGCGGCCCGTCACGCCGGCGTCGGCCGACGGCCCGCCGTGGATGAAGCTGCCGGTCGGGTTGACGAAGAGCGTCGCGGCGGGATTCCACCACTGGCCGAGCGCGCGCGGGCCCAGGTCCTCGCGCACGTACTCCGTGATCTTCGCCTGGTCGGCGGCCGGCGTGTGCTGCGTCGAGACCACCACGCACGTCACGCCCGTGGGCGTGTTGCCGTCGTAGGCCACCGACACCTGCGACTTGCTGTCGGGCCGCAGGAAGTCGACCCGTCCCGCCTTCCGGTCCTGGGCCAGCGCGTGCGTGAGCCTGTGGGCCAGGAGGATCGGCAGCGGCATCAGCTCGTCCGACTCGTCGGTGGCGTAGCCGAACATGATGCCCTGGTCGCCGGCGCCCTGGTCGCCGCTCTGGCTCGTGGTGGCGGTGACCCCCTGCGAGATCTCGTTGGACTGCCGCGTGATGAGGGAGATGATCTTGAGCGTCGTGTCGCAGAACGGCTCGGCTGGATCCGTGTAGCCGATCTCCTTGACGGCCTCGCGGACGACCTTGTCGTAGTCGAAGCTCGCGTTGGTGGTGATCTCGCCGGCCAGGACGACGTGGTCGCTCTTCACGAGCGTTTCGCAGGCCACGCGGCTCTGGGGGTCTTGGGCGAAACAGGCGTCCAAGATGGAGTCGGAGATGAAATCGCACACCTTGTCGGGGTGGCCCTCGGAAACCGACTCGGACGTAAACGTGAACTTCGACATATCGCTCCTCGACGCGCGGGCGCAAAAAAACCCGCAGACCGACTGGCCGCGGGCTCTTCCGCGAACTTAGATGGCATTGGGCCGGTGGCAGGCATCCGCCACCGTGGCGCGGCCCATCAAGTCGGGAAATCACCGCGCCCGAAGACCATCCAGTATCCCCGGCGCCGTTCGGGGGTGTCAACAGACTACAGTCGAGCCGCGCGGCCGTTTTGGGCCGGGCCTAATCTCCCGTCCGTTTCGACCGATATATCACTGCTACAATTCGGGCCGTCTTTCCCTCGACAGGCGGCCCCAAATGACACACCTGCGCTCCTCCAGATTCATCGTCGCGGTTCTGCTCACTTCGACGACCTTGGTGTTCACGGAATGGCGGCCCAGGGCCTCCGGCACCATCTCGGGCGTCGTCTTCGAGGACTTCAACGGAAACGGCCTGCGCGACACCACCACGACGATCACGAACAACGGCGCGGGCACGGTCTCGGCCGCCGTCGACCGCGGCGTCGGCGGCGTGACGGTGACGGTCTTCGACGGGGCCGGCGTGGTCCGCGGGTCGGCGACGAGCGCCGCCGCCACCGGCGCGTATTCCATCGCGGCGACGGGCACCGGGCCATACCGCGTCGAGTTCACGAACCTCCCGGCCGGATACTTCCCGTCGCGCTTCGCCGCGGGGGCGACCGGAAACGCCACCACGGTGCAGTTCGTGCCGGACGGCGACACGCCCAACGTCAACCTCGCGATCCTCGACCCGGCGAGCTTCTGCCAGAACAACCCGACGTTCGCCATCAGCTGCTACGTGTTCGGCGACCAGGTGACGGGCCCGAACGCCGGGCTGCCCGTCGTCGTGGACTTCCCGTACTCCGCCGGCGCGAGCGGCACGGGCGCCACGGCCTACTTCCAGCCGCAGTCGCACAACCTCATGGTGCAGGCCCAGCAGGTCGGCACGACCTACGGCCTGGCGTACGCCCAGGGCACGGGCGCGCTCTTCACCAGCGCCTTCATGAAGAAGCACGCCGGCTTCGGCCCCGGCGGCCCCGGCGCCATCTACGCGCTCGACCCGACCACGCTGTCGGGCACGCCGACGCTCTTCGCGAGCGTGCCGAACGCCGGCGCCGATCCGCACGATCCGACCGACTTCAACCGGGACAACGGCAATGCCGCCTGGGACGCCGTCGGCAAGATCTCGCTGGGCGGCCTCGAGGTGTCCCCTGACGGCGCCTTCGTCTACGTGGTGAACCTCGGCGACCGCCGCGTCTACAAGATTCCGACGGCGGGCGGCGCCGCCACGAGCGCGGCCGTGCCGATTCCGGCGAGCGCCGTGCCTTCCACCGGGGCGGACATTCGTCCCTTCGCGCTGCAGTACTACAAGGGGCTGCTGTACGTCGGCATGGTGAACTCGGCCGAGTCCACCCAGAGCGCCGCCAACCTGCGCGCCTACGTCTACTCCCTGGATCCGGCCTCGATGACCTTCGGATCGGCCCCGCTGCTGGACATCTCGCTCCAGTATCCGCGCGGCGCCGTCCAGCGGTTCGACCACCTGAGCGCCGGCAACTGGCTGCCGTGGCGCGGCACGTTCGCGACCAACTGGACGGGCACGCCGAACACCGCCAACATCGACAACGTCGGCACCTACCCGCAGCCGATGCTCACGGGCCTGGCCTTCGACGTGGACGGCAACCTGATGCTGGGCATCCGCGACCGTGCGGGCGACCAGTTCGGCCACTACGCGCTGGACAATCCGAACGACTCGCTGCTGTGGCTGGGGATCGCCGGCGGCGACACGCTGCTGACGGAGCTGAACGTCAAGGGCGACCTCACGAGCGGGTGGACGCTCGAGTCGAACTCGCAGACCACGAGCTTCGGCCCGACCCAGGGCGCCGGCAACAACCAGGGGCCCGGCGGCGGCGAGTACTTCTTCAGCGAGTTCTACTTCGACGCGCAATCGAACGTGGTCCTGCACGAGGAGCTCAACTCGGGCGCGGTGCTGCAGCTGCCCGGGTTCCCGGACCTGATGTCCTCGTCGCTCAACCCCGGACTCAGCACCAACGCCGGCGGCATCATGTGGCTGTCGCGCACGCCGGGCCTCACCACCGAGGGCACGAAGTCCAAGGGCTACAACCTGTACTCGACGCCGAGCGCCCCCAACCAGAACACGTTCGCCAAGACGAACGGCCTCGGTGAGTTCGTGCCGATCTGCCAGGCGGCCCCGATCGAGATCGGCAACCGCATCTGGGACGACATCGACGGCGACGGCGTGCAGGACGCCAACGAGCCCGGCCTCGACGGCGTGACGGTGCAGCTCATCGCGCCCGGCGGCGCGGTCCTCGCCACCGTGGTCACGGCCAACGGCGGGCAGTACTACTTCTCCTCCACGACCATCGCGGGGCTCACGCCGAACACCGCCGGCTACATCGTCCGCGTCAACGCGAGCCAGGGCGCGCTCGGCGGCCGGCACCTGACCGTGGCCAACAGCGACGCCACCGCCAACGGCGACAGCCGCGACTCCGACGCGTCGCTGGTGGGCGCCAACGCCGAGATCGCCGTGACCACCGGTGCGGCCGGCCACAACAACCACACCTACGACATCGGCTTCACGACCACGACGCAGACGCTCGCCCTCGGCGACTACGTCTGGTACGACACCAACAACAACGGCGTCGTGGACGCCGGCGAGCAGCCGATCAGCGGCGTCGACGTGGTGCTCTTCCAGGACAACGGCAACGGCACGTTCGACGCCCTGACGGACACCGTCATCGCCTCGACCCAGACGGCCGGCGGCCTCTACCTGTTCACGGGCCTCCAGCCCGGGAACTACTTCGTGCAGATCCCGGCGAGCGAGTTCGGACCGGCCCAGACGCTGTCGGGCTACCAGAACAGCAGCGGCCAGACCGCCGGCGACTTCAACAACGTGGACCACGGCGCGCCGTCCCCGGTTCCGGGCCAGGGCATCGTGAGCGACCTGGTGACCCTGACGGTGAACGGCGAGCCCACCAACGACGGCGACACCGACCCGAACACGAACCTCACGATCGACTTCGGCTTCTACAAGCTGTCGCTCGGCAACTTCGTCTGGTTCGACGCCAACAACAACGGTCTCTTCGACGGAGGGGAACAGCCGGCGACCGGCATCGCGGTGGAACTGCTCGACGCCGCGGGCCTCAACGTCCTCCAGACCACGGCCACCAGCGGGCAGGGGCTCTACGGGTTCACCGGGTTGACGCCCGGCGACTACCGCGTGCGGATCACGCCGCCCCAGAACTACCGGTCGAGCACGGGCGCGGCCAACGCCTACGAGCCCGGTCCCGATCCCGACAACAACGTCGACAACGACGACAACGGGACCAACACGGGCGGCACCATCACCAGCGCCCCGATCACGCTCACGCCGGGACAGGAGCCGGTCGTCACCAACGCCAACGGCGAGACCAGCAATCCCACCGTGGACTTCGGCCTCATCCAGTCGGCCCTGATGTCGCTCGGGGATCTTGTCTGGCGCGACAACAACAACGACGGCCACGTCTCGGCCGGCGAGCCGGGCATCGACGGCGTCACCGTGCGCCTCTACGACGGCACCGGCACGACCCTGCTCAACACGATGCAGACCGCCGGCGGCGGCTTCTATCTCTTCACGGGCCTGCTGCCCGGCGATTACGTCGTCGAGGTCGTCACGCCGGCCGGGCTGTCGAGCAGCACCGGGGCCGGCAACGCCTACGAGCCGGCGCCCGATCCGGACGACGACGTCAACAACGACGACAACGGCACGACGCAGGGCGCCGTCGTCCGGAGCCTGCCGGTGACCCTCGCCTTCAACAGCGAGCCGGTGACCGACGGCGACTCCGACCCGAACTCCAACCTCACGGTGGACTTCGGCTTCTTCGGCCAGACCGGCGTGGTGTCGCTCGGCAACCTGGTCTGGTGGGACGGCAATCGGAACGCCGTGGCCGACATCGGGGAGATCGGCCTCCAGGGCGTGACGCTCCGCCTCATCGCCTCGAACGGCACGACCGTGCTGGGGACGACGACGACCGACGTCTCGGGACACTACCTGTTCTCGAACCTCCAGCCCGGCACCTACTACGTGGAAGTCGTGGCGCCGCAGGTGGGCGGCGCGCCGTTCGCGCGGCCGTCGAGTCCCGACATCGCGAGCACGCCGAACCCGGACAACGACACCGACAACGACGACAACGGCATCGGCACGTCGGGTGCGGTGTTCCGGAGCGGCGCGGTCACGTTGACCGTGGGCGGCGAGCCCACGAACGACGGCGACGGCGATCCGGACAGCAACCTCACCGTGGACTTCGGCTTCGTGCCGGACGGCGAGAACTTCCAGGCGTCGATGTGCCTGAACCAGCAGGTGCCCTCCGCCATCGTCGCCGGCTCGCAGTTCACGGCGAGCTACACGACGCAGAGCTCGGGTCCGGGCCAGGCGCAGGACGTGAAGATCGAGGGCATGCTGCCGCCCGGCATCACGGTCGTGTCCACGTCGCCGTCCGCGGGCGGCACGTGCACGGTCACGCCCGGCATGCTCGAGTGCGTGTGGCCCGGCCTGACCCCGGTGGGCCCGGCCGGCAACCGCAGCGTGTCGGTCACCTTCCAGGCCTCGCCGTCGCTGCCCGTCGGCACGCCGGTGCAGCTCTGGTTCATGGCGGTCTTCGACAACAACGACCAGGCGGCCGTGGACTGCAGCATGGTGGACGGCTACCCGTTCATCGTCGACGCGACGACGCCGCTGGCGGACCTGGTGGTCACGGCGAATGCCGTGTCGTCGATGGGGACGGGCACCTCGGTGCCGGCGCCCATCAACCAGCCGGTGACGACGAGCTTCTCGGTGACCAACGCCGGCTCGCTGCCCGCGAGCGGGCTCTACGCCGTCCTGCTCGACAACCCGGCCGGCCTCAGCCTGGCCGCGGCCACGCTGACGCAGGGCAGCGCGACCGCGTCGAGCGCCACGACCGGCACGTGGGACACGGGGCCGATCGCGCCTGGCGCGACGGCGACGCTGACCATGACGTTCGTGCCCAAGACCGGCGGCGTGACCAAGGCCTCGGCGATCCGGTTCTACGGGACGCCGGCGGATCCGAACGCCACGAACGACACGGCGGAGTTCGTGATCGACGCGGTCGGGCCGGGCGGCGGGCGCTCGGTGGCGGTCGGCAACATCGACGGCGCGGCCGGCGCGGAGATCATCACGGGCACCGGGCCCGGTGAGTCGCCGCAGGTGCGGGTCTTCAGCGGCACCGGCGCGCCGATGCAGTCGTTCTACGCGTTCCTCCGCTCGTTCCAGGGCGGCGTGCGCGTGGCGAGCTGCGACGTGAACGGCGACGGCTTCGACGACGTCGTGGCTGCGCAGGCGTCGGGCGGCGGGCAGGTGCGGGTCGTGTCGCTCGCCGGCGGCGTGGTGTCGTCGGTGGTGACGTTCGACGCCTTCGAGAGCACCTTCACCGGCGGCGTGAACGTGGCGTGCGCGGACGTGGACGGCGACGGACGGGGCGAGGTCATCGTCGCCCCGGCCGGCGGCCGGGCGCCGGACGTGCGGATCTACGACGTGGACGTGGCGCTCGCCGTCATGGCGGGGCAGTTCCAGGCGTACGAGTCCAGCTTCGGCGGCGGCGTCCGCGTGGCGGCGAAGGCGTTCACGGGGTCCGCCATCGTCGGGCCGTTCCAGATCGCGACGATGCCCGGGCCGGGCCGGCCGGGTGAGCTGCGCGTGTGGTCGGTGGGCGGCGGCACGGGCTCGATGGTGGCCGGGGCCGTCATCGCGCCGCCCAACGGGTCGCGCGTCGCGCTCGGCGACGCCGACGGCGACGGCGGCCTCGACCTGCTGCTGATGCCGGACGGCGGATCGGGCGGGCTCATCAACATCGTGTCGCTCACGTCCGGCGCGCTGGTGTTCGGCGCTCCCTCGGGGGCCGCGGGCTTCACCAGCGTGGACGCCACGGTGGGCGTGCTCGCGGGCGGACCGGGCAAGCCCGAAGTGGTCGTCGGGCGCGGACCCGGCGAGGCGCCGGGCATCGTGAGCTTCATGGTCATGCCGGGCGGCGCCATCGTGCCCCGCCTGGTCTTCTTCTCGCTGGAAGTGCCGTAGGCACGGCCGGACGGGACGTACGAACGACGAGGCCTCGCCGCTGCCGGCGAGGCCTCGTCATGTACGGCGGTGTGGGGGGCGGACCGCGGCGGGCCCGATCAGGCGACCGTCAGAAGCCGATCGAGAGGCCGGCCGTTGCGCGCCAGAAGCCGAAGTCGCCGAGCACGTCCTCGAGAATCGGCTGCGTCACGTCGCTCAGGGTGCGGAAGTAGCGGACGTCGCCGCGCATCGAGAGCCGCCGGCCGCCCACGCGGACGCCGCCGCCGGCGTTCACGCCGAGGCCGTTGTGCACGGTGTCGAACAGCTCGCCGAACGAGCCCACCTGGCTCCGCAGCAGGCCAGCGCCGGCCGTCAGGTACGGATGGAGTCCTCCGCCCGCCCGCCCGACGACGAGGTTGCCCATGAGGGTCGTGACGTTGTTGGTGCCGAGGAGGTCGAGCTCGAGGTCCTTCGGCTGGAAGAAGTCGGGGATGAAGCCCAGGTCCAGCTCGAATCCCAGGCGGCCCGACCCCAGCCAGGTGAGCGACCCTCCGAGCGCGGCGCGGTGGTCCACCGTGCTGCCGCCGAAGTTCAGGCCGGCGTAGGGCGTGACGAGCAGGTCGGCGCGCGCCTCGCCGGGCAGGGCGCAGGCCAGGGTGACGGCGGCCGCGATCAGGATCTTCCGCATGGTGGGCTCCTCCTCGGCATTTCGGGTCGTCGAAAGGGCACGAGGGGAAGCCGCGCCACGGGATCGTGGCCGCCAGACCGACGGGGCGGCCGTGCTACTTCTGGTGGTCGGCGATGTACTGCAGCGCGAACTTCTCGAGGCCGGGGTTCGACAGCCCGATGGCCTTGGCCTCCGCCGTCGCCTTCTCGATCGAGTAGCCGTCCTGCAGCACGCGCTTGGCCAGCCACACGCTGCCCACGCGGTTCGCCGACGCGCAGTGCACGTACACGGGCTGGTTGTTCTTGTCGGCGATGGTCGCCAGGAACGTGTCGATGACCTTGGGGTCGGGGCTCCCGCCGCTGAACGGGATGTGCACGTAGTTGAGGCCCAGCGCCTTGGCCTTGGCCTTGTTCTCCTCGATGTTCGCGCCCGGCTCGGTCGCGACACGGAGGTTGATGACGGTCTTGAAGCCGTCCTTCTTGAGGTAGTCCAGCGTGGCCACCTCGGTGGCCCCGCCGCACGCCACCGTGGCATCCACGCGCGTGAAGTTGGTGACGCCCGGGTAGTCCTGCTTGGTCTGGGCGATGGCCTGACCGACGACCAGCAGAGAGAGAACGGCAGCGAAACTGAAGGTGCGCATGGGGCGGAGCTCCTCGGAAGAGCTCATTCTACGCCAGCGCCAGGAAGCTCGGCCGTGCCGTCATTCCTTTTCGACCGTCACGGTGATGGGCTGCTGGATCCGCACGCTCACCGTCGATCCCGCCGGCATCGTGACGACGTTGCGCTCGCCGGCCATGACCGCCGCCGTGCCGCCGCCGGCCCCGACCCCGGCGCCGATGGCCGCGCCCTTTCCGCCGCCGAGGATGGCGCCCAGGATCGCGCCGCCCACCGCGGCGCCGCCGATCTTGGCCGCGCTCTCGCGGCCGGGCGATGCGCCTTCACGGGTCACGGCGTCGGTCCGGAGGGCCAGGCGCTCGCCGCTGCCGAGGACCACGGTGTGGAACCGGATGCTGAGGCGCGCCCGCTCGCGGACCTTGCCGCCGCGCTGGACGTCGATCACGGTGCCGTGCACGACCGACCCGGCGGGGATGGCCACGCGGCCGCCGACGCGCACGTCGCGGGTCACCCTGGCGTCCACCGCGTCTTCGACCCGGGCCGAGTCGCTCGACACGGTGGATTCGAGCTGCAGCCCGACGACCGCATCCGCCGGGACGACCAGATCCAGGAACTCCGGCTCGGGCGGCGCGACGGGCTCGGGCTCGGCCGCCGGACGCTCGGGCACTTCGGGTTCGACCGCCGGACGGGCTTCCCACATGGTGCCTCCCGGCGAAGCGGCCGTCTCCGGGGCCGCCGCGGCGGGCGCCGGCGCGGGCGCGGCCTCGACCACGGGGCGACGGGTCGCGGCCTGGCGTGGGGACTCACGCCGGACGGGGGCGGCCGCCCGCGGTTCCGTCCGGCGCGGGGCCGGCGCGGGGCGGCTTTCGGCTCGTGAGGCGGGGGCGGCCGGCGTCTCGACCGCAGGAGCTGGGGTGGTCGGCGCCGCCTCGGGCGTCAGCACCCCTTCAGAGGCCGTCACCGCCGCCGGGGCTGGGGTGGCGGCCGGGTCGGCCGTGGCGGATGGCGGCTGGACCCCGTTCTGCCGGTTCGCGACGTACCCTCCGAGCGCCGCGGCGGCGAGACATCCGAGGACGAGCCCGCCGAAGACCAGCTTGTTGATCTGCATTGCCAACTCCTGTCACGGCCGAAGCAAGGCGCGTGCCCAGGTGGGCAGCGCCACCTGTTGGGCGTCGGGGAGTGAACACCGCGATTCTAGTCGGCTCCGGCTGTCCTGTTCGGGGGAACCTGTCCACGTTTGGTTGGAAAGCGCGGCGCTTTTCCAACCACGCCGGCGGAGCGCTCGTCTTGATGACGTGACCGTGGCCGACCTGACCTTCGGGGCCCTGGCCGCACCCGCCATGAGCGACGCCGGCCCCGACCGCGAGACCGCCGCCCTGGTGGCTCGGGCCAGGGATGGGGACGCGTCCGCCTTTGGCGCGCTCGTGGACCGGCACTACCGGGCGGCCCGGCGGGTGGCGGCCGCCGCGCTGCCCGCCTCGGCGGACTGCGACGACGTGGTCCAGGAGGCCTGCGTGACCGCCTGGCAGCGCCTGTCGGACCTGGCCGATCCCGAGGCGTTCCGGCCGTGGCTGCAGCGCATCGTGTGGCGCAAGGCGCTGGACCGCCGCCGGACGGACACCTCGTGGCTGCGGCGCTTCACGCAGGAGGCCCCCGGACAGGAGGCGCCGCCCGCTCGCGGCCATGGTCCCGAGGCCGAGGCGATCGCGGGCGAACTGGACGCGGCGATTCGCCTCGCGGTGCGATCGCTGCCGACCCGGTACCGGGATCCCTTCCTGCTGGCGGCGGCCCAGGACCACCGCTACGACGACATCGCCCGACTGCTCCGGCTGCCCGTCGGCACCGTGAAATGGCGCGTGTTCGAGGCCCGACGGATCGTCCGGGCCAAGCTGGCCGCGCTCGGACACGAGGTGCGTCGTGACTGAGCGGCCGCCCGACCACCTGGACGAGGCCATCGACCGTGTGGCCGCCGCCCTCGTCGCGCCGGACGGCGAGGCCGCCGCCGTGGCCCGGTGTCGCGCGCGCTTCGACGCCGGAGCGCCCGTGCGACCCGCGCGGCTGCCCTGGTGGGCCGCGCCCTCGGCCGCGTCGGCGCTGCTCGCGCTCGTTCTGGTGTGGTCCGTCCTCGCGCCGATGCCGACCCCACCACCGGCGGAGCGCGTCACGGCGTCGGCGATCCCGGAAGCGATCGCGCCCGTGCCCGGCCCCGTGTCCCGGGGAGCGGCGGCGGACGGCCCGATCGACCCACGGCCCGCGACGCCCGAGACGGCCTCGGTTGCGGCCGCGGCCCCCGCGCGTCCGCAGCGGTCGCCCCACGTCGGTCTCCCTCCCCTCGAGGCGATCGACCCCCTCGCGACCGATCGCCTGCCCGTGGCCGCGCCGCTCGAGGCGTCCGCCGCCATGCAGCCCCTGTCCATCGACGCAATCCAGGTCACGCCGCTGTCGCTTGACGGGCCCGAGTGAACGAGGAGATGTCCATGAGCCGCTACCTGACCCTGGTGCTTTTCGCTGCTGTCGCCGTCGCCGGCACCGGACCTGCGCAGGCGCAGACGCCGCGCGCATCCGCCGCTCCCGCGGTTCCATCCGTGCCAGACGTGGCGGCCATGGATCCGCAGGCACAGCCCCGCACGCCGACGCCGCTCCCGGTGCCGCCGGCGCCCCCGCCGGCCCCGCCGCCGGCCCCCGCCCCGCCGGCCGCGCGCCGTGCTCCTCCGGCGCCGCCGGCCCCACCGGCGCCGCCACGCACGTCCGGGCAGCCCGTGAACATCCGCGTGGAGTTCACGATCACCGACATCGTCGGCGACCGGAACGAGCGCAAGGTGGTGTCGTTCGTCACCTCCGACGGCAACTGGGGCCGCGTGCGGAGCCGCGGGCAGGTCGGCAGCGACACGGGACCGACGCTCGTGATGCTGAACGTCGACGGCCGGCCGCGCCTCCACCGTGACGGCCAGATCGGCCTCGAGCTCACCGTCGAGTACGTCCCCGATCTGCCGGGCGAGGAGCCGAAGAAGCCGCTGGCGCGGCCGTCGCAGCTCAGTCAGTCGATCGACGTGTACCTGAAGGACGGCGAGCCGATGCTCGTGTCGCAGGCCGTCGATCCGGTGTCGAACCGCCGCACCACGATCGAGGTGAAGGCGACGCGCCTGCCCTGATCGCCCCGCCGGGCTCCGTGCGGCCGTCGTGTATCCTCCACGACGATCGTGGCCCGCCCCGGATCCTTCGCGCTCGTCGTCGCCGCGCCGGCCTCCGCGCGCCTCCAGGCCGCGCGGGCCGCGATCCGCGCGCACGCCGCCACCGGCCTGCTGGTCGTCGGCGCCTCGCGCGCCGCGGCTGACGAGCTCGTGCTTCGCGTCGCGCGAGCCGAGGGCGCGCTCGCCGACGTGTCCCGCGTCTCCTTCGCGGAGCTGGCGACGAAGCTCGCCCTGCCCCTGCTGGCCGAGCGGCTCGTGGCGCCCGCCAGTGCGCTCGGCACCGAGGCGATGGTGGCGCGCGCCTCGTTCGATGCGGCCGCGTCGGGCGAGCTGACCTATCTGGGGCCGGCGGCGACGCTGCCAGGATTCCCGCGCGCAGCGGCCCGGACCCTCGGCGAACTGCAGCAGGCGGGCATTCCGGCCGGCGCCGTGACCGCCGTGGAGCGCGTCGGCCCCGACCTGGCCGTGCTGGCCGGCCGGCTCGCCGGGCAGGCGGCGCGATCGGGCGCCACCGGCCGCGCCGACGTGATGGCCACCGCGGCGGCGCGGCTCCAGGCGTCGCCCGACGCCCTCCCGTCGCGCCACGTGCTGCTCTGCGACGTGGCCGTCGCCACGGCCGCCGAGCGCCGCCTGCTGGAGGCGCTGGTCGGGGCGGCGTCCACGGTCCTCGCGGTGGTGCCGGAGGGCGACACCGCGACGATCGAGGCCTGCCGCGCCCTCGGCGCCGTCGAACGCCCGGCGGATCTCCCGCCGTCCGCGCCCGCCGATTCCGGCGTGCCGGGCGCCACGGCGCGCGACCGTCTGCAGGCCTGGCTGTTCGCGGCCGACGCGCCGCCGGTCGGCGACCTCGACGACACGGTCCGGATCTTCTCGGCGCCGGGGGAGGGCCGGGAGGCCATCGAGATCGCCCGGCGCGTCCTGCTCGAGGCCGATCGCGGCGTGGCCTTCGACGAGATGGCGGTGCTGCTGCGCGCGCCGCAGACCTACCTGGGCCTGCTGGAGCACGCCTTCGCCCGCGCCGGCGTGCCGGCCTGGTTCGAGCGCGGCACACGGCGGCCCGATCCGGCGGGCCGGGCGTTCCTGGCGCTCCTGGCCTGCGCTGACGAAGGTCTGTCCGCGCGCCGCTTCGCGGAGTACTTGTCGCTGGGCCAGGTGCCGGCGTCGGCGACCGAGTCCGGCGAGGCCGCGGTTCGTGGCGCGGCCGGTGTGGCCGTGACGTCCGGCGACGGCGCCGGCGCGCTCGTGCCGCCGGAAGATCTGCCCGAGGACCCGGCGCCGCTCGACGAGGCGCCGCCGCCCGGCGAGCCCGACGGCGCCGCCATCATCGCCGGCACCCTGCGCGCGCCGTGGCGCTGGGAGGAACTCCTGGTCGAGGCGTACGTCATCGAGGGCCTCGACCGCTGGCAGCGCCGCCTGCCCGGCCTGCGCCACGAGTACGACCGCCGATGGCGCGAGCTCGCCGACGACGATCGCGACTCGCCGCGCCTGGTCGCGCTCGAGCGCGACCGCGAGCAGCTCGGGTATCTCGAGGCCTTCGCGCTGCCGATCGTCACCGTGCTCGACACCTGGAAGACGGCGCGCACGTGGGCCGACTGGCTCCGCGACTTCGCCACGCTCGTGCCCACGGTGCTGCGGCAGCCGGTGCGCGTCACGCGGGTGCTGGCCGAGCTCATGCCGCTGGGCGCGGTCGGCCCCGTGCCGCTGCGCGAGGTGCGCGACGTCCTGACGCCGCGCCTCCTGACGCTCACCAACGAGCCGCCGCGTCGCCGCCACGGGCGGGTCTTCGTCGGCACGCCCCAGGCAGCCCGGGGGCGGACGTTCGCGGTGGTGTTCGTGCCCGGCCTGGCCGAACGCGTCTTCCCCCAGCGTCTCCGGGAGGACGCGCTCCTGCTCGACGCCCGGCGCGCCGCCCTCGACCCCGGGCTGCCCGTGGCCGACACCCGGGCCGACGAGGAACGGCTGCAGCTGCGCCTCGCCGTCGGGGCCGCCACCGATCGGGTCCACCTGTCGTATCCCCGCCTGGAGCTCGCCGAATCGCGCCCCCGGGTGCCGTCGTTCTACGTGCTCGACGTGATGCGCGCCACGACGGGCGCGATCCCGCGCTACAAGGTGCTGGCCGATCACGCCTTCGACCAGGGCCGGGCCTCGCTGGCGTGGCCGGCCCCGCCCGATCCGCGCCATGCCATCGACGACATGGAGCACGACCTGGCGATGCTCCTGCCGCTGCTGCGGGCGCCGGCCGCCGAGAGCGCCGCCCACGAGGGGCGCGCGCGCTACCTGCTGGAGCTGAACGCGGCCCTGCACCGCTCGGTGCGCGAGCGCTGGATGCGCTGGCAGTCGCGCTGGTCGCCCGCCGACGGCATCACGCGCGTGCAGCCGCTCACCGCGCCGGCGCTGGCCGCCGAGCGCCTCACGGCCCGGCCCTACTCGCTGACGGCCCTCCAGCGCTTCTCGGCCTGCCCGTACCAGTTCCAGCTCGCGGCCATCTACCGCCTGGCGCCGCTGGAGGCCCCGGCGCCGCTGCAGCGCCTCGACCCGCTCACGCGCGGCAGCCTCTTCCACGAGATCCAGACCGAGTTCTTCCGCACGCTCGTGAAGAACCGGATGCTGCCGCTCGCGCCCGGCCACACGGACACCGCGAAGCGGCAGCTCGAATGGGCGATCACGCAGGTGACGACGGCCGCCTACGACAAGCTGGCGCCGGCGATCGACCGCGTCTGGAACGACGAGGTCGCCCGCCTGCGCCGCGATCTCGGCCTCTGGTTCGACGAGATGGTCGTGAAGGACGCCGCCGACTGGGTGCCCGAGCGCTTCGAGCTCGCGTTCGGCCTGCCTCCCGACAGCGCCCGCGACGAGCACTCGGTCACGGCGCCCGTGGCGGTCGGCGACGCCGGGTTCAGGCTGCGCGGGTCGATCGACCTGGTCGAGCGGCGCAGGGACGGCGCGGCGCTCCGCGTGACCGATCACAAGACCGGACGGAACCGGACCACGCCGGCCACGATCGTGGAAGGCGGGCGCATCCTGCAGCCCGTGCTCTACGCCGTGGCGCTCGAGGCGCTGAGCGGGGAGCCCGTGGCCGAGGGGCGGCTCTCCTACTGCACGACGGCCGGCCAGTTCACGACGCGGACCATCGCGATCGACGAGCCCATCCGGCGCCGCGGCCTGGAGGTGCTCGAGATCGTCGACCGGGCGGTGGAGCACGGCACCCTCGCCGCCAAGCCCGGCCGGCTCGGCGAGCACCCCGCCTGCGACTACTGCGACTTCCGGCCCGTCTGCGGGCCCAACGAGCCGTCCCGCACGAGCCGCAAGCCGCCCGTGGCCGACCTCGACGCGCTGCGGAGGATGCCGTGAGCGGTCCGGCCGCCGACGCGCGCGACCGCGCCCTCATCGTGGACGCGCTCGACACGACGCTGGTCGTGGAGGCCGCGGCCGGCACGGGGAAGACGACCGAGCTCGTGCGGCGGATCGTGCGGCTGGTGGAGACCGGCCGCGCGCGCATCGACGAGATCGTCGCCGTCACCTTCTCGGAGAAGGCGGCCGGCGAGCTGAAGCTGCGGCTGCGCGAGCAGCTCGAACGCGCGCGGGCCGGCGCGGTGGGCGAGGAAGCCGACCGCCTCGCCGAGGCCGTGCGCCGGTTCGAGGAGTCGCACGTCAGCACCATCCACGGGTTCTGCGCGGACCTCCTGCGGGAGCGGCCCGTGGAGGCGCGCATCGATCCGTCCTTCGCCGTCCTCACCGAAGGCCAGCAGGGCCGCCTGTTCGACGAGGCCTTCGCCGACTGGTTGCAGGCGGAGCTGGTGGCGCCCGTCGAGGGTGTGCGCCGCTCGCTGCGCCGCCATACGTCGGCGCGCTTCGGCCAGGACGAGGACGACGACGCGCCCATCGAGCGGCTCAAGCGCGCCGGCCGCGAGCTGCTGGAATGGCGCGATCATCCGGCCCCCTGGGCCAGGCCGTCCGGATTCGACCGGGACGCGGACATCGAGCACCTGCTCGACGCGCTCGAGTCGTTCCACGCCCTGACGGAGCAGCCGATCAACCGGTCCGACACGCTCACGCGCGCGATCCAGCCCCTCCGTCAGGCATGGGCCGAGATGCGGCTGGGGCGCCGGCGCAGCACGCCGGACGTGGACGGATGGGAAGCGGCGCTGTGCGAGCTCGCCTCGAAGGAGCGCGCGCTCCGGGGCGGTCGGCGGACATCGGGACAGTATTCGAGGGCGGTGTCCAACGCCGACGTCGTCGCCTCGCGCGACATGATCGTCGACAAGCTGGTCGAGTTCCGCGACGACGCCGACGCGGATCTGGCCGCGCGCGTGCACGAGGCGCTGCAGGGCGCGATCGCGCGCTACGAGGAGCGGAAGCATCGGGCCGGCGCGCTGGATTTCCTCGACCTGCTGATCCGGGCCCGGAACCTCGTCCGCGACGACGCGGAGGTGCGGGGCGACTTCCAGCGGCGCTTCCGCTTCCTGCTGGTGGACGAGTTCCAGGACACCGATCCGCTGCAGGCCGAGCTCTTGATGCTCCTGGCGGCCGACGGGACGGCGCCGGAGGCCGGGCGGTCCGGCGGAGATCCGGTGCGTCCGGGCGCGCTCTTCGTCGTCGGCGATCCGAAACAGTCGATCTACCGGTTCCGGCGCGCCGACGTCCGCGTGTATCGCGAGATCTGCGAGACCCTCATCGCCCAGGGCGCGGTCCGCGTGCGCCTGCGGACGTCGTTCCGCAGCGTCCCGGCGATCCAGCGTGCCGTGAACGCGGCATTCGCGTCGCAGATGACGGGCGACCGCAGCACGCTGCAGGCCGACTACGTGGAGCTCCGGCCGGACCGGGAGGACCACGCGGGACAGCCGGCGCTCATCGCGCTGCCCGTGCCGCGGCCATACAGCGACTACGGCCGCGTGACGGGCCGGGCCATCGAGGACTCCCTGCCGGCGGCCGTGGGCGAGTTCGTCCGGTGGCTGGTGCAGGACAGCGGCTACACGGTTCCCGATGAGAGCCGGGACCAGGGACCGGGGGCCGGGGACCAGGGCGCGCGTCACGCCGGTCCGACGCCCGGCCGTCGCCCGATTCGGGCCGGGGACGTCTGCCTCCTCTTCCGCCGCCTCGTGACCTTCGGGCGCGACGTGACCGCCGACTACGTCGGCGAGCTGGAGGCGCGCGGCGTGCCGCACCTGCTCGTCGGCGGCAAGGCCTTCCACGAGCGCGAGGAAGTGGACGCGGTCCGCACGGCCCTCACGGCCATCGAATGGCCCGACGACGGGCTCAGCGTGTTCGCCACGCTGCGCGGCCCGTTCTTCGCGGTCGGCGAGGAAGAACTCATGGCGTGGCACGGCCTGGGCCATGGCTTCCGCCCGCATCGCCTGCCCGATGCGGTGCCCGACGCGCTCGCCAGCGTGGCCGACGCGCTGCGCACGCTGGCGGAGCTGCACCGGCTGCGCAACCACCGGCCCGTGGCCGAGACCATCGGCCGCCTGCTGGAGGTGACGCGCGCGCACGCCGGCTTCGTGCTCTGGCGCGGCGGCGAACAGGTGCTGGCCAACGTGCTCCAGATCGCGGAGCTCGCCCGCCGCTACGAGGCCGATGGCGGCCTGTCGTTCCGGGGGTTCGTGGACGAGCTGCGCGAGGCGGCCGACCGCGCCCCGACGCCCGAGGCGCCGATCCTCGAGGAAGGGACCGACGGCGTCCGCCTGATGACCGTGCACAAGGCGAAGGGCCTGGAGTTCCCGGTCGTGATCCTGGCCGACATCAGCTGCCGCCTGCACCGCGACGACGCCCAGCGCCACCTCGACACGCCGCGCGAGCTGGCCGCGATCAAGCTGGCCGGCTGGACCCCGCTCGAGCTCCGGCAGCAGAACGCGCTCGAAGCCTCGCGCGAGCAGGCCGAGGGCGTCCGTCTGGCCTACGTGGCGGCGACCCGCGCGCGCGATCTGCTCGTCGTGCCGGCCCTGGGCGACGGGCCCGAGTCCCAGCACTGGGTGTCGCCGCTGTCGGGTGCGCTGTACGGCGGCGACGAGGTCGCGGCGGCCGGCGTGCCGGACTTCAGCGGCCGGGACACGGTCCTCGATCGCCCACCCGGCAACATGCCCACGCTGCAGACGATGCGCCCCGGCGCCTACCGGCACACCGACGAGACCACCGGCGCGCCGTACACCGTCGTGTGGTGGGATCCGGGCGCGCTGGATCGCCGCGGCGAGGAACGCCGCGGCCTGCGCCACGAGCACCTGATTCACAAGGACGCGCCGCCGAGGGTGGTCGCGGCGGATCGCCTGCAGTACGACACGTGGCGATCCTGGCGCGCGTCCGCGGTCTCGCGCGGCGAGCGTCCGGGCCTGCGCGTGCTGACGGCCACCGAGTGGGCCGAGGCGACCCTGGACGGCCGGACGCCGCTGCCCGACGCGATCGGGGCGCGCGCCGGGCGCGTGACCATCGACGATGCCGGCGCCGCCGATCCGTCGCGGCCGTCGGGCGCGCGCTTCGGCACGCTCGTCCACGCGCTCCTGGCGCACGTGCCGCTCGAGGCCGGCGCCGCCGAGATCGCGCGCCTGGCGTCGGTCCAGGCACGGATGCTCGGCGCGAGCGACGCCGAGCGCGCCGCCGCGGCCGAGGCCGTGGGCCGCGTGCTGGCGCATGGCCTGCTCGACCGCGTCCGCGCGGCGGCGGCCGGCGGGCGCCTCTGCCGGCGCGAGCTGCCGCTGGCGGTCGCGTCGGACGACGTGGTCGTCGACGGGCAGGCCGACTTGGTCTGGGACGACGGGGACCGGCTCGTCGTCGTGGACTACAAGACCGACGTCGCGATCGGGCCCGCCGAGCCGTCGTACCGCCGCCAGGTCGCGCTCTACGCCGACGCGCTGTCGCGGGCGTTCGGACGGGACGTGGACGCGGTACTGCTGCGGGTGTGACGGCCGGGTCAATGGCCGGCCGGAACCGCAGGGTCGATGGCGGACATCTCGAAGGCGCGAATGGGCACCGAAGACGCCAATTCCGTAAGGGGGTCTCCAGCGCGAGCTCGCGCGCCGCGTCAGCGCAGCGCCTTCCGCGACGAGCTGTGGCTTGCGCTCGTTCGTCGCAGGACTCTTTCGAGCAACGCCGCTGACGATTCCGCTTGACACCATTCGGGGAGTGGCCCGCGAAATGTCCGGGTCCGCCCGTAGAGTCGCGCTCGCGCCTTCGGTCGCCGCCGTGACGCAACGTTCAGACGCGAGTGGTTCGACGATGGTGGTGCGGGAACCGTTCGCTCGCCACGTGCCAATCTGACGCGGCAGAAATCGCCACGATAGGATGCGACATGGCGCCCGTATATCCTGCCGTTGTCACAGCGGCTGTTCCACCCGAAGCCCTCGTCGCAGCCGAGCCCTGCGATGGCGCTCACGCCATCGGTGAAGCCATCGCCGCGCTGGCCGCGCGCCTGCACGCGGCCACCTACGAGCTGCTCGTGCTGCTTCACCGCTTCGACTCGCAGCAGGGGTGGAACTCGGGCTTTCTGTCGTGCGCCCACTGGCTTCATTGGCGCACCGGCATCGATCTCGGGGCCGCGCGCGAGAAGGTGCGGGTCGCGCGGGCCCTGCCCACATTGCCCGCCATCAGTGCGGCGATGGCGTGCGGCCAGTTGTCCTACGCGAAGGTGCGGGCGCTCACTCGGGTGGCCATGCCGGCGAACGAGTGCGCACTGCTCGACGTCGCACTCGCCGCAACTGCGGCCCATGTCGAGCGGTTCGTCCGGGCATGGCGGCGGGTCGACGAGGCCGAGGCGGGGCGAACTGCCAACACACGGCATCTGAACCGGCAACTCGCCACCTGGGTGGATGACGACGGGATGGTCGTGATCCGTGGCCGGCTGACGCCCGAAGTCGGCGCCGTGGTGCAGCGGGCCCTCGAAGCCGCGGCGGACCGTCTGTTCCGGGATGCCGCCGGCGCCCCGACTGGCGATGCCCAGGCCGAAGACCTCACGCCGTCGCAGCGACGAGCGGACGCGATTGGCCTGCTGGCGGAGGTGGCGCTGTCAGCGGGACTCGACGCGGGCACGGCCGGCGACCGGTATCAGGTGATCGTCCACGTTTCCGCGGAAACGCCGAACCCGGGCACCTCTGCCCCCACGGGCGGTTCAACGGCCTACCGTCACCGCGATGCAGTGGTCGAGGTCGATCACGGCGCCCTGAACGTTTCCGCGGAAACGTACAAGCGCCTCGCATGCGACGCCTCCGTGGTTCGGATCGATCACGACCCGAAAGGCAACGTTCTCGATGTCGGCCGGAAGACGCGCACCGTGCCACCATCCATTCGCCGCGCCCTGGCGGCGCGCGACCGCCAGTGCCGGTTCCCGGCCTGCACGTCGCGCCGGTGCGACGCCCATCACCTGGAGCACTGGGCCGAGGGCGGGGCCACGAGCCTCGACAACCTCGTGCTGCTGTGCCGCCGGCATCACCGCGCGGTGCACGAAGGGGGGGGTCGGATTTCGCGAACGCGCGATGGCCGTATCGAGGTCGTCGCGCCGAACGGATGGATCATCCCAACTACGCCTCTCGCGCCCGTCTTCGACGATATCCGGCTGCCGCCGCGGGCCACGAGGGATCTTCCGGTCTGGGAGGGGACGCCTTTCGACGTGGCCTACGCCATCGACGTCCTTCGGCCGCGCGTGATGCGTCCAGACCAGAAACAAGACATGGAGGATGAGGGCTGTGGGAGCTGTGGAAACCGTTCTGGGGTTTCCAAGGAGCTCGTGGGCGCGATGCCCGTCTGAGTCATTGCGGGCAAGGCGTCCACAGCTCCGGCAGCTTCCACGGCCGGTTCGTCGGCCACTCGCGGCAGAATGCGTCAGGCCCCGCCCTCCGGGACCACGCATTCCTCCGTCTCGATGAACCCGTTCGCCTTCCTGCAGGCCGAATGGCCAGACGTGTTCGATGCCGCCACCCGTGCGGCGTCGGCGGTGCATCCCGATCCGTGCGCGGCGTGTTTCTATGCCCGGCGAGCCCTGGACCGGGAGTCCGTCACGGCCGTGACCGAGCTGTTCCACGTCGGCTACTGGCTCGCCGAGTTCATCGCCGAGCGTCTCAACGTGAGCTATCCGCACCTACCGCTCGAGTTCGTCGATTTCGTCGTCAACCACCTGGCGGAGCACGGCGTGCTCCATCGCATCAAGGCGAGTGCGCGCGCCGCCTGAAGCCGGAATAGGCGCGCGCTGGCCCTGCTCGCGCTCACCCGCGAATGCGCCGCTCCATCTCGTACAGCACCAGGTCGAGCTCCGCCGCGCTGAGGATACGGCCCATCGTCAACTTCTGTTTGTCGGACGTCGCCACGATCGCCGACCCGAGCGCCACGATCGCCGCCAGCGCTCCCCGATTCTGGTGCACCCTGGCGTCACTGGCCGCCAGCCGATCCAGCTCCTGCTGCTCGTCCGCGGTCAGGTTCGAGAGCCGCAGCTCCTCGAGCTCGCCGAGCGGAATCGAGCGCCGGATCCTGGCCGGCCCGATGCCCGTGCTCACCGACAGGGCATCGGCGCTCACGACGATCGTCTCCGAACGCAGCAGCGCGTAGCCGAGCACGAGGAACACGGGCACGCAGAAGAGCGCGAGGCCGCCGATGCTCCAGTAATAGGCGGCGACGATGCCGGCGCCCAGCGCCGCCATCAGCAGCCAGAGGGCCTTCTGCATGGGCCCGAGCTGTCCGACGGCGACGCGTGGAATGTCGATCGTCAGTCCGTCGCTGCCATGGCGAATCGTCGCGTGCGGCCGGATGGGCGCCGGCGGTGGGAGCCGGGACGAGAGCCCCTCCCGCAGCGTGTCGCGGACGGTCCGGTCCAGGTCGTCCGGCTTCCGCACGACCACCTCGCCGCCTTCGGCGCCGTCGTGCAGGTCGAGCGCCAGCTCGCGCGCGTAGCGCTCGGCCGTCTGGCGTGCCTCGGAAAAGCGATCGGTACTGAGGATGGTCTCGTTCTGCCCGGACGTCAGTCGGAGCGCGACTTCATAGAACACGCGCTGCCGGCCGCCGCTGCCCCAGGACCTGAGGGTCAGGCTCACCCCGTCCAGCGCGGCGAAGGGGATCGCCGCCTCGTAGCGCCGGCCGAATATTCCGCGCCGGAAGCGCCCGATGGTCTTCGCTGCCGGGTCGATGCGGAAGCCCCTCGACTCCGTGAGGGCGCTCAGGCCCATGTACGCGAGGATGGCCCCGAACAGGCTGCCAATTGCCGTGAGCGGAAACGTGGCCATCTCTGCGGGCAGGTCGATCACGCCGCTCCATGCCAGGAAGAAGGCGGCGGCCGACAGCACCAGGAAGAGGGCGCCCGACGCCCGGTGTCCGACGGTGCTCCTCACGAGATCGAATGGCGCAGAGTCTCGAGTCTGGACCATCACGATACCCTCTGGACGCCGCGTGCCCCGGGGATCAGGGACGCTATTGCCCGGCGTGGACGCCTACCGTATGGGTTCACTCGCGAGATTGCAACCAGGCGTGCGGCCTGGATTCGCACCGCCTCGGTCGTCGCGAGTCAAGCGGCGACCGCCCCTCGGGGCCGCCCATCGCACTGGGCGGGCGGTGGCGCGCATGACGCCCGCGTGCGATATCGTGACGGACATGGCCCTCGTTCCCGCCCGTCCACTCGGCCGCTCAGGCCTCACTGTCTCCGCCCTCGGCCTCGGCTGCATGGGCATGTCGGACTTCTACGGCCCCGCCGACGACGCCGCGTCGATCGCCACCATCCACCGTGCGATCGACCTCGGCGTGACGTTCCTCGACACGGCCGACGCCTACGGCCCGTTCAAGAACGAGCGGCTCATCGGCCAGGCGATCCGCGACCGCCAAGACGCGGTCGTGGTCGCGACGAAGTTCGGGTTCGCGCGCGCCGAGGACGGGAAGCCCATCGGCATCATCGGGCGCCCGGAGTACGTCCGCCAGGCGTGCGATGCCTCGCTCTCGCGCCTCGGCGTGGACGCCATCGACCTCTACTACCAGCACCGAGTGGATCCGGCCGTGCCCATCGAGGAGACCGTCGGTGCGATGGCGGAGCTCGTGCGCGCCGGCAAGGTGCGCCACCTGGGGCTGTCCGAGGCCGCGCCGGCGACCCTCCGGCGGGCCGTCGCCGTCCATCCGATTGCGGCGCTCCAGACGGAGTACTCCCTGTGGAGCCGCGATCCCGAAGGCGAGCTGCTCGCGACCTGCCGCGAGCTGGGCATCGGCTTCGTGGCCTACAGCCCGCTCGGCCGCGGCTTCCTGACGGGGCGGTACCGCACGATCGACGATCTGGCGCCCGACGACTGGCGGCGCAACAACCCGCGCTTCATGGGCGAGAACTTCCAGAAGAACCTCGACGTCGTCGCCGAGGTGCAGCGGCTCGCCGCCGCGAAGGGCTGCACGCCGGCGCAGCTCGCGCTCGCGTGGCTCCTCGCGCAGGGCGACGACATCGTGCCGATCCCGGGCTCGACACGCGCCGAGCGCGTCGAGGAGAACGCCGGTGCGCTGCAGGTCACGCTCTCGGCCGCCGATCTCGCCGCGCTCGAGGCGCTCGCGCCCCGGATCGCGGGAGACCGCTACATGGCGGGCGGGATGAAGCTGGTGAACGGCTGATGCCGGGGCTGACCGCTCGCGACCTGCAGGTCCGGCGGGCCGTCCTGACCACCTTTGCCGACGGCGGCGTGCCGACGAGGGCCGCGGTTGCGGCCCGGCTCGGCCTGGACGCCGGGGAGGTGGCCGCGAGCTACCGCGCGCTCGCCGACGCCCACGTCCTGGTGACGGACCCGGCGACCGGCGAAGCGTGGATGGCCATGCCGTTCTCGGCCGTGCCGACGGAGTTCCGCGTGGTGGTCGGCGGCCGATCGGTGTGGGCCAACTGCGCGTGGGACGCGTTCGGCGTGGCCGCCGCCCTCGAAGCCGACGTGGAGTTCATCACGCGCTGTCCCGCGTCCGATCGTCCGGTGCGCGCCGGCGTCCGCCGCGGCGTGGCGTTCGCCGACGCCGGGGCCGTCGGGCACGTCGAGGTGCCCGCGTCCCGCTGGTGGGACGACATCGGCTACACCTGAGCCACGATCCGGCTCTTCCGGTCGGAAGAGGATCTGGGCGCGTGGGCGGAGGAACGGAGCCTGGGGCTCGACGGCGTCGTCAGCATCTCGCAGCTCGGCGCCCTGGCGCGCCGGTGGTACCGCGATCGGCTGTCCCCCGAGTGGATGCCCCGCGACCGGGCGGCCTCGCAGGCCCTGATCGCGGCCGTCGGGCTGACCGGCGCGCACTGGACGCTGCCGGGCTGACGACGGCTCTCAGTGGGTCGACACGGGCGCCAGGCAGGCCGCCGAGGCCGGCACGCCCGACGCGATCCAGGCGTCCATCAGTGCCAGGGCCTCGCGGTCCGCGACGACCGAGCCGAGCGGCGGCATCTGGCTGGCCGGCCGGCGCGATCGCGCGCGGTAGACGAGCGCGCTCAGGTCCGGCCGTCCCGGCGACAACAGGCGGGACGCGCCCTCCGGCGCCGTCGGCACCACCCAGTGGCCGGGCCGTCCGGCGGTGGTGGCAATCGCGTCGGCCGCGCACCCGCCGGGCGCCGCGAGGGAATACTTCAGGACGAGCCCCAGCGACGCGATCGTGCTCGCGCGGTTGTGACAGCTGCCGCAGTTGGTCGACAGATAGCCGAGCACCGCCCGCTCGCGCGGGTCGGACGCGGCCACGCGCGGCGGCGTCGCGACCAGGTCGGGGCGCGGCGGCGACAGGCGTCCCTCGGCGGCGAGCGTCTTCAGCGTCACCATGCCCGGGGCCACGGCCTCCGCGTGCGGCGCCAGCGGGTCGCGGTCGTCGGACAGCTGCAGCGCCGTGAAGCCCATGACCTCGGTGCGCCGGCTGTCGTGGCACGACCGGCAGTCGGCGATCGACGGCACGCTGTGGTACTTGCCGGGCGCGACCTCCGCCACGTCGGCCACGCCGGCCTCCGGCGCGAGGACCGCGTCGCGCTGGTCCTCGTTCCAGACGTAGGACGCGAAAGCCCAGCCGGCGGCGGACGTCTTCACGAGCATCCGCGTCTCCACCCGGCGGCCGTCGAACGCGAACTCCTTCCAGAAGCGCGTGCCGACGGGGTAGTCCCAGTTATCGATCGCGGACACGTCGATGACCGCGCCCTCGGGGAGCCGCACCCACCGTCGCTTGGCCGCGCCGTCGGTCCACAGCGGGTACTGCGGCGTGAACGGCCGGTTCCGCGGATCGACCTCCAGGGTCGCGAGGTCCCGGTAGAGACCCGTCTCGGAGAGGCGTCCGGGGACTGGCGCGGCGGCGGGCCCGGCGCTTCCGCCCGCCGCTGCGGCGTGGACGGCCGGTACCGCGGCCTGGACGGCGCGGAGATGGCCGACCGACGCGCCGCCCCAGAGCAGCACGCCGGCCGCCATCGCCGCCCAGGCCTGGCGGGATGTCATCGCGCCGACTCCGGCGGATCCACGGGCTGCGGCACGCGGTTCTTCACCGGCGGCAGCGACTGGAGATACGCGAAGATGGCCTTGATCTCGTCGTCGACGAGGTTGCCGAGCATGAAGTACGGCATCGGCGGCAGGATCGCGCGGCCCTTGCCCTGGTGCTTCCCGGTGCGCATCGCCGCCACGAACTGCTCCTCGGTCCAGTCGCCCAGGCCCGTCTCCTTGTCGGGCCGCAGGTTCGCCGCGAAGCTCACGCCCCAGGGACCGGCGAAGGCCGTGTTGGTCGCGGCGGAGACCGTCAACCACGGTCCCGGCGGCAGTGCGGGTGGCGGCGGCATCCTGAGCGCTTCGGGATGGCCGGTGAGCATCCGCTCCATGTCCGGCTCCGGTCCCTTGGGCCCGAGCTTCAACGGCGTGTGGCAGTCGTTGCACCCCATGGTGCTCACGAGGTAGCGACCCAGTTCCACGCGCGTGCCGTGCACGGCCGCCGCCGGGCGCCGGGCGGGAGCGCCGGCGGTGACGACCAGCGTGGTCAGGGAGACGCCCGCGAGGGCGATGAGGGCGGAAGCGGCGTTCTTGGCGGTCATCGGTGTGTCCTCCTTCACGTTCGTGTGATGGGACGGAAGGATCGCCGCCGTGTTCGGCCGCCGGACGCTAAGGCTTCGCTACCAGAATCCTATCGATGCCTACCAGCACCTTAAGAAGTTCCTAAGCGGCTATACTGCGGCCCTCCGGATGATCGACGAGGCGCTCGCCACCTTCCTCCAGCAGGGCATCGCCATCAACATCGGCACGCGCAACGAGCGCCTCGAGCCGAACGCGGCCTTCGCGCCGGCGGCGATCGTCGAACCCGGCGGCACGCACGTCGTGGTCTTCGTGCCGACGGTGGGCGCGGACCTCGTGCTTCGCGACTTGGCCGCCAACGGGCAGGCCGCGCTCGTGTTCGCCAGGCCGGAGGACGATCGCGCCTGTCAGGTGAAGGGCGTGTTCGTGTCCGCCCGCGAAGCGACCGACGACGAGCAGCCGGTGGTCCGCGGGCAGTGGGCGGGCTTCATGCGCCAGCTCGAGATCATCGGCACGCCGGGCGAGTCCGACCGCGCCTGGGTGATCTGGCCGTGCGTGGCCGTCCGGCTGCGCGTCACGGCCCTGTACTCGCAGACCCCGGGTCCCGATGCCGGAAAGGCGCTGGCGTGACCCTGGGCCTCGAGACGCTGACGTCGTGCTTCCAGGGGCTGATCCCGGCCACGCTCTACACCTGCGCGGCCGACGGCACGCCGAACTCGGCGTACCTCAGCCACGTGGACTACGTCGATTCCACGCACGTCGCGCTCTCGTTCCAGTTCTTCAACAAGAGCCGGCGGAACGTCGCCGAGAACCCGCACGCCCTCGTCCGCGTGGTGGACCCCGATACGCAGCAGGGCTGGGAGCTGCGGCTCCGCTTCGCGTACTCGGAGACGTCCGGGCCGCTCTTCGAGCGCATGGCGCTCCGCATCGAGGCCATCGCCCGCTACTGCGGGATGACGGGGATCTTCAAGCTGCTGGCGGCCGACGTCTATGAAGTGCTTGCCGTCCGGAAGGTGCCCGAGCAGCCGGGCCAGCCCGCCCTCGTGGCGCGCCGGACGCCCGACGCCGTCTTCACGATGCGCGCGCTGCAGGACCTCTCGCTGCGCATCAACGCCGCCGACGGGCTCGAGCCGCTGCTCGACGCCATCCTGGAGGGCCTCGATCAGATCTTCGGCTTCAGCCACTCGATGATCCTGCTGCCGGGCGAGCGCCCCGGCATGCTCGTGACCATCGCGACCAGGGGCTATCCGGAGAACGGCGCCGGCGCGGAAGCGCGCTTCGGCGAGGGCATCGCCGGCCTCGTGGCCGAGGCCATGAAGCCGATCCGGATTGCCGGCCTGATGCGCGGCATGCTGTACGCCTACGCGGCGAAGTTCCGCGCGGAGGAGCAGGGCTGGTGCCCGCCCGATCGGCGGATCGCCCTGCCCGGCCTCGCCGACCCGGAGAGCCAGCTGGGCGTGCCGCTCATCGTCCGCGGGGAACTCGTCGGCGTGCTCTGCATCGAGAGCGAGACGCCGTACCGCTTCCACGAAGACGACAAGACCACCATCGAGCTCCTGGGCTCGTACCTGGCCATCGCCATCCAGAACGCGGTCCTGCGCGAGTCCGGGGAGCACGCGGTCGACACCCGGCCGCCGGCTCCAGCCGCGCCGCCGGCTCCAGCCGCGCCGCCGAAGAGCACGCGCGAGATCGCCTACTACCGGACCGACGAGTGCGTGCTCGTGGACGGCGAGTACCTGATTCGCGGGCTCCCGGCCAAGGTGCTGTGGAAGGTGCTGCGCGCCCACGAGAGCGAGGGGCGGACGGAGTTCACCAACCGCGAGCTGCGGCTCGACAAGTCGCTGCAGCTGCCCGAGTACAAGGACAACCTGGAGACGCGGCTCCTCCTGCTGCGCCGGCGCCTGGAGCAGAAGACGCCCGACATCCGCCTGGCGCCCTCCGGCCGCGGGCGCTTCACGATCGAGCTGAGAAGCGGGCTGGCGCTCGTCGAGCGGCCCTGAGCGGCCCGCAGGATTCTACTAACCGGCCGCCGGCCGCGGGTGGTCCGATGGCGGCATGGTGCTCGTCGCCCTCGCCCTCACCGCCAGCCTGCAGCCGCTCGCGTCGCCTGCCGTGCCGCCCACGTTCGACTGTACCGGACCGGAGTACCGGCAGTTCGACTTCTGGGTCGGCGAGTGGGACGTCGTGCCCAACCCCAAGACCACGCCCCCGCCCAAGGGCACGCCCCCGGCGCGGGAGCCCGCCCTCAACGTCGTCACGAAGACGCAGGGCGGGTGCGTCGTCCTCGAGACCTGGGACGACCGGCAGGGCGGCACGGGTCAGAGCTTCAACATCTACGACCGGGTAACGAAGGAGTGGCACCAGATCTGGGTCAGCAACACCGGCGGGCTGCACTTCTATCGCGGCGGCCTGCACGACGGCCGCATGGTCTACCTGGGCGAGGTGCCCCTCGGTCCCGCGATGCGCGTGCAGGGGCGGAGGACCGTGCGGCTGTCGTTCGAGCCTCGCGGGCCGGACACCGTGCGGCAGTTCTCCGAGACGCTGAACTCGGACGGGACGTGGAGCGTGAACTACGACCTGATCTACACGCGCCGCCGCCCCGCCGCGGGCGCTCCGAAGCCCCCGGGACGGTGACCGGCGCGCCTAGGCCTGCTGCCGCGTGATCCAGCGGGGCACGGCCGGCACCACGGTGCCGAGCAGCCGGTCCACCAGCGCGGCCGGGTCGTCGCCGGCGCTCACCACGGCGCGGGTCTCGGGCTTGATGAACCCCTCGGCCCACGCGTGGTCGAGGAAGGCGAGGAGCCCGTCGTAGAAGCCGCCCACGTTCAGGAGGCCGCACGGCTTGCGGTGCAGGCCCAGCTGCGTCCAGGTGATGGCCTCGAACAGCTCTTCGAACGTGCCCACGCCGCCGGGCAGCGCGATGAAGGCATCGGACAGATCGGCCATGCGCGCCTTGCGCTCGTGCATGGAGTCCACCACGTGCAGGGTCGTCACCCCGCCGTGGCCGATCTCGCGCGCGATGAGGGCGTGCGGGATCACGCCGACCACCTCGCCCCCCGCCGCCAGCATCGCGTCGGCGATGACGCCCATCAGGCCGACGTTGCCGCCGCCGTAGACCAGGGTGTGGCCGTCGGCCGCCAGCACGCCGGCGAGCGCGCGGGCGCTCGCGGCGTACTCCGCCCGAACGCCGCTCGACGAGCCGCAGAAGACGCAAATCCTGGCCATGCGGCGCCAGCATAGCAGGCGCGCCGCCGCGCCGGGGCTCAGCCCACGAACTTGTAGCCCAGACCGTGCACGGTCAGGATGATCTGAGGCAGCTTCGGATTGGCCTCGAGCTTCTGGCGGAGCCAGGCGACGTGCACGTCCACGGTGCGCGTGGACGGCATGTGCTCGTAGCCCCAGACTTCCTGCAGGAGCTCGTCGCGCGAGATCGTCGCGCCGCGGTGCTCGAGGAAGTAGCGGAGCAGCTGGAACTCCTTCGCCGACAGCTCGACGGGGGCGCCGTCCCGTGTCACCTCCGCCCGCCGCGTGTCCACCACGACGTCGCCGAAGGTGTGACGCGTGCCTCCCGGCAGGTTGGCCGGCGCCGGCGCGCTCGCCGCCGAGCGGCGCAGCAGCGCCTCGATGCGGGCCAGGAGCTCCACGGCCTCGAAGGGCTTCGTCAGGTAGTCGTCGGCGCCGAGCTTCAGCCCGACGACGCGGTCCACCACCTGCCCCCGCGCCGTCAGCATGAGCACGGGCGTCGTCACGCCGCGCTGGCGGAGGGCGCGGCACACGTCGAAGCCGTCGCGCCTGGGGAGCATCACGTCGAGGACCACCAGGTCGAAGGCGCCGGAGGCCGCCAGCGCCAGGCCGGTGTCGCCGTCGCCGGCGGTCTCCACGGCGTACCCCTCCGCGGTGAGCCGATCGCTCAGCGTCAGCTGGAGGCCGGGCTCGTCCTCCACCAGCAGCAGGCGTCCTTCCGCCATCGCGTCAGCCCGCCGACGGGGCGGGCGCCCGCGATCCCGCCGCCGCGGGGCTGGCGTCGGACGCGGTGGCGTCGGGCGCGGCCGGCACGCACAGCGTGAACGTGCTCCCGCGCCCGACCTCGGTGTCGAGCTCCACGCGGCCGCCGTGCGCCTCGGCGATCCGGCGCACGAGGCTCAGCCCGAGGCCGCTGCCCGGCACCTGGTTCAGGACGGCGTCCCTGCCGCGGTAGAAGGGCTCGAAGACGCGGCGCCGCTCCTCCGCGTCGAGGCCGGCGCCGTGGTCGGCGACCGAGATCCGGACCTCCGCGTTCGGCGCCGCCGTGGCGGCGGCCGACACCCGGACCCACCGGTCGGGTCCCGCGTATTTGATGGCGTTGCCGACCAGGTTCTCGACCGCCGACAGGAGGGCGCTCGCGTCGCCGACGACCTCCGGCAGGCCCGGCGCGATCTCCACGTGCACGTCCACCGCGGCCCGGGCCGCGGCGCCCGACGACCGGCCCACGGCGTCGTGGACGAGATCCGCGGCCGAGAGCGTGGCCATCGGCAGCGGCCGTCCGGATCCCAGGCCGGCGAGCTGCAGCACGCGCTCCACCGTCTCGCCGAGACGGCGGCCCTCGGCCTGGATCGTCGCGCCGTACGTGCGCACCCGCGCCGGATCGTCCACCACGCCGTCGGCCAGGTTGCCGGCGGCGGAGTTGATGACGGCCACCGGCGTCCGCAGCTCGTGCGACACGGCGGCGACGAACTCGAGCTGCTGGCGGGCCAGGGCCTGGGCCCGGCGGGCCGATACGGCGATGAGGCCCACCGCCACGCCGAGCAGCGCCAGCACGCCGCCGCTGAGCGAGAGGTTGCGCCGCCGCGACGCCGCCACGGCGGCCTCGAGCGAGCCGGCCGAGTGCTTCACCCTGAGCGTCCAGTGTCCGCGGCCGCGGGGCCCGCGGCCGCGGGGCCCGGCGTCGCCGTCGCGCACCTGGAACATGCTGACGATGCGGCGGTCCTCGCGGATCTCCGTGTCGCCCGCCGGTGGCGGCGGCGGGATGTCCACGCGGGTCGCGGTTCCGCCATCGCCGGTCGAGACGCGCGCGAAGATCATGACCGGCCCGAGGCGCGGCTGCATGAAGGTCTGCGTCAGATCCGGACCCACCGCCGTGTCGTCCGCGGCGCCGGGCGCCGACTCGAACAGCACGCGGCCGTCGTCGTTGGCCACGACGGCCACCCGGTAGTCGGTCGAGGCGGGGAAGTGCTCGGCGGCCAGGGCGGGCAGCCGTCCCCGGGCGAGCAGGTCGGTGTCGAGGCGCACGATCGTGTAGCCGCGCAGGCGGACGTCGGTCGTGAAGCGGCCGGTCGGCGTGTCCGGCAGCGACGGCACCTGCACGCGCACGATCGGCATGACGAAGGTCCGCTCGTCGCCCACGCCGCCGACGGCCGCGAACATCTCACGCGGGCCTGGGTACTCCCCGGGCGGCCGGTGCTCGGGCAGCGCCTCGAGATCGTCGTGCACCTTGGCGAGCGACGCCGGCCAGGCCACGCCAGTGAAGGTCCGCTCGGCGGGCCGCCATTCCTGCAGCCGCAGCCGATCGCCCCGCGCCGCCGCCGTCTCGTCGATCTCGGCCAGCCACACGCCGGTGACGAGTCCCGGCGCGTTCAGCGTCGCCGAGTCGTACCTCAGGCCGTACGCATCCCAGTCGCGCCGTTCCACCATGGCGCCGTCGAGTTGCAGGCTGCCGCCGAGGCGTCCCATCTCGGCATCGAGGGTGGCCGTGAACTGCGCGGCCGCCGTCCGGAGCGTGCGCTCGCGCCGCTCGCGGTCGGCCGTCGCGAGCTGGTTCACCCAGTCGTACTGGAGCCACGCCAGCGCGGGCAGCAGCACGGCGACGGTGGCGGCCAGCCACGGCGTGGAGCCGAGCGCGCGCGGGCGGCGGGTCATGGGCCGGAGTGTAGCACGCGAAAAACGCCTGAAAATCAGCGGGAAACGCGCATTTGACATCCTTAACAAACCCTTTGCCCACGCTTAACGTCGGAATGGCGTGGCCCCCCGTCACAATGGTCGGCACGACGATGCGCGGTGCCGGAACGACGGCACGGCGCGCCGGGGGCCGCGCGCACCCGGACAGCGGGTCCATGGCGGCACCCGAAGGAGACGCACGATGAGAGCGTGGATGGTGATGGCGACGGCGATGTTCGTCGGGGTGGGCGTGCCGGGCACCGGCCGTGTCGTGCCGCTGCCGATCTATGCCGCGGAACAGGCGACCGGCCAGGCGGCGCAGGTGCTGGCGGACATGCGCAAGGCCCTGGGCGGCGCCAAGGTCGAGCAGGTGAAGGCGCTGAGCCTGGAAGGCCCCTTCCGGCGCGAGATGGGACAGCGCCAGATGGAAGGCACGATCGTGCTGACCCTGCAGGGCCCGGACCGGATGCACAAGAGCGAGGAGAACGAGTTCCCCGGCGGCATGTCGGTGGAGCGCATCCAGGTCCTCGCCGGCGAGTCGGCGTGGGCGGACGTGCAGAACCGCGGCGGGATGGGCGGCGGGATGCAGATCATGATGCGCAACGGGCCGCCCGGCGCGGCCAGCGCCGATCCCGCCGAAATGGAGAAGCGGCTGGCCACGCAGTTCAAGACCGAGATGCAGCGCTGGATGCTGGCGCTCCTGGCCACGCCGGCCGGTGAGGTCACCTACGCGGGCCTCGCGGAGTCGCCCGATGGCAAGGCGGACACGCTGGAGATGAAGGACGCGCGCGGCCAGACCCTGCGGCTCTTCGTGGACCAGGAGACGCACATGCCCCTGATGCTCGCCTACTCGGAAGTGCGGCCGCGCATCATGATGATGGGCGGACCGGGCGGACCGGGTGGACGCCGGGGTCCTGGCGGCCGCGGCCCCGGCGGCGGCGCTCCGGGCGGGGCGCCCGGGGCGGCCCCCGGCGCGGGCGCTCCCGGCGCCGGCGCGCCACCCCCCGAAGCCGGAGCCGCGCCAGGACCGGGCGGCCGTCCGAGCCCCGAGGAGATGCGGCGGCGCATGGAGTCCATGCCGCCCCCGGCCCCGAGCGCCGTGCAGATGACCTTCGCCGAGTACGCCACGGTGGACGGCGTGAAGCTGCCGAAGCGCATCAACCTGTCGGTCGATGGCACGCCCACCGAGGAGTGGACCATCGAGAAGATCAAGGTCAACCCGCAGATCAAGCCCGAGCTGTTCGAGAAGAAGCCGTAGCCCGTTCCGAGAGCCGCATCATGCGCCGTCTGTCTTCACTCGTCGTCGCGGTGGCCGCCCTCGTCGCGGCCGCCGCTCCCGCTGCCGCGCAGGGCAACACCGCCTCGCTGCGGGTCACCGTGTTCGACGAGACCGCCGCCGTGCTGCCGGGCGCCGCCGTCTACCTCGTGGGCGACGACGGCGTCGAGCACGCGATCCAGGTGGACGAGATGGGCGTGGGCGCGGCGACCGGGCTCAGGCCCGGCACCTACACGATCGGCGCCTCCTATCCCGGCTTCAAGCCCGCCACCGGCACCATCACGCTGAAACGCGGCGCCAACCAGATGTCCTTCACGCTGGCCGTCGCCATCAGCGAGGAGGTGCAGGTACAGGAGACCGACGCGTCCGAGCGGCGCGACAACGGCTTCACGCAGACGCTGTCCCAGGAGGAGATCGACGCGCTGTCGGACGATCCCGACGAGATGGCCGACCAGCTCGCGCAGATGGCGGGCCCGGGCGCCCAGATCTTCGTGGACGGCTTCCGCTGCGGCCGTCTGCCTCCGAAGGATCAGATCCAGCAGATCCGCTTCCGCACCAACTCCTACGCGGCCGAGTACCACGAGGCCGGCATGGTGCGCGTGGAGGTCATCACGC
>JBFWXO010000061.1:0-37091 GCA_050187355.1 Vicinamibacterales bacterium
CAGCGGCGGCCGCCTTGTCCTGGCCGGCCTCGGCGAGCAGCTCGCCGTAGAGCTCGAAGGCCGGCTTGATCGGATCCGGCGGACCCGAAGGGGCCGCCATCGTGGCCTCGATCTCGGCCGCGGCTTTCGCGTCCGCCAGGGCCGCGTCCTTCTGGCCCTTCGCCCACTTGACGATGGCGCCGAGTTCCTTCTCCCGGATGGCGTGCGGCTTGGCGGCGTAGGCGTTCCCGCCGCGCCCGGCCTGCTCCCGGATGGCCGCCAGCCGCGCGAGCGCGGCGTCGGCCGTCGCCTGGTCGCCGAGCTTCGCGGCGCTGACGCCCGCGATGTAGATCCAGGACGCCGCGCCCTCGGACACGCCTCCGCCGCCGCCCATCGCCATCCCCGGCATCGCGGCGTGATCCCCCGCCGCGGACGCCGTCTCGGCGGGCAGCGCGATCTTCTCCCACGTGCCGCTCTCCTGGATGTAGCGGGCGCGCATGCCGAGATACCCGTCGCGGATGCCGCGGTTGTCGGGATTCCGATCCGCGGCGGCCTTGGCCGCCTCCACGTTCTTCGCCGCCGCGTCCACGTTGCCGAGCATCAGGTTGCCGTAGGTGAGCCAGCCCAGCGTGTGGAAATCCTCGCGGCCCTCGGGCAGCTTCATCTTGGCGTTGAGGTCGGTGGCCGCCTTGTAGGCGTCGATGTTCGAGGCGACCACTTCCTTCCACATGCCCCGCTGCACGTAGATGTGCGACGGCATGTGGAGCGCGTGGGCGGCCGACGGTGCGATCTTCGCGTAGGCGTTGGCGGCGTCGAGCGCCAGCGGGGCGTGATCCGGATCGTCGAACGCGTGGATGATGAAATGCGCGGCCCCCGGGTGCTGGGGATTGGCGGCGAATACCTTTTCGGCGATCGACGCGGCCAGCGCCTGGCGGCGGAAGCCCGCGTCTCCCGGCCGCACCGTGCCCAGCAGCGACAGCGCGTAGAAGATCGCCACCTCGTGGTCGTCCGGCCACTGGTCGTGCATCTTCGCCATGGCGCCCGAGTAGGCGGTGTCACGCGCCAGCTTGTCGCCTGGCGCGAAGTACAGGAGGTTCTGCGCCTCGAGGAAGGCCTTCTCCTTCGGCAGCGCCGCCTTGGCGACGCGCGCCTCGTGGGTCGGCGCGAGCTTGTCCAGCGCGGCCTTGGCCTTGGCGACGTCCTGCTGGGCCCACAGGGGGTGGTTGTGGCTCATGGCCTCGCCCCAGTACGCCATCGCGAACCCGGGATCGGCCTTCTCGGCCTCCTGGAAGGCGACGGCGGCCTCGTCGAACTGGAAGTTGTGCAGCGCCTTGACGCCCGTGAGGAACGCCGCCTGCGCGGCCGGCGCGCCGGAGGTCGGAAACGCGATCGAGCCGAACTGCTGGGCCGCCGGAGGCGCGACCGCCAGGGCGGCCACGGCGAGGCCAATCAGAACCGCCGAGGTCGAGTGCATGCGGACCATGAGGGATGCTCCTTCCCCGAAGACGACGAAGACGAGGCGGGCCTGGGGCGGACGCCCGCCGGCCATCCGCCAGCTTACACGCCCCGGCGGCCCCGGCGCGCCCGGTCCGCCGCGCCGGGAGCGGTGCCGCCGCCTATACTCTACGGACCCGAATCACCGGGATGCTCTGAAGGAGCCCGCAATGCGCATTCGATCATTGTTTCTCGTGATCGCCGCCCTGGCCGGCGGCACGGCCCTGGCCATCGGCCAGCAACAGGCCGCCGAGGCGCCGGCGTCGGCGCGCATTGACTACACGCGGCCGGCCGTGGCGGGCCTGAACGGCCTGGTGACCTCCGGCCACCCGATCGCCTCCTCGGCGGGCCTGCAGATGCTGCTGAAGGGCGGCAATGCGTTCGACGCCGCCGCGGCCGTCGGCGCCATGGCCGCGCTGGGCGAACCCGAGATGAACGGGATCGGCGGCAACGGCTTCATGACCATGTACCACAAGGGCACCAACAAGGTCTGGTCGCTGTCGATGGCGGGGGCCGCCCCGAAGGCGTTGAAGCCCGAGGAGATGACGCCCGAGACGCTGAATGCCGGCATGAAGGCCGGCATCACGCCGGGCAATCTGGGCGGATACCTGGAGCAGCTCAAGCGGTTCGGCACGATGAAGCTGGCCGACGTGTTCGCGCCGGCCATCGAGTACGCGGAGAAGGGCTATCCGATCGACGTGAAGCTCGCGCAGTCGATCGCGCGCGGCCGGAACAACCTCGCGAAGTACCCCACGTCCGCCAGGATCTTCCTCCCCAACGGCCAGCCGCTGAAGGCGGGCGACCTGCTGAAGAACCCCGACTACGCCAACACGCTGCGCAAGCTCGTGGACGCCGAAGCGCAGGCCCTCAAGAAGGGCGCCTCGCGCGAGGCGGCCATCCAGGCCGCGTTCGACCGCTTCTACAAGGGCGACATCGCGCAGGAGATGGACCGCTTCTTCAAGGAGAACGGCGGCGTGCTGACGGCGGCCGATCTGGCCGCCTACGCGCCGACGTGGCAGGAGCCGCTCCACACGACCTACCGCGGCCACGACGTGTACTCCAACCCCGCCACCTCGCGCGGCGGCTATGAAGTGCTGATGGGGGCCAACCTGATCGAGAAGGTGGATCTGCGCAGCGCGGGCGCGCTGTCGCCGGCCCACCTGCACGCCGTCATCGAGTCGATCAAGATCTCGAAGGCCGACATCTACCGCTACGTCGCCGATCCGGCCTTCGTGAAGGTGCCGCAGGCCGGCCTCGTGTCGCACGAGTTCGCCGACGTCCGGCGCGCGCTCTTCGACCCGATGAAGGCCATTCCGTACCCGCCGGCCGGCACGCCCGAGGGCGCGGCCGCCTCGATGCAGCAGCCGCAGGGGCCCGCCTTCGAGGAGGCCTATGACGCCGAGCAGCACACGACCTCGTTCTCCATCGTCGACAAGTTCGGCAACGCCGTGGGCTGCACTCCGACGCTCGGGGGTCTCTTCGGGAACAACGTGGTGGTCGGCAACACGGGGCTGCTCCTGAACAACGGCATGCGGCTCGGCTCCACCTCGCCCTACCCCACCGACGTGAACTACGTGGGCGCCGGGAAGATCCCGATTCTCAACAACTCGCCCGTGGTCGTCCTGCGCGACGGCGCGCTGGCCTACGTCTTCGGGACGCCCGGCGGCGAGACCATCGGCCAGACCGAGTTCCAGGTGCTCCTGAACCTCGTGGACTTCGAGATGCCCGTGCAGCAGGCCATCGAGACGCCCCGGCTCGTGCTCGACGCCGAGCCCAACTTCTACAAGCCCGGCGCCGCGATCACGGTGCAGATCGAGGGACGCGTGCCGGCGGCGACGATCGCCGCGCTGAAGAGCATGGGACACACCGTGCGGGTGCTGCCGGGCTGGGGCAGCCTGGGCCACATGCAGGTCATCCGGATCGACCCGAAGACCGGCGCCAAGACGGCGGGTGCCGATCCGCGCCGAACTGGATACGCGATGGGATACTGAGCCGCCGCCCCGGGCGGCGGACCGACGGTGGTGCAGATCCTCTGGAGGCTTCAGCGGGCAGTTGCCGGGTGGGGCGACCCGATCAGTCGCGATCTGAGCCGCTCCGGCGACCTGTTCGTGGCCCAGTTCCGGCTGGGCCTCCTCGTCCTGCTGTCGTTCATCCCGCTCACGACCTCGTTCGTCAACCCCGGCCAGGTCGAGAACTGGCTGGGGCTCTTCTCGATCGGCGTCGCGCTTGCCTTCGCCGTGTGGTTCGAGCGGCTCGCCGGGCGTGCCGTGCCGCCGGCCTGGCTGGGCTTCGCCACGAGCCAGTTCGACGTGCTCATCATCTCGCTGGGCTTCGTCAGCTTCATCCTGGCCGGGCGGCCGATCGTCGCGTCCAACAGCCTCGTCCACTACTCGATGTATTTCGTGGCGCTGGCCGGCACGGGCCTGCGCTACGACCCGCGGGTGTGCCTGGCCGCCGGGGGCGCGGCGCTGCTGGAGTACGGCGCCGTCGTCACGTGGGTGGGCCTGTTCGAGCCGGACGCGTGGCGGGTCTCGCCCGTCTACGGCGTCTTCCAGTGGGATTCGCAGGTGAGCCGGCTGCAGCTCATCGCCGTGGCCACCATCATCCAGACGGCGGTCGTGGTCCGGTCGCGCGCCTTCTGGCTCGACTCGATGCGCGACCACCTGACGGGACTCTTCAACCGGGGCTTCTTCGACGAGAGCTTCTCCCGGCTGCTGCAGGTCGATCCGGCGCTGCGCGCGCCGTTCACGGTGGCCCTCATCGACCTGGACGACTTCAAGAGCGTGAACGATCGCTACGGCCACGCGGCCGGCGATGACGCCCTGCGGTTCGCCGCCCGGCGGCTGCGCGAGGCCTTCCGCGACGGCGACGTCATCGCCCGCTACGGCGGCGAGGAGTTCGCCGTGCTCATCCAGGCCGACCGCGAGACGGCCGTGGCCCGCCTCGATGCCTGGCGCGCGGGCCTCCACGCCGAGCGGCGCATCCCGCGCCTGTCGGCGAGCGTCGGGGCGGCCAGCGTGCCCCAGGACGGTGAGTCCCGCCGCCTTCTGGAGCTCGCGGACCGCCGTCTGTACGCGGCCAAGGCCGCCGGCCGCAATCGCCTCGTGGCCGACGGGCCCGAGGCGGCATAAGAGGATCCCCATGCGCGTCACGTTCCGTCCGGCCCTCGCCCTTGGCCTGGCCGCCGCCCTCTTCGCCGCCGAACGCGGCATGTCCCGCCTGGCGGCCCAGGCGCCCGCCGCGCCCCGCTTCGAGGTGGATCCCCGGTGGCCGGACCTGCCGCCGCAGTGGACGCTGGGCCAGGTGACGGGCGTCTCGGTGGACGCGAGCGATCACGTTTGGGTGCTGCACAGGCCCTGGTCGCTCGAGAGCGACGAGAAGGCGCAGAACCCGGAGGCCGCGTGCTGCACGGCGGCGCCGCCGGTCCTGGAGTTCGACGCCGACGGCCGTTACCTGCGCGGCTGGGGCGGCCCCGGTGCCGGCTACGAGTGGCCGGAGGACGAACACGCCATCCACGTGGACTACAAGCGCAACGTCTGGATTACCTCGGCCGGCGGCCCGCGCCTGGCCGGCGGCAAGGAGAACATGATCCTGAAGTTCACGAGCGATGGCCGCTTCCTCTTCCAGATCGGCCGACGCGGCCAGAGCCGGGGGTCGCTCGACACGGCCAACGTGAACAACGCCGCCGACGTCTACGTGGATCCGAAGACCAACGAGCTCTATGTGGCCGACGGCTACGTGAACCGGCGCGTCATCGTCTACGACGCCGACACGGGCGCCTTCAAGCGGATGTGGGGCGCCTACGGCAAGCCGCCCGACGACGCGGCGCCGAAGACGCTCGCCCTCGACGGCCCGCCGCCGGCCCAGTTCAACCTGGTGCACGGCGTGCGCGTGTCTGAGGACGGCAAGGTCTACGTGAACGACCGCCGCAACAACCGGATGCAGGTGTTCACGACGGCCGGCGTCTTCGAGCGCGAGATCTTCATCGAGCGGCCCACCCGGCTGCTCGGGACGTCGTTCGCCACGGCCTTCTCACCGGACGCCGCGCAGCGCTTCCTCTACCTGGCCGACGCCGGCAACGGCAAGGTGCGGATCTACGATCGGGCGTCGCTGACCGAGGTGAGCGCCTTCGGCCGCATCGGCCGCTACGCCGGCCAGTTCATCTTCCTCCACGCGCTGGCCGTGGACTCGAAGGGCAACCTGTACACCGCCGAGGTCGGCACCGGCCGCCGGGTGCAGAAGTTCCTGGTGCGCTAGAGAAGCGCCAACCGGGCAGCCGTGGTCAGATCACGGGTGGCCCGTGACCGAGCCTGCTCATGTCGCGGGCGGCCGGGAACGGGCGCCCCGATGCCGAGCGAGCGTACTAGCAAGCGAGCATCGGGCTGTTCCCGAGCCGGGGACCCGCGAGGGCCCACGGTGGGCGGCGGCACACTGATGCCGCAGCCAGCGCTAGCGTCCCGCGGCGGCGCGGCCCAGCTTGATCACCTCGTCGGCATCCCGGCCCGCCATGAGGAGCGCCAGGAACCCTTCCTTCACGCGCTGCTGCACGTCCTTCGCGTTCGCCGTCAGCATGTTCACCAGGCGCACGCGCTTGGTCTCGGCCAGAATCTCCTGGTTGCCCTTTTCCGCCGCCGCGCGGTCGCCCTTGAGCGCCCCGGTCAGGCTGCCGATGCCGCACGCCAGGACGCTGTAGCCGCCGACGTCGGCGATCTGCGCGGCCTGGGCCACCGCGCCCGGGTCCTCCAGCATCAGCATCGCGACGGTGTTGCCGGTGGGGTTCGAGGCCGACCAGACGTCGACGCGGGCATCGGCAAAGAGGCTCACGGCCTGCCGCGCCTGGTCCAGGTTCTCCACGTGCGGCAGCGTCACCCCGTCGGCGCCCATCGCCAGGATTTCCTTGATGCGCTGGAGCGTCACCTGCGGCCCGTCCTCCGTCATGGGCGGAATGCGCACCAGCATCAGCTTGCGGCCGGGCGTGCCCCGCTTGCCCAGGCCCTCGCTGATGGCCATGACGGCGTTGCGGTCGTAGTGGCCTTCGAGGTTCAGGAAGACGAAGTCGATGAGCGGGTTCTTCGCCAGCGCCTGGCCGCCCGCCACCGTGTAGACGGCGGGTCCCCGATCCGGACCGCGCGGCGCCGGGTTCTCGTCGGGCACGAAGACGCCGAACGCCGCCTTGCCGTCCGCCCACAGGTCCAGCACGGCCGGCCGCGCCGGCGCCTGCGCGAGCGCCGGGGCCGCTCCCATCGCCATCCACACTGCCACCGCCGCCACTCCGAGTCGCATGCCCATGCCCGCCTCCCGTGCGGCCACGATTCTACCCGGTGCGGCGCGATCGATCCCGCCGCGGCGTCCCGGCGCCGGACACCGCGAGCCGCCCGGCGAGGCGCGGCGCCGCCACGCACCCGCGCCGGCCCGGCTCGAGCGTGCGCAATGGCCGGCCGGCCCCCGCGGAACGCACGCTATGATGGACGAGCGTGCGCCGTCCGTTCGTTGCCGTGATCGTCAGCGTGTCGCTGGCCGTCGTGGGGGGCGTCCTGGTCGCACAGGGCCAGGCCCCGGCGCCCCTCACCCTGCTCGACGCCCAGTCGCGGCGGCCCCTGCCGGTCACCTCGGTGAACAACGGCGACTACGTGGCCCTCGACGACCTGGCCGCCGCGCTCGATCTCGTGGTGCGCGACGATCGCGTCACGGGATCGACGACGGTCACGGCCGGAGGCCGGAGCGCGCTTCTCACGCCCGACCGCACCGTCGTCTCGGTCCAGGGCCGGCTCGTGTCGCTGGCCGCCCCGCCGGTGCGGCGCGACGACCGTCTCCTCGTCACGCCGGAGTTCGTCACGCGGGTGCTCGGCACCCTGCTCGACCGGCGCGTCGATTACCGCCGGGCCGGTCGCCTGCTCGTCATCGGCGACCTGCGCGTGCCGCGCGTCGTGATGCGCGGCGAGTTCGGCGCGGCCGCCGCCCAGCTCACCTTCGAGATCTCGCCGGCCACCGACACGACGGTGACGCAGGCGCCGGGCCAGCTGTCGGTGGCGTTTTCGGCCGACGCGCTCGATGCGGCCCTGCCGTCGGTGCCGCCGCAGGGCCTCCTGCAGGCGGTGCGGGTCGGCGACCGCGCGGCCACGCTCGTGCTGACCCTGGGCCCCCGCTTCGCGTCCTACCGCGCGAACGTGCAGCCGGTGGACGCGGGCACGACGCGGCTGGTCGTCGATCTGATGGCGGCCGGCGCGTCGTCGTTGTCCGCGGCCGCCGCAGCCGCGGCGGCTCCCCCTCCTGCCGCGCCCGGAACGCCCACGGTTCCGCCCGCGGGCTCCACCGCGCCGGCGCCGGCGACCGCGGGTGCCGCCCCACCGCCCCCGCCGCCACTCGTCGGCGATCCGGGCCTGGCGGGGCTTCGCACCATCGTCATCGACCCCGGTCACGGCGGCGACGCCGATGGCACCCAGGGGCCGGGCGGGACCCTCGAGAAGGCCGTCACGCTCCAGGTCAGCCGCCGGCTGAAGGCCCTCATCGAGAGCCGGCTGGGCCTGCGCGTGATCCTCACCCGCGACGACGATCGCGCGCTGGACCAGGACGCCCGGGCGGCCATCGCCAACAACAACCGCGCCGACCTCTTCGTGAGCATTCACGCGAACGCCGCGGTGCGCGCGTCGGTGAAGGGCGCCGAGGTGTACTACCTCAGCGTGGATCGGGCGAGCCTCGAGTCGCGGCGGGCCATCCAGCAGCCCGAGCAGACGCTGCCCGCCCTGGGCGGCGGCACGCGCACGATCGAGCTCATCCTCTGGGAGACGGCCCAGCTCCGGCATCTCGAGCAGTCGGCGGCGCTGGCCGCGCTCGTCGAGTCGTCGCTGCGCGGCAAGGTGCCCATGAGCCCCCACCCCGTCCAGCAGGCCCCGTTCCGGGTCCTCGTCGGCGCCAACATGCCGGCCGTGCTCGTCGAGATCGGCTACCTGTCGAACCCGGACGAGGAGAAGGCGCTCGCCTCGGCGGCGCGCCAGGACGCGATCGCGCTCGCGCTGTTCGAGGCCGTCTCGGCCTTCCGCGCGTCGCTCGAGCGGACGGCGCAATGAGCTGGCGCCGGGTGGGCCTCTGGACCGCCGTCGCGGTGACGGTGCTGGGACTGGGCTGGGTGATGTTCGAAGGCCTCGGCCGCCGCCTCGCCGAGCCCACGCCCGACGCCGACCCCGCCCCCGCCGCGCCGGCCCCGGCGCCGGCGGCCGGGCCGCGCATCGCCGCCACCGTGTACTTCGTCTCGGAAGACGGCGCCTCGCTGGTCGGCGTGCCGGTGGACGTGCCGCTCGGCGACACCCCGGCCGCACAGGCGCGGGCGCTCGTCGAGGCGCAGCTCGCCACCGAGCCGCCGCCCGGCCTCGCGCGGGCGGTGCCGGCCGGCGTCACCGTCCGCGGCGTCTTCCTCACGGGACGGGACGATGCCTACGTCGATCTCGACAGCACGTTCATGACGGCGCTGCCGCGCGGATCGCACAACGAGCTCCTGGCCACCTACGCCATCGTGTCGGTGCTGACCACGAACCTCTCGCCCGTGGCCCGCGTGCAGATCCTGATCGACGGCCGCGAGGTCGAGACACTCGCGGGCCATGTGGACTTGCGCGAGCCCTTGCGAAAGAATGAAGCGCTCATCAGCGCACGCTAGGCCCGCAGCGGCACCCACACCATGACCCGACAGTTCGATCGCGCCCCGGGCGACCTGCGCCCCGTCACCCTCACGCCGGGCTACCTCTCGCACGCGGAAGGCTCCGTGCTCATCGAGGTGGGCCACACGCGCGTGATCTGCACGGCCTCGATCGAGGATCGCGTGCCGCCGTTCCTCCGGGGAACCGGCAAGGGCTGGGTCACGGCGGAATACGGGATGCTGCCGCGCGCCACGAACACCCGGACCGCGCGCGAGGCGTCGCAGGGCAAGGTGGGCGGCCGCACCATGGAGATCCAGCGACTCATCGGCCGGTCCATGCGCTCCGTCGTGCGCCTCGATCGGCTGGGCGAACGGACGATCTGGCTGGACTGCGACGTGATTCAGGCCGACGGCGGCACGCGCACCGCGTCCATCACCGGCGCCTTCGTGGCGATGGTGCTGGCCTTCGACAGCCTGCGCCGCTCCGACGGGCTCACGACCGTGCCCGTGAACGACTACGTGGCCGCGACCAGCGTCGGCATCGTGGCCGGCATGCCGCTGCTGGACCTGGCCTACGAGGAGGACTCGAAGGCCGACGTGGACATGAACGTCGTCAAGACGGGCGACGGACGGTTCGTGGAGATCCAGGGCACGGCCGAGAGCGAGCCGTTCGACCAGGAGGCCCTGACGGGCCTGCTCGAGCTGGCCACGGCGGGCATCGATCGGCTGATCGCGATCCAGCGCGAGATCTGCGGGCCGATCCTGGGCCGCTGATGCGCGTCCTGCGGCTCGCCACCACGAACCCGCACAAGGTCGACGAGATCCGGGCGCTGCTGGGCGGGGCGTGCGTCCGCCTGCGGACGCTGGCCGACGCACCGCCCCTCGCCGAGCCGGAGGAGACGGCCGGCACCTTCGAGGGCAACGCGCGGCTGAAGGGCCTCTACTACGCGGCGCGGCTGCCGGACCTGGTCGTGGCGGAGGACTCCGGGCTGGAGATCGACGCCCTCGGCGGCGACCCCGGCGTGCGATCCGCGCGCTTCCTCCGGCCGGATGCGACCTATCCCGAGCGCTTCGACGAGATCCTGCGGCGGCTGCGCGGCGTGGAGGGGCGCGCCCGGAGCGCGCGCTTCGTCTGCGCGATGGTGGCGGTCCGGGGTGCCGACGTGCTCTTCGAGACGCGCGGCGTCGTGGAGGGCGAGATCGCGGCCGCGCCGTCCGGCTCGGGTGGGTTCGGGTACGACCCGATCTTCTTCGTGCCGGCGCTGGGCCGGACCCTGGCCGAGGCCGGCAGCGCGAAGGCGGCCGTGAGCCACCGGGGCCAGGCCGTGCGCGCGCTGGTCCGGTGGCTGGCGGACTTGCAGTAACCTCGGGACGGCGACTCCGCATGCAGCAGATCGAACGATCCGAGCGGAGCCGGGCGGCAATCCTGGACGCCGCGCTGGAGCTCTTCTCCCACCGCGGCTACGGCGCGACGAGCATGCGCGACATCGCGGCGAAGGCCGGGGTGTCCACCGGCAGCGTCTATCACCACTTCCAGGACAAGGAAGCGATCTTCCAGGCCCTGCTGGCGCAGTTCCAGGACGTCACCCGCCGCCCGGACTTCCCCATCAACGTCGTGCTCGAGCGCGGCGAGTTCCTGGACGACTTCGGCCGGCTGGCGGCCGCGGCCGAGGAGGTGCTGACGCGGTGGCGTCCCCACCTGGCGCTCTTCTACGTCGACGCGGTGGAGTTCGACGGCCGCCACATCCAGCGCTTCTACGCAGACCTGGCCCAGCGCTTCGCGCAGTTCGTCGAGATGCACCGCGCCCGGCTCGGCCTGGAGCGGCACGTGCGGGAGGACGTTCCGGCGGGACCGGCGCTGCTCCTCGCCACGCGGCTCTTCATCTACTACTTCTCGGTGGAGTCGATCTTCGGCGTCGAGCGCCAGCTCGGGATGCCCACCGCCGACGCGACGCGGATGATCGCGTCGATCCTGGGCCGGGGCATCCTGCGCCCGCCGGACGACGCTCCGCGCTGATCGCGCGCGACGGGGCGGCCGCGACGTCGGTCAGGGCGGTGTGAGGCCCAGCACGCGCATTTCGTGCTCGATCAGGTGGCGCATGCCTTCGTCGAGCGGCCGCGGCGCGAAGCCCAGTTCCGTCCGGGCCTTCGCGGATGACCCGAGGTAGGTGACCCCGGCCAGCACACGCAGCGTCTCGGGCTGCGCGGCCATGGGCAGGGCGACGAAGCGGCCGGCGATCGCGGTGAGGCCGGCCGCGGCGCGCAGCACCGCCGGCGGGACCTCGGCCACGGGGGCGGGACGGCCGCTCGCGGCCGCCGCCACGCGCACGGCCTCGGCCAGTGTATGGGGCGGACCCGCGATGATGTAGCTCTCGCCGGTCCGGCCGCGCTCCATCGCCTCGATGTGCGCATGGGCCACGTCGTCCACGTGGCCCCAGCAGTAAGCGGTCCGCGCCGGCACGAACGGCAGGCGCCGCCGCAGATGGCGCACGAACACGTCCCGCAGCCCGCTGGTGTCGCCCGGCCCGTACACCGCGCCCGGCTGCACGATCACGAGGGGCAGGCCGGCCGCCATCGCCGGCAGCGCCACCTGGTAGTGCGCCTCCCATTTCGTCTCGTCGTAGAGGCTCACGTGGGGACCGGTGTAGGTGTAGCCCTCGTCCACGATCCGGCCGTGCGTGTCCGAGAACACGGCGAGCGACGAGGTGTACACCCCCTTCGGCACGCCGGCCTGGCGCATGGCGTCGAGCACGTGCCGTGTGCCCTCGATGTTGACGGCGGTGGCGTGCGCCCGTGCCCGCGGGACGCCGATCTTGTACCAGGCAGCCAGGTGGAACACGCCGTCCACGCCGTCCATGGGCCTGGTGAGCGTGGCCGGCTCGGTGACGTCGCCCGTGTGCAGTTCGGCGCCGAGCTTCGCGAGCAGCGACGCCTTCTCCGGCGACCGCACCAGCGCCACCACCTTGTGGCCGCGCGTCAGGAGCTGCTTCGCGACCTCGGCGCCGATGAACCCCGTGGCGCCCGTGACGAGATAGCGAGCCACGGCGCAAGGATAGCGCAGCAGTCCAGCGTTGACTCTGCGGTGGTGTCACGCCACTGTAAGAGTGCCGCCCATGCCTCCCGACGCCGCGACGCCAGCCAGGCCGGGGCCCCGGTGGGCGGCGCTGGCCGCCCTCCTGCTGGCGGGCCTCGTCGTGGCCGTCACGGTGCGCGTCGGCACCTTCGTCGGCACCCACGCCGATGCCTCCGGCTACGTCGCGGAAGGCCACCTGTGGGCCATCGGCCGCCTGTATCGGCCCGAGGCGGCCCAGCTCTGGGCCACCTGGCCGCTGGCCACCGCCACCGGTTCGCCGCTCGGCTTCAGGCCCGCGCCCGGCGTGCCGGGCACCAGCGTGCCCGTGTATCCGCTGGGGCTGCCACTGATGCTGGCGGCCGCGGAGCGCATCGGCGGCCCGCTGGCCGTGTACCTCGTGGTGCCGCTCACGGCCGGGATCCTGGTGCTCGCGGCCTTCAGGCTCGCCTCGCACCTGGCGGGCCCGCTGGCGGGCCTGCTGGCGGCCGGGCTGCTGGCGCTCGATCCAGTCGTGCTCTTCCACACCGTGAATCCCATGAGCGACGTCCCCGCGGCGGCCCTGTGGACGACCGCGTGGCTAATCGCGCTCGGCGGCACGCGTACTTCGGCGTTCGCGTCCGGCTGGTGCGCGGCGCTCGCGGTGATGGTGCGGCCGAACCTCGTCGTGCTGGGCGTGGTACCGGCCTTGTCGATCCTGGCCTCCGGGCGACGCGCGGCCCGCGGGATCGACTGGAGGTCGTTGTTCGCCTATGCGGGCGCGGCCGCCGTGGGGCCGCTGGTGGTCGCGTGGACGCAGGCGACGCTCTACGGCGGGCCGCTCACGAGCAGCTATCCCGGCGCCGAGACCTTCTATCGGCTCGATCACCTCGGCGCGAACGCCCGCAACTACTGGCGGAGCTTCGTGGACCTGTACACGGCGGTGCCGCTGCTGGGCCTCGCCGCGGCCGCCGCGCTCCGGCCACGATGGGCACCCGGCCTCCAGCCCCGCCAGCGCGCCATCGTCGCGAGCGGGCTGACCATCATCGCGCTGAACGTCCTGTCCTATGCGTTCTTCCTGCCGTACGCGGAATGGACGTTCGTCCGCTTCTTCCTGCCGGCCATCACCGCGCTGTTCGTGCTCCTGGCGGCCGTGCTCGGCTGGTGTGCCGCCTGGGCGTGGCGCGACCCGCGCCGCCGGCCGCTCGTCGCGGTGGTGCCGATGGCGGCGGTACTCGTTTCCGCGCACCGGCACGACCTCCGCGCCTACGCGCTGGCGGACGGCGCGAACCAGCAGCGGATTCTCCTGATGGACCATTACCTGGAGGCCGCCCTCCCGCCCCGCGCCACGGTGCTCTGCTTCTTTCACAGCGGATCGATTGCCGACGCCACGGGCCGCGAGGTGATCCGCCTCGACCTCGTGCCGCCGGCGTCCCTCGACGCGGTGGTGGACGAGTTGACGCGCGCCGGGGTCCCGGTGGCCTTCGCGATCGACCGGGTGCTCGAAGAACGGCAGTTCCAGGCGCTGTTCGCGCCCTCCCGCTACGGCGCCCTCGACTGGGCGCCGCGCGCGGAGTTCGCCGGCACCGGGGCCATCCGCTACTACCTGGCCGCCGACCGCGATCGCTACCTGGCCGGCGCGCGGTGGCCGGTGGACGTCCTGCGCTGAGCCGGCACCCGCGGCGGACGGGCGCGACGACGTTCGCGGTACAATCGGGTCGTTCGGAGTCGGGGCGTAGCGCAGCCTGGTAGCGCACCTGCCTTGGGCGCAGGGGGTCGCTGGTTCGAATCCAGTCGCCCCGACCACTTTCTTCGGATCGATTCCTCCCCGTTCGACGTCGCCCCGTGGGCGGCCGGCGCCCGCCCGTGGGGGCCGCCGACGGCAGCCGCGCCCCCCGGCGGGGAAAACTCCGGACCACTCCCAGCAGCTTTCCGACCCGCCGAGACACGCCGGGACACCTCTCCAGACACCTCTCCGGCAACGCCCGCGAACCCAGGGAAAACCGGGAATCCCGGATGGTTGCGTCCTTGCACAGGCACACAGTGCCTCAGCGTTGGGGACTCGGGGGCCCGGCGAGGCGGTTCACCCGCGAGCCCAGGCCCCCACGCTGGGCGGAGGGGTAGCACCATGTCACCCAGACTCATCCTCGCGCGCGCGGCCATGATGCTCGCGCTCGTCGCCTTCGGGGCGCTGCCGGTGTCGGCCCAGGCGCCGCACCGGGGCTTCCTCACCGGATTCGGTGGCGCCGGCGCCACCAAGCACGCCTCGCCCTTCTTCGGCGGCGCAATCGGCGTGGACGTGGGCGACCACGTTCAGATCACGGCCGACGTCGGCCGCATCCAGAACGCCGAGCCGACCTTCACCCACGAGGACCTGGCGCTGGTCGCGAAGGACGCCGCGGCCGAGGGCTTTGTCGCTTCGGCCACCTCCAAGGTGCCGACCAACTACTACACGGCCGGCATCCGCGTCCGCACCGCCGACCGGTGGCGGTTCCGCCCGTATGCCCTCGTGCACGCGGGTGTCGCGCACCTCAGCCCGCAGCCGACGTTCATGATCGAGGGCGTCGACGTCACCTCGATCATGATGTCCGACCTCGCGAACGACCCGGGCGATCCCTACAGCGTCCAGCGGAGCTTCCGTGAGGAGACGCGGCCCATGGCCACCGTGGGCGGCGGCATCACCACGGCCGTGACCAACCACGTGCAGGTGGATCTCGGCTACAAGTTCTCGAGCATCTTCATCAAGAAGGACTACCTGCAGGACTTCGAAGGCTCACCCCACCGTCACAACCGGATCGACACGCACCGGTTCTACGCGGGGCTGGGGCTCACCTTCTGACGTGAGGGCCTGGGGCCGCGGCTGCCTACGGCTGCGGCCCCACGGCCCGCCTCGCGGTCACCCCCACCCATCTCAGGACACGAGGAGTTCGGTGCCGTCGCTCAGCCGGCACACATGCATCGCTGGCGCCTTCCCGAGCACGCGGCGCGACACGTCCGCCATCCGCGCCTCGTACGCCGGCAGCGCGTCGCGGTGCACGAGCGCGATCGTGTGCCCGCCGAGCCCCGCCCCCATCATCCGGCACCCGACGACGCCCGGCACGTCCCGGGCCGCCTCGGCCAGCACGTCGAGCGCCGGGCACGACACCTCGAAGTCGTGCTGCAGGCCGTGGTGACTGGCATCCATGGCCTCGCCGAGCGCGGCGGCGTCCCGCCGGGCGAGCGCGTCACAGGCGTCCAGCACGCGCCGGTGCTCGTCGATGACGTAGCGGCAGCGGGCATGGACCGCGCGGTCCAGGGCCGGCCGGACGTCCTCCAGCATCTCCGGGGTCGCGTCGCGCAGGCTCGCCACCCCGGGGAAGCGCGAGCGCAGCACCGCCAGACCCGCGTCGCACTCGGCGCGCCGACGGTTGTACGTGCCGTCGTCGGCGAGCGACCGCCGCACGTGGGAATCGCACAGGACGACGGCGAGGTCGTCGGCCACGGGCAGGTACCGGTACGTCAGGTCCCGGCAGTCGAGGCGCAGGACGTGGCCCGCGCGGCCCAGGAGTGACGCCACCTGGTCCATCACGCCACACTGGACGCCGGCGTGCCGGTGCTCCACCCGCTGCCCGAGGCGCGCCAGCGCCATCCGGTCGTGACCGAGTCCGAAGAGCGCGCTCAGGCCGGCCAGCAGACCGCACGTGAGCGCCGCCGAGGACGAGAGTCCGGCCCCCATCGGCAGCCCGCCGCCGAACGCGCAGTCCACGCCGGCGGGAAGGGTTCCGCCGGCCGCCAGTTCGGCGAATGCGCCCGCGACGTAGGCGGCCCAGCGCGGCGCCCCCGGCGGCAGTCCGTCCAGCGACGTCTCCAGCACCTCGCCACCGACGTCGGCGGCCACGACGCGGCACCGGCGGTCGGTCCGCGCGCGGAGGGCCAGCCACAGGCTCCGATCGATGGCGCCAGGCACGACGACGCCGAGCGCGGCGTCGACGTGCTCCCCGATGAGGTTGATCCGGCCGGGCGAACGCACCAGCAGATCGGGGCGGCCGAATCGCTCCTCGAAGGCCGCGCGGACCCGCGCGCGCTGCTGGTCCTCAGTCACACTGGACGTCCACGACGGGCCCGGGCCGACGGCGGCGCCGCGCTTGAGGTGCCGCGCGCGCGATGGGCGTTCCCTCCCCGCGGGGCCGGCGTCGCGCCGATTCTAGTCGAGGTCCCTCGGGCCAGCGGGAGCCGCCCCCCAACCGCAGGGACCAGATGCAGGCCCGGTCGGCCCGCCGCCCGGGTCGGACGCCGGGCGGAATCGGGCGCGGGGCCCGCGGCGGACGAGGTGCCTGGGACCGTGTCGAAATGAGATCCGTTCTCAGAATCCGCTAGAATGGGACGTCAGACCGATGCCCCCGTTCACCAGCCCGTCAGACGCCGAGCCCCGCGTCACCCCCGTGCCGCTCACGGCCGTCCCCGTCGGGTCGGTGGCGACCCTCCACGAAGTCCGCGATGCCGAGTCGCGGGCGGTGCTGCGGTCGCTCGGACTCACCGACGCCAGCGTGCTCCGCCTCTGCAAGGTGGGCGACCCCTGCATCGTGCAGGTGCGCTCCACCAGGATCGGCCTGTCGGGGGCGGTCGCCAGCCGCCTGTTCGTCGTGCCCGCCAGCGGCACCCCCAAGTAGTCGATGGTCCCGGTCGCCGAGCCGTTCGCCGTCGCGCCGCCCGCCGCTGCCGACCGCGCGGCGCGCGTGGCGCTCGTGGGCAACCCGAACACGGGCAAGACCACCCTGTTCAACGCGCTCTGCGGCGCGCGCGCCAAGACGTCGAATTTCCCCGGCACCACGACGAGCGTGCGCCGCGGCCGCGTCGAGGCCACGCCGGGCGGGCGTGCGCTCGACGTGCTGGACCTGCCGGGCGTGTACGACCTGGATCTCGACACGCCCGAGACCGCCATCGCCCGCACGGTGATCGACGGGCAGGCCAGCCCGGCCCCCGACGCGTTCGTGGTGATCGTGGACGCCTGCAACCTGTCGCGCAACCTCGTCCTGGCGGGCCAGTTGCTCGCGCGGGGCGCGCGCCTCGTGCTGGCCCTGAACATGACGGACCTCGCGCGCAAGCGGGGCCTCGTGATCGACGAACGCGCCCTGGCCGCGCGCCTGGGCGTGCCGGTCGTGCCGATGGTGGCGCGCACCGGGCTCGGCCTCCCGGCGCTCCGCCAGCTCCTCAACGCCGGCATCGCCGCTCCGGCGCCTGCGGTCCTGCCGCCCGCCGACGTCAGCGACTGGGCGCACGACATCGCCACTGCAGTCACCACCCGTACGGCGCCCACGCCTGAGATCGACCAGCGGACCGAGCGCCTCGATCACCTCCTCACGCACCCGGTCTGGGGCCTGGCCGCATTCGTGACGATCATGAGCGCCCTGTTCTGGGTGCTCTTCCAGCTCGCCACCGTGCCGATGGACCTCATCGAGGCCACCTTCGCCAGGCTCGGATCGCTCGTGGAGGCCGTCATGCCGGCCGGGCCGCTCCAGGACCTGGTCGCGCAGGGGATCGTCGGCGGCATCGCCGGCACCGTGGTGTTCCTGCCCCAGATCTGCCTGCTCTTCTTCCTGATCACGCTGCTCGAGGACACCGGGTACCTGGCGCGCGCGGCGTTCGTCATGGACCGCTGGCTTTCGCGCTTCGGTCTGCCGGGACACGCCTTCGTGCCGCTCCTCACGGCGCACGCGTGCGCGCTGCCGGGCATCATGAGCACCCGCCTCATCCCGGACCGCCGCGATCGCCTCGCGACGATCCTGGTGGCGCCGTTCATGAGCTGCTCGGCGCGGCTCCCGGTCTACGTCCTGCTGACGACGATGCTGTTCGCGGGTCGCCCGGGCGCCGCCGGACTGGCCTTCGCCGGGTGCTACCTGCTGGGCGCGCTCGCCGCCCTCTTCACGGCCAAGCTCTTCGGCAGCACGATCCTCCGCGGCCGTGCCCGGCCGATGATCCTGGAACTGCCTTCCTACAAGACGCCGTCGCTGCGGAACGCGCTCCTCACCGCGCGCGATCAGGGCCTCTCGTTCCTGTCCACGGCCGGCACGGTCATCGTGGCCATCTGCGTCGTGATGTGGTGGATGAGCGCCTACCCGAAGACGGCGCCCCCCGCGCGCGCCCTCGAGCTGCGAGCCGCCGCGGCGGCCCCGGCCGTCACGCCGTCACAGGCCCAGGCGCTGACCGACGAGGCCGACACGCTCGAAGCGCGTGCGGCCCAGGCCGGCAGCTTCGCGGGCCGCCTCGGGCACATCGTGTCGCCGGTCTTCGAGCCGCTCGGATTCGACTGGCAGCTGACCGTCGGCGTCCTCACGAGCTTCCTCGCGCGCGAGGTGTTCGTGTCGACGATGTCGGTCCTGGCGTCCGGCCAGGCGGAGACCGAGGTGGACGCGGGCGTCGTGGTGCGCCTCCACGCCATGACGCGCGACGACGGCCGCCTGGTGTTCACGCCGGCCACGGCCGCCGCCGCGCTCGTCTTCTTCGTGCTGGCCATGCAGTGCCTGCCCACGCTCGCGCTGACGCGCAAGGAAGCCGGCGGACTGCGGTACGCCGCGCTGCAGCTCGGCTACATGTCCAGCCTCGCGTGGCTGGCCGCGTTCCTCCTGCGGCAGGGGCTCCTGGCCGCGGGCGTGGCGTAGCATGGGAGCGATGGGCGCGATCTCACTCCAGGATCTGCTGGCGGCCGCGGTGGCGTTGGCCGCCGCGCTCGTCGTGGTGCGCCGCGTCGTCGGCGGCGGGCGCGGCGCGCGGCCGACGCCCGGGTGCGCCAAGTGCGCGGCCGGCGACGCCTGCGCGCCGGAGGCCGCGGCGACGGCGGCGCCCGCCGCGCCCGTCGCGCATCCGCTCGTGGTCGTCCGCGCGTCACGACACTAGCCGTTCTGGCCGGCAGTGGCCGCGGCCGGGCGCGCATGGCTGCCGCCCTGGCGCGCCGGCCGGTGGTAGCATCGCCGCCGTGCCTCCGACCCACGCGGCGCATCCACGGACGCCCCGATCGCTCGTCCACGTCCGGGCGTGGTGGCTGCTCCTGGCCGCGATCGCGTCCGCCGGCTGCCAGCGCCCGGCGGACGGTCCGGCCCCACGGCGCGCCATCGTCCTCATCGTGGTGGACGGGCTCCGCCCCGACCAGGTGACGGCCGATGTGATGCCGCGCCTGCAGGCCCTCGGCCAGCGGGGCCTCGTCTTCGACGCCCATCACGCGGCGATGCCGACCGTGACGCGCGTGAACGCCTCCACGATGGCGACGGGCGCGTATCCCGAAACCCACGGCCTGCTCGGCAACACGGTGTACTCCGCGGCCACGTTTCCGGCCAGGGGCGTGAACACGAGCCGTCACGAGGACCTTCTGGCCATGCAGCAGGCCGAGGGCCAGCTCCTGACCGCGCCGACCCTCGGCACCGTGCTGCAGCGGGCGGGCAGGCGGCTCGTGGTGTTCAGCGCGGGTTCGAGCGGCTCCGCGTTCCTCCTCGCCTACCCGCCGGGCACGAGCCCGGTCGTGAACCCGGACCTCATCCAGCCGGAGACGCTCCGCGCGGCGGTCCTGGCCGCCGCCGGCCCCGGTCCGGCCGAAGCCGTCCCGAACACTCCCAGGAACCGCTGGATCGTCGACGCGTACGTGGCGCTCGGCGCCACGGACCTCGCGGCCGACGTGACCGCGTTCTGGTTCGCGGATCCCGACGAGTCGGCACACCAGACGGGCCTGGGATCGGAGGCGACCACGGCGGCCCTGCGCGCCGTCGACGGCGAGATCGGCCGCATCGAGGACACCCTCCGGGCCCGAGGCGCGCTCGACACGACGACGCTGCTCGTGACCTCCGATCACGGCTTCTCGACGCACACGGGCGGGTTCCGCCTCGGCGACCTCGTCGCGCCCCTGGCCGAGCCCCTGCCCGACGGCGCGCCCGATCTGGTCGTGACCGACGGCGCCGTCAACCCACGGCGCCCCCTGGCGCCCGCGCGTCTCGCCGGCCTCGTCGCGGCGCTCCAGGCGCGGCCCGACGTGGGCGCGATCTTCACGGCGCCCGCGCGCGAGGGGTCGCTCGAGGGCGTCGTCCCCGGCACGCTCGCCTTCGACGTGGCCCGCTGGCGCCATCCCCGGTCGGCGCCCCTCTTCGTGTCGGCCAACTGGAGCGACGCCGCCAACGCCGCCGGCGTGCCGGGCACCACGACCCAGACCGGCGCCGCCGGCCACGGCACGACGAGTCCGTTCGACATCCACAACACGCTCATCGCGGCGGGGGCGGGCGTGCGCGCGGGCGGCCGCTCGCCGGCGCCGACCTCGAACGCCGACCTCGCCCCGACGATCCTCGCCCTGCTCGGCCTGCCGCCCGAGGCCTCGATGAGCGGACGCGTCATCCGGGAGCTGGCCGCGGATGGCCCGGCGCCCGAGGCCCTCGCCGTGACCAGGGACACCGTGACCAGCCGCAGCCGCGACGGACGCTACACCGTCTCCGCGCAGGTCTCGATCGTGGACGGGCGGCGGTACCTGGACCGGACCGAGGTCGTCCGCCAGGCGAGGTAGCGCGCGGCCGAGGCGCGGTGCGGTACCATGGCGGCATGAAGACCGTACTCGTGCCCGTGGACGGATCCGAGAGCGCGACGCGCGCCGTCGCCTGGGTGGCGCGCGTGCTGGCGGGCACCGCCGACGCCCGCGTCCACCTCGTGAACGTCCAGCCCCAGGTCGACGCCTGGGAAGTACGCAGTCACCTCGGCGAGGACGACATCGCGAAGTTCCACGAGAACGGATCCAAGGCCGTGCTCGAGCCCGCGGCGGAGGTCCTGCGCGCCGCCGGCGTCCCCGTGGACGTGCACGCGCTCGTCGGCGACATCGCCGAACAGATCGCGGGGACCGTCACGTCCACCGGTGCCGACAGCGTCGTCATGGGCACGCGCGGCCTCGGCCGGATTCAGAGCCTGCTCGTCGGCTCCACGGCCATGAAGGTCATCCACGTCGTCGACGTGCCCGTGACCCTCATCAAGTAGCGCGGCCCCGCCGGCGCCCGCACGCCAGCCGCGCCCTGGTCCGCGGCGGCGTCGTCAGCGCCCGGGCCAGCGGCCGGGCGTATAGGGCACGCCGGCCGCCTCCACCTGCACTTCGAACTTCCGGATCTCGGCCTCGAGCGTCCTGAGCGTCGCCACCGCGGCCGTCACCTCGTCCTGGGCAATCGCGGCGTTCTGCTGCTGCGTGGCCGTCGGCGCACCGGTGAGGCCTCGCCCGCCCGCCGACGCGGAATTCACCCGCGCCTGGACGGAGGTCGGCGAACCGGACTCGAGGCCGCGCAGGGTCTCGTCGCCGCGCAGCGTGCGCAGGAGCGCCACCACGCGGCGGTCGAGCCGCCCGGCCTCGTCGAGGAGCGCGACGCCGGCCGGCGACGCGGCGACGGCGCGGCGGAGCGCCGTGGTCCGCGTGTGCATCTGGTTGGCCTGCTCCAGCGCTCCCGTGAATGTGCGCTGCAGCCGGAACACGCGGTCCTGGTACTCGCGCGCCGAGGTCATCATCGCCGGCGTGAGCGTCACCGCCGGATCCGACTCGACGGCGAGCGACTGCGACTCGCCCAGCGCCGTCGTCACCCCGCCGACGCGGCGCGACAGGGCCAGCGTGTAGGTGCCGGGCGCGACGAAGCCGCCGAGGCTCTGCGCGGCCCCGAAGCCGCCGCCGCCGCCGTTGCCCGCCGGAGGCATGGCCGGCCCGGTCGCGCGGAGGTCCCACACGGTGCGGTGCAGCCCGCGGCCGCCCGGCACGACGAGCCGCCGGACGATGGCGCCCTGCGCGTTGGTGACGGTGAGGAACGTCTGCGGCGCTTCCTCGTCCGCCTCGGCCGTCAGTTCGGCCTGCGACGGGTAGGCCGGCGTCTCCTTCTTCTCCTCCGCGGCGCGCGCCGCTTCCTGGCGGCGTTCCTTCCGCGTCCGGGGCGACTCGCGCACCCAGTAGGTCACGGTCGCGCCGAACGGCCGGTTCTCGCCCATCCAGAGCTGCTCGCCCTGGAAGCCGCGGGCGCGGCCGGTGTCCGGCACTTCGATCACGGCCGTCTTGGTCGGGAAGATCAGGCCGTCGCGCTCGAAGGCCGCCGCGTTCAGGTGCCGCAGCGGCGAGTAGTCGTCGAGGACGTAGTACCCGCGGCCGAAGCTCGCCGCCACCAGGTCCACCTCCCGCTCCTGGATGGCCAGGTCGCGCACCGCGATCGTCGGCAGGTTCCCGCGGAAGCGGGTCCACTTCCTGCCGCCGTCCACCGTGAAGTACAGGCCGAACTCGGTGCCGCAGAAGAGCAGGTCCGGGTTGACCGGATCCTCGGCGAAGGCCAGCGCCGGCCCGTTGGCCGGCAGGTCGCCGGCGATGTTCGTCCAGCTCGCCCCGCGCGTCGTGCTCTTGAAGACGTAGGGCTTGAAGTCCCCGTTCTTGTGGTTGTCGAACAGGGCGTACACCGTGCTCTCGTCAGACTTGCCCGCGTAGAGCCGCTGCACGAACACTCCGTAGGACCCATAGTCCGGCAGGCCGGGCAGCCGCTCGCTGCGGCGCCACGAGGTGCCGCCGTCGAGCGAGATCTGGACGAGGCCGTCGTCGGTGCCGACGTAGAGGAGCCCCTCGCGCCGGCGCGATTCGGCGACCGCCGTGATGTTCCCCCAGGTGGAGGTGGACTGGTGCTGGGCGATGGCCTCCGGCGGCCAGACGCGCCCCATCACCGGCAGCGTGTTGCGGTCCGTCTGGCGCGACAGATCGGGGCTGATGGCCCGCCAGGTGTTCCCGCGGTCGTCGCTCCGGAAGAGGCGATTCGCCCCGAAGTAGATGCGCGACGGGCTGTGCGGGCTGATGATGAATGGCGACTCCCAGTTGAAGCGCAGGGGCGCCTCGCCCTTCCCTTCCACGGGCCGGATGTTGACGCGCTCGTTGGTCCGGCGATCGAGACGGACGATCCCACCGTACTGGGACTCGGCGTACACGATGTTCGGGTCGCTCGGATCCACGCGGGCGACGAAGCCGTCGCCGCCCGTCACGATGAACCAGTCGTTGTTGGTGGCGCCGTCGGGCCCCTTGGACCGCGACGGGCCGCCGAGGGTGCTGTTGTCCTGGGTGCCGCCGTAGATGTTGTAGATGGGCTCGGCGTTGTCCACTTCGACGTTGTAGAACTGCGTCACCGAGAGGTTCGCGAAGTGCCGCCAGAGGCGCCCGCCGTCCCAGCTCTCGTACAGGCCGCCGTCGCAGCCCTCGAGCAGGTGCGCGGTGTCGTCGGGGTCGATCCAGATCACGTGGTTGTCCACGTGCTTGTTGCGCTCGCCGAGCGTCCGGAACGTCCGCCCGCCGTCCTCCGAGATCTGCGTCTGGACGGTGGGCACGTACAGCCGGTCGGCGTCCTTCGGGTCGGGATGGATGTTCTCGTAGTACATCGGCTGGGCCTGCACGGTGCCCCGCCGCTCCCAGCTCTCGCCCGAGTCGGTCGAGACGTAGATGGCCGTGTTCTCGGCGGTCTCGACCTTCGCGTAGACCAGGCCCGAGCGCGCCGGCGAGAACGCGATCACGATGCGCCCCAGGTCACCGGACGGCAGGCCCGTCCGCACGCGCTTCCAGGTCTTGCCGCCGTCGGTGGACTTGTGGAGGCCGCTCTCGGGGCCGCCGTGGATGAGCGTCCAGGTGTGGCGGCGGCGCTGATGGGCGACGGCCAGCAGCACGTCCGGCCGGAACGGATCGATCGCCACGTCGCTCACGCCGGTGTTTTCGCTGATCTCGAGCACCCGGTCCCAGGTCGTCCCGCCGTCGGCGGACCGGTAGAGGCCGCGGTCGCCGCCCGGGGACCACAGGGGCCCGTAAGCGGCGGCGAACACGACGTTCGAATCGCGGGGATCGATCACGATCCGGCCGATGTGCTCCGACGTCTTGAGGCCCAGGTTGCGCCACGTGCGGCCGGCGTCGTCGCTGCGGTAGATCCCGTCGCCGTAGCCGACGCTGCGCTGGTTGTTGGCCTCGCCGGTACCCACCCACACCGTGTTGGGTTGCCTCGGATCGAGCACGACGGCGCCGATCGAGTACGTCCCCTCGTTCTGGAAGACCGGCGAGAAGGTGATGCCGGCGTTCGTCGTCTTCCAGACGCCGCCCGAGGCGACGCCCACGTACCAGGTGTGCCGGTCCTGGGGATGGACGGACACGACGTTGACCCGACCCGACATCAGCGCCGGGCCGACCGCGCGAAGCCGGAACTCCGAGAAGTTCGAGGCCGCCCACGGGTCCTGCGCGCCGGTCCGCGCGGCGCCGGCGGGCGCGGCCTGGCCGCCCGCGCCCTGCGCGTGGAGTCCCAGTGCGAGGGCCGTCACGAGAAGGACGGCGGCCCCGAGTGCCTTCGGCATCTGCTGCATGTGGTGTGATCCCGTCGGGAGCAGCCGGCGATCGACCGGCGACGGTCGATTATAGGCGCCGCCCGCGCCCGCTTAGGCCAGGCGCGCGAGCACCCGGGACGCAATGTGGTGACCGATGGCGAGCGAGGCGGTGGCGGCCGGCGACGGCGCGTTCAGCACGTGCACCATCCGGCCGGCCTCCACGAACGCGAAGTCGTCCACCATCGTGCCGGCCGGGGTGAGCGCCATCGCGCGGACACCGGATCCGCCCGGCGCCAGATCCGCGGCCGTCAGCGCGGGGACGAGGCGGGCGAGCGTGGCGGCGAAGCGGCGCTTCGAGAACGACCGGTGAATCTCGGCCACGCCGGTCCCCACGTGCCGGCCCACGAAGCGCCGGACCCCGGGACTGAGGAGGGCGTCCAGGACGTCCCGCGCCGAGACGTCGGCCCACGTGTAGCCCTCGCGGGCCAGCGCCATGACGGCGTTCGGGCCGGCCTCGACGCCCCCGAGGGCCATGCGCGTGAGATGCACGCCGAGGAACGGAAACCGGGGATCGGGGACCGGATAGATGAGGTGCCGGACGAGCGACTGCCGGGCCGGCGCCAGCGCGTAGTACTCGCCGCGGAACGGGGCGATGACGATGTCGGTCGCCACGCCGCAGGCCGCCGCCACCCGGTCGGCCTGGAGGCCCGCGCACGCCGCCAGGGCGGCAACGTGCCAGGTGCCGTCGGACACCTCGATCTCGAGGCCGGCGCCGCCGTCCCGCGCCGTCCGGAACGCGGCCCGGCATTCGATGGCGCCGCCATGGGCGGCGATGTCCGCCGCGAGCGCCTTCGCCACGCCCGGGTAGTCCGCAATTCCGGCCTCGGGCACGAAGAGCGCGGCCACGCCGGCCGCGTGGGGCTCGATCTCGCGCAGGGCCGCCGCGTCGATGCGGCGGACGTCCAGGCCGTTCTCGCGGCCGCGAACGGCCAGCGCGTCGAGGCGGGGTACCTCCTCGTCGCGGGTGGCCACGACGACCTTTCCGCACACGTCGTGGGCGATGCCGCGCTCGCGGCAGTAGTCCACCATCCGCACCCGCCCCTCGGCGCACAGGCGTGCCCGGGCACTGCCCGGGACGTAGTACAGCCCCGAGTGGATGACGCCGCTGTTGTGGGACGACTGGTGGGCGGCCACCGCCGGCTCCTTGTCGAAGACGACGACGCGCGCCCCGTGGGTCACGGCGAGCGCGCGGGCGGTGGCGAGGCCGACGAGGCCGGCGCCGACGACGGCGACATCTGCGGTCCGGGCGGCCACGTCGAATTGTAACGGACGCGGCCGCCGGTAAAATGCGAGCGCATGTCCGACCGCGCCGATCTCCTCGTCCGTGCCGCCACCCCCGCCGATCGCGACGCCCTCGTCGACGGCAACGCCGCCATGGCGCTCGACACCGAGCAGCTACGCCTCGATCGGGACACGCTCAGCCGCGGCGTCGAGGCCGTCCTGGACGGGCAGGCGCCAGGACGCTACTGGGTCGCGGAGAAGGACGGCGCGGTCGTCGGCCAGCTCCTCATCACCTACGAGTGGAGCGACTGGCGCAATCGCCCCGTGTGGTGGATCCAGTCGGTCCACGTCGTCCCGGACGCGCGCCGGCTCGGCGTGTTCCGCGCGCTGTACGCGCACCTGCGCCGCGAGGCCCAGGCGGCCGGCGCCGGCGGCCTGCGCCTCTACGTGGACGAGACCAACACGCGGGCCCAGCAGGTCTACGCGGCGCTCGGCATGAACGGCGGGCACTACCGCGTGTTCGAGGACATGTTCGACGAGCCCCCGAAGGCCTGAGGGCCCGGGCCTCAGCGGACGGGGAGCCAGAACGTCGTCTTGACGACGAAGAAGTTCGTGCCGGTCGCGCGGGCCGAACGGAACATGTCGCCGAGGCCGATGGCGTCGCTGCGCGTCTGGGTCCCCGAGCGGTCCTGCTGCCAGACGACGTAGAGCGTGCTCCCGGGCCGCCACTCCCACCGCAGCACGACGTTGCTCCGGAACGACAGCGTGTTGAAGTCGCGGTTGCGCAGCGTGAACTCCGTGCCGTCGGCGCGGACCGTGCGGCTGCCGTCGGCATGCTCGATGAGCGTCGTCCCGGACGTGCCGTAGCGCAGCCGCTCTCGGCTGCCCGCCGCGAGCAGTTCCCCGTAGTCGTAGTAGCGGCCCGAGGCCGCGAACGGCTCGGCGTAGACGTCCAGGTTCATGTCGGGCTTCACCGTCAGCCCGAGCCGGAACTCGGTGGAGACGGTGCTCCGGTCGATGAACGCGAACACGTAGCGCGATCCGTACGTCTCGGGCCGCCCGCCCGCGAGCGTCGACACGTACTGCTGCGGCTCGGTCAGCGTCTCGTAGAACGGCTCGGCCGACAGCTGCCAGCGCGGACCGGGGCGGACGGACACGAGCGTGCTCACGCGGCGGAGCCGCAGCCCGTCGTCGTTCCGGCTCAGCGTCGAGGTGGCCGTCCACCGCGTCTGGGCGCCGGCCCGGCTGCCCAGCGTGATGACGGCGGTGGCGCCGGGACCGCGGCCCATGAGCGGCCCTCCGCGGGTGAGCGAGACGTTGGTCTGCGGCAGATCGCGGCGGACCGCGACCGACGTCGTCCAGAAGTTGGCCCAGGTGAGGTTCAGCGTCGACCGGAGGTAGCCGGCCTGGACGAGCCGCCGCAGCGTGGTGTCGGCCTGGGCGTCGGTGCGGATCGAGTACGCCCGCAGCACCCGGCCCGGCGTCGTCTCCCGGAACTGGACGTTGGCGTTGCTCAGCCAGCCGTCGGCCCCGTTGAGGATGGCCAGGTCGTTGGTCTCGAAGTTCTCGGAGTCGAGCTTGCTGTTCGCCCCCCACAACCAGTGCCGGCCGCTCAGCCGATCGAAGGCCACCTGCAGCGACCAGCCGCTCAGCGACGTGAGCGTCGGATCGAGCGGCGAGTACGTCCGGTCCGGCCGCTGGGCGAAATGGGAGCTCGACCGCTGCACGCGCTCGATGGCGGCCGCGGTGCCGCTCACGAGCGAGCCGCCGCCCGACGCCCGGAACTCGTACTGGCCGCCGTTGAACCGCAGCACCGTGCTGCCGGCCAGGGCCAGGGCGTCCCGCGCCTGCAGGTCGGCCAGCGGATCGCCGTCGCCGAAGTCGCGATGGACGGCGCTCGCGAGCACGCCCGCCGTGGACCCCTGCCGGCCGAACTCCTGCAGGACGCGGCCGATGCCGTAGAAGGTGTGCGGCGCCACGGCCACCTCGCGCGTGGCCGCCTCCCCGGCCGTGGCGATCTCGGCCGACTCCTCGGCCGTCACGGCGGACAGGAAGGCCAGCGAGGTCCGCGACGGCAGGCGCCCCGTGAGCTTGGCCGCGCCGAGGATGGTGGTGTTGGCCGGGTAGTCCACGAAGTCGCCGGTGGCGGGCCCGACCGGCCGCGCGCCGATGCGCCGTGAGTAGTAGAAGTTCGGGTGCCCGATGTTGAAGAGGGGCGCGCCCTCGAGGAAGAACGGCCGGCGTTCGGGGAACCGCGTCTCGAAGGCGGTCAGGTTGACCTCGGCGGGGTCGGCCTCCACCTGGCCGAAGTCCGGGTTGATCGTGGCTTCGAGCGTCAGGTTGGGCCCGAGGCCCATCTTCACGTCGGCGCCCACCCGCGCGGCGGGATTCAGGCCCTGCCGGAACGGGTTGCCGGGACTGGCGGGATACACCGTGCTCGCGCCGGCAATGTAGGGCAGGAGCTCGACGCGGCGGGCCCGCGGCACGCTGGACACGCCCTGGAGCTCGCCGAAGCGCGAGGCCCAGGCCCGCACGGTGCGCGGGATGAGGACCCAGGTGTCCTCCTCGTTCAGCGAGGGCCGGAAGCGCTGGACGTTCAGGCCCCAGGTGAGATCCTGCTCCGGGTTGAATCGAAGCTGGGCGAACGGAATCCAGAGCTCGGCGCTCCAGCCCTGGTCGTCCACCGTGGCCGCCGCGTCCCAGACGAGATCGTAGGTCGCGTCGAAGCTGTCCTCGGCGTCGGCGGCGTGGAAGCGATCGAGGCGCACGCCGGCGGCCGTCACCCCGAGCACGACCGCGGTCCGGCGATCGTGGAACGTGTCGAGGCCGATGAGGATTCGCTCGGCCTGGTCCACGACGTCGCGGCGGCCGAGCGGCGCCTGGATGGCGGACGCGCTCTTGGCGAACATGCGGGCGCCGACGTAGAAGGCCCGATCGTCGTAGGCGAAGCGCACCTCCATGCCGTCGGTGGGCGGCGCGCCCTGCGTGGGTTCCTTCTGGACGACGTCGGCCAGGGGCGTGGCCGTGTGCCAGACCGGTTCGGTGAGGCGGCCGTCCACCGTGATGTCGCCCGCCGCCACGCGCGCCGCCGTGGCCCGCTTGGGCGGGCCGTCTCCGCCCAGCGCCTGGGCCGCGCGCGCCGTCGTGTCCACCGCCGCGGCGGCCAGCCCTGCCACCACCAGCACCGCCGCCGTCTGGCAGCGTGGCCGTCCCCGAGTCACGGGGCGACATGATAGCCGAACGCGCGCTACGGCCCGATCCGGGTCACCGTGAACGACGAGTACTCCGTGCCGGGCGAGAACACGTAAGCGGTGGCGCCCGTGTCCTGCACGGCCTTGATCGCCACGACGTCGCCGGCCGCCAGCCGGTGCACGGTCGCGATCGTGATCGATTGCAGGGACGCGGCGCCCGACGCGGCGTCGCACGCCGAGTGCACGGCCGCGCCGTTGACGAACACGCGCGCGCACCAGTACCCGTCGGCCGCGAAGTCGGCGGGCACGGTGGCCGTGACGAGGTAGAGTCCGTCGGCCGGCGCGGCGTAGGTGCCGGCCACCGGCAGGAACGTGCCGCCGCCGGTGTTGTACGCCTGCCCCGTCCACGAGACGGTGGTGGTGGTCGTCGGCGCGAGGGCGACGCTGGCCGCGCCCGTGCCCTTGACGGCCGTGGCGCCCGGCGCCGGCCGCGCGGGCAGGCCCGACTGATGGCCGTGGAACACGAACGTGCCGGTGCGTCCCAGGCTGTCGGTCCAGGTGCCGTCCCCGGTGGCGGGACTCACGACGGCCGCCACGTGCAGGGGTACGGCCGACGGGGCGGCGACGATGGTGAAGGTCAGCGACACGAGCCCGTGCTGGGTGAAGCCGGCCATGCCCACCGCCCCGGCGGCCTGGGCCGCGCCGCCCGCGGAGTACCATCCGGCACGTCATGGCACAGTCTTCGACCCTGTACACCGTCACGGCGGACCTCTCTGACGTGGATCGCGGCGTGTACGAGTCCCTCGACCTCAAGCTCGCCCGGCATCCGTCCGAGACCGGGGCGTTCCTCGTCACGCGCCTCCTCGCCTACTGCCTCGAGTTCGAAGCGGGCATCGCCTTCGGGGACGGGCTCTCCACCGCCGACGCGCCCGCGGTGCTCGTACGCGACGCCACGGGGCGGGTCACGAAATGGATCGAGGTCGGCCTGCCGTCGGCCGAGCGCGTGCACCGCGGCAGCAAGCTGGCCGGCCGCGCCGCCATCTACACCCACCGGGACATCCGGCAGGTGCTGGCCGCGCTGGACGGCCAGGGCGTCCACCGCGCGGCCGACATCCCCGTCTACGCGCTCGACCGGACCGCGATCGAGGCCACGGCGGACGCGCTGCCCCGCCGAAGCCACCTGACGCTGAACGTCATGGACCGCCAGCTGTATCTCGAGGGCCCGGCAGGCGCCTTCTCCGTGCCGCTCGAACCGCGCCACTTCGAGTGACCCGGGGCGCCTTCCACGGCGCGCTGCGGCCGTGCTACGGTGAAGGCCCACGCCTGGCACGCCATCCGGGTCTGGCACGATCATGTTGCCACGCCCGCCGTCTGCCGCCTTCGGCCTGCCGTTCGTCGTCTGCCTCCTCGCGGCCGCCTGTGGCGGCGGGGGCGGATCGCCCACCGCGCCCTCGAGCGGCCAGCCGCCCGGCCCATCCCAGGGCGGGGGCGCGCCGCCGGCCACCACGACGATCACGATCACGAGCGCCGGGGTCTCGCCGCAGGTGCTCACCGTGCGCGTCGGATCGCGCGTGACGTTCACGAACACCGACGCGCGGCCGCACGACTTCGCGGGCGGCCCCGACCCGGCCCGGCCGGAGTGCCCCCAGATCGACGAGGCCGGCTTCGTGCAAGCCGGCCAGAGCCGGCAGACCGGCGTGTTCACGGCGGCCATGACGTGCCAGTACCACGACCACGCCTATCTCGGGGTGCCGGCGTTCACCGGCCAGATCGTGGTGCAATGACGACGCGCGCGCTGGGGCTCGTCGTCCTCACCGGGCTGGCGCTCTTGGGGTCCGCGCTGCCCTGTGCGGCCCAGCCCGCCGCCGACCCCGCCGTGCCGCACGCGCACGCGGACGCCGCGCCCGCGGCATGGACGTGGAACGCCGAGGCCAGCGCCTTCGCGGGCTACAACCTGCAGCATCGCAAGTTCACGGACTTCGACGCGTGGGAGTCCCAGAACTGGCTGATGGCCACGCTGGCACGCCGGGCGGGCCCGTGGCAGACGACGTTGATGGCGGGCGCGACGGCCGAGCCGTTCACGATGCGCGCCCTGGGATCGCCGCAGGCCTTCCAGACCGGCGAGACCTACAACAACGCCCCGCTCATCGACTACCAGCACCCGCACGACATGGTCATGCACCTCGGGATGGAGCTGTCCCGCACGGCCGGCGCCGCCCGCCTCGACGCGGGCGCCGCGCTCGTGGGCGCGCCGCCCATCGGGCCGCCGGTCTTCATGCACCGCGCCTCCGCCTCCGAGAATCCGCAGGTGCCGCTGTCGCACCATCAGCTCGATGCGACGCATCTCAGCCAGGGCGTCGTGCACGCCGCCGTCACCGTCGCCGGGGTGCGGGTCGACGGCGGGCTCTTCCGCGGCCAGGAACCCGACGAGCGGCGGACGGACCTGGACACGGGGCCGCTCGACTCCCAGGCGCTGCAGATCGGCTACGCGCGCGGCTCCTGGACGGCCCAGGTCTCGACGGCCTGGCTCACGCGGCCGGAGCGCCTCTCGGTCTACGACGCGGAACGGCGCACCGCGTCGGTGTCCTACACGAGGAACGACGGCGACCGGATGGTCGCATGGACGCTGGCGGCCGGGCAGAACCGCGAGGTGCACGGCAACCTCGAGGCCTACCTCCTCGAGGGCGTGTGGCGGCCGTCGCGACGGTGGGCGGCCTACGCGAGGGTGGAGTGGCTCGACAAGGACATCCTCGATGCCGGCTATCACCCGGTCGGCGTCGCGCACGTCCACCGCCAGTCGCGGGTGGGCGCCGTCACGCTCGGCGGCGTGCGCGACCTGGCGACGGGCGGCCTGGGGCGCGTCGGCCTCGGCGCCGACATCACCGGCTACCGGGTGCCCCCCAACCTGCAGGAACCCTACGGGGCGCCGCGGTCGTTCCACGTCTTCCTGCGGCTGCGGGGGCGGGCGGGCACGGGCGCGGCCGCCCACGTGCACTGACGGCTACTGTGCCGCCAGGTTCGGCCGCCCCTTGCGCAGGACGAACTTCTGGATCTTGCCCGTCGCCGTCTTCGGCAGTTCGGCGACCGCCGTGAAGCTGTGCGGCACCTTGAAGTGCGCCAGGTGCTCCCGGCAGAACGCCCGCAGGTCCGCCGGCACCACCTCGCCCCCGGCGCGCGGCACCACGAAGGCATGGGGCGCCTCGCCCCACTTCTCGTCCGGGAAGCCGACGACGGCCGCCTCGAGCACGCTATCGTGCCTGAGCAGCGTCGCTTCGACCTCCACCGACGAGATGTTCTCGCCGCCGCTGATGATGACGTCCTTGAGACGGTCGCGGATCTCGATGTACCCGTCCGGATGCACGACGGCGGCGTCGCCGGAATGGAACCAGCCATCCCCCATGACGGCCTCCGTGGCGGCCGGGTCGTCGTAGTAGCCGGCCATCACGACGTTGCCGCGCACCGTGATCTCGCCCCGCGTCTCGCCGTCGGCCGGCACTTCCGCGCCCGACGCGTCCACGACGCGCACCTCCCCGCCTGTGAGCTGCTCGACGCCCTGTCGCGCCTTCTGGCGCGCCTGCTGATCGCGCGACAGCGCCTGGTGCTCGGGCAGGGGCTCGCAGATCGTCATCAGCGGCGAGGTCTCCGTCAGCCCATAGAGCTGCGTGACCGTCCAGCCCAGGTCGTCCTCGATCCGCTGGATGGTCGCCGCCGCCGGCGGCGCTCCCGCCGTGAGCACGCGCACGCCCCTCGGCACGCCGGCCTTGAGGTCGGCCGGCGCGTTGGCCAGGGCGATGAGCACGGTGGGCGCCGCGCACAGGAAAGTCACGGCCTCGTCGGCGATCAGGCGGAAGGCCGCCGCCGGATCCACCTTCCGCAGGCAGACGTGCCGGCCGCCGATCGCGGTGACGACCCACGTGAACGTCCAGCCGTTGGCGTGGAACATCGGCAGCGTCCACAGGTAGCGATCGGCCGGCGACATCGGCATGTGGACGAGCATGCCCACCGCGTTCACCCAGGCATTGCGGTGCGTGATCATCACGCCCTTCGGGCGCGAGGTCGTCCCGCTCGTGTAGTTGATGGTCAGGAGATCCCGCTCGTCCACGGCGGGCCGCACCGGGTCCGGCGCTGCGGCGGCCACGAGCGCCTCGTAGTCGAGCCATCCCTCGCGCGCGCCAGACAGGGCAACGAAGTGGCGGACGCCCGTGAGCGACGCCCGGATCCCGTCCACCGCGTCGAGGTGATCGCGGTCCACGCACAGGACGGTCGTGCCGCTGTGCTGAACGAGGTACTGGAACTCCTCCGCCGAGAGGCGGTAGTTGATGGGCACCAGCACGCCGCCGATCTGGGGCACGGCGTAGAAGCCCGTGAGCTGCGCGTGCGTGTTCGGGGCGATGTAGGCCACCCGGTCGCCCTTCGCCACGCCGAGCCCCTGCAGGGCCGCGGACCAGCGGTCGCACCGGTCGAAGAACTGCGCGTAGGTCCAGCGCACGTCACCGTCCACGACCGCCAGCCGGCCGGCGTACAGCCGCCGCGCCCGGCGCATGAATTCGAGGGGGGTGAGCGGGGTCTCCATGGCGCGCATCTTACAGCGCCCCCGCGGAACCGAAGGAGCCGGCTACGGATCGCGGGGCGCCAGCCCGGGCAGGAACCGTGCGTGGGCCACACGGAGCTGGGTGAGGTCCTCCGGCGCGATCTGCAGCTGGTGCGCGATCCGGTGGAGCTCGGATTCCTCCGCCACCGAGATGGCGGCATCGGTGGCCGCCAGGCGGAAGAGGCAGCGGACGAGCGACAGCTTCTCCGGGTAGGTGGCCTGGGCGCCGAAGTCCCTGGCCACCTCGAAGTTGGCGGTGCCCCCGAACAGGAGGTTCGCGGACTTGGCGAGGCCGACCACGACGATGGCCTGCTCGGCGTCGAGCCCGCACTCCTCCACGACGATCGCTTCCATCGCGGCCGTCTCCGCGGGGCTCACGTGCTGGTCGGCGTGCGCCACGCGGCCCAGCAGATACGCGAACCGCGCCAGGTGGCGGGCCCGCTCCGGGGCCACGTCGTCGAGGGACTCGAGGAGCCGGCGGAGGGGAGTCTGCTCCTCCCCGTCGGACTTCGTTCGTTCGAGGCCGAGCCAGCCGAGCAGTGCGTCCAGGGCCACGACCGCATGGTAACGCAGGCCGCGCGCCGCGCCGTGAGGGCGCCGAGGTGGACCGGATAGAATGCGCGCTCGTGACCAACGGCGGCCGGCCGCACGGAGCGGCCGCCCGCCACGCCTCGGAGGATGGCCGGACGATGACGAGACGATTCGAGCAGCGCGTGGTCCTGGTCACGGGCGCCAGCAGCGGTATCGGGCGGACGGCGGCCGTGGCCTTCGGCCGCGAGGGCGCGCACGTCGTCGTGACCGGCCGGCGCCCGAACAGGCTCGAAGAGACCCGGGCGCTCGTCGAGGCCGCGGGCGCCCGGGCGATCGGCGTCGTCGGCGACTGCGCGGCCTCCGCCGACGTGCAGCGCATGGTGGCCGCCGCCGTCGAGACGTTCGGCCGCCTCGACTGCGCCTTCAACAACGCGGGCATCGAGGGCGGCAAGGCGTTCGTGCCGACGGCCGACTACGACGAGGCCATCTGGGACCAGGTCGTCGCCATCAACCTGACCGGCGTGTTCCTCGCCCTGAAGTACGAAATCCGGCAGATGCTGCGGCAGGGCGGCGGCGGGGCCATCGTGAACATGTCGTCGGTGGCAGGCCTCATCGGCACGCGCATCGGCATCGGCTACGGCGCGACCAAGCACGGCGTCATCGGCGCCACGCGGGCCGCGGCCATGGAGTACGCGGCCGAGGGCATTCGCGTCAACGCGGTCTGCCCGGGCGTCGTCAGGACCGAGATGACCGAGCGCGCGTTCCTGCGCGATGCCGCTCTCGCCGAAGCCATGACGAAGCGGCATCCGCTGGGCCGGCTGGGCACGGCGGAGGAAGTGGCCAACGCCGTCCTGTGGCTCTGCTCGGACGAGTCGTCGTTCACCACCGGGCATGCCCTGCCGGTGGACGGCGGCCTGACGGTGCCCTAGCGCCACGCGACTGCCGCGGGCGGCGCCGGCGTGGCATAGACTGGCCCGATGATCAGGTTCCTGCTCCTCGCTGCCGCGCTCGTGACCACGGGCGCGCCGTCCCACGCGCAGCCGTCCCAGGCCGCCACGCCGGATCGCGTGGCGCCCGGTGCGCTCCCGGCGGCCGATCGCCCGTTCGGCACGCTGCGCGATCAGGCCGCGATGCAGCAGGCGTGGCTCGCCAGGCGTCTGGATACGTTCCTGCCGGCCCTGATGCGGAAGTACGGCATCGACATGTGGGTGGTGCCGATGCGGGAGTACAACGAGGATCCGGTGTTCTCGTCGCTCGTGTCGCCGGAGACGTTCTACGCCCGGCGCCGCACGATCTACGTGTTCTTCGACACCTGCGCGGCGGCCGGCACGCCCGTCGGCCCCTCCTGCATCGAGCGCATCGCGCTCGGCGGCACCTCCCAGGGCGGGGTCTTCGACGCCCGCACGTCCACCAAGGCCGTGACCCAGGCCGTGGGGGGCCGCCAGGCCGAGCTCTGGGGCGACGAGCAGTGGCAGGCGCTCCTCGAGGTGATCGAGGCGCGCACCCCGCGGACGATCGGCATCGACAAGTCCACGACGTTCGCCTTCACCGACGGGCTGTCGAGCGGCGAGTTCATGGGCATGAGCCGTGCGCTGGGCAATACCTGGACGTCGAAGTACAAGGACGCGGAGGGGCTCCCGCTCGACCTCATCGCCTCCAGGCTGCCCGAGGAAGAAGCCTTCTTCGAGAAGATGACGGCCCTCGTCTGGCAGATGTCCGAGACGATGTTCTCGGACAAGGTCATCGTCCCGGGCGTCACGCGGACGAGCGACCTCGTGTGGTGGTGGCGCCAGCGCACCAACGATCAGGGACTGGGCACGTGGTTCCTGCCGAGCGTGTCGGTGCAGCGGCAGGGCGCCACGGCGAAGGAGCTCGGCGACGACCCGGTGATCCAGCCCGGCGACGTGCTCCACAGCGACGTCGGGATCACGGTGGCGCGCCTCAACACCGACACACAGCACATGGCCTACGTCCTGAAGCCCGGTGAGACGGACGCGCCCGACGGGCTCACGCGCGCCCTCGCCAACTCGAACGCCATGCAGGACATCGCCATGGAGGAGATCCGCTCCGGGCGCACGGGCAACCAGATCCTGGCCAGCGTGCTGTCGCGCATGAAGGCGAAGGGCATCGACGGCACGATGTACACCCATCCGATCGGCCTGCACGGCCACGGCGCGGGTCCGCTCATCGGCCTCTGGGATTACCAGGACGGCGTCCCGGGGCGGGGCGATGCCGCGGTGATCCCCTCGATGTGGTTCTCGATCGAGCTCCAGGCCACGACGCCGGTGCCGGAATGGGGCGGCCAGCCGGTGCAGATGGCGCAGGAGGAGGACATGATCGTGAACGCGGCCGGCCGGAACCGCTGGGCGCTCAAGCGCCAGGACCGCCTGTTCCTGGTCCGCGGCGCGCGCTGATCGGGGGCCTCGCCCCACCGCTGGCTCAGGTCGCGTAGTCCGGCAGCTCGATGTCGTCCCTGAGCTGGCGGCCGACCAGGAGCGAGGCGACCAGCGGCACGCGGAACAGCCGCGTGGCCAGGTCGCGGACGAGCAGTCCGGCCGGCGTCGCCGGGGCGAAGGACGCCGCGAAGCGGGCCGCCATCGCCTGCTTCCGCCGGAGGAAGTCCTGGAGCCTGGCCTCGTACCGCCGGAAGGCAGGCGCCACGGCGCCGCCGTTGGCCTGCAGTTCGCCGGCCAGGACGTAGGCTTCCAGCAACGCGAGCCCGGTGCCCTCGCCGGCCATGAGCGACACGCAGGCGGCGGCATCGCCGACGAGCGCCGTGTTGCCGCGGGTCCACGCGTCGAGCCGGATCTGGCTCACCCGGTCGAAGTAGACGTCGTCCACCCCGGCCATCACGTCGAAGATGCGCGGACACTCCCAGCCGACCCCGTCGAAGGCGTGCCGCACGACGGCCTTGCGATCGGCCGTCCCGATCGGCCCAGGTGGCAGATACTCGTCGCGGAAGACGAAGAGGAACAGGGTGCGGTCGGCGCGCATCGAGAAGCGCGACACCTGGCGGCCGGGGGCGCCGTGCGTCATGTAGAC
>JBFWXO010000062.1:0-35960 GCA_050187355.1 Vicinamibacterales bacterium
CCGACGACGTGCTGCGCGGGCTCGACCGGTTCCACGCGATCCCCGAGGTGCCCGCGCGCGCCGGCTCGTGGACGGTGTGGCTGTACTTCAAGGGGCATTCGGGGACGACCCGGTTCTACCTGACCTTCCTCGTCGGTCCGCGGCTGGAGAACGGGCGGCGCGCGGCCGGTGTGCGCCTGCAGCTCGATCGCGGCGGCGTGGTGACGACCTACGGCGACGCGGCGGAGGTCGATCCCGACGACGTGCTGGCCACGGCGCCGGAGCTGACCATCGGCGCCAACCGCGTCCGGATCGAGGACGGTCGCTACGTGGTCGCCTTCGACCTCGGCGGCGGGGAGGTCAGGCGGTCGCCCGGCGGCGGCCGGCGCGCAGCCGGCGAGATCGTGCTCGCGGCCCGCCGGGGGCAGACGCTGCCGCCCATCGCCATCACGGGCGCCGGCGGCTGGGTGTCGGGGTACGTGGTGCCGGTGATGTCGGGCGCGCTCGACGGCGTCATCCGGGTGGACGGCCAGGCCCTGTCGCTGTCCGGCGGCTCCGGCTACCACGATCACAACTGGGGTTTCTGGGAAGGCGTCTCCTGGCAGTGGGGCCAGGTGCAGCACGACGGCCTGTCGATCCTGTACGGGCGCGTCTTCCCGCCCGCCGATGCCGCCGATGCCAGCCGCATGCCCGGCTTCCTGATGGTGCTCGGTCCCGACGGGCCGCTCGGCCAGGCCACGCGCGTGACCATCGACGAGACGAACGACGACGCGGCCGGCCGGCCCTCCCGGATCGTCGTGACGGGAACGAGCCCGTCGCTCGACCTGACGCTCGACATCGCGATCGAGAGCGGCGTCACCACGCCGATGTCCGGCGGATCGCGCGCCAACGGGCTCGACTTCCTCCAGTTGCGCGGGCGCTACACGGTGTCCGGCACGGCGGGGGAGCGAGCGCTGCAATTCACGGCGCCCGGCGCCGCGGAGACCTTTCGCGGGCGCTAGCGCAGGGCGCGCGGCGGTTGCGCTGGCGGCCGGACTGGCATACAAGGGTCGGTCATGCGCACCTCAGGCTGGCTCGTGCTCGGAGTGCTCGCGGCCGCCGCGGCGGGAACGGCCCGGATGCAGGCACAAGGGAACTGGAAGGTGCTCTTCGACGGCTCGTCGATGGCGGCCTTCCGCGGCTACAAGAGCGACACGGTGCCCGGCGGCTGGCGCATCGAGCAGGGCACGCTGGCCAAGGACGCGCCGACCGGCGACCTCCTCACGCGCGACCAGTTCGGCGACTTCGAGCTCGAGCTGGAATGGCGGATTGCCGAGGGCGGCAACGCCGGCATCTTCTACCGCGCCACGGAGGAGTACGACCACGTCTACTGGAGCGGACCCGAGTACCAGCTCCTCGACGACGTGAAGGCCGAGGACAACGCGACGCGACTCACCTGCGCGGGCGCGGCCTACGCGCTCTATCCGTCACCCGCCGGGCACCTGAAGCCCGTCGGCCAGTGGAACACGACCCGGATCGTGGCCCGCGGCGCGCACGTGGAGCACTGGCTGAACGGCGTCAAGCTCCTCGAGTACGAGCTGTGGAGCCCCGACTGGGACGCCAAGGTGGCCGCGAGCAAGTTCGGCACGTGGCCGCACTTCGGCCGGGCGAAGCGGGGGCACCTGGGCATCCAGGGCGATCACGCCGGCGCGCTGGCGTTTCGCAACATCCGCATCCGGGAGCTGCCGTAGGCGAAGCCTCCGTCCGCCCCGCCTCGCCGGCCCGTGAGCGGGCATCGAGTCGCCGAAGACGATCGGCCTTCCGGCGCGGGTCGCGGCTGACGCTTCAGGCGTCGAGGGCGCGCCTGGCGTAGGCGAGACACGCCGACACCTCCGCGACGGGGCCCCTCGTCCCGGCGTACTCGTATTCCACGAACGCGCGGACCGGCGACCGGTGCTCCTTCAGCCACCGCAACACCGGCACGATCGGCGTGTCGCCGCGACCCCAGGGCACGTTGTCGCCCTGGTGCTGCCTGCGATCCTTCAGATGGAGGTTGGTGATCCGATCATGGTGCCCGGCCAGGTACGCCAGGGCGTCGTAGCCGGCGGCCGTGAAGTGGCCGATGTCGAGGTTGATCCGGAAGAGGGGGCTGAGCGCCAGGGCCGCCGCGAAGCTTTCGGGGGTCGCGAACTCGTTCGGGTCGTGCACCTGCGAGTGGTTGTGCATGGCCACCGGGATGCGATGGGCCTCGGCGAACGGCACGAGCCGCCTTGCCATCCGGACGGTCGTCGAGGCCGTGATCACCTGCGCCCCCAGCGCCCGCGCTGCCATGAACCCGTGGGTGATCTCCTCGTCGGTGAAGTGCTCGGCGAAGCTGTAGTTGTAGGCGTAGATCGTGGCCCCGGCGCTCGTGAACCGGCCCCGCACGCTCTCGTAGTACGCCGGGCCGGTGGCGGCCCGCCACCGGCGCAGCCCGTCACGCGCCGCTGGCGCCGCCAGCTCGATCTGCGGCGACCACAGCTCGCACTCGTCCACGCCGCAGGCGTTCATCGACTGCAGGACGACGTCCAGCGCCTCCGGCGCCGCGGGCCTGGCGATCTCGCGGAAGCTGTAGGTCTGCACGCCGAGAGGCACGCCGGCCACGGGCGCCGCCCGCGCCAGACGCCCGGACAGCACCGGCCACACGGCCGCCGCGGCCGCCGCGCGCGAGAAGTCCCGCCGGTTCGTCATGGTCCCGCCTTTCCCTGCGCGCCCCGCGCGGCCGGCGCCGGTCGCGATGCCGGCGGAGGACGCGGGTGCTCCCACGGGCCTTTCGGGCACCACGATACTCCGGCCCAGGCCGCCGGCCGCCCTGCCGATGCACGCGGGGAGGGCGTGGGCGAGCGCTGCTGCTAACATTCCCGGCGCCCTGCGTCCGGGGCCCGCGGGGGAGCCGTCACCATGACCGAGTCAGACGACACGCGCGCCGCCTCCTCCACGGTCCGTCGCGCCCTTCTCATCGGCATCGACGACTACGTCACCTTCCCGACGCTGGACGCCTGCTGCAGCGACGTGGAGCGCCTGCGGCCCCTGCTCGAGCGCCACGCCGATGGCCGTCCGAACTTCGAGGTCACGACGCTGCTGTCGGGCGGCGACGTCCTGTCCGAGGCGCGGCTCACGCAGGCGCTCAAGGCGTTCTTCGCCGCCTCCGACGACACGCCGCCCGCCGACGTCCTGCTCCTCTACTTCGCCGGGCACGGCGCCTACGATGCGGCCGAGCGGTCCGGCTACCTGGTGGCCCAGGACGGCGTCACGGACAACTACGGCATCGGGATGGAGCGCCTCATCGGCTATGCCAACCGGGCCAGGGCCCGCCACAAGGTGATCGCCCTCGACTGCTGCCACGCCGACGCCGTGGACAACTCGTTCGCCACGGGAGGCCTCGTGTCGCTCGCCGACGGCGTGGTCGTCCTCGCCGCCACCCGCGACGAGGAAGAGGCCATCGAGGCCGAGGCCGGCGGCGTGTTCACGACGCTCCTCGCGGCCGCGCTGGACGGCGCCGCCGCGGACCCCGTCACGGGCGCCGTCTCGGTCGCCAACGTCCATGGCTACATCGACGCGGCCCTGGGCGGAGGCGAGCAGAGCCCGACCTTCAAGGCGAACATCGCGTCGTGGTGCGTCGTCCGCCAGACCGAGCCCATCGTGCCGCGGGAGACCGTGCTCCGGCTGACGAAGTACTTCGAGCGGCCCACCGACGAGCTGCCGCTGGGTGTCGAGCCGCCCGAGGCCCGGCCCGGCGAGCCGATCGACGAGGTCACGGCCGACATCCAGGCGCTGCGCGAGGCCGGGCTCATCAAGCCCGTGGGCCACGAGGGCGAGTACACCGCCGCCCTCGGGCGCGGCGCCTGCCTGACGCCGCTCGGCCGCTATTACTGGAAGCGCGTCCAGGACGCACGCTTCTAGCCGTCGCGCCGCGGCCGCCGCCTGCGGGGCAGGCCCTACAAGAAGAGGTTGCCGTCGTCCGTGATCCGGCCGATGGGGACCTTCGGATTGTTGAGCTCGCGACCGGGAGCCGCGGCCCCGAGGTCGACGCTCTCGTGCACGAAGTCGCCCTCGCGGATCGACCGCACGACCAGGGCGTCCACCTTGTGCACGCTGATGGCCGGGTGCTCGACGCGGAGGGCCTGGTTCTCGGCGATTGCCCCGTCGCCGATCGCGAGGCCGTGGCGACGCGCGTTGCAGTACATCCAGTGCAGGGCGATCCAGTTCAGGCCGGTGTTGCCGTTGCCGCCGCCCACGTCGGAGTGCACGCCGCGGAACCAGGCCTCGATGATGCGGACGTCGGGCGCGTGGCGCCTGGTGACGCGGCTCAGCGGAAAGAGCGCCCGCGACTCGTCGAGCGCCATGGCGTGATAGATGTGCGAGGCGTTCGGCGGCGCGTCGATGTCGATGCCCGCGTTCACGAGCCGTCCCGGCAGGCCGAACTGCGCCACCACGTCCCAGAGGCCGATGAAGCGGACCTTCTGGCCGGGCCGGCGCCTGGCAATCTCGTTCGCGAACCCGAGGGCCAGGGCCGCGCCGCGGCTGAAGCCGACGACGTCCACCGTGTCGTCGCCCGCCTCGATGTTGTTGGCCAGCCGCTGGAGCGCGAGGGCGATCCGGTCGTGGCCGCCGTGGCCGAAGGCGAGCCCCAGGACCTTCTCCGCCTCGGTGTGCGTGCCGGTGCCGACGCCGGCCAGATAGAGCGAGCCGGTCGGGATCTCGGGATTGTCGTTCTTCGGACCGCCCTCGAACCCGTGGAAGAACTTGAGGACGTTGGAGTCGTTCTCGCGGTCCTCGTTGCCGGTGCCGTCGAACGCGTACAGGGCCATCGCGGTGTGCTCCTGGAAGGCGGCTGATCGTGGTCTCGAGGCGGCCGCCATCTCGGCCGTCGCGACAGGATGACGCGGGTCCCCGACCGGCGCAAGCCCCGCGCCGGGCCACGCGCGCCGCGCGCCTCCGGCGGAGCGCCCGAGGTGGCGCGCCGTCACTTTCGTCGGTCGCGGCGACGCATCTGCAATCGCGGCGCGCGCCGACCGTGGCCGCTCGCGTTCCGACGTGGGCAGCCGCGTGCCAGCCGCGCGCTGGCACCCAACGTGCCTTGTCGGGGGCGACGTGCCTTCAGCGCCTTCCGAGGGGTTCCGGCCGCGGCTCGAGCGCCGTGAAGTAGTCGAGGTGCCGCTGGCGCGACACCGCTTCGCGGTAGCGCTCGGCCGCCAGCGCCCGGGCGCGGGCCGCCACCGCGGCGTACCGCGCGGCGTCGTCCCAGAGGGCGCAGACCGCGTCGAACCAGGGCGCCACCTCCGCCTCGCCGGGCAGGGCCGTGGTGTCGTAGCGCATCCACGCCGGAATCGCGCGCACGAGCCCGCCGCCGCCCGCGGCCTCGTCGCCGCCGACGACGTGCGGCAGCGATCCGCGATCGCCGACGATGGCTGGCACGCCGTTGATCATGGCCTCGGCGGCCACGCGGCCGAACGGCTCCTCCCACACGGAGGGCACGAGCAGCACGCGCGTCAGCGCGAAGTAGTCGGCCGGCGTCGGCACCGCCGGGGCGGCCATGATCTGCGGATAGCGGCTGAAGTCGAGGCCTGGGATCGCGTTCAGCGCGCCGGCCGTGTGGCCCGACTGGACCACGAGCACCGGGATGTCCGGACGCCGCGCCCCGAGCATGTCCGCCAGGCGTGCGAACAGGTACAGGCCCTTGTGCGGGGCCGGGTGCACGAAGGTGACGAACGCCCGGGCGTCCTCGGGCGCGACGACGGTGGACCAGTCGATGGGCGGCTCGAGCGGGGTGCTCTCGATGCCCGCGCGCTCGCGCAGGTGGTCGGTGAGGAACTGGCTGCACGTGAAGACGTGGTCCACGTGCTCGAAGTACGCCGGCGAGTCGTACCCGAAGCCGCGGACCGCGTAGGCGACGGTGACGCCGCGCCGGCGGGCGGCCGCCATCGCCTCGACGACCATCGGGTGGGCGTTGCAGGCGATGAGCTGGTCCGGCCGGAACCGATCCAGCAGCTGCCCGAAGGCCTGCGCGTAGCCGCGCGACTCGGCGCGGTCGGGCCGCGACTCGTCGTTGTGGCGCGTCACGAGCAGGGTCACGGGAACGCCCCCGACGGCGTACTCCACGGTGGACGGCCGGCCGCCGCCGCGTGGCCGCGCCGCCGCGCCGGCCGTGGCCGCCCCGATCGACCGGAGGTGCTCGTCGAGCGTGAAGGCCACCCGCGCCTCGAATCTGGCGGTCGTGAGCACGCGGCACTCGTGCCCGGCCGCGTGCAGCCACTCGACGATGGTGCGCAGGCTCTGCGTCACGCCCGCCGTGGGGTCGCTGATGCAGTGGTTGTTCGCCAGCAGCACACGCACGGGCCGAGCGTACAAGTCGGTCCATCACCCGTCAACAACGCCTCGCGGACGACCCGCGGGCACGAGGAGGATCCGGAATGTTCCAGGACGCGCACACCGCCCACACACGTACCGAGCAGCTGCTTCAAGGCCCCCTGAAGCACATCAAGACGGCGGCGCTCGCCGCGGCGCTGGTGCCGCTCGCCTCGGTGGCGGCGGCGCCCGCGCACGCACAGGTGGTCTCGTCGGGCGGCGTGCCCGTGGTCGCCTACGTGTGGAACGACGCCAACATGGACGGTGTGCAGGATGCCGGCGAGAGCCCGCTCGGGAACCAGTTCGTGCAGGTCACGTGGGTCGGCGGCTCGTTCGACACGTGGACCGACGACACGGGCGAGTTCTTCATCCAGTTGGCGCAGGGCGACTACCAGTTGTCGGTGGCCGTACCCGCCGGGTGGACGGCTTCGCCGCCCGATGCCGCGGACGACGCCGTTGACAGCGACGGCGTCTACGACGGCGTGTCGGCCAGCGTGGTGACGTTCACCATCGACGGCGACACCCCGCCCCTGGACTTCGACTTCGGGATGTTCGAGGCGGCGGTCGTGACCGATCCCGGCACCGCGACCCCCGGCTACTGGAAGACCCACCCCGAAGCCTGGCCCGTGCCCGCGATCACGGTCGGGGGATACACGTACTCCGTGCAGGAAGCGGTGGCGCTCTTGAGCAATACCGGCTCGGACAAGCGGATGACGCTCTTCGACTCGCTGGCGTCGGCGAAGCTCAACCTGTTGGTCGGCAACACGGACTGCGTCGCCGCCGAGGTCGCCAACGCGGACCTGTGGATGGAGGCGGCCGGGAGCCTCTACGATGCGTCCCGGAAGGTGAAGGCATCGAGCACGGCCTGGCGCGTGGCGTCGCCCTGGCACAAGACCCTGGACGACTACAACAACGGCATGCTCTGCGCGCCGCATCGCGACTAGCCCCGCGGCCACGCACGGCGGGGAACGCCCGGCGGCCCGCGGCCCCGGGCGTTCGCCTGTACGGCCCGCCGACGAGTGGCCGGCCGCCCGGCCCGTGACGTCAAATCCGGCCGTTTCCGAGACCGATGTCCGGATTTGGGGGTGGGTAGCGCGTATATCCCTCAGAGCCCACTGAGGAGGCGTCCGCATGGCCACCGCTCCCCCGACCCGCCGTCCGCGCAGGCTGCACCGCTCCGGCCTTGTCTGGGCGGCATCGCTGCTCGTCCTGCTGGGAGGCCCCCGCCTCGACGCCCATTCGCGCGACCTGTACCTCATCCAGTACGCGCTGGTGTCGGAGACGCCGACCCCCGATGGCACCGAGTACGTCTTCCGGGCGCGGCTCTTCAACATCGGCGCGCCCGTGCCCGGCGCCATCGCGACGCTGACCGGCACGTCGTCGGCGGCCACGGTGCTGGATGGGACGCTGAGCTTCGGCCCGGTGGGCCGGTTCGGTACCACGTGGAGCACGGACACCGCGGCCATCCGGCGCCACGGGCGCTGGCTCGACGTCATCAGGGACTTCCGCTGGGTCATCGACGTGGCCGCGGGGAACCGGCCGCCGCAGGCCGTCGCGGGCCCCGACCAGACGGCCGCGCTCTTCGACCGCGTGGCGCTCGACGGCTCCGCGTCGACCGATCCCGACGGCGATCCGCTGACCTACCAATGGGCGTTCGTGTCCACGCCGCCCGGGAGCGCCGCCGTGCTCGCCGACGCCGGCAGCGTGCGGCCGGAGTTCGTCGTGGACGCCCCGGGCCGCTACGTGGTGGCCCTCGTCGTGAACGACGGGCGGCAGGACAGCGCGCCCGACCTCGTGGAGGTGTCGACGGCGAACGGCGCGCCCGTGGCCGACGCCGGGCCCGACCAGCGCCTGGTGCCGGGGGCCGTGGCGCAGCTCGACGGCAGCGGGTCCAGCGATCCGGATGGCGATTCCCTGACGTTCCTCTGGCAGATCGTCCAGCGCCCGGCCGGCAGCCTCGCCGCCCTCGACGATCCCGCCGCCGTCAGGCCGACCTTCGTGGCCGACGCGGCCGGCACCTTCGTCGTCGGCCTGGTCGTTTCGGATGGCCGGGTCGCGAGCGCCCCGGACACCGTGGCGCTCACCACCGACAACACGCGGCCCACCGCCGATGCCGGACCCAACCAGCACGTGGCCGTCGGGCAGACGGTGGGGCTCGACGGCAGCGCCTCCACCGACGTGGACGGCGATCCCCTCACCTACGCCTGGGCGCTCGTCTCGGCGCCGCCGGGCAGCGCCGCGGCGCTCACGGCGCCGACGTCGGTCACGCCCCGCTTCACGGCCGACCTGCCAGGCACCTATGTGGCGCAGCTCGTGGTGAACGACGGGCTGGCGGACAGCGATCCCGACACCGTCATGGTGTCCACCTCCAACACGCGCCCCGTGGCCGACGCCGGGCCCGACCAGACGGTCACGGCGGGCCAGATCGTGACCATCGACGGCAGCGGCTCGGGCGACGCCGACGGCGATCCGCTGACCTTCCGCTGGACGATCGTCTCGGCGCCCGCGGGCAGCGGCGCCGCCCTCCAGGATCCGGCGGCCTCCGTCACGACGTTCGTCGCCGATCGTCCTGGCGACTACGCGCTGCAGCTCGTCGTGAACGACGGACAGCTGGACAGCCTCCCCGACGCGCTCGTCATCTCCACCGTGAACTCGGCGCCCATCGCCGACGCCGGCCCCGATCGCACCGACGCCGCCCCGGGGGCGACCGTCGTGCTGGACGGGTCCGGCTCGTCGGACCCGGACGGGCAGCCGCTCCGCTACGCGTGGGCCCTCATCAGCCGGCCGACGGGCAGCGCGGCCGCGCTCACCGACGCCGACACGCCCAGTCCGTCGTTCGTCGCCGACGCGACCGGCACCTACGTCGCGCAGCTCGTCGTGAACGACGGCTTCGTGGACAGCGCCCCGGACACCGTCAGTGTCTCCACGCGCAACCTGCCGCCGACGGCCGACGCGGGGCCGGACCAGACGGTGCCTGCCGGGTCGACCGTGCCGCTGGACGGCAGCGGCTCGAGCGATCCCGAGGGGGCGCCGCTCACCGTCACGTGGACGCTGCTCACGGCGCCGGCCGGCAGCACGGCGGCGCTGTCGGACCCGGCGGACCTGGCCCCGACGTTCGTCGCCGACCTGCCCGGCCAGTACACCATGCAACTGATCGTCGACGACGGCGTGCAGGCCAGCGTCCCGGACCTGGTCGTGATCACGGCCACGGCGCCCGTCGTCACCGTGGACGCCACCGATGCGCAGGCCTCGGAGCAGGGGCTGGACCCGGGCGCCTTCACGCTGTCGCGCACGGGACCCGTGGGGTTCCCGCTGGTCGTGGACATCGCGATTCGCGGCACGGCCAGCAACGGCGTGGATTACCAGGCCATCGGCGGCACGGTCACGTTCGCCGCGGGCGACGCGCAGGCCACGGTGCCCGTGGTGCCGCTCGCGGACACGGACGTGGAAGGCGTCGAGACGGTGACGCTCGATCTCCTCGCCGGGCTCGGCTACGACGTCGGCACGCCGTCGTCGGCCCTCGTGACCCTCGCGGACGACACCGTGCCGGTCGTGACGCTGGTGGCAAGCGATCCCGACGCCTCGGAGGCGGGCGATCGGGGCGCGTTCACGGTGACGCGATCCGGACCGCTCACGGGCGCGCTGACCGTCAACCTGGAGGTCCTGGGTACGGCCACGCCGGGCATCGACTACCAGGCCCTGCCGGCCGTGGCGACCCTCGCGGCGGGCGCGGCCACCGCCGTCATCGACGTCGTCCCGGTGGACGACGCCGTCTTCGAGGCGACCGAGGGCGTACTGCTGCGACTCCTCCCCGGCACCGGATACGCCGTGGGCAGTCCGTCAGCGGCCACGGTGAGCATCACCGACGACGACACCGTGGTGTCGATTGTGGCAAGCGACCTCACCGCCGCCGAGAACCCCGGCGACACCGCGACCCTCACGGTCTCGCGGCTCGGCGACACCGGGCCGGCGCTTGCCGTGTCCTACACCGTGTCCGGCAGCGCCACGCCCGGCGCCGACTACGTGGCGCTGTCGGGTACCGTGACCTTCGCGGCTGGCGCGGCCGATGCCACCGTCGTCGTCACCCCCGTGGACGACGCCCTCCTCGAGGGCCCCGAGACGGTGACGCTGCGTCTGCAGCCGGGACCCGGCTACCGGGTGGGCGCGCCGGACCAGGCCGGCATCACCATCCTCGACGATGAACGGCCGTCGGTCACCATCACGGTGAGCGACGGCACCGCCAGCGAGGCGGGACCGGACGCCGGATCCTTCGAGATCGCCCGCACCGGTCCGACGACGTCGCCGCTCGTGGTGGCGTTGAGCGTGTCCGGATCGGCCACCGAGGGCGTGGACTACCAGGCACTCGGCGGGAGCGTGACGATTCCCGCCGGCGCGGCCAGCGCCCTGCTCGCGATCGTGCCGATCGACGACAGCCTGGTCGAGGGCGCCGAGAACGTGACCGTCGCGCTGGCGCCTGGGGCCGACTACGCCGTCGTGGTCCCGGGCATCGCCGCCCTGACGATCGGCGACGACGATCTCGGTGCCGTGACCATCGATGCGACCGATCCCGACGCGAGCGAGGCCGGACTCGATTCCGGACAGCTCACCCTGCGACGGACGGGTGACGTGTCGGCGCCGCTCGACGTGTTCCTGGACCTGGGCGGCACCGTCACCAACACCGACTACGAGCCGATCGGCGTGATCGTGACGTTCCCGGCCGGCGCCGCGTCGCTGACCGTGCCCGTCATCCCACGCGCGGACAACGTCGTCGAAGGCCCCGAGCAGCTCGTCGTGACGGTGCTGCCGCGGGTCACCTACGTGGTCGGCACGCCGTCGTCCGCCACGGTCACGATCGCGGACGACCCGATGGTGGTCACGCTGACGGCGTCGGTGCCGGCCGCGTCGGAGGCCGGTCTCGTGCCGGGCGCGTTCCTGCTGAGCCGCACCAGCGGGAACCTCGCGGCCGCACAGTCCGTGTCGGTCGCGATCGGCGGCACTGGCGTGGCGAACCGGGACTACGTGGTGCTGAGCGGGGTCGTCACGTTCGCGGCGGGACAGGCGGCCGTGTCGGTGCCGGTCGTGCCGCTGGCCGACAACCTCGTGGAGGGGGACGACACCGTGGTCATGACGCTCAACCCGTCGCCGGGATCGAACTACGTCGTCGGGACGCCGTCCACCGGCACGGTGACGATCGCGGACGATCCCCCGGTCGTCGACGTGCTGGTCCTGGATCCGGACGCCGCCGAGGCGGGGCTCGATCCGGGCGTGGTGCAGTTCCGGCGGTCGGGTGGCGACACGGCGTCGGCGCTCAATGTCTTCTTCCAGAAGGGCGGCACGGCGACCAACGGCAGCGACTACGTGAGCCTCGGCGGCGCCCTGTCGCTCGTCGTCATTCCCGCCGGCCAGACGACGGTCACGGTGTCGGTCATCCCGGTCGCCGACAACCTGGTGGAGCCGTCCGAGACCGCCATCCTCACGCTGTCGGCCAGCACGGGCTACGTGATTGGCGCGTCCGACAGCGGCGCCGTGACCATCGCCGACGATCCGCCGGTCGTGGAGATCGTCGCGACCGATCCGAGCGCCTCCGAGACGGGCCCCGATCCGGGCGCGTTCACGTTCACGCGGCGGGGCGGCAACCTGGCCCAGGCGCTGAGCGTGAGCTTCGCGCGGTCGGGCACGGCGACCCCTGGTTCGGACTTCGTGGTCATCCCGTCGAGCATCACGATTCCCGCGGGCCAGGCCTCGGCCGTGCTGACGATCACGCCCATCGACGACGCGGTGGTCGAGGGGCCCGAGACGGTGGTGCTCACCCTCAACGCGAGCGCGACCGTGGTGGTGGGCGCGTCGGGCACGGCGACAATCGCCATCGCCGACAACGACTGACGCGACGCCGCGGCCCGGTCCGCCGGGCCATGCGCCGAAACTGTCACCGGACCGCGTGCCGTGATGGCATGATGCGGGCCACGATGACGGGGCTCCCGGGCCGCTGCGCCGCGTGGACCGCGGCCGCCGGCGACGGCCACCGCTCTGTCCGGAGGCCTGCCCCGTGATTGCCGCCCCGCTCTCGCTGACGACCCTCATCGCCGCCCTGGCGGCGCTGGCGTTCCTGCTGAACCGGCACGTCGCGGCCTTCGCGCGGCTGGGCGCGTCGCTGCTCACCCTGATCCTGGGCGCGCTCGTCTCGAACGCGGGCCTCGTCCCGGCGACGTCGCCCGTGTACGACACGATCGCCGGGCCGGTGACGAACCTGGCCATCGCCTGGCTCCTGCTGTCGGTGAACCTGGGCGACGTGAAGAAGGCCGGCGCGCGGATGACGGCCGCATTTGGGCTCGCGGTGTTCGGGATCGCGCTGGGCGCGGTCGTCGGGGGCGTCCTGTTCGCGGGGGCCCTGGGCGAGCACACGTGGGTGCTCGCGGGCGTGTACACGGCCACCTACACCGGGGGCTCGGTGAACTTCGTGGCCGTGGGGCGGGGCCTGGGCCTGCCGGACTCGCTGTGGGCGGGCGTAACCGCGGCCGATGCGCTCACCTCCGGCATCACGATGGCGGCCACGCTCGCGCTGCCGCTCTGGATCGGGCGCTTCTATCCGCCGGTCCCAGAGGAGATCACGGCGCTCCGGGACGCGTCGGCGAACGACGCCAGCCGCCATCCGTTCTTCGCCCCGGCCGCGCTCTCCGCCCTCGATCTCGCGGTGCTGCTCGCCGTGGGGCTGCTGCTCCTGACGGCCTCGGATCTGACCGCCCGCCTGGTGCCGCAGGTGCCGGCCGTGCTGTGGCTGACCACCTACGCCCTGCTCCTCGGCCACAGCCCGTGGTTCGGCCGGAGCGAGGGCGCGCTGCAGCTGGGCACGATGGTGCTGCACCTGTTCTTCGTGGTGATCGGCATCTGGTCGCGGGTGTCCGAGATCGCCACGGCCGGCGTGATGGTGTTCGTCTACACGCTGGTCGTCGTGGGCGTCCACTTCGTGGTGGTCTACGGAGGCGGGCGCCTGCTGAAGTTCGACGTGGGGACGCTGTCGGTGGCGTCCCAGGCATCGGTCGGCGGGCCATCGAGCGCCCTGGCGATTGCCGCGGCCCGCGAGTGGCCGGGCCTGGTGCTGCCAGGCATCGTCATGGGCCTGGTCGGCTACGCGATGGGCACCTACCTGGGCTTCGGCGTCGCCTATCTCGTGAGGAACCTCACGATCGGCGGATAGCACCTCGGGTTCCGACCCCGCCGCGCGGCCGGCGGCGCCAGCGGGGCGGAGTGTGGTCAAGCCTGGGGCCCCGTGAAGGTCCCTTCCCTGGGGCCGCGAGTCGCTTTGACGATCTGGCGGATGGCGCCCAGGTGGTAGCCCAGATGGACCACGCTGGCAATCATGCCCGTCAGCTCGGCGTCGCCGACCTCTCGCGGCTCGCCCAGTGCCCCGAGCCAGCGCAGGGCTTCGCTTCGCAGGCCGCTTCGAATCTCCTGCCACGTCGCCTCGTCGACGACGGACGTTCTCCAGGCCTCGTCCCATGACGCATCCGCGAAGGGATCCCCGCCCTCCATCGCCCAGCGATTCATCAGCGCGAGTCCATGGCGCAGGTGCTGCGCGTGTGCCGCCACCGTCGCGCCCTCGTCGATCGACCGTGAGGCGTCCGCTGCCGACAGCCCGTCCAGCGACCGGAGCAGCCCGACGTCACCCGAATTGAGGACGAAGCCGCCTCCGTGGCCCGGCACTCCCTGGACGAGCTCGGAGCACAGGTGGGACACGATCGGCGCCAGGTCTCGGGTGGTCATGCGGCGAGGCTCACGAGCGCTGGTCGTAGGCGGCCTTGATGACGGCCGGCGAATAGGTCCGCTCGAGCCGCCGCACGGTGAAGTGCCCGCGGGCCATGTCCTGGAAATGATCCATGAACAGCAGGTTGATGGCCACGCCTCCGGCCGCCCCGACGATCGGGACGGCCTGGGCCGCGACCTTCTGCGAGACCGTGGCGCCGAACCTCGACGCCAGCTGGGCCATCAGCCGGACCAGCGCGGGCGCGCCTTGTTCGGCGACGCCGCGCTGGGCCAGATAGGCGGCTGCTTCCGAGATCGACCGCGCCAGGGCCGCGCGCACCACGAAGTACGACGACTCGCCGGCGTCATCGGCGCTGCTTCGGCCGCCCAGCGCGAACACTTCCAGGCACGCCATGCGTGCGTCCGGGCTGCCGAGCGCCTCGCCCTCGCTGCGGGCGATGTCGGCGATCGATCGCAGCATGATGGTGGTCGACACGGGGAGCTCCACCGGAAGCCCGATCAGGCCGAAGGCGCCGCCGCCGGCGCCCGTGGCCGCGACGGCCAGCTTGTGCCAGCCCTCACGGGCCGGGCCGCGCGGCGCGTCCTCCAGCGTGGTCAGGGCCACGCGCAGCGCCGTATCGAGCGACCGCTGCGACGCGATGCCAATCGCCTCGGACCAGCGCTCGGGCAGCATGCCCATCGCCTTTTCGACCGGCATGCCGATGAGACTGGCGAGCCGCGCGGGCAGGCCGGGGTGCTCGAGCCGCTCCCTGGCCGCGGCCAGCGCCTCGCGATCCGTCGCCGAAAGAGTCACGCTTCAGCATCCACGATTCGCCTCCGTGAACGCCAGGGGACCCGCGACGCCCGTCGTCCGTCGTCGAGGCGGGGGCCGCGCACGGCCCCCGGCACGATCGCGGTGGGCATAGAATCGCCCCATGGCTCGAGCGACGGTCCGCCGCCTAGCCGCGCTCCTCGCCGTGCTCGCGGCGGCGGCCTCTCCGCAGGCGCAGCCCTCGCTCACGCGGATCGCCGAGTTCGGCGTGCCGGAGGCCGGCCAGGGTGTCGGCGTCGATGCCCGCTACTTCTACGCCGTCAGTGACACCACCCTGGCGAAGTACGACAAGCGGACCGGGCAGCTCGTGACGCGCTGGTCGCAGCCGGCGGGCGGCCCGCTGATTCACCTGGACAGCGCGATGGTGAAGGACGGCCGGATCTACGCCGCGCATTCCAACTACCCGACGTGGCCGATGACCAGCTCGCTGGAAGTGTTCGACGCCGACACGCTCGAACACGTCGACAGCCACAGCTTCGGCATCCGCTGGGGCTCGCTGACCTGGGTGGATTTCCACGACGGCTTCTGGTGGATGACGTTTGCCAACTACGACCAGCCGTACGGTCCGGGAGGGACGCCGTACGGCCACAAGGCCGCCACGCAGCTCATCAAGTTCACGACGGACTTCCACATGGTCGAAGCGTGGACGCTGCCCGCCGCGATCCTCGACAAGTTCGACCTGATGAGCAATTCGGGCGGCTCGTGGGGGCCCGACGGCTTCCTCTACCTGACGGGGCACGACCTCGCCGAGCTCTACCGGATGCGCCTGCCGGCGGCGGGCTCGGTGCTGGACCTGGTGGCGACCATCCCCATGGCGGTGCGCGGCCAGGGCATCGCCTGGGACCGGTCCGAGCCCGGCGTGATCTACGGGATCGTCCGCGCCACGGCGGCGGAGCGCGCCGCCGGGGGCCGCAACAAGGTCGTCGCGTTCCGCCTGACGCCATGAAATACGGGCCGACCCGGCAGGCGAATCATCGACGGCGTCGAGGCGACCCTCCCCTCGCGACGCGGGGTAAGCTGTGCCCGACGCGAACGCTCGCGAGGCTGCCGGACGTGGCCGTCTGGCGGCGGCGCGACCGGGACCCAGACGGACGGCCGCCCCTATGACGACGCCCCGCTACCACCTGGCCCAGGTCAACATCGGCCGGGTCCGCGCGCCCCTCGAGGATCCGGTCATGGCCGGCTTCAAAGCCCAGCTCGATCCGATCAACGCGCTGGCCGATGGCAGTCCGGGGTTCGTCTGGCGGCTCCAGACCGCCGACGGGAACGCCATGGCCGTCCGGCCGTACGAGGACGAGCGCATGGCGATCAACCTGTCGGTGTGGACGTCGCTGGAGGCGCTGCGGGAGTTCGTGTACCGGAGCGCGCATGTCGGCCCGCTCCGCGAGCGGCTGCAGTGGTTCGAACCACCCCAGGGGCCGATCCTGGCGCTGTGGTGGATTCCGGCGGGCCACGTCCCGACGGTCGGTGAGGCGCAGGCGCGCCTGGCGCACCTGGCCGAGCACGGCCCCACGCCCCACGCCTTCACGTTCCGCACGTCGTTTCCAGCCCCGGACGGGGCCGAAACGCGCGGTATCGGGACGAGTGAGTGACGGGACCCGCGTCCCGATCACCCCAGCGAGGTCTGGACCGGATCCGGTGACAGGGCCCGGCTGCGCCGCAGTCCCTTGAGAAGCAGGGCCACGGCCACGACCATCGACAGCGCCACGGTGAACAGGCCAACCAGGACGGCCTGCTCGGCGCCCGCCGCGGCGCGGTGACCGGCGCCCGCGATGGGTGTCGCCTCGCTCGTGCCGAGCACGCCGGCGAGTGTCGTGAAGAACCAGTTGGCGAACGCGCCATAGAGCAGGGCCCCTCGACAGATGCGGGCCTGGAGCGCCGACAGATCGAGGCGGTGGAAGAAGAGGCCGACGATCATGACGAACATGCCGTTCATGGCGCTCTCCAGGTGCCCGGCCAGCACCCCTCTCGGATTGGCGATGAACGACGGGCTTGCGACCAGCAGCAATCCCGTCAGCAGCGACAGGAAGAACAGCACCACGCCCCAGAAGACCAGTCGATTGTTCGCAGTCATAGACCCTCCCGGTGAGGCTGGGATTGGATTCGCGGCGCCATGGCCGGCCCGGGCGATAGTATCCCTGTCCGACGCTTCTCGCGCTGACTGACGGGCTGGGCGGTTCGCCCGGGAAGGGCCAGTCGGGCGGCCGGCGCGTGAGAAGCTCAGCGGGCGCACGGCAGGGCCGTGCCCGAGATCGGAGCCGCCACGTGAGCACGAGCCGATTCAACCGGGTCAAGGAGCTGGTCCTCCAAAGCCGCGATCTGAGCGCGGCCGAGCGGCGTGCACTCCTCGACCGGGAGTGCGCCGGCGATCCCGACCTGCGTTCCGACGTGGAGTCCCTGCTGGCTCATGACAGCGCCGGAGCCGGCATCCTCGAAACGGGGCACCTCCAGGAGCACGTCGTCGGCGCGGGTCTGGACGACCTCGCCGAGGACCCGCACCCCGCGGCCATCGGCCCCTACCGCGTGGTCCGGGTGCTGGGGAAGGGAGGGATGGGGATCGTCTACCACGCCGAGCAGAGCGCGCCCATCCGGCGCGAGGTGGCGGTCAAGCTGATCAAGCGAGGCATGGACACCGACCGCGTGGTGGCGCGGTTCGAGGCCGAGCGCCAGACCCTGGCGCTCATGGACCATCCTCACATCGCCAAGGTCCTGGACGCGGGGGCCGACGACCGCGGGCGCCCTTACTTCGTGATGGAGCTGGTGGCCGGCACCAGCCTGCTGGAGTTCGCCGACAGCGAACGCCTCTCCAACGCCGAGCGCCTGGATCTCTTCCTGGAGATCTGCGGCGCGGTCCAGCACGCCCACCAGCGCGGGGTCATCCACCGCGATCTCAAGCCCTCCAACATCCTCGTGGCCACCGTGGACGGCCGCCCGCGGGTGAAGGTCATCGATTTCGGAATCGCCAAGGCGGTGGAGGAGAACGAGGCGGGCTCCATGATGACCCGGGCGGGGCAGCTGCTGGGCACGCCCGACTTCATGAGTCCCGAGCAGGCGGGGCTGCACGACACGCCCGTGGACACCCGGACCGACGTCTATTCCCTGGGCGTCATCCTCTACGAGCTGCTCACCGGCCACCGACCCTTCCGCTTCGACGGGCTCTCGGCGCTGGAGATCCTCCGCGTCCTCACCGAAGTCGATCCGGCAAGGCCGAGCACCGCCGTGACGCGGTGCCCCACGGAGTCCGACGGCTCCACGACCGACGCAGCCGTGACGCCGGAGGCGGTGGGCCGGGCGCGGCGGAGCACCGCCGCCCGTCTTCGCCGGGAGCTGTCGGGCGATCTCGACAACATCGTGCTGATGGCCATGCAGAAGGAGCCGGACCGCCGATACCCGTCGGTGGACGCGCTGGCCGAGGACATCGAGCGGTACCGGAAGGGGCTCCCCGTCCGGGCCCGGGGCGACGCCTGGACCTACCGCACGGGAAAGTTCATCCGGCGCAACCGCGTCGCCGTGGCCGTGGCGGCGCTCGTCCTGGCCGTGGTGGTGAGCTTCGGGATTTCGACCGTCGTCCAGTCGGCGCGGGTGGCCCGGGAGCGCGACAGGGCCGTGGCCGCGGAGCAAGCCGCGACCAAGGAAGCGGAGACGTCCCGTCGGGTGTCGGATTTCATGGTGAGCATCTTCGAGGTGGCCGATCCTTCGGAGACGCGCGGCAACACCGTCACCGCCCGGGAGATCCTCGACCGGGGCGCGGCCCGGATCAAGAGCGATCTGCAGAACGAACCGGACGCGCGGGCCACCCTGCTGGACGCCATCGGGCGGGTGTACCAGAGCCTGGGTCTCTACGCCAGCGCCGAGACCCTGCTCCAGGAAGGCCTGGCCCTGCGCCGGCAGATCTACGGCGAGGAGCACGTGAAGGTGGCCGAGAGCCTCAACAACCTCGCGTTCCTGCTCCAGGACCGGGGACGTTACGAGGAGGCGCGTCCGCTGTTCGAGAAGGCCCTGGAACAACGCACCCGCCTCCGGGGCCCCGATCACGAGGAGACCTCGACCAGTCTCTACAACCTGGCCTCCCTCGTGCAGCGCCTGGGGGACTACGGCGCCGCCGAGGAACAGTTCCGCAAGGTGCTCGAACTCGACAAGCGAACCCTGGGGGAGGGGCATCCGTACATCGCCCTCGACCTGAACAACCTGGCCTCGGTGGTGGCCCGTCGCGGCGACCTCGACCGCGCGGAGGCCCTGTACCGCGAGAGCATGGAACTCAACCGGAAGGCGGTGGGCGAGGACCACCCCGAGTTCGCCACGAGCCTGGCCAACCTCGGACAGCTCCTGCAGCAGAAGGGGGATCACGAAGGCGCGGTGGCCATGACCCGCCGGGCCCTGGAGTTGCGCATCAAGATCTACGGCGAGACGCATCCCCACGTGGCCATCGCCATGAACAACCTGGGAGTGCAACTGGCGAGCCTGGGCCGCCTGAAGGAAGCGGAGGACACGCTCCGGCGTTCCCTGGCCATGAAGATCGAGACCGAGGGGCCGCGACATCCCTCCACCGCGCTCAACATGGCCGGCCTGGCCACCGTCCTGGCGCAGGAAGGGAAGCTCGACGAAGCCGAGGATCTCTTCCGGAAGGCGGCGGCGATCAATCGCGAGGCCCTGCGGCCCGACCATCCCGATGTGGCACGGGCGCTGCTGGGCTTCGGCCGGTTGCTCGTGCAGCGGAAGAAATACGCCGAGGCCGACACGCTGCTCCAGCGCGCCCTCGAGATCTGGCAAAAGAGCCTCCCCGAGGATCGGGAGGGCATCGAGAAGGTGCGCCAGGCCCTCGAGGAATGCCGCACGGCGGCGGGGGCGTGACGACCGCCGGTTCGACGCGCGGCGTGCTCGTCGACGAGCTGACCTGGCCCCTGATCCGCAACACGGGTCATGTGAGTCGGTCCACGCGTGAAAGGCGTCCTTCGCCGGGCGAGTACGCCGCCCCCGCGAACTAGACTCGTCCTATGGGACTGCTCACGTTCAGCATCAACCTCACCCTCGACGGCTGCGTCGACCACCGCGAGGGCATCGCGGACGACGAGACGCACGCCTTTTTCACCCGCCTGATGGACGAGCGCGGCGCCATGCTGTGGGGCCGCACCACCTACGAAATGATGGAGAGCTACTGGCCGACGGTGGCCCGCGGCGACGTGCCGGCGCCGCCGGCGATACGTGAGTGGGCCCTGAAGCTCGAGGTAAAACCGAAATACGTGGTGTCGTCCGCCCGGACGGACTTTCCGTGGAACAACAGCCACCACCTGTCCGGCGACCTGCGCTCGGGTGTGCAGGAACTGAAGGATGCCACCCCGGCCGGCGTGCTCCTCGGCAGCGGCAAGCTCGCCGCCGCGCTGGACCGGCTGGATCTGATCGACGAGTACGTGTGTCTGGTGCACCCCAGAATCGCCGGCCACGGCCCGACCTTGTATGAGAGCGGTCTGCCCAGCACGCGACGGCTCGAACTGATCTCGGCGACGCCGCTTCACAGCGGAGCCGTGGCCCTGCACTACCGGCGCGCGCGCTGAGCGTTCAGCGGGCCTGACGAACGTCCACCAGTTCACGTCGGCGGGGCAGGACCAGGCGCCGCGCAGGCCTGCACGCGGATGTGGCATCCCGACCTGGGGATCTTCGCGAACCCGAAGCGGGATGCACCACGCCCCGCGACACCCGCACCGTCGTCGCCGGCGGCACGCTGGACGGCGTCCCCGGGCTCTACGCGGTGCCGGTGGACGGCGGTCCGCCGCGGCGGATCGTGGAGGGCATCGCCACCAATCCCGCGTGGTCGTCCGCCGGCGGCCTCATCGTCTACAACGGCCCGATCGTCGCGGGCGTGTCCACGCTCCGAGCCGTGCGACCGGATGGCGAGCCAGTGGCGCTGCCCGGCGTCGAGGCCCGCCCGGGCGGCCACCGCTTCCTGCCGGACGGCTCGGCCCTCGTCTACCAGTCACGCACGCTCGACTTCCACCGTCTCGACCTGGCGACCGGCGCGTCCCGCCGTTTGACGGCCTTTCGGTTCACGATGCCGTTGATGTCGGGACGGTCGTTCGATCTCACGCCCGACGGCACGGCGATCGTCTTCGACCGGACCATAGAGAACTCGGACGTCGTGCTGATCGAGCTGCCGCCCGCTCACTGACGCGGAACGGCGCCCGTGTGGGCCAAAGCCTCCGCGCTCCGTCGGCCCGCTCGCCGGGCCGGAGGCGCGGTACCGTGGGCGGGCTCAGCCTCGACTGCGCGGCAACGGCAGTGTGCGGACGGCTGGTCCCAGGCCATCCGTGATCGGCCGAAAATCGGATAAGGTCGTGTCATCCATCCCGCTGCGCACTGCCGCCCCTCCGTCCTGGAGCTGAAGCGCCGGCCGTCGGTCCTCGCGGCAGCACTTCACGTACCAGGCGACGTTCACTGCCGTCCCCGCTCCGTGCTCGAACGGATCGCCGGGACACCGCCAGGGTCGCCGGCGCCGGCGCGTGAGGCCTGACCCGCATGGTGTTCACGGTGGCCGTCTGCACCTGGAAGCGGAGCGACCTGCTCCGGCGCACGCTCGCACGGCTGGCCGGCGTCGACGCGGCTGGGCTCGACTGGGAAGTGCTGGTGGTGGACAACGCCGACGACGAGGCCACGCGGTCGGTCGTCCGCGAAGCGGCCAGCCGCCTCCCACTCCGCTCCCTGGTTGAGCCGCGGCTGGGCGCCTCCCGTGCCCGCAATGTCGCCATCCGGTCGGCACGGGGTCGCTGGATCGCCTGGACCGACGACGACGTTCTGGTGGACCGCGGCTGGTTGCAGGCCTACCGCGCGGCGGTGACCCGGTGGACTGACGACGCGTTCTTCGGGGGTCCGATCCGGCCCGCGTTCGAGGCACCACCGCCCACCTGGCTCACCGCCGGCTGGACGACGCTGGCCAACGTGTACGCCGCGCGCGATTTCGGGAACGAGCCGAGGGCACTCGATCCGCGCCACGTTCCCTACGGTCCGAATCTGGTCGTCCGGACGAGCGTGCAGCGCAGGTACCCGTTCGATGAAGCCCTGGGCCCGCGCGGGACCGACGGCGTCCGGGGAGAGGAGACGACCATGGTGCGCCAGCTGCTCGCCGACGGCCATGGCGGACGGTGGGTGCCGGACGCACGGGTCGAACACATCATCCCGGGCGAGCGGATGACGCTCGAGTACATCGCGCGCTATTACGTGGGTCTCGGGATGGCCGAGCGCGTGCGCCGCGGCCTGGCCGACGTGCCTGGCTGCCCGCCGTGGCACTGGCGGCGCGCGTTCGACCTGGAGTGCGCGTACCGGGCTGCGAGGGCGACCGAACCACCGGAAGTCTGGATTCCGCTCTTCGTCGACGCCTGCGTGGCCAGGGGGCGTTGCCGGACGCGGGAGCGCGAAAAGCTGACCGACCGACGCTCGGAGGTGCACCGTGGAATCTGCCCCAACCCGTGATCGGCCGGGGCGCGACGCGCCCGATCCGAGTCTCTTCCGGAGGCTCCTGGAGCGCGTGAACGATGCCGGTCGCGACGGGGTGCGGTTGAGCGCGCACCTGATGACCTTGTACGCGCTGGCGCGCACGGCGTCCGGGCCAGTCGTCGAGTGTGGCGTCGGCGCGGGCTTCTCTACCCTCGCGCTGCTGGCCGGAGCCGCCGAGGCGAACGGGTCCGTGACGAGCTACGACGTGCGCGCCGGGACCAGGGACGCCGCGCTCGGCACAATCGGTCTCGCCGCGGGCGACGCCCGACTCCGGCACTGGACGTTCTGCGAGAAGGGGAGCCGCGAGGGGGCCGAGGACTGGCCGGACGGCGTGCTCGGCCTGCTGTTCCTCGACACCACGCACGCCTACGCCGACACGCAGGAAGAGCTCCGCGCCTGGGCGCCGCGGCTGCAGCCGACCGGCATCATCTGCGGGCACGACTACCTTCTCCACCTGGATCCGCGATGGACGTCCACCGGCGTGAAACGCGCCGTGGACGAGTTCGTCTCCGCCTTCGAAGGAACGTATCAGCTCGTGATCCACCGGCGGGACCATGGGCTGTTCATGCTGCTCCCGCGCCACGGCGGCCATCTCTGAGCGTGGGCGGCCGGGTGACCGGCGCCTGGCCCCGACGCCGATCAGTCCGGTGTCGTCATCGTCCGAGCCGGCGCGCGACGGGGTGGCCGGCGGTGACAGTGCAGCGTCCCGCAACTGAGCCGGCATCGATCCATGACGAGCCGGGCCGCTCGGGCCCGGTCCCCCGTCCACAGCGCACGTACATCGCTGGTTGCGACGTTCCCGAGGTACGGCTCTTCGAGAATCGCCTTGCTCCCGAAGCACAGGGCCGCATTTCCCTGGGGGTCGATCATGAGATTCCGCTCGTGGGAACCACACACGGGATCTCCGGTCTCGAAATGCGGGTCGTCGATATACCGCTGCATCCAGGCCAGCCTCTCGCGCTCCTCGAACCGCAGGCGAGTCTCGCCGGGTGTCAGCACCCCTTCGATGACGGCCTTCGCCCGCGCTTTCGACGCGGCGTCGTGCCAGAAGTGTTTGTCGAAGAAGTCGTCACGCGTCCCGCTCCGATTCGAGAACGTTCCCGAGAGGAGCTGGAAGCCCGCGTGATCGACACCGAGGTCCGCGCAGAACTGCAGGTATCCGGGGAGCGTCTCGATGTTGAGACGGCACAGGACGCAGCTCGTGCGCACCGTCAGGCGCGGATTGTGCGCGGCCCTCGCCTGCAGGAGGAGCCGGATTGCCCTGATCGTGTGCGCAAAACAGCCTGGCATTCCCCGCATGTACTCGTGGACCGCAGGCACCTGGCTGTCGAGGGAGACTGAAATGGACGTGAGGCCGGATGCGACGAGGGCGTTGGCGAACTCCTCGTCCACAATCCGGGATCCGTTCGTCACGATGCCGCACGCCAGACCTTCCGCCCTGCACGCGCTCGCCAGGGCGAACAGCTGCGGCGGGTCGAGCGTCACCTCGCCGCCCGGGATGAACACCGTGCCGCCCGGGTTCAGGGCCGCGAACTCACGAACGATCTCGACCCGTCTCGCGACCGACAGCTCGTCCTGCCGATCCTGGTTCATCCAGATGTGGCACATCCTGCACCGAAAGTTGCAGATGCCCGACGTGCTCATCGCGAGATACAACGTCGACGGCGGGCACGTCTCGGGATCGAAGACCCGGGGCGGCCGCCGCATCCGCACGGCCAGCGTCGCTGGACGGTGCGCCGGGGGATCAGGCGCGACGTCCGCCATCAGCCGGTCGCCACGTGGGGAAGACGATGGCTCATCCATCCTGCGGCATTCTCCTCCATGTCGCGAACGGGCGTTGGCGTGAGCGCGGGGGCCGGGGCGGGTCGCTCCGCCACCAGGCCGCGGCCCTCGCCGGCGCGCCCATCCTGCCGGCACGCCGACGACGGCGCCCAGGTCGCGGCCGCCCGAGCTCGCCAGGGCTAAAGTAGGCGGAGGACGACCGCGCCGTCATGTGGACGAACGTTCTCGAGATTCGAGCATACGGGCTCATGCGGTCCGGCAACCACGCGATCATCGAGTGGATTCTCCATCAGTATTCCGGGCACGCGGTCTGCTTCCTGAACAACGTGGCACACGGCGACCACGATCCCTATGCGACCTGCAGGCAGCGCGTCCTGCACGGCATCGACGCGAACATCGACGAGAAGACGCTTCGACGGATGCAGAAGCGGCTGTTGGTGTTCTCGTACGAGGACCGGCTGGATGCAGAACGTCCCGACATGGACTTCATCGACAGCGTCTTCAGCCCGGAGTTCCGGGAACACCGCACCCGCTACGTGGGGACCAGCCGCACCGCGCTCGACGTTCTGGTGATTCGCGACCCCTTCAACTGCATCGCGTCCCGGCTGAAGCTGCTGGAGTCCCGTGGACCCATGGGGGGCGCCACCGACATGGAGAGGGTCGTCGCGAACTGGAAGCGCCTCGCCGCGCGCGCCATCGCCTTCATGGCGAATCCGGATCCGGGCACGGTGGTCGCGCGCTTCAATCAGTGGGTGGCGGACCAGCGCTATCGCGAGGAACTGTCGCGCCTCCTTGGCGGCCGCTACACCGATTCGTCGATGAGGCGTATGAGCCGCTTCGGAGGCGGCAGTTCCTTCGACGCACCGGCACCTGCCTTCGCCGCGCTCTCCAGGACACAGACACCGCTGGCCACGAGAACGGCCGCGCGGTGGACGCTGTACCGTCATGCCGAGGTGTTTCGTGGCCTCATGAGGGACCCGACGCTGCTCGAGCTCTCCGAGCGGCTGTTCGGCGAGCTTCCTGGCACGCGGGACTTCGTGCGCAGCCTGCAGGCGCACGTCCGCTCAGGCGCGTGACGGCGTGTCGTCCGGCCAGGCCCGGGACTGGCTGAGGTGGGCGCGCCGCCGCCAGGCGGCGGTCAGGACGGCGGACCCAGGATGGTCAGGACGTCCCGCATGTTCGACCACGCCTCATCGCGTGCCTCCTCCACTCCTCGCCCAGACCGCACTCGATCGACGGCGGCAGCCACGGACAGCCGGAAGGGGTCGTCGGTCTCGACGCGCACGCCCCCGGGGCCGAGCAGGTGCACCCGATACGCGGCGCCGCGGCCCGCCTGCACGCGCTCGAATCGATCGTCGTCGAGGCGGATCGCGAGTGCCCGCGCGACGTGATCCCCCTCGGCCAGGTCGAAGCACACGTCGAGGTGCCCACACCGGAACCGGTACACGGCCCGGGTCTCGCCGACGTCACGCTCGACGGTGCCGATCTCGGCGCCGCCGGCGAGGCTCCTGAGGATCGAGACGGCGTGCGGCAACAGGTCGAGGCCAATCGCCGCCCCCCGATGGAGGCCCGAGGTGTGGAGTGTCACCGACAGCCGCGACAGGCGATCGGCGATGCGGCCATCGCGTCGCAGCGCGCGTACGAAGAACCGGTTGTGGAGGTTCAGACCGACGCGGGCAGCCCGCATCGACTCCAGCCGCCGGAGGAGGGCCCACTGATCGGGGGTGGGCGCGCCGGCGCTCCAGCACAGCGGCTTCTCGCACAGCACGGCGACGCCGTGGCGGACGCACGCCTCGAGATGATCGGCGTGCGTCTCGGGAGGCGAGGCGATCACGACCAGGTCGGGACGCCGGGAGGCCAACAGGCGGCCGGCATCGACGTGGGCGGTGACGACGTGGCCGTACTCGGCCTGGAGTTCGTCGGCAGCCGCCCGTGTTCGGTCGGGCCGCCGGCCGACCAGGTCGGTCACGGGACAACCGAGCCCATGGAGCATCCGGGCGTGAAGACGTCCCGCGCGGCCCGGTCCGAAGAGCGCCGTCCTCACCCCATCGGCGCCCACGTCGTCACAAGCCGTGCAGGAGCCCAGCGGCCGCCAGGCCTTCGTTGAGGACGTGCTCCTTGCGGCTGCAGCGGCACCCCAGCTCGTTCATGAGGACGGCGCCGCCCGCCAGCGACGCCCCCAGGCGATCGCTGTCGTAGTCGTAGAATACGTCCCAGAAGTCCCGCCGGGTCAGGTCCCCCAAGGCGATGGGCCGGAAGTGCGGTGCGCACGACTCCGAGCAGTGCGACAGGTAGCCGTCGAACCCGATGGTCGGAAAGACGAAGCGCGCGAAGCAGGGCAGCGTGCGCGGCCGGTCGTAGACGTGATACTGCTCGTCCACGTCCATGATCACGACGCGGCACCGGTCATCGGACATCGCGGCGATCGTCTCCGCGAGCCGCCCGTAGATCGTGCGCACGGCGGCGCGGTCCGGCACGTCGCGATCCCCGGGCGCCGGCACGTATCCGCGCGGCGTCTGCGGGAAGGTGAAGCGGATCAGGTCCACCCCGGCCCGCTTCAGGTCCTCGATGGCCGTGAACACCTCGGCCGGCGACGCATTGTGGCCGTTCAGCAGATAGGTCGCCGTGACGTCCAGCGGCGCGCCGGTCGCGCGCCGCGCCGCGCAAACGCGCGTGAGATTCGCGACGACGCGGTCGTAGAGCGGCGCGCGGCTGTCGGGCATGCCGTGCACCCGGTTGTAGGTCTCGTTGGTGCCGGCGTCGACGCTCACGCTGAGATAGGACAGGGGCGCCACGTCCCTCGCCGCGATGAGTCCGACGAGCGTGTCGGAGACCCGCAGGGCCTTGGTGTGGATGCCCACGATCTGGCCGTACTCCCTCGACACCGCAATCAGCCGCTCGATATCGCGGAACGCGAGGGGATCGGTGGCGTAGCCGGCGAAGATGATCTTGGTCACGCCCCCGTCGGCGATCTGCCGCAGGACCTCCTCGTAGCGATCGATCGGCAGCCGCTCGCCCGTGTCGGTCGCCGACACGCCGTAACAATACGGGCACTTCATCCAGCACAGCTGCGTCGACATCGGCCCGGGCTGCACCTCGACCTGGTGCGGGAGAACGGTCTTCTCGCGAATCTGCCGGCGCATCCGATCGATGCTGCTGACATAGCGCGTGCCATAGCTCGAACGTGTGGCGAGATCCGAGGCGGCGGCCGCCCCTCCGGCCGGGGCCTCGAGCGCACCCGCACCCGGGTGCGACGCCCGACCCGGCGCTTCCCACGGCCCGGCGCCCTCGAAGTACGTCAGGCGCCCCTCGCGCGCCAGGGCGCCAAGGAAATCGTCGGCCAAGGGACGCCCGGTCGTGGCACGCACCAGATCGGCGCGGGAAATCCAGGCCGGGGCCGCGTCGATCGGACTCGACACGACAGCGGTGCTGCGAGGCCCTCCGGCCGCGGCGGGCACTGCCACCGCTCGTCGCGACCACAGCGTGGCGCCGGCGCGCCGGCGCACGTGCAGATGGAACATCCCGAGGACGTCGACGTCGGGCGGCGCGTCGAGGTCGGTCAGGAACACGTGGTCGGCGTCGACGGCAGGCAGGGCACGACCCAGCCAGGCCAGGACCGATCCGTCTGGCGGGGCCTCGATCGCCGGCAAGGCAACGGCGTCGCGCGGGAGGCCGGCAGCCAGGATCGCGGCTGCCTCCGCCCCGTCAGGCGGGCACAGCAGGGCGAACTTGCGGAATCCCCATTGGTACAGCCGCGACATCGTGGGAGGCGAGGCGACGGGCGTGCCCTGGCACAGGACGACGGCCCAGCGGCGCGCTAGGAAGGCTGGCACGGCCGGGCGGCGAGCGTCACCGCGCCGGCGGCGCGGAACGACGGCGGGAACACGGGACTCGGGAGGGACCGCCAGGAATCCGGCATCGGCGACCGGCATCATACTCCCGCCCTCACGAACGGGACGGGCCGATCGCGTTCGACGCCAGCCGGCCCGACCCGCCGGCCGTGAGCGAGCGCCTACCAGCGGGCCTGCGTGGCGTCGATGAAGGCGCGCACGTCCTCGGACTCGCGCGCGACCGCCGCGAGATACGCCGGCCAGGCGTCGGGCAGCGTTCGGCGCGCCCGGGCGATCTCGTCGGGCGCATCGCCCCAGGCGATGCCGTTCATGCCGAGCTCGCCCCGCGCAATGTCCTCGCGCGCGTACGGGCCGTTCGGGAGGATCACGCACAGAGTGCCACACAACGTGGCCTCGTAGTTGATGCCCGAGAGCGTGTCGTAGCTGTAGAGGGCGCGCGAGCGCCGGAGCAGCGCCGCGAGGTCGTGGTGGGTCGCGGGCCACTCGCGCGTGACCTCGACGCGCGTCCGCTCGATCTCGGGCCGTCTGGCGAAGCGGGAACCCTTGCCCACGTAGAACAGCTCGCCGTCCTTCGACGGGAGATCCTCGGGGTGGAAGAGCCCGTCGTTCGCGATCTGAATGTTCAGAATCGGCAGCCGGTGGTCGATGATCCGGCTCCACGCGACGACGTAGTCGTCGGGCCCGTATGGGGCCGGCATCCGCCCCACGTAGCCTGGACGGTTGAGCAGCCAGCGCACGACGCGGCGCGCCCGCAGGAAATTCCCGGACACGATCTCCGGATAGACGACGATGCCGTCGCGCACGTGGCCGACCTTGGCCGGCGGCGTCGTCCAGTCGGCGCGTGTTCCGGCGTCGTTGGTCAGCATCATGTAGGCCGGCGCGCCAAGCTGGTTGAGCCGGTGACACAACTGGTGCAGGGTCCTGACGCCCCACGACTTCTCGGTGTAGCCCGGCGCCACGATCACGTAGGGGCGCATCACGGAAACGCCTCCCGGTAGGCGGGCAGGATGGCACGCAGACAGACGGCCGCAGCACGTGGGACGTGCCATCGACCGGGAGCCTCGCCGCCGAGTCCGAAGTGATCGGCGGGCCACGTGTTGGCACCGTGGAAGAACCGGACGAAGTAGTGGGCCGGATTGCGCCAGACGGTCCAGGGCCAGCGTTCCTTCAGGGCGGCCGTGAACGCCGAGTCCTCGCCGGCGCCGACGGCCGGGAATCGCAGGCCGCCGTGCTTCACGGCCAGCAGCGTGCCCGCGAAGCCGCCCGGGTGATAGTCGGCGACGGCGACATCCTGCGCCACGCCGTACTTGATCTGGTGGGCCAGGAAACACGCCGGCACGCCCATCCGGACGAGGGCGGCTCGCTGCTCCGCGAGCAGACGCGGATGGTGCCAGTCGTCGTCGTCCCAGTAGGTCCAGAGCGCGCCCTCCGGCACCGCGTCGAGCCCGATATTGCGCAGCTCCCCGAGCGTCCGCCGGCCCGTCGGACGCGCCAGGATCCTGCGAGTCGGAGGCACTCCGGACACGTCGACGTCATACGGCCCGTCGTTCACCACGACCAGGGCACGGTTCGGGTGATCCTGGCGCAGGAAGCTTCGCACCGAGGCATTGGCCAGCGCGCCGCGCTCCGGGCCTTTGCCCGTCACCATGACGGCGTAGATCCGATCCCCGTCGTCCGCGAACGGTCGCGGCGTGTCGAGAAGTCTCACCGGCTCCTCGGCTGGCCGCGCACGGCGGTGGGCCCCGAAAGGCCGGCGCAGGGCTTCGAGACGGGCGAGCCGCACGTGCACGTCGGCCAGCCGCCGATCGTGCATCGCCCGGATCAGGGGCTGCAAGCGCCGCTGCTCGGGCGTGAGCGTGTTCTCGGCCTCGGCTTCGGGCCGCGTGAACTTGCGATCGTACTGCCGGTCGAACGAATTGCCCAGCCGCCGGACGAAGGTGACGGTCGGCGCCGCAATCTCGACGCCGGGGAAGCAGGCGCGCAGCGTGCGGTTGTACAGCTGGTCGTCGCAGCCGTAGGCCTCCACTACCGGCTCCTCCTGGAAGCCTCCGACCAGGCGGTGCACGCGCGCCCGCACGCAGAGGTTCTGGGTGAGGCTCGCGGCGATCCGGGGGACCCAGTCCGGATGGACGGGGTCGGACAGGCGGACGCCCGTCTTCACGAAGTCCGCGGCCGGATGCGCGTCCAGGGCCTCGAGGCACGTGGAGACGTGCCCGACGTCGTAGTGGTCGTCGTGGTCCAGGAAGAGACAGCAGTCCGACGCGACGGCGGCTACCGCGAGATTCCTGGCGCGCGCCCGGCCGCCGTTGGCGGTCCGTACGGTCAGGAACACGTCCTCGTCGCATCGCTCGCCGAACGCCGCCACGACCGCGGCCGTCCCATCGCTCGACGCGTCGTCCACCACGGAGATGGCCACGGGTCGCCCTCCGCGGCGCCGATACTCGGCGATGCTGGCGGCAGCGCTCGCGAGCGTCCGTTCGATGGTCGCCCGCGCGTTGAACGCCGGCACGGCCACGACCGCGGCATATCGCGACGACACGAGGCTGGCGGATGCGACGCGAAGCGGCATGAGCCTCAGCCCCGGAGGCGGACCGCGTCGGTCGAGCGCGCGACCACGTCCCGGTAGCACGCCACGATCTCGTCGGTGTAGCGGTCCGGATCGAAGCGGCGGGCCGCGGCCCGAAGCGCATCGGACCCGCAGGTGGGGGTGTCGAGCTCCCGCAGGATCCGGGCGGCCCACGCGTCGCGCGCCTCGGGCAGCCACGGATCCCGATGGTCCTGAAGCGCCTCTTCGAGCCCCTCGACGCGCGTCGCCAGGACCGGCACCCCGGCCCGCAGCGCTTCGACGGCCACGCGGCCGAAGCCTTCGGAGCGGGACGGCACCACCACCAGCGCGAACTCCCCGAGATGATCGGCGATGTCGGGCACGAAGCCGAGCAGGCGGAGCCGGCCGTGTGACGTCGCCGCGCGTTCGGTCAGCGCCAGCGCGATCGGGCCGACTGCGTGGCCGGCAAAGGCCACGTCCACGTCGTCGCGCTCGGCCATGACCTGCTCGAGCGCGGGCAGGGCATCCATCTGGCCCTTGCGCGGCGCGAGGTTGCCGACGATGACGATGGTCCGCCGGCCGGGCCGGAGGTCGAGCCGCGACTCGACGGGGCGTGGGTGGGGGACGCCGTTGTAGATCACGCGGGCCGTCCCGGGCTCGAATCGGCGAGCCGTGGCCCGGGAGTTCGTGATGATGGCATCGGCGAACGACACCACGATCGCGTCGTACGCATCGGGGGGCGGCACGAGCGCGTGGACGACGAGCGGCTTCCGCGTCCGGGCGAGGATGGCCATCAGCGCGGACCGATTGGAGAAGACGTGCACGAGATCACACCGGGCGGCCAGCTGCGACAATGCGGCGGCCGCACCGGGCAGGACGGCCGGAATGACGTGTTCGTCGCCGCGGCCGATGAGCCCGCGGGGACCTGGCACGGCGACGACGGGCGCATGGCCGCGCGCGACGAGATCACGCACCAGCAACCGGAGGCCGACCTCGCCTCCGCCGAGCACGAAGTCACGGTTCGCGACCAGCAACGGCATGAGCGGGCGGAGGGCCGGGGGGTCCATGGTTCGCATCAGCGAGTCGTCTTGACTTGGCGATATCCGCCAACCTATGCTGCGCGCGATTCAGTCTAAGTCGGGAGAGACCTATGAGCGTGCAGAAGGCCAAGGATTTCCTGGTTCATGTTTCGACCGACGAAGACGCAGCCGCCAAGGTGCGCGCGGCTCACGAAGCCACGCTCCTGCGCCTGGCCGGCGAGATGGGCTTTTCCTTCAGCGGCGACGATCTCCAAGCAGCCATGAGCGACATGGAAGACCTCGACGAGCTGTCCGCCGCCGAACTCCAGGGCCTCGCCGGCGGCCGGGCGCGGCGTTACTTGGATTCGTAGGCCGCGGCACGGCACACGCACGGAGTCATCGGCGGCCGTCCGCCGCCGCGGGCGCCGCCACAGGACGTGAACTCGCTGCTGGTCGTCCGGCCCCCGCGAACGGAGCGACTACTCGATATCGGACCGACCCTGGCACGGACGCTCCCGTGCGACGCGTGGCAGGTGGAGGTCTGCTACGTCGACGCCGTCGACGGCCAGCCGTTCGGGCGGCTGGCCCGCGCCGTCCGCCACGCGGCCGCCGCTGCGATCCCCGGTCGTCCAGTCGTCCTCGTCGACGGCACCTTCGCCGACCAGCGCCGCTGGCTGCGCACCCTCGTCACCGGCGGCCTGCGCCCGGGCGTGCGCGTCGTGGTTCGGGCGCCGATCGCGAGAGTTCCGCTGCATCCCTGGCATGCCGACCTGTTCGCGCTCGCGGATCTCGTCGTCACCGAGTCGGCCTTCGGCGCACGCGCCGTCAGGGAGTGCTGTCGCGCTGCCGGCGCGGTGCGCGCGTCCGTCGCCGTCGTGCCTCCCATGGTCCCGGCGACGTCCGCGGGGGGAACGGGACCCGAGCCGCCGATCGCGATCGCCTGCGCGCTCGAGGACAAGGCGGCCGCCTTCCGGGCGCTCCAGATCTTTCACGTCTTCGCGGACGGCCTTTATTGGGAGTGTTGCGCCTGCCGTCGCGTCACGCCGTACGCCGTCGATCGGGGCACGCGGCCCGTCACGGCCTGCGGCCCGTGCGGGTCGACGCTCGGCCGGGCCGGGCGGCCACGCCCGGACGTACGACTGTCGCTGGTCGGCGAGCCCACCACCGACGGCGACTCGGGTGCCCTTGGCGCGTGGACTCTCGCGACCGCCGTGCACGCCCTCGGCCTCGATGAGCGGGTGCAGATCCGCCGCCCGGCAGTCGACGCGGGCCAGGCCTGGCGGCCGCTCGGACGGGCCACCATTCATCTGGCGCCCCATGGCCTCGCGAACATCGAACCGGCCGTGCTCGCGTCGTGTGCGATCGGGATACCGACCCTGGTCACGCGATTCGGGGCGGCCGCGGAGGTCCTCGCGGGCGTTGCGCGTCTCGTCCCGCCGGCGGTGACGCTCGACGTCCCGGCGGGACACCGGGAAGCGATCATGGACGTGGGCCACGCCGTGCGACACCTCATGGACTTGACCGACGACCCGGCGGCGCGCCGGGTCGAGGGGACCCGGGCGCGCGAGGGCGCGCGGGCCTTCACCCCGTCGGCCGTCATGGACCGGTGGCACGCCGAGCTGGGGGCCCTCGCGGTGGCGTGAGCGATGCGCCGGCTGTTGATCGTGGGCGACCATCCGTCGCTCCATCGCGGGTTTGCGACCGTGGCTCGCCACGTGGCCCGGGGGCTGCACGCGACGGGGCGATGGCACGTGCAGGTGATCGGACGCCATCCCCCGGCGGCCGGCAGCCCTCCCGAGCCGTATGACGTCTTCGCCGCCGACACGCCGGAGGACGGCGACGGCGAGGGTGACGCGCGGCTGCGGCACCTGCTCCAGTCGGCGCTCGGCGAGGCGGTCCACCCCTCGGCGCGGGTCACGCTGGTGTCGATTGGCACCGCGTTCGATCAGCAGATCCTGATCGACGCTCTCGATGATCGGGCCCTGCGCCGGCGAGTCTCCTTCGTCGCCTACCTGCCCGTGAACTACGCGCCGCTTCCGCCGTGGGCCGGCCGGCTGTTCGCGCGGTTCGACCACGTCGTGCCGTTCACGGCCTTCGCGGCGCGAGCGGCGGCTGCCGTGTGCGTGCCGACCGGCCCACCCGCGGTGTCTGCGCCCATTCCCCATGGCGTGGACACGACGACCTTCCGGCGACCCGATCCGGAGGCGCGCCGCCGCACGCGACTTCGCGCGTTCGACGCCGATGACGGAGCGTTCGTCGTCGGCTTCTTCGGCCGGAACAGCGCGCACAAGCGGCCCGACGTGGCGCTGCGGATCTTCGCCACCTTCGCCCTCGGGGCATGGTCGACATGCGAGGCCTGCGGCGGCGTCTCGGCCTGGGACCTCGATCCCCTCGACGGCGCTCGCACGGCCCCGACATCCTGCGTTCGCTGCGGGTCGGCGGGGCTGACGCGCGGTCGTCCGCAACCCGAGGCCCGCCTCTACCTCCATACTGATCTGCTGACACCGCTCCAGCGCGCCTGGGCCGGCGGGTGGGACCTCGCACGACTCGTCTCCGGAAGCGGCGTCGCCGATCGCGTCGTCCTGGCCGCATCACGTCGTGTGGGCGAGGGCATCGGCGCCGAGGATCTCGCCGCCCGCATGGGCGCCTGTGACGTCCACCTGCTGCCGTCCGAGGGCGGAGGCTGGGAACTCACCGTCCTCGAGACCGGGGCGTGCGGCGTGCCCAACGTGATCACCGACGCGGGCGGCCCGCCCGAATATGCCGCGCCGTTCTCGCTGCTCGTGCCGCCAGCGGCGCGTGTGTTCGGACGGACCGGTCTCGCCGCCCACATCGACGAGGGCGCGGCCGTGCAGGCGCTGACGCGGCTGGCCGCCGACCGCAGGCTCGGCGGCACGCTCGGCGAGGCCGGCGTCGCAGTCGCGGCCGCCCACGACTGGGACACCGTGACGCGCGCGTGGGATCGGCTGCTCGGCAGCCTGCCGCCCGGCTGAGCGCCGCCGGCGGGAACGGACGATTCGGGCCTTGGTACCGGGCCGACCCTGCGGGCGGGCGGCGACCGTGGACCGCCCTCCCCCGCTGTGCGAGACTACGGCCGGCCGAGCCCCGACGATGCGAAAAGCGCTCCTCTTCCTCGGAATCCTGAACGACGCGGACCTCGACTGGATGATCCAGGCCGGCGAGCGGAGAGTCGTGCCGTCGGGCACCCGCATCATCACGCAGGGCGAGCCGATGGAGGATGTGTTCCTGGTCCTCGACGGCGCGTTTCGCGTGACCCTGGACGGCGAGGGCGGCCGCACGGTGGACGTGGCGACCCTGCGGGCCGGAGAGATCGTGGGCGAGATGTCGTTCGTGGACTCCCGTCCGCCCTCGGCCAGCGTCCTCGCCGAGGCCGAATCCACGGTGCTGGCCGTACCCAAGGCGGCCCTGACCGAGCGGCTGGACGACCCGTCATTCGCGAGCCGTTTCTATCGGGCGATCGCCATGTTCCTGGCCGATCGCCTCCGCACGTCCACGTCGCGGCTCGGCTACGGGGCGGTCGAGGACGCCGCGTCGCCATCGGACGACGACATCGACCCCGACGTCCTGGGCGCCACCGCGCTCGCCGGCGCCCGGTTCGACTGGATGCTGCGCCGCCTCGGAGGCGTCTGATGGCCCGGCCGCCGCGAGGGCTGTTCCGCAAGGAGGCGCTCGATCGCGTCGCCTCGCCGGAGCGCCTGGACGACCTCGTCACGATCATCGAGCCATGGGACTGGCTGGCGCTGGTGGGCGCGATCGCCCTCACCGCCGTCGTGATCGCCTGGAGCGTCTGGGGCACCCTGCCCACGACGGTGAACGGGCACGGCGTCCTGGCCCGGCCCCGGCAGGTGGTGCCGATCCAGTCGGTGTCGGACGGGCGGGTGGCGGGTTTCGGCGTGAAGCCCGGGGATCGCGTGGAGGCGGGTCAGCTCGTCGTGCGCCTGGACCGCGCCGAAGTCGAGGGCGAGCGGCGCGAGCAACGGACGCGGCTCGACGAGTTGCAGGCGCAGGACCGCCGAAAACGACAGATCGAGGACCGGGCACTCGCGCTGCAGCAGGAGGAGATTCGCATCGCCCGCGTGAGCCTCGATCTCCGGCGCGACCGGCTCGAGCGCCAGGTGCGGGACGGGGAGGCGCTGACGCCCGTGCTCGCGGAGCGTCTCGCCAGCCAGCGGAAGCTCCTCGCCGAGGGCCTCATCCCCCCTATGGCCGACAGCCTGCTCGACGCCGAGCAGGACGCCCTCGAGAACCACGCCAGGGTCGCCGATCTGCAGACGAACCTCAAACAGCTCGACATGGACCGCGCCCAGCTGGACACGCGCCAGGAACGCCTGCGGCAGGAA